>NZ_CAHJXL010000001.1:2697500-3297500 GCF_903645315.1 Victivallis sp. Marseille-Q1083
TGATACAGTCAAATGCGTATCACATATGCCCCAGAGGTGTAAGGTAGTTGGAACGCAAGTTTCGACGAATTTATCGATGCTACGCTGACGAGAAAAACTTCTAAGCGTTTGATGATCAGGTATCCGTACCGTAAACCGACACAGGTAGGTGAGGCGAGAAGCCTAAGGTGCGCGAGAGAAACCACGTTAAGGAACTCGGCAAATTGACCCCGTAACTTCGGAATAAGGGGTGCCGTCATGGTGTAGGGACTTGCTCCCCAAGCCTGCGACGGTTGCAACAAAGAGGCTGGTGCGACTGTTTAACAAAAACACAGCTCTCTGCTAACTCGTAAGAGGATGTATAGGGAGTGACACGTGACCAATGCCAAAAGGTCAAGGGGAGAGGTTAGCGCAAGCGAAGCTTCAAACTGAAGCCCTGGTGAATGTCGGCCGTAACTATAACGGTCCTAAGGTAGCGAAATTCCTTGTCGGGTAAGTTCCGACCTGCACGAATCGTGTAACGATGCCAGCACTGTCTCAACGTGGATCTCGGCGAAGTTGTAATTCCGGTGAAAATGCCGGATACCTGCGGAAGGACGGAAAGACCCCATGAACCTTTACTGTAATCTGATATTGGTATTTGGTTATGATTGTGTAGCATAGGTGGGAGGCTGTGAAGCCGCTACGCCAGTACCGGTGGAGCCACAGGTGAAATACCACCCTGTTGTAATTGAATATCTAACCCCGAACCGTGAAGCCGGTCAGGGAACAGTGTCAGAGGGTCAGTTTGACTGGGGCGGTTTCCTCCTAAATCATAACGGAGGAGCCCGAAGGTACACTCAACACGGTTGGCAATCGTGTGCAGAGCGTAAGGGTAGAAGTGTGCTTTACTGTAAGACCGACAGGTCGAACAGTTGCGAAAGCAGGGCCTAGTGATCCAGCGATGGAATGTGGAATCGTCGTTGCTTAACGGATAAAAGGTACTCTGGGGATAACAGGCTGATAGCGGCCAAGCGTCCATAGCGACGCCGCTGTTTGGCACCTCGATGTCGACTCATCACATCCTGGGGCTGTAGAAGGTCCCAAGGGTTCGGCTGTTCGCCGATTAAAGTGGTACGCGAGTTGGGTTCAGAACGTCGTAAGACAGTTCGGTCCTTATCCTCCGCAGGCGCAGGATATTTGACGGGAGCATTCCTTAGTACGAGAGGACCGGGAATGACTAACCTCTGGTGTTCCGATTGTCGCGTCAGCGGCACTGTCGGGTAGCTATGTTGGGAACGGATAAGCGCTGAAAGCATCTAAGCGCCAAGCCCGCCCGAAGACAAGATATCCCTTCTTTTAGACTGAAGGCAGGTTGAAGACTACAACCTCGATAGGCTGCAGGTGTAAGCTCAGCAATGAGTTCAGCTTAGCAGTACTAATCAGCCGTGAGGCTTAACCACCTTTTTCTTCATCGTTTCCCTCTTCAAAAAAAGGGGAGCTATGCCGAAAAAGTTGCAAGACTCAGTTGTTTATATGAGTTGCTCGCTTCATTCAGACTCTTCTTAAATTGATTTTTTATTCCGGCGCCCATAGCGAAGTTGAAACACACGTTCCCTTCCCGAACACGGTAGTTAAGGGCTTCTGCGGCGATGGTACTGCACATACGAGTGTGGGAGAGTAGCACGACGCCGGATCTTTATCTTACCCCCTTTTACATTACGGTCGCACCCGGCATGCATAAGGGGGTCTTTTGGTTTCGACATTATGAATGACAACACGTAGAGGAGTTTTCGACCGATAAGCGGCCGACAGGGATTCGGTCATTCCCGCAGATTAGTCGGCGAATACCTCAAAATCCAGCGTCCCCCGCTCGGCGCCGTTCACAATAAGCGTAATCGAATGGAGGCCGGGGTAATGCTTTCTTGTACTTGCATCTGCAAAGGAATGGGTTTTGCTGTAGGACTTATTCCCATTTTTCTTTAGGGAAAGCTCGGATATTTGGAATATTTTTCGATTCCGCCTGCCGTTCGCCTTCACATAATCGATGCCGTATTCCAGCCGTGTCTTGGTTGCTTTTTCTGCCTCAACCTTAAAGGAAAAGGTCATATTCTCTCCAATCGAAACAGACGCGGCGCCCAGCGCGAAGCCGTCAACCTTCACCCAACCGGCATCGGCGAATCCAAAGATGTCCAGCACTTCCCTGTTGCCTTTTTTTAGAAGTGTCCTGCACCCGTGCCTTACAATCCAATCCGTATGCTTGTTTTTACCGTACCAGTTCCTGGCGATTTGGGCAACCAGACCAGGATGGTTTTTGGAAATATCGTTCAGGTTGTTGGCCACGCTTTTACGGACATACGGCGACGGGTCGGCTTTCAGTTGGTCTAAAATGTCAAGCACCGGCGACGGATCTTTTTTGAAGCCGGCCAATGCCTGTCCCCAAGGCAGCCGGGGCCGGCACCCTTCGCTGGCAAGCCGTCGGACATGTTCATTGTCGTGCCTGGCCCAGGCGGCCATCTGCGACATCATGCGTTCCTCATGGTTTATGATAAATGGCCTTACCGCAAACTCGGAAGATGAGGAGGAGGTGTACCTTTCTAACGCGGCGATTGACAAATCCCAATGGCGTTCATCCTGCCCATAAACTTCGACAAAATCCGGAAAGTACATCAACGCAAAGTCGTTAAACCCGGCAGGATAACCCGCTACGACCTTATCAAGGATGCCGAGCGCCTGTTCGTAATCGGCTGGCAAATGCCTTCCTAAATTTACGGTAATTTGCCGCATACGGGCCTTCAGCTCCAGCTCATCCCAGTTTTCGTCCATGATGTCGTTGACGAAATCACGGACCTGAAACGAATGATATACGGCTTTAATATTCGACGCCAGCTCGTGAAGAGACTCATAATGATATCTGTTTTTCAATAATTCCGGCATGTGCGTTCCCTTTTCAAATGGTGTCTTGTCGAAGCATCACCCGCGATGAATGGCAATTACTGTCCTTATAATCGGACCTATGGTTCACTTGAGCGCCAGGTTGCCCCGATGAAGACAGGAGGCTCCTGCTCAATTCATGGGCTTTTTCCGGCCGGGAGCAAGGCTGTTGGCGCCGCTGAACGTTTCTATTTTTTATCGCCGGGCTGGCTGCTGCCGAAAACCGGAGTCACCTGGCGGCCGCGGATGAATTGATTCGGGTCGTCCTCCAGTTGGTTCAGGAACTGCATCAGATCGCGCATGGCGTTATCGAACCGGGTCAGCGACAGCATCGCCCGGATTTTCAATTCGCCGATATCCTTGACCAGAACATCGCGCCCTTCGTTGGTCTGCTGCAGAAATTGGGTGGATTCCTGCATGAAATCGTTCAAATTGATCGCCAGGGCGTCGACGCGCTCCTTCGGAAACGCGTCGTGGAATTTGCCGAGGCTTTCTTCCAGGTAATTGATGGCGTTGATGATTTTCTGGACATTTTCCTCGGCGAAAGCCAGTTGCAGATTGCGGGCGCATTGTTCGACGTCCTGCGATACCCGGTTCAGCCGGATGATCATCTCTTTCAAATCTTTGTTGGCGAAGACCTCATTGGCATTGTCCAGGGTATTGTTCAGTTTGTCGGTCAATTTGACGACGTCGACTTTGGTCAATTCATCGAGCATGATGCTGATATTCTGAATGACGTTGGTCACATGCGAGGTGCGCGACGGAATATACAGTACACCGTTGGGTTCGGTAACCCTCAAGTTCGGCAATGCCAGTTGTTCCGAATCGTTCATCGTCAATTCCAAATGGGCGCTGCTCATGATGCCGGAAGCGTTGAGAAAGCAGGCCAGTTGTTTCCGGCGCATGACTTCGATCAGGTTGGCCGGCTGGGCGGAGGCCGGCTTGCCGTCGTTGATGATATCGATCGAGGACGCGAAAATATCGAAGTAAACATCAATGTAGCCGTCGACGTTGCGCATCGCGATCCGGGTGACCCGGCCGACCGGCACGCCCATGAATTTCACCGCCGAACCGACGGTCAGACCTTCGACCGAAGTATTCATCACCGTCATGGCCTGGTAGGTCGATTCGAACATTTTGCCGACTCCGACCGCCAGAAACGCACCGATGATCAGCGTGATGGAAACGATGACGAAAGCTCCGAGCGTTATTTTGTTTGCACTGTTCATAATTTGCAGTCCTCTGTCTGTTTTACATGCTGAATATCGCCGTGATGATCGCATCGACGACAATGATCAGAAAAATCGCCATGACGATCGCCGATGTGGCGGCCCGGCCGACGCCCTGGGCGTCCCGTGGCGCTTCCAGCCCTTTCATGCAGCCGACCGCCGCGACGATCAAACCGAAAATGACACTTTTCAACAACCCCTGCGCCAGGTCGGCGACCCGCACCACTTCGGTGACTTTATAGTAATATTCGATGGCTGAAATGTTCACTTGCGCGATGATGACCAGCATGCCGCCGAAAACGCCGCAGACGCAGGCCAGAATGTTCAGGCCCGGCAGGGCGACCAGCAGCGCCAGCACTTTCGGCACCAGCAGGAAACGGCCGGTCGGCAAACCCATCGTAGTCAGCGCATCGATCTCCTCGCGGACTTTCATCGAGCCGAGTTCGGCGGCGAACGCCGAACCGGAGCGTCCGGCCAATACCACCGCGGTCATCAGCGGACCCAGTTCGGTGATGATCACCGTGCCGACCAGGTTGGATACGTAGCCGGCCGCCCCGTAGCGGCTCAACTGCTCCAGCGCCTGAAAGGCCAGGATGACGCCGATCAAAGTGCCCAGCAGGGCGATGATCGGCATGGCACCGCTGCCGCAACTGTCCAGATAGAAGGCGAAGCTGCGCCATTTGATCCGGTGCGGGCGACGGACCGCGTCGCCCAGCGCCAGCGTCAGTTCGCCGACAAAGCCCAACAGCTTGATCAGTTCTCCGTACCAGTGTTCCACGGCGGCGCCGGTTTCCTTGCACCACTGCAGACAGGAACTAACGCGGAACAGCATCGGCGGGCTCCTGCCAGCGATTCTGGACGATATCTTCATTGACCTGCCGGGCCAGAGCGGCGGCACAGCGCGAAGCAGCGGCGGCAAAGGCGGCCGGAACGGCCTCCTCGTATTTTTCACTGATCATGAAAGAACGCAGGAAATGGCCGCCCGGTGAAGTGTTCCTGATGATCTGGTATTTGCCGCCGAGCACGAATTCCTGGCGGTCCAGATTGACCTCGAACACTTCGACGACGCCGGTTACCAGATAACCCGGTTGATCGCCGAAGGTATTGAACTGCCGGCCGAGATGGCGGGACAACAGTTCGCCCGGCGACTGTACCCATTTGTTGAAGGGATCTTCCAGAATGCGGTATTGATCCAGCCGCGCCAGCATTTTCTGGCTGCCGCCGGAATTGTTGTCGAATTCCAGCACGTTGATGCTCGGGGCATCGTTCAATTTTTCCGGCACTTCCGCCAAAGCCAGGTCATAGTACATCGTTTCCCGGTGGGGCGCAAACATACAACCGCCGCTCAGCAGCAGGAGTCCCAGACAAAAAAACACCTGTTTCATTTGTTACCTCAAGATACAACCATATCCAACGCTGTCCATACTATACAGTTCAAAATGCAAAAAACAGCCGTCCGGTCGGTTTTTTTCGATAAATCCACCCTCAAAGCGGTTGCGCCGGCAGGATTGGTCATTGAAAAATGGCGTAAAAACGCTATTTTATACCGTTTACGTTTTGATGGAAACAAGTTCAGGGGAATCTGGGAAATTTATGCCGGAATCGGATAGTTTGCTGAATCGGATCGATTCACCGGCCGATCTGCGCCGTCTCGCTCCGGCCGAATTGCCGCGCCTGGCGGCGGAAATCCGCCGGCTGCTTTTGGAGGTGATTTCCGCCAACGGCGGTCATCTCTCCTCCAACCTCGGCGTCGTCGAGCTGACCATTGCGCTTCATTATGTTTTCAATACGCCGGAAGATAAAATTCTCTGGGATGTCGGCCACCAGTCTTATGTGCACAAGATTCTGACCGGCCGCCGGGAGCAGTTCCGTTCCCTGCGTTGTTACGGCGGCTGCTGCGGGTTTCAGTCGCGCCGGGAATCGCCGTTCGATGATTTCGGTGCCGGCCATGCCGGGACGGCGATTTCCGCCGCACAGGGGATGGCGACGGCGCTCGACCGGCAGGGGGTGCCCGGCAAGGCGATCGCCGTGGTCGGCGACGGCGCTTTGAGTTGCGGCATCTCGATGGAAGCATTGAACAATGCGGCCAACGGTTCCGGCCGGTTGATCGTCATTTTGAATGACAACAAGATGTCGATTTCGGAAAACATCGGGTCGATGCGCAATTACCTGAACTGCCTGATCAGCGGGCGCGTTTATAACCGCCTGCGCACGGCGCTGCGGGATTTCCTGCATCGGGCGCTGCCCGGCCACAAGGCGTACCGGTGCATCCAGCGTTTCGAGGAGAAACTGAAGAGTCTCATCCTGCCGGGTGGTGTTTTCGACGGGTTGGGATTTCGCTACATCGGGCCGATCGACGGACATTCGCTGCCGCGGCTGCTGCATACGCTGCACGGAATCAAGGAGTACAATCAGCCGCTGCTGATTCATGTGATCACCCGCAAAGGGCACGGCTATATCCCGGCGGAACAGGCGCCGGACAAATTCCATGGCGTCGGTCCGTTCGATCTGGCGACCGGGCGGCTGCGGTCCAACGGCAAGCTGACTTTTTCCAAAGCGTTCGGCGCCGCTCTGGAAGCGCTGGCGGCGCGGCATGACGATGTCGTCGGCATTACCGCGGCGATGGCGGGCGGCACCGGGATGGGCGGCTTTGCCGAACGTTTCCCGAAACGCTTCTTCGACGTCGGCATCGCCGAAGAACATGCCGTGGTGTTTGCCGCCGGCCAGGCCTGCAGCGGCCTGCGGCCGGTGGTGGCGATTTATGCGACCTTCATGCAGCGGGCGCTGGATTGCGTTTACCATGACGTCTGTTTGCAGAATCTGCCGGTGATTTTCGCGTTGGACCGGGCCGGAATCGTCGAGGACGGGCCGACGCATCATGGGATTTACGACCTGTCCTTTTTCCGAACGCTGCCGAACTTGACCATTCTGGCGCCGCGGGATGAAAATGAGTTGTACGCGATGTTGTTCTGGGCGTATGACTGGAAGGCGCCGGTGTTGATCCGCTACCCGCGCGGCGGCAGCGGCCGGGATTTCCGGCCGTTGGAACCCTTGCCGACGCCGTTGGAGAACGGCCGGGCGGAAGTGGTGCGCGCCGGGGAAGACGGCGTCATCTGGGCGTTGGGCGCGGAAGTGGACCGGGCGCTGCGCTGCGCCGAAATTCTGGCGGAAAAGTATCAACTGGATTGCGGCGTGGTCAACGTCCGTTTCCTGCTGCCGTTCGATGCCGCGCGGTTGAAAGAGCAGGCGGCCCGGCAGGCGGTTTTCACGCTGGAAGATCATCGGCTGGTTGGCGGGCTGGCTTCGGCGGTGGCGGAGACGCTGTTGAACGAACCGCACGGCATGGTCGAACACTTCGGCTGGGCGGCACCAGCCGTCGGCTACGGCGCCGCTGCCGCCTTGCGCCGCGAGGCTGGCTTGATACCGGAGCAACTGGCGGAACGAATGGCGGCTTTGCTGCGGCAGAAGCGGTAAAGCCGCAGCGGCGGCCCGATTGTCCGGTTAAAACGAGACGTTGACGTCCCCGGAGATGCGGGTCGGCGGCGGCATCAGCACGATGCCCGTTTCGGTATTCCAATCGCGGTCCCAGCGGCGCAGCATCAACGGATCGCATTCTCCCCATTTATTGAGGTCGATGATCAGAATCTGGCCGTCCGAGGTGAAATAGATATCCATGACCAGCCGCCCCGGCGGCAGCAGCCAGGCGATTTTTTTGATGAATTTTTTGGCCGCCTTCCAGTACTGCTGCTTGACCCCTTCCAGCCGCTTGAAGTGCCGGATCAGATGGTACTGGCTCATCGAGTTGAGTTTGCCGTCGATGAGAAACAGCCGGAATTCACGCGGTTTGGACATGCGCCGGAACGGCCTGGCGAAAATATATTCCACCCTGCCCATTGCGGCGGCCAGTTGCACCTTGCGGCTGAGCGCCAGATATTTCCAGGCGCTCTCCGGGGAGAAAACCGCGCCGCGCTTGCCGTAGAAACGTTCGGTATCGGTCGGCGCGCAGACGTCGACGCCGACGAACGCATTGCCGGGGATGGCGGCCATCACCGGCCTGAGTTGTTCGATGACATCCTGCACCACCGGGCCCTTGAGCAGGCCCTTTTGCAGCGCCTGGATCGCTTCCGGCGACAATTTGACAAAGGAGGTCAGAAACGTATGGCTGGCCAGCGAGGGATACCAGACCGGTATCCGCAGGAAATCATCCGGATCGATTTTTGTTTTTTCCGTCATCGTCTTCCGCTTGTTTAAAAATCAAAGTCGTCATTGTGGTCCGGCAATTGCGGCTGGCGCGGCAACCGGGAACGTTCGATGCAGGTCATCGCAAACAACAGATAGATCGCCATTCCGAACATGTAGATGGTCGTATAGTCCAGCAGCCAGAGATCCAGCGCCAGGAAAACCGTCCCGACCAGAATGGCCGGGAAGCCGGCGTAAATACCGAGAATGATCAGTTCCTTGGTTTGAATGGAACGCGTCCGCCGGCCGCCGGTCAGGACAAAAACCAGCGCGAACAGCCCGATGGAGAGCAAGGCCAGCAGGACGATGCTGAGAAACTGGACGGCGAAATAGAGCAGCAGCAGCCCGGCTTTCAAACTGGCGGCCAATTCCGGCCAGGTACGCTGCAGGGGAGCGCCGGAACTTTGGAAATCGGCCTGCCGCACCATCGACTGCAACAGGTTCAACAGCTCCGCCGGAGTCAGCGAGACTGTCCAGAAATTATAGCTGTCGCTATCGGGCGGATGATGCCAGAACAGAATGAATTGCGGCAGCCAGAGGATGCCGTTGGCCAGGTTGTCCGGATTGAATTGCGGCATCTCTTTTAGCGTTTCGACATCCGGCAGGTAGTACACTGCCAGCGGCAGGGAGGTTGGCAGCGAGACGCCGCGCCCCTGGTCAGGGGCCAGCGTCGGCGTGAAATTGAACAGGCCGCGGCTCTGGACCGCGCCGAAAGTCTTTTCCAGGATCGGCGCGCTGACTGCCAGGTCGTCACTGATCGTCCGGTAGTGGCAGCCGACGATCACGATGGCGGCCAGAAAGGCCAGCAGCAGCAGATGCCCGAGGGCACGCCGCAACGGCCGCTGAATCAATTCCGGAAAGATGGCCGTCCCTTGACAGACTGCCAGAACCGTCGCAAAAAATCCCTTCATCGGTTATGCCCTGATTTTGCGGATAAAATCATGTTTTTGTCCGAATTTTTCCAACCGGGCCAGTGATTTTTCGATTTCGGCGCGGTCTGCCGGCTTCAAATGGTCGATGTAAAGAACGCCGTCCAGATGATCCAGTTCGTGCTGGATGCAGCGCGCCAGCATGCCGCCGCATTCGACGTCGATGGTGTCGCCGTCCAGCGTTTGTGCTTTGAACCGGCAATTCAGCGGCCGTTCCACCGGGGCGAAAATATCCGGAATCGACAGACAGCCTTCATCGCAGACGCCGGTCGCTTTGCCGCAGGAGACGATTTCCGGGTTGACGACCGCCAGCGGCATGCGCGGCAGCAGCAGCAGTTCCCCGGGCGATGGCGCTTCGTCCATCGATTCCATGCTCAGATGGAAAACGACCAGCCGCTTGTTGACGCCGATCTGCGGCGCCGCCAGGCCGATGCCTTCGAATTTATCCAATACTTCGATCATCCAGGCGGCCAGCGCGCGGATTTCGTCGTCGACTTTGGCGATCGGCTCCGATTTCCGGCGCAGCACTTCGGCGCCCAGCGTTTCCACGGTATAAACTTTTTTGGTTTTAAAAAACATGCCGTTCCTCTATTGTTCAGACCTGACTCCGGCCGGATTGTTCCGGAGAGCCGGAGTGTCGACCGTGCGCGTTTCAAAAGGTTCCTGCCGCGGGCCGACGGTCATTCTGTTCTTATCCTATATAGTAATACGGTACGGTTGAAATTGCAAATCAACCGTACCGTATTGAACTTGAAAAGCAAAAACCGGATATCGATTTATTTGGTCGCATCCGTTTTGCCCGGCGCCGCCGCCGGCTGAGAAACCGCGGTGTTCGGCGCCAGGATCTGCGATTCTCCGGCGTTGGCCTCTTCCTTGGCCGCCGCCAGCGTCATGAACTTGCTCTGGTCATCGACGCCGACGAAATTGGTGTTGGTAACAGAATCGAGGTTGGCTTGCGCTTTCAGCACATTGACCAGCGCGCTGACCAGCTGGGTTTCGGCTTCCACCAGATTGAGCTGGGCCTCATTCAGACGGGTCAGCTCGGTGTTGCCGGCCCGGTATTCCTCTTCGACCAGGTCCCGCTGCTTGACGACCAGCCCGAGGGTCATTTCATACAGTTTCGCCTGTTTGACGTTCTGGACATAGTTGGCATAGGCGCCGCGAACTTCATTGACGACGTTCAACCAGTTCTCGGTGACGGTGAATTCGGCCGCCGCCACCTGGGCCTGCGCTTCGCGCATCGTATTGTAGCGCTGCAGGCCGTTGAATACGGTCCATTCGACCGAACCGCCGTAATCGAACCTGCCGGTTTCCCCGTAGGTGTGGTTATAACTTTCCGAACTGAAGGTGCCGGCGCTCTGCGGGCCGGGGTATTTGGTCAGCGCGGTATCGTATCCGAAACTCGCATGGACCGAAGCGACCGGCGAGAACGAACTGTAGCTGCGGTACATATTGTACTTGGCGATTTCCAGCTGTTCCCGGTAGGCGGCCAGGTCCGGACGGTTGTGCAGCGCGGTGTCCAGGTATACTTCCACGCTGGTCAGCGTGTCCTGGATGGTCGTATCGATGGCCGGGAACTTGATGTTGGCCGGCAGCGTTCCTTCCGGATAGCCCATCAGGACGGCCAGCGCGTACAAGGCGATTTCATATTGGTAATCGGCGGAGATCTGATTGCTGGTCGCGTCGTTGACTTTGATCTGGAAGTTCAGCACATCGCTCAACGGCACGGCGCCGGCCTGGTACTTCAACTGGGTTTCCTTGAGGTTCTTCTGCTGGAATTCCATATCGGCGACGGCGATGCGTTTGTTTTCGACCGCCAGCAGGATTTCGTCGTAGGCGTAGGCGACCGCCAGGATCAATTTACGCCGGACGTCGTCGCGCAACTGGCTCTGGTAATCGAAGCTGTGTTCCGCCGCCAGGATTTCCATATCGCGGGCCAGACCGTCGAAAACCACCCAGCTGGCGGTGACGCCGGTGCTGGTGTTCGTCGTATTGGAGTTGGTGCCGTTGCTGTTGACCAGATTGTTGCGGTTGGTCTGGGTCTGGCCGATGCTGAACGACGAGGTGATCGTCGGCGAATAGGCGCCCCAGGCCTGATAGTAACGCATCCTGGCCGCGTTGACGGCGTGGTAGGCGGAAATATAACTCGGATTATTGATGACTGCAATTTTGATGGCGTCATCCAGCGTCAGGACATCGAGTTTCCGCAATGCTTCGTCACCTTCCTGGTTGACGCGCTTGGAAAAGGTCAGCCCTTCGGTGGCGGCCGGCGGCGGCTGGTAAGTGTAGCAACCGCTGAGAACCGTTCCCAGCGTCAAGGCTGAGGCGACTGGCAAAAAATTCAATCTCATGTTTGGCTCCGTACTGTTCAAACGAATCGAAAAAGTATTATTTATTAAAGTACTGGCCGAATCGAAAAATTCAATCGGCGCAACTCAAATAACGGGGGAAATATTTTATTTTTCCATAAAATTAGAATGTCCGAATTAAATGGCCGATCCGCCTTCTGACAAACAACAAACGTCAATGAATCGCAAAATATTGTTGCGGCCGGAGGTTTTTTGCTGTTCATCGGCGGAATCGCCTTGCTTTTGAGTTGAAATTGTGATATCCTTTGTTGTCAGAACGACGGATCAATGGTAAAACCCGGAGGTGAAAAATCATGATCAAGATTTTCGTACTGGATACCAATGTATTGTTGCACAGTGCCGGCAGCATTGAATCTTTTCAGGACAACGATGTGGTCATCCCGATGGCGGTGCTGGAGGAATTGGACAAATTCAAGAAGAGCCAGGATGAACTCGGCCGCAACGCCCGTCAGGTAATCCGGCGGCTCGACGCGCTGCGGGAGTTCGGCAGCCTGGCCGAAGGGGTGTCGCTGGCGAACCTTCATTCCCAGGCGACCGGCAAGCTTTCGATCGCGGCGGCCGGCGACGCGCTGCAGGACCCGCGGCTGATGCAGTTTTTTATCGGCGAAAACCGTTTTTCGCCGGATAACCGGATCCTGGCGGTGGCGCTGGACATGTCCCGCTCCGGCCGGGAAGTGATCTTCATCAGCAAGGACATCAATTTGCGCCTGAAAGCCGATGCGCTCGGTTTGAAGGTGATGGATTATGAGCGCGAGAAGGTGCGGTACGACGATTTGTACTGCGGGTTCAAGGAGTTCGACGTTTCGCCGATGCTGATCGAACAGTTGAATAAAAACAGCGATGTGCCCAGCGAAGAATTCAAATTGCTGCCGAACGAGTTTGCCGTCCTCAAACCGAACGACGGCAGCCAGCGCGGCATCGCTCTGGCGCGCAATACGGCCGCCGGCCGGCTGCAACTGGTGCCGGCCAAACCGGATTGGCGGGTCTGGAGCATCGGCGCGCGCAACAAGGAGCAGCGGATGGCCTTCGAGTTGCTGCTGGAGCCGGAGATCGTTCTGGTCTCGCTGGTCGGTACGGCCGGTACCGGCAAGACGCTGCTGGCGTTGGCGGCGGCGCTGGAAAGCACGCTGCATGAAAACCGCTATGAGAAAATTCTGGTTTCCCGGCCGATCATCCCGTTGGGCAACGACATCGGTTACCTGCCGGGCGACAAGGCGGAAAAATTGAACAACTGGATGCAGCCGATTTTCGACAATCTGGATCTGCTGATGTCCAGCGGTTCGCCGCGGCGCAATGCCCGCAGTGCTTCGAGCGGCGGGAGCCGGGTGGAAAATTTGTTGAACACCAATCGATTGGAATTGGAGGCGTTGACCTATATCCGCGGCCGGAGCATTCCGCGGCAGTTCGTCATCGTCGACGAAGCGCAGAACCTGACGCCGCATGAGGGCAAGACGATCATCAGCCGGGCCGGCGAAGGGACCAAAATCGTTCTGACCGGCGACCCCGAGCAGATCGACAACCCCTACCTGGACGCTTCCAGCAATGGATTGAGTTATCTGGTCGAACGATTCAAAGGCAATCCGCTCTACGGCCACGTCACGCTGAAGCGCAGCGAACGCAGTCCGCTGGCGGCGCTGGCGGCGAAATTGCTTTAACGCCGGCCGGTCCCGGCGGCGGCGCTCCGGTTTCGGACCGGAGTGCCGATTTTTTTCTGGCAGCGGTTTTGGAAACGCCGGCCTGGTCCGCCTGCCGGCGGCGGATTCTTCCCTCGGCTTCGGAACCGACTGAAAATACCCTCGCCGGCAATTTGCAAAACCGCCGCTCCGGCTGTATTTTATAGGGAGTGGGAGCGTTGGAAATCATTTCCGGCGGAACAGGTGTTGCAAGAGTGCGCCGGGCGCGTCAAATCTCAGAATGGGATCGGTTGGTTTTATGGATAAAAAAGAGGTCAGAGTTCTGGTCATCACCGGATTCGGTTTGAATTGTGAAAAAGAGACGGCGGCCGCTTTCGAGCATTGCGGCGCGACGGCGGAAAAAGTGCATTTGAACGACCTGATTTCCGGTCGGCGCCGTCTGGACGAATTCCAGATTCTGGCATTCATCGGCGGCTTCGCTTTCGGCGACCATCTGGGCGCCGGCACGGTGTTCGCCAACCGGGTGAAATTCAAACTGCGCGATCAGTTGGAGACGTTCGTCGCCGACCGAAAACTGATCATCGGTATTTGCAACGGGTTCCAGATGTTGTCCCGGCTGGGGGTGGTGCCGGCGCTACGCGGAGAGTATTTCGTCCAGCAGGCGGCGCTGGCGCACAACGACAGCGGCTTGTTCCGCGATGACTGGTGTTACTTGAAGGCCAACGCCAAATCGCCGTGTGTTTTCACCCGCAATATGGACCTGGTCCGGCTGCCGATACGGCACGGCGAGGGGAAATTCGTCGCCGAGGCGGCGACGCTGGAAGAGATCGAAGCGAAAAATCTGGTGGCGTTGCGCTACGCCAATTGCGACGGCAGCATCGCCGGGGAATTTCCGGCCAATCCGAACGGTTCGCTGAATGCGATCGCCGGCATCTGCGACGAGAGCGGCCGGATTTTCGGGCTGATGCCGCATCCGGAAGCGTTTTTGTCGCCTTACAATTCGCCGAGTTGGACGCGTGACAAGCTCTTCGGACGAATGCCGGCGGAAGGCGACGGAGTGGCGTTCTTCCGCAATGCGGTAGAATATATCGCGGAAAAATGTCCGGTGATAAAATAATGAATCTCTGACCGCCGCAAAAATGCGGCGGTTTTGCTTTCTGGAAATTTGGAGAGACGGCATGAACCTCAGACAGTACATTGCGGCGGAGCGCCGGGTATTTCATTGCGGCGACCTGTTGCGCATTGTTCTGGAGCTGGACGCTCCGCAGGCCGGCCGGGCTTTTCTTCGGACGACGCTCGGCATGGTCGACATCCGCTATCGGGAGCTGATCGATCAGGTCGAGCACGGCAAAGCGATCATCGGGCGGGACTGGCAGGATCTGCCGATGCGGCGCAGCGGCGAACGGAGTTTCGAATTGCTGGTGCCGCTGCTGGCGGTCGGCAGTTACGAGGGCAAAGCCTTTTTCCAGCCGGAAAATTCGGAGCGCATTTATTGGCCGGCCGGCGAGAACCTCCGTTTCAAGGTCGAACCGGAAGTGACGGTTTGCGCCAATACGCTGTATACCGCTTTCATCCGGCAATTCGGGCCGAATCTGGCCGACTGCCAGGTGACGGAAGAGGAAAAGCAGGCGATGGCGTTGCTGGACCGCCGGCAGTATACCGTCATTCCGGCGGCCGGCACTTTCCGCAACCTGATCGGCCGGCTGGACATGATTATCGGCGAACTCGGTTCGCGGATTGTGCAGTTGCTGCCGATCCATCCGGTGCCGACGACTTTTGCCCGGATGGGGCGTTTCGGCAGTCCGTTCGCCGCGCTGGATTATTTTTCGGTCAATCCGACCTTTGCCGATTTCGACCGCAAGCGGACGCCGATGGAACAGTTTGAAGAGCTGGTGGATGCGGTGCATCTGCGCGGCGGGCTGCTGTTTCTGGATATCCCGGTCAACCATACCGGCTGGGCGTCGCGGCTGCAGCTGGAACACCCGGACTGGTTCGTGCGGCGCGACGACGGAACGCTGGAGAGCCCGGGCGCCTGGGGCGTGGTCTGGGAGGATTTGTGTAAACTGGATTACCGCAGGCGCGAAGTCTGGCGATTCATGGCCGAAGTGTTTCTATTCTGGTGCCGCCGCGGCGTCAACGGCTTCCGCTGCGATGCCGGTTATATGCTGCCGGCCGAAAGCTGGGATTATATCGTCGCCAAAGTGCGCCGGGAATTTCCGGCGACGGTGTTCCTGCTCGAAGGGCTGGGCGGGCCGCGCGACAAACAGGAGCAACTGCTCGGCCGGAGCGATTTGAATTGGGCTTATTCGGAGTTGTTCCAGAATTATTCCCGGGAGCAGATCGAATATTATCAGCCCTATATCGCCCGCTGTTCCGCCGAATACGGCTTGCTGGTCAATTATGCCGAGACCCACGACAACAACCGGTTGGCCGTTTCCGGCCCGGTCTATGCGTCGATGCGCTGCGCGTTGTGCGCGCTGCTGTCGGAGGGGGGCGGTTTCGGCATTACCAATGGCGTCGAGTGGTTCGCCACCGAAAAGGTCGATGTGCACGGCGACGCGTCGCTGAATTGGGGGAATCCGGCTAATCAGGTCAAAGGCCTGCGCCGACTGCAGACGCTGCTGGCGGAGCACGCCGCTTTTGCCGCCGGCAATCCGGCTCGTTTGGTCACCCGGAGCCGAACGGCGGCGCTGGCGGCATTGCGCGGCGACGGCGATGATAAAGTGTTGATTTTAATCAATCTGGATTGTGAAAAGAGTACGCCGGTCGCCTGGCCGGTCCGGGAATTCGAAGCGCCGGAGGAAACGGCGCTCGATTTGCTGAGCGGCGGGCCGGTGCACTGGCAGCGCCGGCAGGAGGAGGCGGAATTGTCGCTGATGCCGGGACAGGCGCTTTGCCTGACCCGTTCGCCGGAACGGTTGCGCCGGCTGGAACTGGCGCTGACGCAGCGGCGCGGCGAGCCGGCGCGGGTGCGGCGCCAGCGTTTGAAGGCGGCGGCGCTGCGCCTGCACTGCCATTTTCATGGATATGACGATTTTACCGATCCGGCGCTGCCGGAGCAACTGGCGGAAGAGTTTTTCCGGGACCACCGGGCGCTGCTGCGCCGGTTGAGCGGCCTGGAGCTGCCGCCGGTGACCGAATACCGGGTGGGGCGCGATGAGAGACGCAATGTGATGGTGCCGCCCGGCGACCTGGTGAAATTCACGTCCGCCATTCCGTTCCAGGCGGAGATTTACCGGGGCGAGACGTTGTTGACCGGCGGCGCCTGCCTGCCGACGGCGTCCGGCGAACAGGTGCTCTATCTGGCTTTGCCGGAATTGCTTTCCGACGTTCCGGCCCAGTGCGAAGTCCGCTTGGCCACTTTCGTCAACAAAGGGGTCGAACATCATGCCGGGCCGTTGCTGCTGCTGCCGCCGCCGGAACGGGTCAGCATCCGGATGCGGTATACCGAACGGGAAATCGGCCGGGAACCTTTTTACGCGCTGGCTTCGAATCAGGTCGGCGGCATGAGCCAGGCGCCGGCCGAGTGGGGGGCGCTTTACAGCAAATATGACGCGTTGCTGGCCGGCAACTGCAACCCGGATTATCCGGCCGACCGGCATGTGATGTTCACCCGCTGCCGGGCCTGGCTGGTGCTGAACGATTACTCGCAGGAGCTGGACCGCAATTGCCTGAATAGTTTCACTGCCGGCAGCGACAACAAAGCTCGCTGGGATTTCAGCGTGCCGGTCGGGCAGGGGCAGACGGTCAGATTGCGCATTGTGCTGCAGATGGCGCTTGACGGCGACGCGATGGAATTGGCGTTTATCCGGCTGACCGGCGGCATGCCGGACGATGAACAACTGGCGGATGAAATTCCGGTGAAACTGATTTTACGGCCGCAGTTGGAGGACCGCATCAATCACCAGGTGACCAAGGCGTTTGCCGGGGCGGAGAGCCGTTATCCGGCTTCCGTGTCGGTGCGGCCGGATGGTTTCGAATTTTCACCGGACCCGGCGCGAAAACTGCGGTTGATTCTGACCGGCAACGGATCGTTCCGGCCGGAGGCGGAGTGGCAGTATATGGTCAACCTGCCGCTGGAGGAATATTACGGGCTGGAGCACCATACCGACTTGTTCAGCCCGGGCTATTTCTCCGTCAAGCTGTCCGGCGGCGAACCGTGCTCCCTGCGCGCCGAGATCGGCACGCAGGCCTTTCCGGCGGAATACCGCTGGCCGGAACACAAAATCCTGCCGAGTACCCTGTCGCCGGAGGCGACGGCGCAGCAGGCGTTGCGGCGTTTCGTCGTCAAACGCGATCAGTTTGCGACGGTGATCGCCGGTTATCCGTGGTTCCTGGACTGGGGCAGGGATACGCTGATCTGTCTGCGCGGTTTGATCGCTGCCGGATTTCAAAAGGAATCGGCGGCGATCATCAAGCAGTTCGCCAAATTCGAAAAAGGCGGCACCATCCCGAATATGATCCGGGGCAACGACGACTCCAACCGCAACACCAGCGACGCGCCGTTATGGCTTTTTACGGCCCTGGAGGATTATTTGAATGCCTGGGACCCGGACGGCGCCATCCTCGGAGAAGATTGCGGCGCCGGCCGGTCGTTGCTGGAAATTCTGGTGTCGATCGTCGATAATTATCGGCGCGGCACCGCCAACGGCATCAAAATGGACCCGGAGAGCGCCCTGATTTTCAGTCCGGCCCATTTTACCTGGATGGATACCAACCATCCGGCCGGTTCGCCGCGCCAGGGCTATCCGATCGAAATTCAGGCGCTGTGGCATGCCGCTCTGCGCTTGATCGGCCGCTACCGGCCGGAATACCGGCCGCTGATGGTTCAGGTGCGGGAGAATTTCCAGTCGCTGTTTTTCCGGGCGGATCTCGGCCGCTTTGCCGACTGCCGGCATGCCGACGCTTTTCTGCCGGCGGCGCACGCGGTGGCGGACGATGCGGTGCGTCCCAACCAGCTCTTCGCCTTGACGTTGGGCCTGGTGAAAGACCGTGACAGCCGGTTGGCGATTCTGCGCAGCGCCGAAGAGCTGCTGCTGCCGGGCGGCATCCGCAGCCTGTCCGACCGGCCGGTGAGTTATCCGCTGCCGGTTTACCGTTACGGCACGCTGCTCAATGACCCGGTGCATCCCTACTGCGGTTATTACCGCGGTTCGGAAGATACTTCGCGCAAGGTCGCCTACCACAACGGAACCGGCTGGACGTGGCCGTTCCCGTCATATGCCGAAGGGCTGCTGCTGGTCGGCGGGGAGCCGGTCCGGGAGCGGGCGCGGGCGCTGCTGCTTTCGAGCAAGCTGCTGTTCGAAAGCGGTACGCCGGGTCAGGTGCCGGAAGTGCTCGACGGCGATTGGCCGCACCGGCGGGGCGGTTGTACGGCGCAGGCCTGGGGGGTGACGGAATTTTTCCGGGTTTTGAAATTGCTCGACGGGGTTACGTTTTCGGCTGAAAAGGTGGCCGCCGCCGTGAAAAGCGACTGAAAAGTAATTAAAAAAACGGTATTTTAACAGAAACAGGAAATAATTTGCTGGATTTTCTTCCGTTTCCCTATACTGTATAATAAGAAGATGGTAATGGGAGAAAATTGTTGTTTTTTTAATGTTAACCCAAAAGTAACGAGGAGCGGTCAAATGGTTAAAATGACTAAGAAAAATACTTGTGCGGACGGGGCGGAGCCGAAAAAGCGTCGGGTGAATTTTGTCATCGATGCCGGCCCGGGAAAAGTGGTCAGTGTGGCCGGATCGTTCAATGACTGGGATCCGGAAGCGAAAATACTGGCGGACAGGAACAATGACGGCGTCTATCGCGGCGCCTTGATGTTGAAGCCGGGCCAGTATGAATACAAATTCGTCATTGACGGGGTCTGGTGCGTCGATGCCCAGAATCCGAATTTCTCGCCGAATGATCTGGGTACTTTGAACAGTCTCCTGATCGTCGAATAACAATGAAGGACGCCGCGGCACCAGTGCGGCGTTCTTTCTTCTCCGCCGGGGAATTTTTCTGCCGCGGCGGACAACTGGAATCAGTTTTGGAGGGTGGTATCGTAGATGAGTAATATTCAATTATTCAATGTTGCGCCGCGGATGCCGGATGAGTTGCGTTTTCTCGAAGAGTTGTCGTTCAATATGTGGTGGTGCTGGCATCCGTTGGCGATTGAGCTGTTCATCCGGATCAATCCGGCTTTGTGGGAAGCCGTCGGCGGCAATGCCCGGCAATTTCTGGGCGAAGTTCCGCAGAGCCGGCTGGACGAGCTGTGCAAAGATGAAAATTTCCTGCGGCAGCTCGGCATTGTCGAGGCGGAATTCAACCGTCAGTTGGCCGGCAGCCGGGAAATGACCGATCGGCGGATCGCTTATTTTTCGATGGAATTCGGCATTCATGAGAGTCTGCGGCTCTATTCCGGCGGACTCGGTATCCTGGCCGGCGACCATTTGAAGGCCGCCTCCGATCTGAACCTGCCGCTGATCGGCGTCGGGCTGTTGTACCGCCAGGGGTATTTCCGGCAGTATCTGGACCGCAACGGCTGGCAGATCGAGCGTTATCCGGAAAATGAATTGCACAATATGCCGATCACCCGCGCTCGCGACAAGGAGGGCAACGAGGTTGTCATCTCCGTCCGCCTGCTGGATCGCGATCTGTTTGCGGCGGTCTGGGTGTTGCAGGTCGGCAATGTGCCGCTGGTGCTGCTGGACGCCGAAATTCCGCAGAATCCGCCGGAATTCCGCGAATTGACCTGGCGGCTTTACGGCGGCGACAAACGGATGCGGCTGCAGCAGGAATTGCTGCTCGGCATCGGCGGGTTCAACGCGCTGGTGGCGATGGGATATGAGCCGGCGATCTGTCATATGAATGAAGGCCACGCCGCCTTTTTGTCGCTGGCCCGGATCAAACATATGGTCGAACATTACAATCTGGATCCGGATACGGCGCTGGAAGTGGTCTGGCGCTCCAATATCTTTACGACCCATACGCCGGTGCCGGCCGGCAATGAGGTGTTCGACCTCGGGCTGGCGCGGCCTTATCTGGAGCCGCTGTGCGGCGAGGCGCGCATCGATGTGCAGCGGATGATCAATTGGGGGATTCCGATCAACGACCGCAACCGCAGCAACGAGATGTCGATGACGGTGCTCGGCTTGCGGCTGGCCAATTACAGCAACGGCGTCAGCCGGCTGCACGGCGAGGTGGCGCGCAATATGTGGAAACATCTGTGGCCGGGCCGGGCGATCGACGAAATTCCGATCAAACACATCACCAACGGCGTTCACATCCAGTCGTGGGTGTCGCAGCGCAAATGGCTGCTTTACGACCGTTATCTGCGTCCGGATTGGCGTTCCAATGCCGACGAGAAGCAGATGAAGGAGGCCATTTATGCGATTCCGGACGAAGAACTCTGGATGGCGCACGAATTATGCCGCCAGTCGCTGATCCGCAAACTGCGCCATCTGCTGCAGAATTCATTGCGCTGCCTGCCGACGGCCGGCTGCCCGATGGTGCATGCCAAGAATGTGCTGGACCCGGATGTGCTGACGATCGGTTTCGCCCGGCGTTTTGCGACTTACAAGCGCGGCACCCTGCTGCTGCGCGATCCGGAGCGGCTGGTCGCGCTGCTGACCGACCAGAGCCGGCCGGTGCAGTTCATCTTTGCCGGCAAGGCGCATCCGGCCGACGAGGAAGGCAAGCGGCTGATCCAGCAGTTGATCCAGTTCGCCCGGCAGCACAACGTTTCCAACCGGCTGCTGTTCATCGAAGATTACGACATCGGCCTGGCGCGCCGGCTGGTGCAGGGCGTCGACGTCTGGCTGAATACGCCGCGCCGTCCGCAGGAGGCTAGCGGGACTTCCGGCATGAAGGCGGCGGTCAACGGCGTGATCAACTGCAGCATTCTCGACGGCTGGTGGGATGAAGCCTACCGGCCGGATTGCGGCTGGGCGATCGTCGGCAACGAGAATTACGAAGATCCGGAAGACACCGACAACTACGAATCGCAGGTGTTGTTCGACCTGCTGGAAAATGAGATCATTCCGTGCTTCTACGACCGGCCGCAGGGCGATTTGCCGATCCGCTGGCTGCGGCTGATGAAAGGATCGATCGCGATGGCGCTGGGCAAGTTCTCCAGCCGCCGGATGGTGACGCAGTACGACGAGATGTTCTACCGGCCGGCGATCGAGGCGTTCGATCATCTGATGGCGGACGATGCGCAGGAAGCGCACAAGCTGGTGGAGCAGAAGGCGCGTTTGATTGCCAACTTCGAGAAGCTGTGGGTGGCCGAACCGACGATTGTCCGCAGTCCCGGTATCGCTCACGTCGGCGATGTCTTCAAGATCTCCACCGAGGCGTATCTGGCCGAGATGAAGCCGGAAGAGCTGGCCGTGCAGGTTTATTACGGGCAGGTCAACGCGCACAACGAGATCATCAAGAGCGCCTGTGCGGCGATGAAACCGGCCGAAGATCTCGGCGAAGGCCGCTATCGTTACGAATACGAATTGCGTTGTCCGTCGTCGGGCCGTTTCGCAATGACGGCCAGAATTACGCCGGTCAGCAGTTATTGGGTCAACAGTGTGCCGGGATTTATGTGCTGGGCCAAGTGACGGTATGCCCGTTCGCCGCCGGGCGTCTGCCCGGCGGCGGAAGGCGGGGGCATGATGAGAATTTGAGAAGGTTTTGAGCGATGAAAGCAAAAAAGAAAAATCCGAGAATTTTGATCGTCACTCCGGAAATCACCTATTTGCCGGAGGGCATGGGCAATATGTCCAACAAGCTGCAGGCCAAGGCCGGCGGCCTGGCGGACGTGTCGGCGTCGCTGGTGTCGGCACTGTTCCGGCAGGGCGCCGACATTCATGTGGCGCTGCCGCATTACCGGCGGATGTTCCATGTCGATGTCGGGCGGCTGATCAGCAGCGAGTTGCGGGTTTACACCGGCAATTTGTCCAACAACCGGATTCATCTGGCAGAAGATCGGATTTTTTATTATCGCGATTCGGTCTACAGCAATTACGATACGGACAGCGTCCTGACGGCATTGGCTTTTGAGCGGGAGGTGATCAACAACATCATTCCGTTGGTGCAGCCCGATCTCATCCATTGCAACGATTGGATGACCGGACTGGTGCCGGCCTTCGCCCGCCGGCTGGGCATTCCCTGCCTCTTTACGGTGCACAACATCCATACGAAGCTGGTGTCGATGGCGGCGATTGAGGATCGCGGTATTGACGCGGCCGAATTCTGGAAGTATCTGTTTTTCGAGCGGCAGCCGTACAATTACGAGGAATCCCGTTCGAACAACCGGGTGGACCAGTTGGCCAGCGGTATTTTCGCGGCGCATTACATCAACACGGTCAGCCCGACCTTCCTGCAGGAAGTCGTCGACAACCGCCATTCGTTCATTCCGGCCGATATCCAGCGGGAGATCGCCAACAAAGCGGCGGCCGGCTGCGCCGTCGGCATTCTCAATGCGCCGGACGAGTCGTATCAGCCGGAGAGCGACGGCGATCTGGAGGTCAAGTACGGCCCGGCCGATCACTACGAAGCCAAGCGGAGCAACAAGACGGCGTTTCAGTTGAAGACCGGTTTGCGGGTCGATCCGGATGCTCCGTTGTTTTTCTGGCCGTCCCGGCTGGACCCGATTCAAAAAGGATGCCAGTTGTTGACCGATATCCTTTACAAATTGACGCATGATTTTCCGAACCTTCAGATCGCCATTGTCGCGAACGGCAGTTTCCAGAAATATTTCCGCCAGATCGTCGCGCTTCATTCGTTGTACGATCAGGTGTCGGTCTGTGACTTCGACGAGGGATTGTCGCACCTGGGATTCGCGGCGAGCGATTTCATGCTGATGCCGTCGCTGTTTGAGCCGTGCGGTTTGCCGCAGATGGCCAGCCAGTTGTACGGTTCCCTGCCGGTGGTCCACGATACCGGCGGGCTGCACGATACGGTGGAGATGATCGATGTGGCGGCGAATCGCGGCAACGGATTCGTGTTCAAGGACTACGATGCCCCGGCGCTTTACTGGGCGGTCGGCGAGGCGATGAAATTCGCCGCGCTGCCGAAGGCGGTGAAAGAGCCGCAGATCGCCCGGGTGATGGAAGAGGCCAAAGGGCGCTTCAATCACGATGTGACGGCCAGCAAATATATTGAAATTTACGAGAAGATGCTGCAGCGGCCGCTGGTCGGCTGAACGTCGGCGGCGGCCGGGAGGGGAGGAGAATATGGAAGCAAGGAGCAATCGTCCGGCGCCGCTGGCGTGCGACCCGTGGCTGGAGCCGTACCGGGAAGCGATCGCCAGGCGGCGGCAGCGCCGCCAAGCCCGGCTGCTGCAATTGACCGGCGGCCGGCAGTCGCTGGCCGATTTCGCCGCCGGGCACACTTTTTTCGGTCTGCACCGGACGGCGGATGGCTGGGTGATGCGCGAATGGGCGCCGAATGCCGAACGCATCGTCTTGCTGTCCGACGGCAACGGCTGGCGGGAATGCCGGGAATATCATTTCAAGCGGCTGGCGGCGCCCGGCCAGTGGGAGTTGCGGCTGCCGGCGGCGGCATTGCGGCACGGCATGAATTATCTGCTGCGGGTCTATTGGCCCGGCGGTCACGGTGACCGGATTCCGGCTTACGCCAGATATGTCGTCCAGGATGAAACGACGAAACTCTTTTGCGCTCAAGTCTGGGCGCCGGAAAAAAACTATCAATTCCGGCATCCGGCGCCGGAGCTGGATGGGCCGCTGTTGATTTATGAAGCCCATGTCGGCATGGCGCAGGAGGAATCGAAGGTCGGTTCATTCGCCGAATTCCGGGAGAAGATTCTGCCGCGCATCGCCGCTTCCGGTTACAACACAATTCAGTTGATGGCGATTTTGAGCCATCCGTATTACGGGTCGTTCGGTTACCATGTCGCCAACTTCTTTTCGATCGCTTCGCGGTTCGGCACGCCGGACGAATTCAAGGGACTGGTCGATGCGGCCCATGCGCTGAAGCTGCGGGTGATCATCGATCTGGTCCATTCGCACGCGGTGAAGAATGAGATCGAAGGGCTGGGGCGCTTTGACGGCACCCGCTGCCAGTATTTCCACGCCGGCGACCGCGGGGAACATTTCGCCTGGGATTCGCTTTGTTTCGATTACGGCAAGCCGGAGGTGTTGCATTTCCTGCTGTCGAACTGTCGTTTCTGGCTCGATGAGTACCAGTTGGACGGCTTCCGGTTCGACGGGGTTACCAGTATGTTGTATCTGCATCACGGCCTCGGGCATGCTTTCACCGGCTATGCGGATTATTTCGGCGATCAGGTGGATGAGGATGCTTATGCTTACCTGGCGCTGGCCAACCAGGTGATTCACGAAGTGCGGCCGGCGGCGACGACGGTGGCGGAGGACGTCAGCGGCATGCCGGGCCTGGGCGCCGGAGTGGAGGAGGGCGGCTGCGGTTTCGATTACCGGATGGCGATGGGCGTGACCGACTATTGGTTCAGGCTGTTCGATGTGCCGGACGAAAGTTGGGACATGTTCGGCCTGTACCATGAATTGACCAACCGCCGGCCGGATGAACGGACCGTCAGTTATGTCGAATGCCACGATCAGGCGATCGTCGGCGGCCAGACGGCGATCTTCCGGTTGATCGGCGCGGAGATGTACCGGGCGATGGCGCTGGATACGCCGAGCTTGATCGTCGACCGCGGCGTGGCGCTGCACAAATTGGCGCGGCTGGCGACGCTGGCGACGGCCGGCGACGGCTACCTGAATTTCATGGGCAATGAATTCGGCCACCCGGAATGGGTGGATTTTCCGCGCGAAGGCAATCAATGGTCGAATCATTATGCGCGGCGCCAGTGGTCGTTGGCCGATGCCGATTACCTGCGTTACGGGAAACTGCAGAATTTCGACCGGGCAATGCTGGCGTTGTTGAAGGCCGAACGGGTATTCGATACGGTGCCGCAGTGCGTCCGGATCGATCAACAGGGTAAGGTGTTGGCGTTCAACCGCGGCACGCTGTGGTTTTTCTTCAATTTCCATCCGGCGGATTCCTACGACGGTTACCGGCTGGAGGTGCTGCCGGGCGAGTACCGCCTGGTATTGGACTCCGACGCGCCGCAGTTCAACGGATTCGGCCGGGTGGTGCCGGAGCAGCGTTATTTCACGCAAGCCGAGTTGTCCGGCGGTGATTTGCGGTATCTGCTGCAGTTGTATCTGCCGTGCCGGACGGCATTGGTATTGAAGCGCCTCAACTAAATTCCGGTTCGTGCGTCATATTTGAAAATGAAAAAAGCAGCCGCTCCGGGGGGCACCCGGACGCGGTCAACGGGAAAAGCCTGATTGATAGAGCCGCCCGTAGTTTTCTTTCATCCTTCCGCCGGCGCCGGTCGCTGTGTCGTTTTTTTTTCGCTATTTTTTCCGAAAACGCAGTACGCTGCCGGAATTCCCCGGTATCGTCCAGCGCTCATTTTCCGGCGGCGCGCCGTACGCCATCGAATCGAAATGCCAGCCGGCCGCCGCCGTCAGCCGGTCGGTTAACGGTTCCGGCGTATTGTTGACCGCCACGACCAGCAGTTCATCCGGAGCGGCGGAGTGTTCCGTCAAGGTCAGTGACCGGTTCGTTCGGGTGACGAGCCGGACGACGCCCGCCAGTTCGGCCGCCAGTTGATAGAGCCGGTAACAGGGCGGCGCTTCCGGCAGGAACATCCGGGGCGTCGTCGCGGCGGCCAATTCGAGCGGCACGGCGAGAAACAGCAGCTTGCCGTTGCCGTGGCGGTGGCAGGTGAAAACCGGGTCGCCGTCGCCGTCGCCGGCCAGCGTTTGAGCCCCGCGGCAGGACAGTTTCACCAGCGTGCGGGCCGGACAGTCGAATTGGAAGGCTTCGGAACGAACGGTCACCGGCGCGGTTGCCGCGGCGGTGTATTCGATGTCGATGCCGAACGCTTCATTGCAGGGCTGCAGGATGCCGGCATCCGAGCTGACCAGCAAAGTGGCGCCTTGCCGCACCTTTTCGAGCAGGGCCAGATAGCGGTGCCGCGGCATGCCGGCCGGACCGGCGATCGACGGCATCAGATAAAAGGCCGACGGCTTCAACGGCTGTTCCGCCGTTTGGAATTCGACATCGAAACCGGCCTGTTTGGCCAGCAGGAAGCAGGCGTAAGCCGCGAGCCAGTTGTCCTGGCCCGGCGTCAGGATGACCACTGCGTCGCGGCGGAACGGCGGCAGTTGACGTAAATTGGCGCGATCCAGCAGTTCGGCGAATTGCTTCAACTCCAGCAGGGCCGGTTTGCCGCCGCCGTCGCGGCGGATCAGGCCGAGTTCGCGTTCGATCGCCATCCAGTCGTAGGGGGTCTGCGCCAGGTCGCCCTGGTCGAAGGCGCACCACCAGAGCATGCCCCGGCAATCGTGCGCCCAGGCGTTCCACAGCAGGTTGCGCATATATCGGCCGGCGACCCGGTCGCTCGATACGCCCGGTCCGAGCGTTCCGGCCTCTTCGATGAAGGCCGGTACGCCGCCGACGTCGCCGTAGAGCCGGGTTTCCGCCGTCGCGTGAAAGACGTTCCGCATCGTATGGATGGGATCGAGGGCGCAGCCGGGGGTGAACAGCGGATAGGGGTGCGTGGTCAGTACGTCGGTGGTTTCCGCCTGTCCGGCAATCGTCCAGGAGTTGCCGTCGGCGTAACAGACGAGGCTGTGCATGCCGGAGACGACCGGCCGGCCGGCGTCCTCCCGTTTGACGGCCGCGGTGATCGTATCGCTCCACAGCCAGGCGGCATCCGGCGCGTGTTCCAGCAGCGCCATGCAGTTGCATTCGTTGCCGAGATCCCAGGCGACGATCGCCGGACAGTCGCGCAGCGAGCGGACCAGGAAACGGACCAGTTTCACCTCCCAGCGGACCGCCTCCGGATCGGTCAGGACATTGACGCCTTCAAAGGCCGGCGGCACGTGCATCCGGCCGCTCATCCAGCCGGTGACGAGTCCGACGATCAATTTCAAATCGTACCGGTTGGCCAGTTCCGCCAGGCGGCGGAAGCGTGCCACCATCGTTTCGTCGACCCCGGCCCGGCCGGCGGCCGTATCCGGCAGCGGAAGGCCGCCGGCCAGCCGCAATTCGCCGCCGGTCTGGCACCAGCGGGTTTCCCGCACCAGCGGCTGGAAATCCGGCCAGAGCGGAAACACCCGCAGCGTTTCAATGCGGTTCTTTTGCAGCAGTGCCAGGTCGGCTTCCACCGTTTCCGGCTGCCACTGCCGCCACATCGCGGTACCCGCGTGGCTGGCCCAGTAATTGCAGCCGACGAAAAAACGGCGGCCGGACGCGAAAATCCCGGTTGGCTTCTCCATGATATCGCCTTTCGATTGTTGGCTGAAATGTCTCTGCGCTTTTTGCCCTCTCCGGCTGTGACCGCCGGAAATCATGCTTCCGGAGCGTCGGCCGCGGCGGCAGATTCTTCCGACACGGGCGGCTTTACCGTCATCAGCACTTTGTCGGCCCGGCGTTCCACCACCGACTCCACCACCAGTTCGACCCGTTGCGCCGGCAGCGTGACCTTCGCTCCGGTTGTCGGCACCGCGTTGAGCTGGCCGAAAATCAAACCGCCCAGCGTGTCGTAATCCTCCTCCGGCAACGGAATACCGGTCGCCTGGGTCACTTCATCAAGCCGCATCGAGCCGTTGAGCCGCCAGCGGCCGTCGCCGAGCACTTGCACTTCGTCCGACGTGTCGTCGTATTCGTCATACAGACTGCCGACGATCTCTTCGAGCAGGTCCTCCAGCGTGACGATGCCGGCGGTGCCGCCGAATTCATCCAGCACCACCGATAAATTGAGCTGGCGGTTCCGCATGTTTTGAAACAGGACATTGGCGCGCATGGTTGCCGGCGCGAAATAGGCCGGCGTGATCAACTGCCGCAGATCGGGCGGCCGGTCGGAACTGAGTTTGGCGGCGAAATAGGCGCGAAAATGCAGGATGCCGACGATTTCATCGATATCCTCGTGATAGACCGGCACCCGGGAGAAGCCGCATTCCAGCAGCACTTTCTCAATTTCTTCCGGCGGGGTATCCAGGTTCAGCGCGACGACCTCGGTACGGTGGGTCATGACGTCGCCGGCGGTTTTGTTGTTGAATTCGAAGACATTTTCGATCATCTGCTTTTCATCGCTGGCGATGACGCCGTTTTCCTCGCCGATATCCACCAGCAGGCGGATCTCCTCCTCGGTGACCTCCTGCTTGACCGCCTTGCCGCCGCCGAACAGCTTCAGGAAGAAGTTGACCGAGGCATTGAGCAGCCAGACGAACGGCGCGGTGAGTTTGGCGATCCAGTCGATCGGCCCGGCGACATAAAGTGCGAAGGTTTCGGCATAACGCAGGCCGAGTTGTTTCGGAATCAGTTCGCCGAAGACCAGCGACAGGTAGGAGAGCACCAGCGTGATCAGCAGGACGATGACGGCGTCCAGCGTCGTCCGGCTGAGGAACGTCACGCCGTGCGCCAGCAGCCAGTCGGTCAGCGGATCGGAAAAGGAATCCGCCGCGAAAGCGCTGGCCATGAAACCGGCGAAGGTGACGCCGACCTGGACGGTGGCCAGAAAACGGCCGGAATCGGCAAGCAGTGCCGCCAGCCGTTTGCCGCGCCGGCCGCCCTGTTCGGTCAGGCGGCGGACGGCCGCCTGTTTCAGCGAAATGAGCGCCACTTCCGAAGCGGCGAAGAATGCGTTCAGCAGAATCAAAAAGAACAGTACCAGCAACTGAAACCCGAGAATTCCGTCGTCTTCCAAAATCAGTCCCCATCTTTGCGTTGATATCGGTGATTGTTCAAAAAATAATGGTGAATCGCCGGTTTTACAACTCGAAAACCCGGATTTGTGGCCGGGATGTCGGGAGATGAAAATTTCAGGCGGCAAAAACGGCGCAACGGCCGGGCGGCATTGACATTCGCGCTGTAAAGTGGTATATTAAGCAGTTGGCCGCTTCGTGACGGAAGAGGGGGAGAAACAAGGCTGGGTGGCGGAAATGATTGCGGGAAAATGAAAAAATTTTTATGGCGGTTCCACCGGCAGGTCATTTTGCGGACAGTCAATTTCTGGTATTCCCGCTGGGGGGAAAAGAGTTTTCTGATTGTGCTGTCCCTCGCCATCGGCGCGCTTGCCGCAGTGGCGGCGGCGGCGCTGCATGCCCTGGTCGTCCAGTTGGAGTTGCTCGGCATTCAGTTGCGGGATTTCTCGAACCGGCTGCATGAATATGCCTGGCTGCTGGTGGTGTTCTGTTTGCCGATGTTCGGCCTGCTGCTCTCCTTCCTGGTCCAGCGATGGTTCGGCGGCCAGCGTTATGCCAAGAGCCTGAGCCCGCTGATTCTGGCGCTGAACCGGCGCCGCACCAATATTCCGCTCAGCGAGACGGTTACCCATCTGATTTCCAGCGCGTTTTCGGTCGGCTTCGGCGGCTCGGCCGGTCTGGAGGCGCCGAGCGTGTTGACCGGCGCGGCGATCGGCGCCAATGCCGGGTCCTTTTTCCACATTCACCGCCGTTTGCGCAGCCTGTTGCTCGGCTGCGGTTCGGCTGCGGCGATTTCGGCGATTTTCGGCAGTCCGATCGCCGGAGTGCTGTTCGCGGCCGAAGTGCTGCTGCCGGAGTTCAGCGTCTCGGCGCTGGTGCCGATGATGATGTCTTCGGCAGTGGCCGCCGTGGTCTCCCACCTGATCATTGCCGACAATCAATTTATCCTGGCCATCAATGCGCCGTGGCGGACCGATGCGATTCCCTGCTATTTTCTGTGCGGCATCGTCTGCGCGCTGGTCGGCGTTTACGTGATCAGGGCGGCCTACTGGACCGCCGGACTGTTGAAGAACAAATTGCGCAATCCCTGGCAGCGGCTGTGGGTCGGCGGCAGCATCCTCTGCATCATTCTGCTGTTGTTCCCGGTCTTGAGCGGCCAGGGTTACCTGTTCATCGAAAAACTTTTTGCCGGTGATGGCGACGGATTGGTGGCCGCCTCGACGCTGCTTTCCTGGCTGCCGTCCAATACGCTGACTCTGCTGTTGCTGCTGGGGGTCGTCATCCTGCTCAAAGTGGTCGCTTCGGTGCTGACCGTCGACGCCGGCGGCGACGGCGGAATTTTCGCGCCGTCGATGTTCATCGGCGCTTTTACCGGTTTTGCGTTCGCCCGCCTGGTCAATCTGACCGGCCTGATTCAATTGCAGGAGTACAATTTCGTCGCGGTCGGCATGTGCGGCGTGTTCACTGCGGTGCTGCGGGCGCCACTGACCGGAATTTTCCTGATCGCCGAGGTGACCGGCGGCTACATTCTGTTCGTGCCGCTGATGATCGTTTCTTCGGTGGCCTTTCTGGTGGCGCGTTTCTTCGAACCGCATTCGATTTACCGGAAGGCGTTGGTGGAAAATAATTTGCTGGACGACGACCGTGATCAGTTGCTGCTGCGCCGTCTGCCGGTGCGTCCCAGCATCAACCGGCAGTATCACGCGCTGCGCCAGAACGACCAGCTCCACAAAGTGATCTCGGTCGTCGAGGACACCCCGGATGAAACCTTTCCGGTGCTGGATGATGACGGCCGGTTGATCGGAGTGGTCTATCTGGACAAGATCATGAGCGCCATGCTCCATCCCGAGGTTTACAACCACCTGCTGGTTTTTGATCTGATGGAGGAGCCGCCGACGGTGATGACGCCGGACGATGATCTGGCGCACGCGATGGCGGCTTTTGATATGTTCCGGTTGAAAACGCTGCCGGTCTGTGAACGCGACGGCCGGTTTGCCGGTTTCCTGTCCCGGGCGCCGATTTTTGCCAAATATCGCGACATGGTCAAGGAGTCCGACAGCTTCTGAGCTGGCTTTATTGGCCGAAAACGCTGAAAAGACGGTTGCCCGCCACGACTTCGGTGACGATGCCGCGCTCCATCCGGGCGACCGTGTAAATGCTCAATACCGTCATGCCGCTGCAGGCGATGTCTCCCATCATGAATGCGAACCCGCCGGTTTCGCCGATCAGCATCACCTGGTAAATGTTCATGCCGATCAAGACGAATTGCCGCAGCGCCACCAGCAGCAGCAAGCCATGATGAGGAATGCCGTTGTGCGGCGTTTCTCCGGCGAGCGCCAGCCGGATATCTTTCCGGATTCCCCGGCGGACCCAGGCCCAGACGGCCAGAATGCCGAGCTGGCATGGCAGCGCCCAGGCCAGAAGATGGTGCGACAATAACATCTTGTCGTCGAGCCCCATTTTCCGATTGTAAAAATAGCTGATCTTGAAAGTCGGAGGAGCCGAGCTCCTGGAGTTTGACCGGGAGCATGCGGCCGGGAAGCATGGTAAAGACGCTTAAGGTCATACCGCCGATCATCAGCCAGATGAATACCGCCGCCAGGGAGCGCAGCGTATAATTCAGGGGGCCGCAGCGATAGCGGCCGGGAACGGCCGCCTCGAAAGAAACCGTCTCCATCTGATTCGTTTTCATGATTGCCTGTTTCTTTTACAACTATAAATGTACGGATGAGTTTACCGGAAGGGCGGGATAGACCGGTGTCAGTCGTCCGGATCAAGCTGCCGGCGGAATTGCCGGGCCAGTTCGATCGCCTGCTGCCTGACCTCCGTTCGATCGCTGCCGCCATATTCCAGAAAGACCGCCGCGAAATAAGGTCCGAAATCCGGCCAGACCGCCTGCGGCTTCAGCCAGTAGGATTGCGGCGGCGTCAGGGTGATCGAAACGATTTCCGGGGTGCGTTCCCAGTTTGGCAGCGGCTGGTCCGGCACCGGCAGGAAAAGGCCGTGCCAATTGCTTTCCCGGTCGCCGACGGCAAAATTCAAACCGCCGAAATAACTGACGACCGCCGAGTCGTATTCGTATTCGAAGTGAATGCCGTCGACCCGGAACGGCTGCTCCGATAAATTGGTCAGGCTTTCGAGTTTCAACAATACCACCGGCAGCCGGCGACTGATGTACAGCGAATAGACGAGCCGGAACGGCCGTTCGGCCGGCTGGTCGGTCTGGTGAAGCGCCGTCACGGTCAAATGGGTGAACTCCGGCGTTTCCCGGGTGGTTTGAATGGCTTCCAGGCGTTCGATTGCCGGCCAGGAAATCCCTTTCTGCTCATAACCGACGCCGTACCGTTCAAATTGGGTCAGCGCCAGGGTCAGGAAATAGAGTGCCCGATCCTGGTTCTGAAAGCGGGCGATCGGCGGGGTGGCAGTATCCAGCGTCAGGGTGACCGTCGTCCGGCCGACCGGATAAGAGACGGCTTCGGCCCGCAATGCGGTCGCCGCCGCCAGAAAACAAAACAGGAATAAAATCAGCCGTTTCATCGGGATTCTCCAGTCGGCGGAAATTGGTGGCGCGCTTCGCCGATCAGTCGGGCGATGCGGTCGCGTTGCGCCAGCAGATGTTCCGGGGTGTAATCGAATTCGGTCAGGCTGTCGATCAACTGATCGGGAGCCTGCTGGGCGTCTTTGAGTTTTTCGGTCAATTCGGCGGCTTCGGGAATGGCGGCCAGCCGGTCGATTTCAGCGGCCAGCAGAACGAAGTACTCCCGGTCTTCCAGCCCGTCGCGGATCGCTTCGGCGCGCAGGCTCGGCAGCGGCCTGGCCAGCAGCGGTTTGTCCTGAATGACCCGGCAGGGAGGATAGAACAGCATGCCGTCGCCGTTGGAGAGGATGGCGCCGTTCCAGGCGTAAGTGCCGCCGTTGTCCCACGGATTGCGAACGCCGCCGGCGGCGCCGTCCGGCCCGAGGTAGTCGGCCGCCCAGTAGAGCGAACCGCTGATCTGATACTTTTCCGCCATCCAGAAGCGGATGCGCGGCAGGATGCCGGGGCTGTCGATATTGTTGGCTGGGTAGGGATAACGGGGAAACATGCAGACATACCACCAGACTTCATCGCCGGCCTGTTGCCGCTGCCGGTAGAATTCCGGCTGATATTTGCTCAGAATCGGCACCCAGATATCGACGGAGCCGATCAGCGGCTGCAGGTTTTCCGGCGCTGTGGTGACGGTCAGCAGCCGTTTGATTTCCGGCGCCAGTTCATGATAGGTGTCCAATTGCCGCTTCACCCAGTCGAAGATGATTTCGCCGGGTTCGTCGATCTGGTAGAAAAAAGCGTAGTCGAGATAGCCTTTGGCTTTCAGGTGTTCGATCAGTTGCCGGTAAATGTGCCGTTCGGCGGTCAGTTCGCTGGTCGGCGTATTGAACGGGAAGGCCGGCGTCGTCCAATGATAACCGACGTTGAAATCACCGAGGCCGAGTTGGCCGAAAACGTAATCGGCCTGCCGGTCGAAAGCGGTGAAATCGCAGTTGCCCGCCTCGTCGACGTCGACGGGATCGTAGCGGAAAAACAGTCCCGGCGAAAGCCGGTATTCCGCCATCGTTTCGATCATCAGCCGGTAGAGCTTTTCCTGCTCCGCCGGTTCGGTGGCGCCCATGAAATATTCAAAATGATTCCACGGCGCGTAGGCGGTCCGCATCAAGGTTCGTCTGGGCAGCGTGAAGTCGTAAACCGTCAACTCCGCCGGGATGACCGTCGTCCGGCTGCCGTCGGCCAGCGTGACCGTACCCTGGTAGACGCCCTCCGGCGTGCCGGCCGGAACATGGCTTCTCAAATAGAGCGTCTTGTTGCCGCGCGCCGGACAGTGCAGTTGTTCTCCGTCGGCCAGCGGCGCCAGCGGGTCCGGCCAGTAACCGCTGTGCCCGAAGGCGTCGACCGGCGTGACGACCATCACCTTTTCCACCGCAAACGGCGTGACGGCGTCGACCGGCAGCCGATGACCGTCCGGCCCGGTAAATTCTGAAACCGAAACGGTGTAATCCCTGGACTGCAACGGCCGGACGACCAGCGAAACTCCCTCGTATTCGTTGCCGGCGCAGCTCCAGCGCAGGGTGCCGTCTCCGGCCGGGCCGGGGAGGTCGTAATCCATGATCTTGTACCCGGCCGGCGCGGTCCAGAATTGCGCTGTTTCCGTGGCGGCGAGGAGGTTGCCGATCGGCCGGTCGTAGGGCAGTGCGGCGCGAACGCCGCGCCCGGCGGCGATTGCCGGTTGGCCGGCCGCGTTCCGGACGACGGCCAGGCAGTTGAAGGTGTCGGGCAGCCGCTCCAGCGGCAGTTTGACGCTGGCCTGGCCATCGTGGAAATCGAGCGGGAACTGTTCCCGGCCGTTCGCGCTGTTGACGAGCAAAGTCCCGTGGCGGCCCTCGCTGCCGCTGACGGTCAAAATGCCGTCCGGCGCCTGAAAGGCGAGCGTTGCGGCCGGCGTCGCCGGACCGACGAACAACGGCAGCATCGCGTCATTTGACCAGAGATTGAGATGCGCTCCGTTCAGCCGGTAAGTTTTGACATAGGCGTCGGGCAGGGTGACCGGCGGGGTGTCTCCCCAGGCGACGACCAGCGGCGTGACGTTGCCGCTGGAAACCTGGCGCTCGGCGTTGAACCGGAAAAAGCCTTGGCCGGCGTCCGCCTCCAGCCAGTCGAGCGGGATGGTCACTTCCGCCAGCCAGCCGTCGGCCGTTTCGCCGGTTCGGGAACGGATCGGCAGATCGACCGCCGTATTCCAGCTTTCGGCATCGGCGACGGCATTGCGGCAGTTGACGGTGAAGCGGTACGAATTGAGGGCGGCGGCGCCGGGATCGAAATAGAGCGTCAGCGCGTCGTCGGCCGCCAAATCGGCGTCGCGCGGCGAGGATTCGCCGCGCAGTGCACCGTTTTTACCCTTCAGGACCGCCCGGAGATAGACGTTGTCGCGGTCGGCGTAGAGCTGTAATTCGGTCGGATAATCCCGGTCGCCGAAGGTCGCCAGCACTGGAATGGTTGTCCAATCGACGGCGGCGTCGGCGATGACCGGAAGCGACATCGCGTCGGTCTGATGGAACCTGACCGTAGCGCCGGGCGGCGGCGCGGCCGCCAGCACCGCCGTGGCCAGGACGCAGAGACAGCTGGAAACGATTTTCATGATGATTTTTCCAATCGGGGTTGCGGTTCTGTTCAAAGCAGCCCGCCGTCTTCCAGGCCGCCGACCCAGTTGGTGCCGGGCACCCAGCGGCGTTCGTTGTAATTGAGCAGCTCGTAAACCGGCACCGCTTCGACATGGCCGTCGAAAATCAGGCAGTTCGCCGCATTTTGCCGGTGACGTGCCGCCACCGGGTAATAATTCTTGCCGCCTTCATTGCCCGGAAAAACCGAACCCCATTCAATCGCCCAGGAACCGTAATAATTGCCGAAGCCGGTTACGTCGCTCCCGTTGGCGGTATCCGCCATCCAGATCTCCCGGCTGCTGTTGCCGTAACGGTCGATCGCGGCGCGTTTCATCGGCGGATTGCCGGTGTTGCTGGCTTTTTCGCCGACCAGACGCTGGAACAGACCATAAGTGAATTCGTTACGGGTATCGAAATTTTCATCGACGGTGTATTTGCTGCTGGAGCTGGGACAGAAATAAATATCTTTGGCGGTCACGTACTTGTAATCTTTCAACAGATACGGCCAAGGCCACAGAAAATTGTCGTAGGGGAGAATGCACAACGTATAATCGTCATAATCATCGCCATACATCCACATCGCCAGGCCGAGTTGCTTTTGATTGCTGATGCACTTGACGCCCATCGCCTTGGCCTTGGCTTTGGCCAGCGCCGGCAGCAGCATGCTGGCAAGAATGGCGATGATCGCTATTACGACCAGCAGTTCGATCAGTGTGAATTTTTTTCTCATGATAAGCCTCCTTTGGATTGTTCCATTTGGGTCAGGAAAATTTACATGGCGTATTGCCGATATTCTGTTGTTGCTCCAGCGTGGCATGGGTTTCATAAAGCGGCAGCCGGTCGAGCTGGCAGCCGCTGCAGCCGCAACTGATCGACGGATAAAAGCGGGGCGGCACCGCGATGCGGGCCGGCTGGAACGGCCGGTTTTTTTCATTGATGCGCTGGAGCATCAAGTCGACGGTCAGTTCGGCCTGGCGGCGGATCGGCTGGATGACGGTGGCCAGCGGCACCGAACAGAAATCGCACATCGTCAAGCCGTCATAGCCGACGATGGCGATGTCGTCCGGCACCCGGAAACCGGCCCGGAGCAGGACGCCGGTCAATTTGGCGGCGATGTAATCGTTGGCGCAGCAGACCGCCTCAAGCGACAGTTCCCGGAGGTGCCGGACGATGGCGTCCGGCTCGTTGTCATAGTCGCCGAAGCTGAAAAGGGCCGTTTCGATTGCGGGCAATCCGCATTCGGCCAGAGCTTCGCGCATGCCGCGGATTTTTTCCCGGTTGGCGCTGGCGTTGGCGGTGCCGATGCCGGCGAACCCGATCCGGCGGCGGCCGTGCCGGTGCAGATGCTCCACCGCCAGCCGGCAGCCCTGCGCCAGGTCGACGGTGACGTCGAATCCCGGTGTCGGAACCGGCGGACTGAATACGAACGGCACATTTTTGCCGTCGAGGTCCTCGATCGAACCGGCGGTGAAGATGATGCCGTCGACGCCTTTGGCCACCAGCTCGTTGGCGGCCCGGCGGGAAGCCTGTTCATCGATGCCGTAACAGGAAAGCAGATTGTAACCGTGCTGGTAAAAGAGCAGCGACAAATCCAGGAAGAACGACTGCATCAGCACCGACACATAAGGCACGCCATGGATGCCGATCGTCTTGGTCGCGCAACCCTTCAGGCGGCGCGCCGCCGAATTCGGCGCATAATTCAATTCTGCTGCGATGTCCTGAATCCGGCAGCGCAGCGCCGTCGAGACCTTGGAGGTGCCGTTCCGGTTCAGGGCTGCCGACACCGCCTGCTGCGAAACGCCGGCCAGCTTGGCAATGTCTTTCATCGTTACGGTCATGTTCGTTCCTGTAATAAATTGTTCGTACAATCTATCGGTTTTAAAAAAAACGGCAAACGGAATCTGCCAGCTTGAATTGTTCGTACAATCTATAGTATAGCAAAAAATGAAACGAAATTCGAACTCCCGTTTTATGTATGATTTTTTGATTGACATACATTTTGACGCATTATTTTTCATTTTTAACAGATTTTTCCAATTTCACGGATGGAAGCCGCTGAACAAATCGGGCCGACGTGAGATCATGGCTGTATAAATCCGTTTGACGATCCGACACATGACCGACAAGACCCCGGACAGCATGTCGCGGTATTCCGGCTGCATCACAGCGCGTCACAAAACTATCACGCAGACTGTTAAATGCGACAAATCCGGAAGCATCATCGCAAATTTTTAGCTTACGCAGGAGATCACCAAACGCACGGCGAAAAGAAATAGATTCAGGCTCATACGGCCACGCTCCCAAAACGCGATCCCCGACGCGCGGCAGGGCCGCCAGAGCAGCCGTAAGTTGCGGATGAATTGGAATCTGGACCGAACGGCCAAACCGCGCCGTCTTTGCCGGAAGCGTCGTCAATACATCGCCGGAAATCTGATCCCACCGCAAAAGAAAAACATCTTTTTCCCGGAGGCCGGTAAACCATGCAATCATCGCAGCAGACTTCCACGGCTCCGGAGCAGAACGATATATGCGGACAAACTCATCTTCTGTAAATGGCCGCTGGTGACGGGAACAGACCGAACGATTAGGTATCTTCGCGAACGGCGAGGCGTCCATACCGGAATCCAGAAGCGTAAGGCGAAAAACGGCGTTCAACGCCGATTTGATGTTGTTGAAGTTCTTCCCGTTTCCTGTATCCGGACATTTCCCGCAAAGATATTCAAAGGCAATGTCCGGAGTTACTTCATCCATATACCGGAGCTTGACCGTCTTACAAAATGCCCGGAAACGCTTTTCGGTGGTTTCTCCGAGCGACTTGTATTTCTCCGCGACCGCTAGGGCATCGGCAAGTTTCAGACGGCGTTTCCGTCTTTCCCGGTGGATTGTTTGTATGTCAGCGGCGGGCCGAACACCGGCTGCCACATCCAGACGGATTGCGGGCGCTTTCGCCCGCTGGTGCAGTCTGGCGGCTTTGTTTTTGCGCAGCAGGTCCGCTTCCAGCGCCCGCGCCGTCACCAGATCGGACGTACCGAGATTTACCGTCGTCGTTGCGTATTTAAGCCGTCCGTCCGGCAGGGCGATGATCGTCCGAAAATAGGCATGATAAAAATTTTCCTTACCGCGTTGACGTAATGCCATGATTACTTTTTCTTTGAATCAAAGCCGATTTTTCGACTAGCGGTATTTTCCTGTGGCGGAGCGTTGACTACCGGCGGGAACAGCACGTCATGAATCATCTGAATCGCGGCATCATGGTGGATCAGCTTCCGATCCATTTCCGAGATCATCTTTTTCAGTTCCTCATAGCGCGATGATTCCCGGCGCAAGGCGACAAAGGCGCGCACAACATAGATGCTCATTTCGATTGCGAGCGGAGAGTTCAGGACCATCGCGGCCATCACCGTTCCGTGTTCGGTAAAAGCCCATGGCGCGACTGAACTGTGTTTCAAGGTGGCGAACCGGTCACAATTTGTGACCAGTTCTACAAACTCTTCCTGATTGAGCTGAAAGGCGAAATCTTCCGGGAATCGTTCGGCGTTGCGTTTTACCGCCTGGTTGAACACTTTGGTTGCCACGCCGAAGAGAACGGCCAAATCTTGCGAAAGAATGACATTTTCGCCGCGGATCGACAGTATGACAGTCCGGATATCCGGTTTTTTCAATGCGTTTTCCATAAAATCATCCTTCTATAAATCAATGTTCTGTAGCTGCTTTTGTTTTTCAACTTTCGGCTCATACGCAATAACAAAAACAGCTGAAAAATCTTTCTCATAAGAATGTTCTAATCCAGTCAACAGCATTGCATTTTTTAAAGTGAAACAATTGTCAAATGATACCGTTCCATTTTTAAACATTTCAATTTGATTGGTAGAATCAGCACTCCAAAACAGTTGTGCCGCATTACCTTGAAAATTAAAACGGTCAAGATTTGTTCGGAAAGCTATATCAGACTGAAATATAGGTTGAAAATAGTTAAAAGATTGCGGGTATTTTTTTTGCAGAGCCATATCAATTTCCCGGAACTCATAAAAAGCCTCTACTAAATTCTCTCTATTGTACCACTTTCGTAAAACAATCGCATTTAATCCAGAATCAAAGAAAAACACCATACTAAATGCAAGACCGTTTACTTCTTTTACAGTGTAGATTCCATCTGGCTTTTGATTCATAGGATACGCCGTTTGGTACTTTTCTAATACTGCTTCTGGTGAATCACCCCAATTCAAAGAAAAAATATCATATGGAGGTGTATCTATGACGTTTGCAGTAGTTGCTATTTCTCTTGCAGGTAAATCTTTTGTCATACATCCACTGAGCATGCCACATATTATGAAAATAACCACAAGTATTTTTTCCATTTTCCCTCTAGCTCCATATGCTATGATTTGCCTATAGTTTTATTATTAGGTTTACTTCTAAATCAATATTGACGTAACTCTAACAGGTTTATACGCCTCTCTAATTCATGCACCTGCGATTCAAGCGAAGCAGATACAATAGGAACTATCCCAAAATTCCAAATTGCATTAGACATTTTTTCTTGTTCTGCTTGTATTTCGACAAGTTTCCCCATTAAATCATCCAATTCATCGAAAGAAAATTTTATCAACTTCACATTGGTAGCTTGACCTTTCTCAAGTTCCAAAAGACGAGAATCAACAGCCATTGTATTATTTGCATTGGTAGCTTGACCTTTCTCAAGTTCCAAAAGACGAGAATCAACAGCCATTGCATAATATTGAAGCACATCAAGCGTGCGTGCACTTTCCTTGTTTTGTATAAATAAAAACACAACCGCAACCGAATTGACGATACAAAAAAGCGTTAGCGCAACCAGCAAAGCAATATTTATCTTTTTCACTTTTTCAACACCCTTAACATTTTTATCTTTTCTTCGGCGGTCAGGGTTTCATCTTCCAGAATTTTATTCACAATGGCGGCATCCGGTGCGACAGCAACCCCTCCTTGTATCTGAATGGCATTATCCCCGGCGAGTTGCGCGCCGGTCAGATTGATTGCCGCTTGTGGAAACAACTTAAACAACGTTTCAAGTTTCATGGATTCCACCTTTCGTTTCCCGGATAGGAGGTTATTGATGTGCTGATTGGTCAAATTTGCCCGATCAGCAATCGCTTGCTGTGTCACGCCGGAACGCCATTCCCTTTGCAGAGCTTCCCGGATTTCGTCGTAGATAGTCATGATGTGCCTTATTTACCGCCCCGCCTATATGCCGTGATTGTCTTCAATACCGCGTCTTTTGCCACCGGATCAATATCCAGCATGATGATTTCAGCAATCAAACCTGATCGAAACACTTCCACGGAATCGCTGCCAATTTGGTTATTGTCTCCGAGAACGACACTACCATTTACCGCGTTGCAGTGCCCCTTGATTTTTATTTTCCGGTCGTCAAGTTCCGGAAAATAATCACAAAGACGATTCCAGTCGTCACCATAGACAAATTTTTTATTGCCACTCAAAAGTTTTGAAAGATTATATGGCGTTATCCCAGTCATGCGGCAAAAAGCCGCCTTCGATCCGCGATTATCTTCTATTGATTGTCGAACGAGCCGTAAGATTTCTTCTGTTATACAATGTTTGTCACCGGAATTTGCCATGTTTTTTCTCCCTTTGAATACTACAATATACATTCCAGACTGCCATAAGCAATCAATGTCTTGAAATTTTCTGTATTTTTTTTCAAAACAGCGCTTGTATTGTTGCCAATGGCAATATATCTTTACGAAGATTCAACCAAAGGAGCATGGAAAATGGAAAAAGAAAAAATGAAAAATCTTCCCACAAGAGAAAGTATACACGCTCAAATCGTTTCTTGTGCGAAGCAGCGGGGAATGACGATTCAGGGCTTAACCGAGCGTATTCTCCGGGCATGGATTGACAAAAATTTTTTTGTTGATAATATTGCCAATGGCAATAATACTGCCGCAAATAATTTTGTATCGTACCAAACAACAACGCAGAAAGGAAACCTGCGATGACTCCCCGACTGTTATTTCCCCGGTTACAGGAATTCCCCCGGGAAACAAGCACTTTGGATGGCCTCACTTACCGGACGCGCTATTTTTGCAATTTGTATAGCGTGATCAATTTGTGCGGATTCGATTATCCCGAACTTATGGATGAACTGGAGCGCTTAACGCCCATGTTATACCGGACGCGGCTGACAATACAACACCAAGCGCAAATGCCGCCAGCGCGATGCGGGAAAAGGTCTGGTATCTGGGCTGGATTGCGGGCCGCGCTATTTCCCGATTCGGACAACTCCTGTTTGCCCATCCTTCAAGGGCCGCCCTGCAGGCTGTGTCAAATACTTGTACTTCACCGTAAAGAGCAGCGACGCCACTTAGAACCGCTGTTAAAAGACTACCGGCACTTAGTGCCGATAGAATGCGAACTGCCGGAATCGCTGACGGTTGAGGAAGCGAGACAAGCAGCGTCAACAATATGCCTGACAATGAAATAAGGAATTTCAGCCATGAAAAATACGCTTGATATTTCAATTCCATGTTGCGCCGGAACAGTTCAGCCCAGGATTCATCGCTCATTGCGTTTCCCTTTCGTATGCTCTGGTTTGCCCGGATTCGTCACGATCGCGCTGTGGATAAAATACATCTGGTGAAAAAAAATTTCAATGTAAAAAAAAGAACGCAGAAAGGAAACCTGTCATGAAAACCACATCATTACGGACTACATCGGTCTTGAAAATGCTGCTTGAAAGAACAGCCGCCCATACCGGTAGCAGTGTATCGGCAGTGATCAAGGCGGCGACGCGCGGGATCGTGCGCGGCAGAACTGTAATACCGCGAAAAATCACGAAAGAGTATTACACAAGCGGTCCGGAAATTATACCGGTCAAGAACCTGCGAATACCGGCGATACCGCCGGAGGATTACCGGAAGCAACTTGCCTTGCGCTGCTTGGAAGAGCTGGATAAACCGTCACCGGAACTACCGGTTTTTCCGCAACGGGAAGGTATCGATTACGTGGTAAAGGAGAGCGACGATGAAGATTGAAGAACTGGAATTGGCAGTTGCCATCGGCGACCGGATCGCCGAACGGATCGAAAGCCGTTTTTCGGTGATGCCGACGCTGACACTGGACCAGGCCGCCGAAGCGCTCGGCGTCTCCAATGAAAAAATGCGTCAGCTTTGCAACGACGGCAAAATTCCTTTCATCCGGGTGGACAAGTTCTACCGGATCAAGCCGGGCGACATCAATCACTATCTGAATCAGCATTATCACCGGGAGGGACGGCCATGAAGGAAAACATCGTCATCAAAACGCGGCAGCGCAGCTTCACCATTCCGGCGGGTCGGCCGGTATTGATCCGCTGGGAATGCAAGAACAAAAGCCGGCCGGGCGTCAGCGTCGGTATCGGCTGGCTGAAAAAAGGCGATCGGCCGCATACCGTCGAGTTGGTGCACCAGACCTTTTCGACCTGGGATCAGGCCGAAAACGAATATGCGTCGCACTGGACCATTTACGAGAGCCGGATTATCGACATCCGGCCACTGCAGAGAATATGAAAGGGAGGGAGTTATGCAAACGATGCTTAGAGCGGCAAGAGCCGTCGATCAAGCCGCATCCCGGTCAGGCGGTTTGCCCGCCGGGCGCCTGCCGCGTCTGTTTTTACCGTTACGGCCGGTGTATGCCGGTCGGCGGCGCCGAGCGGGAAAAAGGCAAATCATCGCGGCGCTGTTGATCGGATTTGTGCTTGGGATACTGCTTGAACTGTGGCTTCAGGCGGCGCAGAAACAATACCGCCGGACGATCGGCCTGGTGACCTGCGAGGCGAACCATGCCGGCGATTGAAACGGTAACGGTTTTCAGGACCTGGGTGGAGGTTGCCGACGCGCTGAAATCAGATGCGGAGCGCGGCAAACTCTACCATGCCATTTGCCGGTATGCGCTTTACGGCGAATCACCGCAACTCGACGGGCTGCTGTCCACTTATTTCACCTTGATGCAGCCGTCGATCGACAAATCGGCCAAACGCAAGGCCGCTATCAATAAGCGGTGGAACGATATACAAACCGATGTACAAACCGGTATACAAACCGATGTACAAAACAACATACAAACCGATGTACAGAACGGCATTCAAACCGATATACAAAACAACACAAAAACCGGTATACAAAACGGTTCTACGCGCGCCCGTCAGACTGGGACAGGGACAGGAAAGAAAAGGGTTTCTAAAGAAACCCCAAAAGAAACGGTGGTTTCTTTTGCCGGTTTGATTCCGGAGCCTCTCCGTGTCGCCGCTTTTATCCGGGCCTGGGCCGAATGGGAGGCGGCGCGGAAGGCGAACCGCAAGAAGCTGTCGCTCCGTGCCGCCCGGTCGCAACTGGCGTTGCTGGAGCAATACCCGGCGGCCGAGGCGGTCGAGATGATCAATGCGTCGATCCGCAATGACTGGCAGGGCATTTTCCCGCTCAAGGCACAACCCAAACTCCGCGGCGAAAAGGATTATTCCGGCATATGATCGACAGGATTGAAAACCACACGGCTTTTTGCCGCTGCCGGTGCGGCAGGACATTTTCGGTGGCTTTGCCGGAGGATCCGGCAGCGCGGGAGATTGCCGTCGATCTTTACGCCGCGGCCCGTTGCCCGGACTGCGAGAACGAATCGGCCCGCCGGCAGTCGGCCGCCGAGGCGGACGCGAAACAGGCCGCTTATCTGGCGCTGGTGCCGGAGCTGATTGTCCAATCCGGCATCCCGGCCGGTTACCGGCTGGACCCGCCGCCGGTGCGGGTTGTTGCGGCCTGGCTGTGGGAACACCGGACAAACAACATTCTGTTGTCCGGGCGGACCGGCAGCGGCAAAAGCACCTCGGCATGTTGTGTCGCCTCGCGGCTGATTGCCGAACACCAGCGTGTCCGATATTGTACCTTACGGCGGCTGCTGGCCGACTGGTGCGCGGCCAAGACCGGCAAACAGTATGCGGCCGAAGAATTGTTAACCGACATCGGCAAACTTGATTTGCTGATTATCGACGAAATGGCGAACAAAGCCAATATCTCGATGAGCGGGCAAGAACTGCTGTTTGAGTTGCTGGAGGGGTGCTACTCCGGTGTCCGGCCGACCCGTTTGTGGTTGCTCGGCAATTTTTACCGGGGTGCCGTCGCCGATATCTTCGCCGATCCGGACCCGGTATTACGGCGAATCAGGGAACGATTCGTCTGTGCCGTCATAGACGGTGATCAAATCAAACCAATCGCTTTTTGATTTTGGGCATAAAAAAATATGACAGGATTTGCAAAAATGAAAATCAGAACCACCAAGAGAACAGAAATCAACGGCCGCCCGTATCAGAAATATGCCACCGTGGAGGTTGACACGGAGCAGGCCAAACAGATGATTGACAGCGGCAATGCAGTTGAAGCAGAAAAAAAAATCGAACCGCTTTATCCCACCAAAAAATATTTCACAAGTGGGAACAAGGTGGTTTATGATTCGAAGGGAACCAGCCTGGCCAGGAAAGTATGGAGGCAACAGGCGCAAGAAATGTCGGCTGTCATCATCGCCCAACATTGGCCGGAAATCTATGCAAAAACGAGCGGACCGTCAACCGAATACCGGGTGGCGAAAGCGAAACGCGAGTTGACCAAACAATTTTATCCCTGGCTTACTGTCGTCAATAAGAGAACAAAGATGCCGACCACCGCCTGCAATAAGGCGAAAGAGATTTGGGACGCCGCTTTGAATGAACTAAGTGCCAGGCTGTTGGATGAATATATCACGCAACGGATCGTGCGAACCGCAAAAGGAAAAATTATTGGAACTGAATATTTGTATTAAAGGTTAAAGGAAAATCGCGATGCAATGTACGACCAAGATCAATAGCAGGGAAGAAGCATGATATGGCCGGTATGAAGCGCCTGGAATTGCCGGAAATCGCCCGGAGAATGAAACAGATGCCGCTGAAATACGCGGCAATCGTGGCGATCGGCGTCCCGACCGGCTGTCGTATCTCGGAAATCCTGCCGTTGCGGCGTCGGGATTTGATCGAATACGAATCAATCCGGGAAGTGGTCAGCTTTGAGAAACTCAAAGCCCGCGACGGCGACAACTGCCGTAAAATGACGATACCGGGCGTGTTCCGGGCGACGCTGGTCCGCTGGCTGAATCATGAAGCTGACCGGGGTTATTGCCGGCCGGACGATTATGTCTTCCGGGGGCAGGCCGGCGACCACCTGTCGCGGTTTACCTGTTATAACTATTTTCGCTCGATTCTGGGCCGTGGTTACGGCACCCATTGGATGCGGAAAACGTTCGCCTGGGAAATCTTTCGTTATTACCTGAAACAAAGCGCCGCCGACCCGATACGGGCGCTGGAATTGACCCGGCAGGCGCTGGGGCACGCGCGGATCGACACCACGATTAAATACCTCGGCATTGCGGAAGAAGCGCTCTACGAAGCGCAAAACGCCATCTTTGCCGATATAGAGACAGAGGAAGAACATGGACAATGAAAATCTAAATCCCTACAAAGGTGTCGCCGACCGGTGCGGCCTGTCGGAAAAAACCATTCGGACCGCGTTTGCGAAGAAGCCGATCACCTATCAAACCGCCTGCCGGATCGCCAAACACACCGGCATACCCGTTCAGTATTTCCGAATCAAAGACGACCGGCGGGGAAGAAAATGAGGAGAAAAAAATTACAGCCTTTTTCCTGTTGGCAACGCCGGCAGGAAAAAGGTGGCGAAGAGGTTTGGAAAAGGAAGAGCGCGAGAAGGAAAGAACCTTTCCTCAAAAGGTTTTTCCTTCTCGCATCCCCCCCTTTGTCCACTATTCGGCTGCCGCCGTTTCCGGCGTTTCCGGCGGTTGCCGGATTGCCTGCATTCGGGCGATGGTGTCGGCTGCCGTTTCGCCGGGTACGCCGATATAAACGACCGCCTCGGTATCGACATTCAATCCGAACAGTTGGCCAAAGAAGGAGCCGCGCCTGGAATGCACATAGACCGGTGCCGCCGTGGACCCCTCCGCCATTTCGGGACTGGTACCCATTGCGTTGACCGCGCCGCCGGCAATGATATTCGGCAGCACGGTGCCGCTGGAAAGCGAGCCGGAGGTCTCCACCTTGAAGGCGTCCACCCCGGAGCCGATGCCGACGGCTTTGTTTTGCAACGCCTCGCAGCCCTGCAGCAGCGCCGCTGCCGCGACGAACGCCGCGACGACGATCCCCCGGGCAAGTGTGCCGGCTGCAATTCCATTCTGTTTTTTCATTTTGTTTCGGTCCTTTCCTTGTTGATTTCTTTGATGACGGCGCAATTGTCGCGCCGGCGGGTACATACTTCGTGAGTGACGAAAGTGTTCAGTTTGGTGCAGATGACATAGGTGCAGCAAACCATCGTTCCGGCGATGCAGAATACTTCGTAAAAACTCATTTCTTCCTCGCTTTCAGGCCGGTAAACCGGAAGGCCGGCGCGCCGCCGATGCGCAGCAACACAAAGAAACGCAGCGCGTCAACCATGACCACATAACGCCGCATCTGGTCAACGGCATAAGTGCCGAACGCCGCCCGAACGCCGTTGCGAAGGAACCGCCAATCGGCTATCCAGCGATCCGTCCACCGGCCGCCGTCGTCGTAATCCAAATCGTGAATCCAGGCGACCGGCACCAATGCCGGATGCAGTTGATCCAGCATAAAACGCAGCCAGGGCGGAAACCAGCCGGCGCCGATGCCGTTGCAGACGGCGTCCGCTCGCTGATTATCGCATAGTTTCCAGCGGCCGGCCAGCTTCAATTGTTCCGCCCGGCACTGGATTGTTGTGACATTGTGTTTCATAAACCTCCTTACATTACGGCAAAAAGAGTGCATTCTGCGAAATACATTAAATTATTTATTTTTAACTATTTACAATGCATTGAAATTTGAAAAATCCTCCAACTGAAATTATATTGTAATCTTCTAGCAATCAAAATCATAACTCCAGAAGGAGGAATAAAAACCAATGCAACTATCTTTATTCTGCGATTATCGCGGGTACGCCAACTCCAAATACGAGAGCCTGTTTCTTGCGCTGGAAGAATCTCATACTAGTGTCGCTAAGAAGAAAGGTCCTGGTCGTATCGGCTATGGAGATTTGGCTTACCTCAAAGCATACGTTTACAAGCACGCGGAGGAAATCAAAAGCATTCCGGAGCTCTTGCGCAATCTGCAACGGAATCCGGTGATCTGCGAAATGATCGGTTTCCAGTATGATTCGCTGCCGGACTCGTCCCGTTTTTATACATTCCTGAGCAAGACAAAAAACTCCGAAATCCAGGCGATTCATCATGCGGCGGTTCAGTCGCTGATCGGCGGCGGCGTGGTTTCGCTTGACGTCCTGATCGTCGATTCCAAACCGGTCATGGCCAATACCAAGCACAACAATCCCAAAAATCCGAGTCGCTCATTGGATAAAGAGGATAAAATCCCCCGCAATCCCAAAGCGACTCTCGGCTATTATTCTTACTTGAAACAGCCATTCGGCACGGGCAAGCAATTCAGCTTTTTCTGGGGCTTCCGGACGCACGTATTGGTCTCCGAAGAAGGCGTTCCGCTGGTCGAAATCACCAAGCCGAACAACATCTCCGACGAACAGATTGCGCACTCGCTCTTACGCAAACTCAAACGGGTCTACGGACAGAAGAAAGGCCGAGTTTTTATCGCCGATTCCGCCTATGACCACCGCCAATTCTACGACTTTATCAAGGACGAAATCAAAGGCCAAGCATGCATCCCAATCAATCCGCGCAACCAGCAAGCGGCCAAACTTCTCGGCGAAAAAGGCTGTCCCATCTGTCCCGGCGGACTCGAAATGAAATATTCATGCATCACCAAGAGCGAAGGCCGCACCCGCAAGAAATTCCGCTGTCCGATCATCGCCGGAACGCGCCCGGAAAAAGCCGAATTACCTGGCCAATGCCCTTGCAATCATCAACGATTCTGTACCGGCAGCCGCTATGGCTGTACCGCTTACATCGACGTTACCGATGATGCACGCGCCCAGGTCCCGCGCCAAAGCGCATGGTACAAAGAGACTTATACCAAACGTACCGGCGTCGAACGCTATTTCTCGCGCCTCGGCTCGCGCGAGGTCGAACAGACCACGCATTTCAATTACCGAGCCATCCGCAACCAGATGAGCATTGCACATCTGACGCTCGCGCTCACCGCCGTCGCCGCCGCATTCATTCTCGAACAGCCGGACAAAATCCGCTGTTACAAATCGTTTGCTGACGCCGCATAGCTTCGCGATAATCTCAAATTTTTCAATCAACCCCGGCGAATTCACATCCGCCTTAATTCTTCACGCCTTTTTTCAGCGATTTTTTACCCAATTCTGCACCAACTCGTACTGTTTGCTTGTTTTCAAAGCTTTTGCCGGTGGCTCAAACTGCTTCCTGTTCACTTTTCCTCTATTTCGCAGAACTCATAGGGTTGATTAATGCTTACATCTCGTCTGTTCGGTTATCATGGGACCAGCCGGTTGAATTGCCGGTGATAATTTGCGGCGGTAAAAAAATCCTTTCCGAAGGCAGCGGCCGTTTCCAGCGGCAGTAATCGACGATCCGGCTGATCATTTCCCGGCCGATCTGCCGGAAAGGCGGCGTGACGCGGCTGCAGATCGGACAGACCGACGAGGCGCCGATGTACATGAAATCGATTTCCCGGCCGGGCTGCAGGTTCAATTTCGAAACCGCATTGTATAAAGGCTCCAAATGATCGCTGTTATAGAACAGGAAGTCAGGCTTTTCCCGCCGCAGGAATGCGACAATCTCGTCCTCCGCCGCCACCACCGGAAAAGGCACCTCCTGCAGCGCGTCATCCGGCACCGGCAGACCGGCGGCTCTTCCCAGCCGGCAGTATTCCAGCGTCCGCCAGTGCAGGAACGGCACATCGTCCGACGTTCTCGGCACTGCGATGCAGCCGCACTTGCGGTAGCCGCGCGACTTGATCGTGTCGACCAGGCATTCGACCAGTTCCCGGTCGCTGTAGCCGACCGCCAGTTCAGACTCGTGATATTCCGCCGGCGCCCCGAATTGAACTGTCGCCACCACCGCCACCTCGTTGGCGGCAACGGAACGCAGCTTGCGCCGTTGGTCGCCGTAGAAGATTGCCGCGTCATAGCCGGCCAGGCGCTGCAACTGCCCGTTCAAGGCGAAATTGTCTTCCGCTTCCGGAAAATATTCCAGATGGATGTGGGTGTTGTGCGCAATCCCGACTTCCAGCATGCCGCGGTAGATCTCGGTGTTGGCGTGCCAGTTGCCGACCGGCAGCACTTCCGGCAGAATCCCCACTTCCGGGAAAACCAGGATCACCCGCAGCGGCTTGTTGTCCACCGTATTGCTCCGGCTGACGAAAACCCCTCTGGCCGGCTCCCGGATGATCAGTTGATCGCGTTCCAGCAAATCCAGTGTCTGGCTGATCACCGTGGTGCTGACTTTGAACTCCTCCCGCAGATTGCGGACGCTGTCCAGCTTGCGGCCGACCGGCTAATAGCCGGAAGCGATACGACCGGTCAAAATATCGTACAACTGCCTGGCCAACGGAACGGCGATGTCTTTTTCCAAAACGTCCATCATTAATCTACTTCTGTTTTTCTGTAGCGAACTGTTCCGATACAGCATTTATAAGTATAGTATATCAAAAAATTAGGCAAAAGTCAACCCCTCTTCCAGAGAAAACTCGAAAATTACCTGAAATTATATTTTATTGTCGGGTCAATTGTCGAAGTGTGGAAATGGCGCGGAGAGGGAAAATGAATCCGATGACGTTTTTGGCGACAGAAAGATGTTTTTTCCGAAAGAAAACCGCCTGAAATGATGATATTGGTAAAGGCGGGCCGGGAGTGCGTCGCGGCTGCAAAAACAAAAAGGAAATCGAAAAAATGCTGACCCGTAAAGAACGTTTGATGCGGACGATTGCCGGCCTGAGCGTCGACCGTCCCGCCGTCAGTTTTTATGAAATCAACGGTTTGACCCAGCGGTGCGACGATCCGGACCGCTTCAATATCTTTCATGATCCGAGCTGGAAGCCGCTGATTCAGTTGGCGCAGGAAAAGACCGACCGGCTGGTGATGACTGCCGCGTTGGCCAGCCGCGACGGACGGCTGCTCGATCTGTTGCCGCCGGCGATCGTCGAACAGCGCTGCGAGGAAAAGGACGACCGGCGTTATTATCATACCCGGGTTCAGGCGGCCGGCCGGGAGTTGCGCAGCACCTATATGGTGGAAGCCGATGTCAATACCAGTTGGTGCCTGGACCATCTGATCAAGGATGTCGACGATTTGCGCGCCTGGATCGATTTGCCGGAGGAGGAGTTGCGCGGCGAAGCCTATACGGCCGATATTTTGCGCCAGGAAGCGGAACTCGGCGACAGCGGCGTGGTGATGATCGACAGCGGCGATCCGTTGTGTACGGTGGCGGGATTGATGGCGATGGATGAATTCACCGTCATCGCGCTGACCGAACCGGAACTGTTCCGCGAGGCGCTGGAGAAGGCCTTGCGTTTCCAATTGTGGGTGACGGAGCAGGTGGCGGCGGCGCTGCCGGGCCGGATCTGGCGGATTTGCGGGCCGGAATACGCCTGTCCGCCGTATCTGCCGCCGGAATTGTTCCATGAATACGTGACCTGCTTTGATCGCCAGCTGGTCGAAGTGATCCGCCGCCATGGCGGTTATCCGCGCATCCACTGTCACGGCCGCATCCGGGAAGTGCTCGACGAAATCGTCGCTACCGGCGTTGTAGCGCTCGATCCGATTGAGCCGCCGCCGCAGGGCGATGTGTCGCTGGCCTATGTCCGGGAAAAGTATGGCCGGGAATTGACCTTATTCGGCAATCTGGAGGCGTCGGATATCGAAAACCTGGAATCGGAAGCGTTTCGCGGCAAGGTCCGGCAGGCATTGGAGGAAGGAACCGGCGGGGAAGGGCGCGGCTTCGTGCTGATGCCGTCGGCCTGTCCGTACGGCCGCAAGTTGAGCGCCCGGGCGATGCGCAATTACGAAGTGATGATCGAAGAGGTCGAAGCGCTTTCATAGGTTGAAGGAGCCGGAAGCCGGCCTGCAGTGCGGAATCTGATATTTCATTTGCCAAAATTGTGAAACAGGGTATATTGAAGAAGAGGAACTTGCCGGAGCATTTTCATTCATTATTCTGGAGGAGAAAAAATGAAAAATCAAGATTCGAACGATCTGCATCAGCAGCCTGCCGTCACCGAAGCGGAAGAGTTGAGTGCCGCGTTTCCATTGCCGCCGCAGATGAATGCGGCGCTCGACACGCCGGTTGACCTGCCGCCGGTGGAAGCGGCACGGGAAGTGAACGGGGTGGACTGGCGGCATGGCAGGGTGCGGGAGCTGGCGGGGCAGGAGGAGCGGATTCGGGCGGGGCTGGAAAAGCTGGGCATCGACGTCCGTTGCGACGGCGACCGTTTCCTGTGCGATGCGGCGGAGCGGGCCGGCGTGACGTTTGAGCAGTTCGTCGCGGCGTTGGAGCGATCGGAATAGACCGCACCCGTTCTTCTTTCCGGCCGCCAGAGGGGAGGGAGGGGGGAAAGAGCAAAAGAAATTTGCATTTGGGCGGATGACTGCTTATATTATAGAGATCATAACCATTCTGAACAAGGAACAACATGAACCGGCATTCGAAAAAATTTGAAATCGGACGTGAAGCGGCGCCGTTGCGCCCGCACCGCGAGGTTTGGATCGTGTTGTCTCTTACTTCCGGCCGACTGCTGCGGCGGCTGAAAGCCGCCGATTGGGCCGGAATCCCGGTTGCCGGATAAAGCGACCGGCTCCCCTTCTTTATTTTTTCGGTTCAATCGGCGTCGAAGCGGCTGGCTTCGACGCCCGGACTGCCTTGTGTATTGGACCGCCGTTCGTGTTGAACCCGCCGCTTCCTGAAGTCGAAATATTTTTGACTGTGGCAACCCCAAAACCAAAGGAAGTTAAAAAACATGAACAGTTACCCGAAGTATCGTTATCCGGAAACGGCGCCCATCGCCGACCGGATTTGGCCGACCCGGAAAATCACCGCCGCTCCGATGTTCGCCTCGGTCGATTTGCGCGACGGCAATCAAGCCTTTGCCAATCCGATGGATGTGGACGCCAAGGTGGAATATTTCAAGATGCTGACCCGGATCGGCTTTACGGAAATCGAAGTCGGATTTCCAGCCGCTTCCCGGGATGAATTTGATTTCGTCCGCCGGTTGATCGAAGAAAATTTGATCCCCGCCGGGGTGCGCATCGTCGTTTTCACCCAGGCGCGGGCCGGATTGATCGCCCGGACGATCGAATCGATTCGCGGCGTCGAACGGGCCGTCGTCCATTGTTACGTTGCCGCGTCCGATTTGCACGGCCGTTTTGTTTTCGGCAAAAGCCGGGAAGAGGTCAGACAAATGGCGGTCGAGGGGACCCGGATGATCGTTGAGGCGATCCGGGATGCCGGCTTGCAGGACCGGGTCGGCTATGAATTTTCCCCGGAGGAGTTCACCGACAGCGACATTGATTTCATCGTCGATCTGGCCTGCGGCGTCAAGGAGTGTTTCGGCCCCTGCCGCAAGGAAAATTTCATCCTCAATTTGCCGTCGACGGTCGAACGCCGGCCGCCGTATCAATATGCCGACTTGATCGAATATTTCTGCCGGCATTATCCGTACGGCGCTGAAACGACGATCAGCGTTCATACCCACAACGATCAGGGCTGTGCGATCGCCGCCGCCGAAATGGCGGTGTTGGCCGGCGCGGACCGGGTGGAAGGGACGCTCTGCGGCCACGGCGAGCGGACCGGCAATATGGATATGCTGACTTTTGCGTTGAATTTTCACAGCCGCGGCATCGCCACCGGTTTGGATTTTTCCTTCCTGCCGGAAATCGTCAGGCAGGTCGAAAAAGTGTCGTCGATCGCCACGCATCCGCGTCATCCCTACGCCGGCGAATTGGTTTTCACCGCCTTTTCCGGCTCTCACCAGGACGCGATCCGCAAAGGGTTTGCGCAGCGGGAGGCGATCGGCGAATTTTTCCGGCAGGGCTGGAAATTGCCCTATTTCCACATTGATCCGGCCGATATCGGCCGCAGTTACGAAGGATTGATCCGGATCAACAGTCAATCCGGCAAGGGCGGAGTCGCGTTTGTCATGGAGCAGGTCTATGGCGTGGAGTTGCCGAAAAGCCTTCAGACGGCATTGGCACATGAGGTGCAGTTGGTGGCCGAAGCGAGCAAAGCGGAAGTCGCCCCGGAGGAAATTTTTGCCGTGTTCGAACAGAAAATCGTCAACCCGCCCGGCGGCTGGCAGTTGGTCGGGCTGAAGCAGCACAATGAGTTGGTCGACGGCAGAGTGCAGACGCAGATTGCGTTGCAGATCGCCGTGTCCGGACCGGTGCGGACGTTTCAGGGCCGTGGCAACGGGCCGATTGCCGCGACGGTCGATGCCCTGCAGCGGGCCGGCGTGGCGCCGGAATTCCGGCTCGAGAGTTATAAGGAGCAGGCGATGACCAGCGGTGCCGCCGCCCGGGCGATCGCCTGTATCGGCCTCCGGATGGCCGGCCGCGGGGAGGTGGTGTTCGGCGTCGGCATCAACGAAAACATCGCGGTGGCGGCGGTTCATGCGATCCTGAATGCCTTGAACCGGGCGTCCCGGCCGGAATAATATTTTTTCCTCTTCATCCGGTACACCGGATGAAGAGGCCGACGGCTCAGGCGGCTCTCATATATCATTGAACCGGCTTGATCTTTCGCAAAAAACGTCATCGGCACTTGCAAAAGCGAACGAAGGCGGTTATTCGTTTACGATCATGAAAAAGACGATTCTGACCCACGGTATGCCGGCGCCGGTGGAAGAAATTGCCGGCGTCTGGAAATTCGAACGGCGGGCCGGTTCGGCGGCGAGTGCCCATGCGCCGGTCGGCCATACCTTTCATTATATCGACCGCGGTGTGTTCGCGCCGAAGATCAACCATTGCCGTTATGAGTTATGTCCCGGCGATCTGGTCTATTACGGCAGCGGGGATCTGGAGGAGGGGCGTTTCCCGGTCGATTTGACGTTTTATTCGGTGGTGTTTTATTCGGAAAGTTTCGAACCGCTGCCGTTGCAGGGCCGGGTGCTGTCCGGCATGACTGCCTGCCGGGACGATTTCGTTCAGTTGGAACAGGCGTTCCGGGCCGGAGCCGTGCTGGACTGCTTTTCGGCGCTGTATCGGATTCTGGCGGCAGTACAGCGCTGCCGGTCGGACCGGCACGAGGCGACGCCGACCGAACGCCGCTGGCGGGCGGTGATGAAATACGTCCGCCAGACGCGGCAATTCCATCCGGATACCGGAATGTTGTGCCGCAAATTCAATATCAGCCGGGCGACGCTGCTGCGCGATTGCCGCCGGAGCACCGGGTTGCCGCCGGTGCGGTACTTCAAATTATGGCGGCTGGAGGAAGCGTTGGCGCTGTTGCGGTTTTCGGACATGAATGTTTCGGAAGTGGCGGCTTATCTGGGGTATCGGCGCATCCACGAGTTTTCCCGGGATTTTTCGGCATATTTCGGTCATGCCCCGTCGGCAGAACGCCGCGGCAGTGAGCCGTCGGTGAATTGACCAGATGATGGGAAAAAAAAGATATATTCAGCCGGCTGTCAAGGCTGGAAAGTTTGTCGCTTGCCGCTTCAAAGTGCCTTGGGCGAGGAGGTTGAAGACCAATGAGCACAGTGAAGAAAATGAAGAATAAGGCAAAATACCTATTGCGTTGTTCCAGGTTATTTGTGCTTGTCTGTGAAGTCATGGCTGATCATCATGACGATGGCCGCGTATTCCGATCCCGGCCTTTGGCCAAATCGGGAACGCGGCCTTTTCTACAGTGCGCCCGGTGACCCGGCGGCCGGTTTTGCCCGGCCGGCGAAATTTCCGTCGCGTTTCAGGCGGAAACGGGAAGCTGGAGGCTCGATTGTCCGAAAGCGCTGCACTGCCGCTCAGGGCAGGTAGATGTGACCCGGTAATTGCGCCGGGTCGCGAACCGGTTGGAGGTCTTTCCAGTCCGGCGGCGGTTTCCAGCCCGGTTTCAGCAAGGCGCCGTATGCCGCCGCCGCCGGCGCCATCGTTTCCCAGACGGTGAATTCGTTTTCATCGACGGCGTAATCTTCCAGGTTGGCATGGCGGCGCCAGACCGGCAGATTGGCCGCCAGCCAGGCGGCGGTGTCGTCGCGCGACATTTCACGGCCGCCGCTGATCTGGTGCGGCATCAGCGAAAGGTGACAGCCTTTGAAATTGTGGTCGCTGCGCGGATCGTAATTGAGCATATAGATCATATTGAGCGCGTTGTAGTGAACCCGGCCGGTGAACCCGTAGATGGTCAGACCGGGCATCGGGTCGACGAGCGTTTCGCTCATCACCTGATTCGGCAGCGACAGCAGGCGGATCGGATAAACCCGGCCGAGGCCGGTAGTCAGGCTGCGTCCCATCGGATTGGCGCCCAGCATCCAGTCGACGAGCAACAGCGCCGCATCGCGGTATTTGGGATCGTCGGTGGTGCGCCAGGCCATGATGAAAGCGCTGCCTTTGAACAGCGGCAGCCCGTAGCCCCAGCCCAGATTGAGGAAAAAGCCGTGGTCGAGCGGCCAGTTGACATTCCGGTAAGCCAGTTCCTCCTGGCTTTTCAGATATTTGTCGGCGGCTTGCCGGACTTGAATCCGGTAGCGGGTGGTGTAGGAGAAGAACGCTCTTTCGTCCTCCGCCAGCTCGCTCAGATAGTAAGCCGGTCTGGTATTGAGGCAGACGTTGAGCGCCGCTTTGAAGTTTTTTTCGTTCACATAAGGTTCATAGCGTTCTTCGCCGGTGGTCAGAAACAGATTCAGCGCCGCTTTGAACAACAACTGTCCCGGCAATTCCTCCGGTTCCCGGTAAGTGAGTTTGCCGAGCTTGGGGTGTTCGAAATGGACGACCTGGCGGTTGGCCGGATCGAGCGCATAGTCGAACGCCCGGCGGGCCGAGGCCAGAAAGAGTTCGGCCTGTTCCGTCGCGCCGCAATGCCGGTAGGCTCTGGCGAGTTTGGCGGCATAGGCGGCATATTCCAGGCTGCTTTCGCAGGTGGGCTGGGCCAGATAATAGCGTTGGGTATCGGTAACCGGATCGGGATTTTTCGGGTGGCTGGTCGCTTCCAGCCAGCAGCCGACGCCGCCGGCGTCGTTCTGGGCGCGCCGCCAGACATCGACGCCCCAGGCGGCTTCGTCGATGATGTCCGGAATTCCGTTGCCGGATTCCGGCAGATCCAGTTGATGGTCGGAGAAATTCTCCGGAAACAGCAGATAGACGCTCAGCAGAGCGTCCACCACGGCGAAGTGATAGGGGCGCCGGTCGAAATCACCGGCATCCCACCAGCCGCCGTAGACGTCCGGCAGCGCTTCGTCAGTGGCGGTGGCGGCGACCATCTCGAACGGCGTCAGCTTGACAGCTTCGCCGGCGGCATTGGTGATGCAGCCGGATTTGACCGAGTACTGCAGGTCGTTCGGGGCGAAATGGCCGCGCCAGGAAATTTTGTGATCCGCCCCGATCGGCCACTGGGTGTGCTCGGTGGTTTTGGCGATGCCGCTGCGCTGCTGAAAGAGTCCCCGCGTCTGCACGTAAAACGCCCGGCCGATCGCGTCGTCGCCGATGATGAACTCCCAGGAACGGCCGATGCCCGGAATCTGCAGATAATAGCGGCCCGGCGTCTGCCAGTCGGAAAAATCCATTTCCAGGACTTCTTCCCCGATCAACGGCACCAGCTTATCGTCTTTCCGCGTATATTGTTCTTCGGAGCGCAGTGCCAACCGGCCGGTATAGACGACCGCGTCGTTTTCGGCGTTGCGGAGGTGAAATTCCCGGTCGACCCATTGCCGGGTCGGCATCGGCCCCAGCGTTCCGAGCCACAGGCCGAAGTAACCGTATTTCCGGCCGGCTTCGGCAGCATAGCCGACCTGGTTGACTTTGATGGCTCTCGACAGCGTTCGGGTATCGTCATAGGTGAATTCGGCGGACAATTGGTCCGGGGTAGTTACCTTGACCCGGGCGCGGTCGGGCAGCGGTTGGGCCAGTTTGAGATAGGCGAAATGGACCAATTCGGCATTTCTGGTGATCTGGCAGCCCGGATCGACGGCTTTTTTTAGCCGCATCAAGCCGTTGGCATTGAGCCAGTAACCATTTTCGGCAATCGCCATGGGCTGATCGTTGACGGTAATCGTGAAATAATCGGCCTTTTCAAATTTGTCGCGAATTTGCGGGTGGTACTCGGCGGCGAGTTCGCAGCCGGCGAAGTTGTAGAGAAACTGGTACGACCACAACGGCAGCGAACCGGCCGCCAGATAACGGTCGGCCAGTTTCAGGCGTTCGCCGTAGGCGGCATGGACCCGCTCGGTCAGAAAATCGGCGAAATCGCCGGCGACGACCAGATATTGATCGGAAAGCGGGAAAATTTGCAGTTTGCCGCTTGACCAGTCGAGCGGTTGGCTTTCCGGTTGGCGCTTGAGATCCAGAATGCTTTTGAGTTCCCGGGCGTAGCCGGAAAACAACACCATAACCACCGCCGCCAGAACGAATACCAGCAATATTCTGGTCATTCGCTGCAATTGTTTCATCGAAATCTCCTGAACTAAAAGGGTAAACAACGGAATTTAGAGGTCCGCAACAGACTTTTCAACTGTTGGACAATAATTTATTGCGAAATGTTGTCGGGGAATTATATTATGGAACCGTTGCCGGCTGAATCGGAGCGGTGAAAGGAAGAGGCGCTGCCGGACAATGAAAGTGATGCAGATTATCCGCCGCATTCGATTTGCCGAGTGGGGCGGGACGGAAAATGTCGTCTGGAATTCCAGCCGTGAACTGCTCGCCAACGGCATCGACACCGAAATTCTGGCGACCAACGCGCTGGGCGGCGAGGCGTTTGAGCAACGCGAGGGACTGACGATCCGCCGTTTCGACTGTTTTTACCCCTATTTCCCGCTCTCGGCGGGGCGTCGCCGGATGCTGGACAAAAAGGGCGGCAATCCGGTTTGCTTCGGCATGGCCGATTACCTGCGCCGGCAGCGATTCGATTTGATCCATACCCACAATGCCGGCCGGTTGGCGGAGCTGGCGGCCGGCGCCGCCCGGCGGCGGGGGGTGCCGCTGGTCGTTTCGCTGCACGGCGGCTGCTTCGACATTCCGGAGCAGGAAAAGGCTGAGATGTTGCGGCCGCTGCGTCATACCTTCAGTTACGGCGGCGCCATTGAGCGGCTGTTGCGTTTGCGTTGCGATTATCTGGCACAGGCGGCCGGCGTCATCTGTGTCGGCGCCAACGAGGAGGCGGAGCTGCGCCGTCGTTATCCGGATAAATTGATCCGCTTTTTGCCGAACGGCGTCGACGTGGACAAATTCGCCCGTCCGGCGGCGTTCGACTGGCATCGGGAGCTGAAACTGGAGGATGGCGTCAGGATTCTGTTGAATGTTTCCCGGATCGATTACCAGAAAAATCAGAAACTGCTGGTGCGGCTGCTGGCGGAGTTGAAGGCGCGCGGCGACCGGGTTCATCTGCTGCTGATCGGTCCGGTGACGGCCGAATGGTACGGCCGGGAATTGCTCGCATTGGCGGAATCGCTGCAGGTGAGGAAGCAACTGACGCTGGTTCCCGGATTGCCGCCGGATGACGAACGGCTGGCCGCGGCTTACCAGCAGGCGGAGGTTTTTCTGCTGCCGTCGCTGCACGAACCGTTCGGCATCGTTGTGCTGGAAGCATGGAGTGCCGGAGTACCGGTGCTGGCGGCCCGGGTAGGCGGCTTGCGTTACTTGGTCGAAGATGGCAAAACCGGCCTGCAGTTCGATCCGGAAGCGTTGCCGTCGCTGTTGGCGGCTTACGATGCCTTGCCGCCGCTTCGAATGCAGCTCGGTCGGAATGCCCGGGCGGAAGTGGCGGCCCGTTACGGCTGGCCGGTGATCGGCCGCCAGTTGGCGGAATTCTACCGCGAAGTGATCGCGTATTACAATCACCGGGATTTAAGGAACGGTAAAAGTTCTGAATAGGAAAAGACGTGTTCTATGATTTTTCCACCGCCAGGAAATCGGTCGCCGCGGCCCGTCCTGGCGAAGGCTGCTTTTACAGGGTAAACGCCGGCCCAGCCGGTTTTTATCGAAGGACCATGGCCCGGAATGTATCAGCGAAATAGATGATATATTCGAATGCATCTTTCGAAACGATCATTATGAATAAAGGCGGTGAATTGAGAAAATTTAAACAACAGTGGCAGTGAGAATCATGCAGAAAAAAATCTATATGAAACTTGGTTTCCCAGAGATATGGAACGTTTCAGGCTGCCAGTCCATTAATTCGCTGTATTCGAAAGCAGAACGAACCGGAATCTATTTACTGGAATTTCCCGATGGTAGCTACTATGTCGGCCAAGCCCGGAACATAGTTCGGCGTTTTGCCGAACACCGCAGAAATTTCGGAGAAATTTCCGGTTTTTCGTTTATGCAAGTCGCACCGGATCTTTTGAATAAGACGGAACGGGACTGTATTGGAGCGTTGGAACATAAATGTTCTTTGCGGAATATATTGTTTGTCAGTTCTCCGGTCTGCAATTCTAATTTGGATTCTGTCGTGTCTCCTGATCAACAAATCCAGTGGTTATCAACCTTTCGCCAACAGGCCACTAGCAGAGTACGAACGGAAAATAACGAATTGCGGAGAAAATATGTCGCCCGATTTCAAAGATTGGAAGCGGATGAGGCATTTGCACGTCTCTCTCTGCCGGTCATGCAAAAATATGTCAGGTATTGTATTCTGGAACCATATCGTACCGAGATTTCTTTTTGGGGATGTTCCTGCCTGCCAAAGTGTAACAATCCGAATGTGCAAATCCACTCCAGAATTAATATCTACTGGCAAGAGGTTCTTTATGTCGGGATTAACATATTTTTACGTACTCCAGTTTATGGTTTTTATGTGACCAAATCAAAATTAACCCAGAAAGATATTGCTCGTTTTCAGAAAGAATGTCTGACATTTGAACTTTACGATATTGCTCATCAGCATGGAGGAGTGGATCAGTGCCATCTTTGCGTGTATACCTTAACAGATGCCTTGTGGCTGCTCAATGATCCGGCTTTCTTACGTGCGTCAAAGACATTCAATCTATCCAACATGCGAAAAGGGACGTTGGTGTATTCCCGATGCCATTGCATGGACTTGGCCGATTGTCTTTTATCCTAAGATTGTGTTCACACGACAGAATTTATCAACTGTCGATGTCGATGCCAATCACTTGGTTGGCATGAAGCCGTCCTGCCAGCGTATTGCCAATTGGAGCCTGCTGGTTCATGAAAATCGCCGATTGAATTTCAAGTGATCCAAATTGCGGGATTATCCTGCGGGTTCTGCTGATGATCGTTATGGTACCTCGTTGGAGGCCGGGCCGGCCGGCGGATATTCATAATCGATGAATTCACCGGCGAAACAGTCGCTCTTCCTGTGCCGGATTGCCCGGAAGCCGACTCGTTCGTACATTCGTTGTGCCGGGACCAGCAGAGCGTTTGTGGTTACGATGATTTTGCGGACATCCAATCGGGAGATGCGATTGACCGCTTCCTGAAGTTGCAGTTTTCCATAACCATGGCTTTGGTGTTTGGCGGCAATGCAATTGTGGCCGATTGCCACATGGGCCGGCCGGTGTCTCGGATCCCATGACGCAAACCCGGCTGCTTCTCCGGCGAAAGTGGTGATGAAACCGCATTGATCGGCAATATGCGGGTTGTCGAAGAAAAAATTGTCGAATTCCCGCCAATCGGCACTCCAGTATCTGGCGCATCGACAATCGAAGGAATACGCGTCGGACAATAAGGCAAAAAGAGTTCCACGCGGAAAATCACTTACTTTTCTGAAGACGGGATTCATCAGCGCTTCCGATGTTTTTTTGAGCACTATGATCATTTTGCTTTCGAATATAGAGGCGGACTTGTCCTGGCGGTTTGCTCTTGCTGCGATACTTGGGATAAAACGGCAATCAAATCCACAATAGCTGCGTTCGCTGTCCGGATGGCCAATGGCAACCCCGCCAGGATTCGAACCTGAGCTAAATGGACCAAAACCACTTGTGCTGCCATTACACCACGGGGTTGGCATAGAATGTAATCTCTTTTTTTATTTTTTCCATTCTAAATCCGAAAAAATCGGGTTTTTTTGCGTTTCGATGTTATATTGATATTTTTGAAATTTTGTAATGGAATGAATCGGGAAAACAAAGGATTGCGGATGAAGGTAACGCGGCAGAATAAGACAACAGAACGGGCGGAACAAAACGGTTGGAAAAATGATTTGAAGGTCGTCGGGACCGGTTTCGCGATGGGAACTGCCAACGTCATTCCCGGCGTTTCCGGCGGAACGATGGCCTTCATCCTCGGTATTTTCGAACAATTGATCGGCTCCATCAAGCAGGTCGCTTCGGTGGAAACCTTCCGGATGGTCTGCAGATTGCAGTTCCGCAAAATGTACGAGACCTTGCCGTGGCGTTTCCTGCTGGCGCTGGCCGTTGGCGTGGTGCTGGCGATGGCGACGACCGCCAAATTGTGCATTTATCTGTTGGAGTTTCACCGGGAAGCGACCTTCGCCGCCTTTTTCGGGCTGGTGCTGGCATCGGTTTTTTCGGTGTTCCGGGAGGTGACTTGCTGGAGCCTGTCGCGTTGGATTTTTCTGGCAATCGGCGCTCTGACGGCTTATCTGATTGTCACGCTGGTGCCGGTGGAGACGCCGAATGTCTGGTGGGTCACTTTCCTCTGCGGCATCATCGTCATCTGTGCGATGATTCTGCCGGGAATTTCCGGCTCGTTCCTGCTGCTGGTGCTGGGGCAGTATAATTATGTCTGGGGGGCGGTCGCCAATCTGGCCGGATTGAAATTCGCCTGGGCGGATATCAAGACGATCTTCTGGCTGGCGGCCGGCTGTGCGATCGGCCTGGGCTCTTTCGTCTATCTGTTGAATTATCTGTTCAAAAAATTTCATGACCTGACGATCGTCACGCTGATCGGTTTTATGATCGGTTCGCTGTGGCGGCTCTGGCCGTGGCAGCAGGTGATGGAGGCGGCGGTTAAAACCGCCGAAGGCAAAGTCCTGCTGGCGCTGCCGGCGCAGCAGGCCCAACTGGACGCCTTGCTGGCTGCCGGCGGCAAAATGGAGCCGACCGTCGTCGGCAATATTCTGCCGGCGTCATTTCAGGCGGCGCTCTGGCCGGTTGTTTTTGCGGTGCTCGGATTTGCATTGGTTTTCGGGTTGGATTATATTGCTGCCCGTAAAGCGAAGGAATAAAAAAGTTATGGATCCCATTTGTTTTCAGATCGGTTCGTTTGAAATCCGCTGGTATGGGGTTTTGGCGGCGCTGGGTTTTCTGGTGGCCACCTACCTGGTCAATCTCAATCGCCGTTATGCCAGAATGAATTCCGATCAGGCCACTTCGCTGGTGTTTTTCGCGGTGATCGCCGGGATTGTCGGCGCCCGGATTTTTTTCGTCGTGCTGAACTTCGAACAATACCGTCAGCAATTGTGGAAGATCGTCCGGATTGATGAGGGCGGCCTGGTGTTCTACGGCGGTTTTTTTCTGGCGCTGATGACGGTGATTCTGTATTGCCGCTGGCATAAAATCAGCATGGTCGCGACGATGGACGTGCTGGCGCCGGCGCTGGCGGCCGGCCACGCTTTCGGCCGGATCGGCTGCTTCCTGAACGGCTGCTGCTTCGGCAAGCCGACCGATTCCTTTCTCGGCTGCGTCTATCCGGTCGGCTCGGCGCCGTTCCTGCGTTACGGCGCACTGGCGCTTCATCCGGTGCAATTGTACGAAGTCGCGGCCAATGTGCTGTTGTTCATCCTGCTCTTTTACCTGGTGCGCCGGGCCCGGACCGGGATAGCGATGTCCACCTATATCGTCGCTTACGGTTCGTTGCGGTTCGTCGATGAATTTTTCCGCGGCGACCATCCGGCCAGGGAATTGATGTTCGGCGTGTTGACGCCGGCGCAGGTGATTGGACTGCTGCTGGTGCCGCTCGGCATTCTGTTGTTAATTTTCTTTCTGAAGCATGACCAGAAAATTACTGAAACTCAAGATTGAACCGGAAGATGCCGGCACCCGGCTGGATCGCTGCCTGTCGCGGCTGATCCAGGACTCTTCCCGTTCCTATTTGCAGAAACTGATCAAAAACGGTCAGGTCCGCTGCAACGGCGAAGTGGTGACTCTGCCGCGCCTGGCGGTGAATCCCGGCATGGAACTGTCGGTCGAACTCGATGAAGCGCCGGATACGACGCCGCGGGCCGAGGAGTTCGTCTTTCAGATTCTGTTCGAAGACGAATCGATGGTGGTGATCAACAAGCCGCCCGGAGTCGTCGTCCATCCGGCGGTCGGCAATCCGACCGGGACGGTGGTCAATGCCTTGCTGGGCCGTTATCCGGAGTTGGCCGAGACGCTGGCGACCGGCAATTCCCGGCCCGGCATCGTTCACCGGTTGGACAAGGATACTTCCGGCTGCCTGATTGCGGCCAAGACGCCGCAGGCGCAATTCCGGCTGGCCAACAGTTTTGCCGAGCGGCAGGTGGCGAAGACTTACAAAGCGATCGTGCTCGGAGTGCCGCGCCGCAAAAACGGCCGGGTGGAGAGCCTGATCGGCCGGCATCCGGTCAACCGGCAGAAAATGGCGATCGTCGAACGCAACGGCAAAGAGGCGATCACGCTTTTCGAGTTGGAACGCTCCGGATTGTACGAGTCGGTGCCGGTCAGCCTGTTGAATGTCAATATCCTGACCGGGCGCACCCACCAGATCCGGGTGCATCTCGCTTCGCTGGGGTATCCGGTGCTGGGCGATGCGTTGTACGGCGGCAACCGGCTGCTGCATGTCGAGCGCCAATTGCTACATGCCTGGAAAATCCGCATCCCGCACCCGGTGACCGGCGTAATGCTGGAATTCGAAGCGCCGCTGCCGGAGGATTTTACCGAAATTCTGCTGCAGATGAGACCGTTGGAGCATTGAAGCCAATGACCGATCCGGTTCATGCCATTCTGCCCGATTCAATCGAACATATTGCCGTTATTGCCCCGGCCGGGCCGCCGGATCCGGCGCGGCTGGCGGACAACGCGGCGTGGCTGCGGGCGGCCGGACGCCGGGTTACGGTGATGCCGCATGTTCAATCCGGTTCGGCGGAGGGATATCTGGCGGCTGATTGGCAGGGGAGGCTGGAAGATCTGCATGCCTGCTGGCTGGACGAAAGCGTCGATCTGGTGCTCTGCGCCCGCGGCGGTTTCGGGTCGGCCCATTTGCTGCCGCACATCGACTGGGCGCTGCTGCGTTCGCGGCCGTTGCCGCTGATCGGTTACAGCGATATCACCGCGCTGCATCTGGCGATGCTCGCCAACCGGGCCGGAGTGCCGATCGCGGCGCCGATGGCCGGCCAATGGCGGCGGGCTTTGCAGGAGGACGGGCAGGCCGCTTACAGCATCCGTTTCTATGCGCATGCGTTACGGGGCGGGGAACCGTTGCCGCTGGCCGTGCCGGAGAGTTGGCCGGCGCTGCAACTGTTGAAACCGGCGGCGCCGTTGACCGGGTTGCCGCTGGCGATGAATCTGGTGGTCGGCGCTTCGCTGGCCGGGACGCCGTACTGGCCGGACTGTGCGGAACGGATTCTGATCATCGAGGAGGTCAATGAGCCGGTCTACAAGTTGGACCGGGCGTTGACCCAACTGGCGCAAAGCGGGGTGCTGCGGCGTTGCCGGGGGGTGATTTTCGGTGATTTCGTCGACTGCGGCACGCCGGAAGCGCGACTGCGGCTGTTCGACCGCTTTCTGCCGGAAATTGCCGGGCCGGTGGCAATTCACTATCCGTTCGGCCATCGTTTTCCGATGGCGGCGTTGAATTTATCGAGGCCGATTCGCTGGGAAGAGGATCAAATTACTTTGCTTTAAGCTGGAAAGCGAACGTTCCCGGCCGGTCAGCACAGCGACAAAGCCAGCCCCACCAGCAGCGGAATGGAGAAATTGTCGTCGATGTGCAGTTGTTTCTCGAACAATTCCGCCGCGGCCGCCGCGACGACACCGGCCAGGCCGCCGAACAGCGTCGGCAGCGTCCAGTAACCGGCCAGATAACCGAGCAGGATGACCAGACCGCCGGCCAGAACGAAGCTGACGGTGCCTTCCAGCGATTTGCCGTTCCAGATTTTGATCCGGCCGAACCGGCGCCCGACCAGGGCGGCGGCGGTATCGGCCAGCAGCATGACCGCCATCGCGCCGGCGGCGGCCGGCGGCCGGAACAGACCGGTGACCAGCACGGCGGCGGCCAATACGTAAGGCCCGCCGCTGACGATAATCGCGCCCGGGGCGGGGGTCCGCCGCAGCATCCGGCCGAAAAAAAAGTGGTAGACCGGATAAAAAAACGGCCAGCGGCGGGCATAGCCCGCCTCGAAGAGCAGATTGCCCAGCAGCAATGCGGCGAAAATCCCGAACATGATCCAGCGGTCCACCAGCAGAATGGCGGCGACCGTCCAGAGCGAACTCAAATGAATCAGTTTGCGGTACACTTCCTGGCGATAGGGGATCGGGCAGGGGACCGGATTCGGATTGGTCATCGGTGCGAATTCTCCTTACTATGTCATCGCGGTTTGGAATCCTGAAAAAAGTTACTCGCTGTCGGTCGATTTGCAATCCGGAAAAGTGAAAAAAACGGCTGTGTTGTTTGAAAAAAATGTAAAAAGATGTATTTTGAACTATTTATAAGTTAGCGCATCGATAGTTTTGTCGATATTTAGTGGGAACTAATCAAGAGCTTTGGGAGCTGTAAATGGGTAATAATTTCGATTATTTGTCCAAGATCGGCCGGGAACCGAGCAATCTGATCAAAGGATTGCAGACGGTACAGGCGCAGGAAGGCTATGTCTCGGACGAGGCGGTGGCCGCCGTTGCCGGTTATTTCGGACTGCCGGTCGTGGAAGTGGAGGGCGTGCTGACGTTTTATGCGCAGTTCCGCCGCAACAAACCCGGTCGTTTCCAGATCGCGGTGTGCGACGGGACGGCCTGCCATATCAAGGGGTCGCCGTCGATTCTCGAGTGGATCTCGGCCGACCTGGGCATCCGCGACGGCGAGACCGATGCCGAAGGGCGTTTTTCGCTGCAGACGGTGGCCTGCCTGGGCTGCTGCAGCCTGGCGCCGGTGATGAGCATCAACGGCCGGGTGTACGGGAAACTGGACCGCAAGAACGTCATCAAGATTTTGAAGGAGTACAGGAGCAAATGACCGCCTCTAGCAATGTCAAATTGATTCGGATCGGCACGGCATCCTGCGGGATGGCGGCCGGCGCCGGCGCGGTATTGGAGTTGTTGAAGCAGCATGCCGGCGGGATTCCGCTGGAGGAAGTCGGCTGTATCGGCCATTGTTACGCCGAACCGCTGGTGGAAGTGGTGACCGATCAGGGCAGCGTCATGTATGCCGATGTGAAGCCGACCGAAGAGGCGGTGAAGAATATTTTGGAGCTGGGCGAAAAGAATCGTTTCGCCGTTCCCGCCGGGCGTCAAAGCAAGGAATTGGTCCGGGTTTTGAAACTGGCCGGCCGGATCGATCCGGTGCGGTTCGAGGCTTATACGGCCAACGGCGGTTATGTCGCGCTCAAAAAAGCGTTGGAAATGACGCCGGAAGCGGTGGTCAATGCGGTGAAGGCTTCCGGTTTGCGCGGCCGCGGCGGCGGCGGCTTCAATACCGGGATGAAATGGTCGTTTTTGGCCGCCAAAAAAGCGGACGAGAAAATTTTGATCTGCAACGCCGACGAAGGCGATCCCGGCGCTTTCATGGACCGTTCGCTGATGGAAAGCGTGCCGCATCAGGTGCTCGAAGGCATGCTGATTGCCGCTTATGCGACCGGCGCGACCAAGCTTTTCATCTATTGCCGGGCCGAATATCCGCTGGCGATCAAGCATTTGAAAATTGCAATCGAACAGATTTACCGGCATAAACTCAACGTGGTCGGCGGCCGGGCGCTGGAAATCATCATCAAGGAAGGCGCCGGCGCTTTTGTCTGCGGCGAAGAGACCGCGTTGATCAACTCGCTGGAAGGCAAACGCGGCACGCCGCGTTTCCGTCCGCCGTTCCCGACCGACAGCGGCTGGATGGGCTGTCCGACGATGATCAACAACGTCGAAACGTTCGGCAACGTGCCGCTGATCATCGCCGAAGGACCGGAAGCCTATGCCTCGGTCGGCACCGAAGGCAGCAAGGGGACCAAGTTGTTCGCCCTGGCCGGCGACCTGAAATATCCGGGGCTGGTGGAGGTGCCGATGGGCATCACGCTGGCGGAAATCGTTTTCGACATCGGCGGCGCCGACCGCGACAGTGTCAAAGCGGTGCAGACCGGCGGTCCGTCCGGCGGTTGTATTCCGGTCGAATTGTTCGACACGCCGGTCGATTACGACTCGCTGCGGTCGCTCGGCGCGATCATGGGGTCCGGCGGCATGATCGTCATCGGCCGGCAACGCTGTATGGTGGAACCCGCCCGCTATTTCCTGGATTTCCCCCATCGCGAATCGTGCGGCAAGTGCACATTCTGCCGGGTCGGAACCAAACGGATGTTCGAAACGCTGGAGCGTATCACCGCCGGCAACGGCGAAATGTCCGACATCGATTTCCTGGAGAATCTCGGCAATAAGGTTCGGCGCGGTTCGTTGTGCGGACTCGGCCAGACGGCGCCGAATCCGGTGCTGGCGGCGCTCCGCTACTTCCGGCCGGAATTTGAAGCGCATGTCGTCAAGAAACAGTGCGATGCGCTGGAATGCAACGCACTGGTGGATGTCAGGATCGACAAGAGCAACTGCATCAAATGCAAGATGTGCATCAAGACCTGCCCGGTCGGCGCGATCAGCGACGATTTCGTCGTGGACAACCGTAAATGCACGCGCTGCAACAGTTGTATTGAAGTTTGTCCGAAGAAGACCATCAGTCGGGTCAAAAAAGGTGAGGGTATCTGCTGTGAGTAACGCTATTGAATTTATTTTGGATGGCAAGACCGTCAGCGCGGCGCCGGGACAGACGATCCTGCAGGTGGCGGCCGCCAACAACATCGCGATTCCGTCGCTGTGTTACAATGAGAAAGTGAGTAAAAACACCAGTTGTTTCGTCTGTGTGGTCAAGGATTTGAAGAGCGGCCGTTTCCTGCCGTCCTGCTCGGCCTGCCCGTCGCCGGGGCAGCAGATCGACGCGTCGAGTCCCGAAGTGAAGGATATGCGCCGGACCTGCCTCGAACTGCTGCTGAGCGAACATTCCGGCGACTGCGAAGCGCCCTGCACGATCGCCTGCCCGGCCCATGCCAGCGTCGAAGAGTACGTCCGGGCCGGCCGCAAAGGCGATTTTCTGGAGTGCCTGCGGATCGTCAAACAGCGGATTCCGTTGCCGATGAGCATCGGCCGGGTCTGTCCGCGTTTCTGCGAGAAGGATTGCCGGAAGAATATTTTCGGCAGCCCGGTGGCGATCAACGATTTCAAGCGGCTGGCCGCCGATCTGTATTATGATGATTATATGGAAGAACTGGCGCCGGAAACCGGCCGCAAAGTCGCCCTGGTCGGCGGCGGTCCGGCCGGCCTGGCGGCGGCTTATTTCCTGCGGCTGGCCGGGGTGGCGGTGACCATTTTCGATCAGATGCCGGAGATGGGCGGCATGTTGCGTTACGGCATTCCGGAATACCGGCTGCCGAAGAAAGCGGTCCTGGACCGGGAGCTGGCCCATTTTGCCAAGCTGGGCGTCAAGTTTGAGAACAACCGTAAACTCGGCGATAATTTGTCGATGGCGGAACTGGAGGCCGAATTCGACGCCGTCGGAGTGACCGTCGGCTGCTGGCAGGCCTCGTCGATGCGCTGCGAAGGCGAGGAACTGGCGCTGCAGGGAATCGATTTCCTGCGCACGATCGCCTTGAAAGGCTGGTCCGGCGCCAATCCCGGCCGGGTCATCGTCGTCGGCGGCGGCAACACGGCGATGGACTGCGTACGCACATCGGTGCGGCTCGGCAGCCCGGAAGTCCGCTGTTTCTACCGTCGGACCGAAAACGAAATGCCGGCGGAAAAAATTGAAATCCAGGAAGCGCGCGAAGAAGGGGTCAAGTTCGAGTTTTTGGTGGCTCCGGTCAAAATTCACCGGTCCGGCCACCATCTGGTGCTGACCTGCCAGCGCATGGAACTGGGCGAGCCGGATGCTTCCGGCCGCCGTCGTCCGGTGGCGGTCGCCGGCAGTGAATTCGAGGTCGAAGCGGATACGATCATTGCTGCCATCGGGCAATCGACGCTGGCGCCGGCCGACGTGATCATCGACAAGCGCGGCAATATCGCCGTCGATGAAAAATCGATGCAGGTCTCCGGCCGGATTTTTGCGACCGGCGATTGCGTGTCCGGCGCGGCGACGGTGGTCGAAGCGGTCGCCGGAGGACGGCGTTTGGCCAACGGCATCATCAGCTTGCTGACCGGCGCCGAGCTGCCGGTGGAGCGGGCGATCAACGTGTCGCGCGGCTATTGGCGGAGCATGAGCAAGGATGAGGTGTTGCTGCTGCGCAGGGATGTGGCGGATTCGGCACGCGTCAAGCAGCCGTTGATTGCGTTGAACGAGCGCAAGCAGACTTTTCTGGAAGTCGCCGGCACGATCGGCAAGGAACAGATGATGGCGGAAGGCGAACGCTGTATCGAGTGCAGTTGTACGGCCAAGGGGGATTGCAAGCTGAAGAAATTCTCCGAAGAGTATTGCGCTTCGCCGGTGGCGATCAAGGGTGAAAAATTACCGTTGAATTATGACAACCGTCATCCGGTGATCATTCAGGATCGCGGCAAATGCATCAAGTGCGGCATTTGCGTCAAAGTCTGCAAAGAGGTGATCAACCAGACCTTGCTGTCGCCGAAAAAACGTGGTTTCTTCACTGCCGTCGGCACGGCGTTTGAGCAGGGGTTGCCGCAAAGCTGTGCGGAATGCGGCGCCTGTATCAACGAGTGTCCGGTCGGGGCGCTGGACTGGAAAATCAAACAGTAAAAAGCAAACGCTCCTGCTTGTACGCAAGATGCGGTCCGGCGGGCGGTGACGAGATGACGCCGCCCGTTCCGGGCGCAAAATAGCCTGCCGTAGTCTGCCGTTGCCGCCGGTGAATGGTAGCCTTTCTGGGGTTTATGCGCCATGCCGACAGTCCGGTTGCCGCAAATAAGGCAGGCTGGAAATCGATCACACCGTCCATCGGGAAGATGGCTGAATCGGCATGGGCTGATTCTTAAATGATATCCGCCCATGATAAACTGGCCGGGGGCCCTGGAGGCATCGGGGAGGTCGGGACGGCCGCCGGGAAAAGCTATTGCGAGACGGCTGCCCGGCTGTTTCCGGGTGAAGCGGCGGCTTCCGGCATCGGCGGCGTGATTTTGATCAAATCCTGGGCACGGACCGCCACCACTGAAATGCCGTCCGGATGGGGAAACAATTCCAGCACCGAAGGAAAAATCAATAGATAGGGCATGTTGCCGCCCGGCAATTCGATATAATTGGTCAGAGAAACGATGTCGGAGAAGCCGGAGGGGGCGAACAGCCAAAGTTGTTGTTCCCGGCGCAGGAAGTGCGGGCCGAAATTGCCGGTCTTGCCCCAGTACGCGGCCGGCTGAAAAGAATCGACGACTTCGCGGTCTCCCCAGCCGCCCGTCGCAGAGACGGTTTCATTTTGAATGTCATAACGAAAAATGATGCAATGCTGGAAATAGGTGCCATTTGATTTTCGGGCACCGACGATGGAGAAATCGACAAATTTTTCGTCTGATGAAGAACTTACCTGGTTCTCCACTGCCATTAAATAATGGATATCTCCTTCATTGCGCAGGTCGACGACTCGTCGTGCCTGGTTGGTTGCCGGATCGAATTCAAAGAGGCCGTTGTAATTACTGGCATCATCCTGCGCCAGAAAATAAAGCCGGTTACGCCGGGAATCTGTTCCGAATCCCCAGATGAAAAAATTCGCTTCTGTGGCGTCGAAAAGATTGCTTTGAGAATCGCCGTTCAGTGAGATGTGGATTTGCCGTCCACTGCCGTCCGGCAAGCAGGAGAACAAATAGCGCAAGCCGGAAAACAAATAAATCCGCCCGTTCATCATGCCGCACTCGATCAGCCATTCGCCGGGAAAATTGGTGAGGTAATTTACCTGGCCGGAAGCGAGTTCGACAATCGCCAATTGGTCGTTACGGCCGATCAGGAGATAATTGTCACAATATTTCAGGTGGAAATCCTGTAAGTAACAATGTCGACCCGCCAACGGCGTGACGGGGTGAAATGCCGTGGTTGGTGAAATTTCGGCAATTTGGCGAATTCCGGCGGTACTCCAGTGCATCACCCGCCACGGAGAGGATTCGTCATGAGTGTTGCCGACCAGAAAATAACCGTCGTCCCGGCCGCGGGCGGCGGCAAGGATGGACTCTTCCGGCCGGTTTTGCCAGAGCAGTTCGAGGCGGAAAGCCGGGTTCCAGCATTGCAGATCGTAGATCAGGCTGAGACGTAACTCGTTCAGAAACGTTTGCGGCAGTTTTGAGAGGAAATTGTCTGCATGTACCAGTTGCGGATACGGCTGCAGCAGTTGGAACAGTTTTTCCATATCCGGATATTGCGCATTCTCCGCGAGCACTTGTTGTAGAATAATTTCCGCCTGGTTGGTGGACGGCAATAACCCGTCAAGTTCTTGAGACCAGGAAAGTTTGATCGAATAGTTGAAATAGGGAGAGGTTTGAGCCAATTCCTGAAAAAAAGCGACCGATTCCTCCACTGCTTTCGTCAGCGTCCGGCGATAATTCTGCTGGTCGCCACGGTAGCGGTATGCCAGCGCTTTCAGTAACAAGCCGAAACTTCTGGCATCCGCTTGCGGACAATTTTGAAATTGCCGGCAAACATCGTTCAGGGCGGTTTCTGCCGGAGCGGAGAGGGACAATTGAAAACAATCGGTATTCTGAAGGGCTGCGAAATAGATTGAAGGACGATATTTCTCCAGCGCGTTTTCCGTTCCGGTGAATTTTTGCAGTGCTGCCGCTGTGGCCGCCAGCCTTTGCAGTGCCATCAGGGGGTAGTCTTCGTTCTTTCCATAAAAATGTGGTCTTATGAAACGGCTGTTCAAGGCGCAGTATGCCGCCAGCTCGGCCGCCTGGCCAAAAGAGGGAACCTGAGCGGGAGAGGTGCCGAACAATGCCTGGCTTTGTTCCAGAGAAAATGGCGTGTTGAAGGCGGCCAGATGAACGAAAATTCGTTGACGTTCATGTTGGCGGTAGCGGTCGATTGGAAGGAGCTCTTTTTCGGATGTCGAAACCATGTCCGGCTCTGCGGAAAGGCGATGATGGAGAAAATGGAATATTTCTTCCTGGCGGCCGGCAGCAAAGGAATAAATATAGCCGTCATAGGGAATTTCAGACCGGACCAGGTCGATCTGCTGCAATGCCTGCAGGCATTGTTGAGGAGTTTGGGCCTGCTCCTGAAGTTCCAATAACAGCCAGGCGCGGTAGGGGATTTTGGCCGGGTTCAATGCCAGCGCGGCGGACAACTTTTTTATCGCCGCCGGCCGGTTGTAATCCCGCAGGTGTTTGTATTCGTTGAAATACCGTTGCGCTTCGACCGCCGGCTCGACCGGCGGCGGTGGCGGCAATTTCAGGGAATTAGTCAGTTCGTTCATCAAAAAGTCGACCAGTTGCAGTCCGGTCAGAGCGGAATCGCAGCGGAACAATTCTTGTCCGCTGCCGTCGGTGACCTGCAGCCGGGTCAGAAAACCGCTGCCGTCGTCATTGGTGGAAAATTCCAACCGGATCAGGCGCGCGGCGGCGGCTACGGCGAATTCCCGGGCGGTAAGATGTTTTTCCTGAATCAGCCGGTCCAGATATTCCCGCTCGACGAACAATATTTCCGGAATGCTTTGCAGGCGGTCCGACAATTGTTCTTCAAGGGCGAAGAACTGGTTTTGGAATCGGACGCCGACTCCGGTATTGCGCACGGCGGAAATGGTCACCAGATTGTCGGAATCCAGGTTTTTCCGCCGCTGCAGGACGGTTTGCAGGACGGTCCGGATCGCTTCGACGGTGGTATCCGGCAATTGCCGGTGATACAAGCGCAAACCGTGGGCGGTTTCAAAAACGGTCAGATAACAGGGGGCGTTGTTTTCCGATTCCATGCTTTCCAGGATCGCGATCAAATCGGCGGGCAGGAGCAGTTGATAAATCTGTTCACCGGTCAATTGATGCAGGGAGAGGTCGCGTTCCCGCAGAATCGCGTCGATTTCCTGCCGTTCCACCAGCTCGAACGGCTCCGTGAGCGATTCCGGCAGGAGGGCGGACAATCTGGCTGCCGTTTCTCCTTCGCCCAGAACGGCCAGCTGCACCGGTTCGCTGCCTAGCAGCCGGAGGACGAGGCTGAATAACAGCAAAAAAGTCAGAATTTGTTTCATCACAATTTAGTTTTTTCTCCTGAATGATCCGGTCATACACCGTCAATATGACGTCACGGCAGCGATTTTTGTAGTGATATTCGGAAAAAAAACGGCGATTCGATGCCGAGGCGGAGCAACAGGGCGGGCGATCGTCTCCTGCGGCGTAACCGCCGGGATGAAATCTCTGCCTTTGTTGGCAACGAGTTGAAAAATTAGAAAAAATTAGAAAAAAAATGGAAAAGGGATTGACTTTTTTTTCAAAATCTTCTATACTATAATCATGATAACACGGGTAATCTGGAAAAATTGAAATGATGAACAAAACAAAACCGCATATCCGAATGATCGATATCGCTCGCGAGGCCGGTGTATCGCGAGCGGTGGTGACCAAGGTGCTTTCCGGGGCGGGAAGTTCGATTCGAGTGAGTGCGGAAACGGCGGCCATGGTGCGTTCGATTGCGGAAAGGCTCGATTATCGTCCGAATATTCTGGCGAGCGCCCTGGGGGGACGGTCCAGCCATATCATCGGCGTGCATATCGACAGCATGGCGCCGCAGACTTATTTCCGCACGTTGGCGATGACGGAATATGAATTGACGAAACGGGGGTACCGGATCATGATCGCCGTGTCGCACGAGGATGGCCGCAGCGTGATTGAAAGTCTGCAGGTGTTTCAGCAATACGGGGTCGAAGGGGTCATTTTCATGTGCGACGATTATACCGACCGCGCCGAGGAGTCGCAGCGCGAGTTGGCGCGGCATCAGCCTGTGATTTGCATCGGCCGGCCCCGCGTCGACATTCAGGTGCCTTACGTGAACATCGACTGGGGGGCCGGGGCCGAGCAGGCCGTACGGCACCTGCTGGCGCGCGGCAAACGGCGTCTCGGCATTCTGCTGACGCAACTGGAATATGCGCTCGGCTGCCGGCTTGCCGGTTTCCGTCGCGCCGCCGCCGGAAATACGGAATTTTGCGACTGCTGGCATTTGAGTTCGCTGGACGGCGGAATCAGCATTCCGGAAGCGATGGAACGGTTTGTATTGCCGAACCGGCTGGACGGCCTGGTCATGCAGAACGACATTCATGCGGCTTTCATGATGCGGGAATTGCTGCGGTGCGGTATCCGGATTCCGGATGAAATTGCCATCGTCGGACATGACAACCTGGAGTTTGGCGCCGGTCTGTATCCTTCGCTGACGACGATTTCGGAAAATCATGATCAAATCGGACGCAAAGCGGTGGAATTGCTGTTGAAGATATTGAAAAAGGAAGTCGTCGGGCCGGCCGATTATCCGTCGGTGGCGCCGTCGTTGATCATAAGGGAATCGACTTGAAAAACAAACCGGAATGATGAAAGGAATGAAAAGATGAAAAAATTCACATTAATTGAATTGCTGGTAGTTATTGCTATTATTGCAATATTGGCCAGCATGCTGCTGCCGGCCCTGGGAAAGGCCAAAGCGGCAGCCCAGTCGATCAAATGCGTCAACAATCTGAAGCAGATCGGTTTGGCGGCGGCGATGTATTCGGATAACTACGATGACTATTCGCTGTGCGCTCACTATGATCCGATGCTGTATGTCAGCAGCGGTCTGGTGACCAGCGGCAGTTGGGTGAATCTGCTCTATGAACATGAGAATTTGAAGTTGCTGGATATGTTCCGTTGTCCGGTCGAAGGCAACAACGCCGACGTCTGGTTCCCGAAGTGGACGCATTACGGCGTGGCCTGGAAGCAATTCGGCTTCAACAACACCAGAGACGGCAATCCGCATCCGGTTAAAATGACGTCGCTGAAACGTCCGTCGTCGGTGGTGTACATCACTGAACGGTGGTTCAATGAAGCCGGCTCGGCGCCGGCATCCGGGGTGAATTTCGAGAAAATTTATCCGACCAATTCCGACGGCGCGAGTTACGCGGTCAATTTGCGGCACAATAAGAAGGCCAACGTCCTGTTCGGCGACGGTCATGTGCAGGGGATGGGGTTCGCTGAACTCAACGATATTGACAACTGGAAGGATGATCCGGATGCGAACTGGTAAGTCCGGCAGGTCCGCTTGGCAGCTGGAATGGCTTGCCGGTCTGGCGGCGGCGGTTCTGGCGATTGCCGCCGGGGGGAAAGTGCAGGCGGCGACAGAGTTGCCGCTGCCGCCGCAGCGCTGGATTTTGAATACCGGCGATGAGTTTCCGGGGGCCCGCGGTTCGCTTGAAACGATCGGGCAGGGGGTTCGGGTCGAATCGGATTTCTCGGGCGGCGGCAATTATATCGGCGTCTTTCAACTGCTGCCGGACAAAGGCAGCGCCGCCGGCTTGGCGTTCGACATAAGCACCCCGGCCGGAGTCATCCTGGTCGAGGCTACTGATGCAGGGGGACGGAATTTTTTCCAGACGGTTCAGTTGAGCGGTGATTCGGAAGAGGTTCAGCATGTCGTTTGCGGACAACTGACCGGCAGCGCTGAAGAAGGTTTCGGCCGCTGGGGAGGGCCGGACGGCGACAGCGAAGCCGATCCGGTTCGAAAGATCACGATCCGCTGGATTGCCGCCCATCAGAAGGCGTTGAAAACATTTACGACCGAGTTGACCAATTTGAAGCTGCGCTACCGGGGCGACGCGCCGCTGCCGGCGGTCCTGCCGGCCGATCCGGCCGGATTGGTGGTGCCGCCCGGCACCGAAAATATTGCCCTGAAGCTGGAATACCCGGTGGAAGCGGCAGCGCTGGACTATCAATTGACCGGTTACGATGGCGGCGTACTCGGTTCCGGCCGGGCGGAGTTGCGTGATGGGCAATATTTTACGCTGCCGCTGCCGGCGGAAACCGGTTTTTTCGAATTCGTCTTTCCGGTGCTGGACCAGCGCGTCGGCGCGCTGGTACTGGCGGAATTCGAAGGAGAGCGCGATTCATTTTTTGCCGTCGACGGCGCATTTTCCGTTTTTCAGCCGTTTCGCGACAACAGCCGCGTCGAAGCCTATTTGAAATTGCTGCGTTACAGCGGCATCGGCACGATTCGCGATCGATTGACCTGGCAGTCGCTGGAAGGAGAGGGGCCGGGAGAGTTCGACTGGGAATTGAAGCGCAACGCCGCGACGATTCGTCGTCTGGCGGCGCAATACGGGATCGAGGTGCTCGACTCCTTTCACGACGCGCCGCTCTGGACCGGCGCGGTTCGCGACCGGAGTTTGCCGGAATATGCGCCGTATCCGCGGGATTTGATCCGCACGGCGGAGAGTTGGCGTCAAATCGGTGAATATTACCGGAATTGCTGGACGGCGCTGGAAGTCTGGAACGAGCCGGAAATCTCTTTCGGGGCCGGTTTGCCCGGCGACCAGCCGATGACCTTGCTGCGGGTGCTGGCGTGGGAGTTTGCCGTCAATAAAATCGATGTGCCGCTGATTGCCGGCGCCTTTACCGGTTCGGTGACGCACCGCGACATGATGCGGCTTTATCTGGAGAACGGGCTGTTGGATAACGCCGAGGCGGTCAGTTTTCACGATTATAACCTGCCGGAAAAATTGGAAGGCAAAATTCGTGAGTACCGTGACGTTTTTCAAGGACATTCCGGTTCGGACCTGCCATTGTGGATCACCGAATGCGGCCGGCCCTGGCCGGTCGGAACGGCGCGCGCCCTGCCGGCGGATGATCGTTTTTCGGCGATGTGCATCGCGATGAAAGCGACGGAAGCCCGCGCCGGCGGCGTTGCCCGCTTTTTTCCGTTCGTACTGCCTTATTACGAGGAATCGGCCAATAATTTCGGCATGTTCGATCGATTCGATACGCCGATGCGTTCCTTTGCCGCTTATGCGAATGCGGTGCGGCAGTTGGCCGGCAAACGCTACGCCGGCGATCTGCCGGGCATCGAAGGCGCCCGGCTCAGCCGGGTTTTTGTGGGCGGCGACGACGCGGTCATCGTCCTTTATACCGGCAGGGAGGATGCGATGGTGAAACTGCCGGCTGACCTGCCGATCGAAGTTGTCAGCGGCGCCGACGGGCGGCGGATTGCGACGGAACGGTCATGGCGGGGCGGCGACGGAATCTGGTTCGTGACGGCGGCCCGGACGGCGGTTGAGCCGTGGTTGCAGTCGGAGACGCCGATGATGGAATTGCGGAAAATCGCCGATGGGTACGAACCCGTCGCGCGCCAGGTTCACCCGGTCGTTCTTCAGTACGATTTCGACCGGGAGGCCACGTCGTGGAATTTGAATGGTTATCAGTTCGAGGACCAAAGGCGGATTGTATTGCCGATCTGTTTCAACAATCTGTCGGAGGAGACGATGGTTGTCCAGCCGGCGTTGCAGTTGCCGCCGCAGGCCGTGGTCCTCGAAGCGCTGCCTGAACAAATTGAAATCGGGCCGCGCCGCCGGATGGAGTATGCGCTGGTGCTCGATCTGGATGCCGCATTGAAGGCGGAGTCATTGTGCGAAGTGGTCATCCGGGATGAAAACCGCCGGGCGGAGCCGTTGGTGATCGGCATCGCCGCCTGGAAGCGGGAAATTCTGGAAGCGGCGGCGGGCTTGCTGCCGGATGACTTCGATTTCACCGGCAACCTGCCGGATGCCGTCGTGCTGGAGGGCGCGGAATGCTGGGAAAAATGGGACGGGGCGTTTCTGCCGAATATCCGCGCCGGATTTTTGATCCGCTACTCGCCGGAAAAATTGCAGATTGTCGTCCGGGTGGAGGACAAGGAATACAATCAACCCTATCCGCTGGCCCAGGCGTGGCGGGCCGATTCGGTTCAGGTTGCACTCCAGACGCGAGCGCCGGGCCATCGGCCGGGCCAGAACTTCACTGAAGTCGGAGCCGCTTGCTGCGATGGCGAGCCGGGGTTATACCTGTACGGACTGGAAGATTCCGCCCGGCGCCCCGGCGGCAGGCTGACCGAATCGCGCCTGCAATGGCTTCGGACTGGGCAGGGGTATGTTTACAACATTGAGCTGAATGCCGCCGAATTGGGGCTGCCGGTGCTGGAACCGGGAACCCAGCTGGGCATGGCGTTGATCGTCAACAGCAGCGCCGGCGTGGACCGCGACGGTTATCTGTATTGGGGAGACGGGATTGGAAAAAACAAGAATCCCCGGGCGTTTAATTTATTGGAACTGTCGGAAAAGCAATTGGAAAAATGAAATTTATTTTAGGTATGGTATTGGGTGCTCTGCTGGCGATGGCGGACGGGGCAAGCCGAGAGGCGGCGGATCAGCCGGCCGGTTCGATTCGGGTGGTGAGCTGCAATTTGCGCGGGGCATTGATTGACGACGGCCCGGACAGTTGGGAATACCGGAAAGAGAGCTGTCTGGAGATACTGAAAGAGATCGATGCCGATATCATGTGTTTTCAGGAATTGCAGACGCCGAACCGCGAGGCGTTGGAGGAAGCTTTTCCGGATTACTGTTTTTTCGGGGCGCTGGACCGTCCCGCCGGCGGCCATCCGATGAACGGGATTTTATACCGGCGCAGCGCTTTCAAACTGCTCGGCAGCGGCGGTTATGCACTGTCGGACCATCCGCATCTGTCCGGCAGTATCGACTGGAATCACAGTTGTCCGCGCTTTGTCAACTATCTGATTCTGGAAGAGAAAACGACCGGCCGGCGGTTTCGCATCGTCAACACCCATCTGGATCATGAATCGCAAATTGCCCGGGAGAAAGGCGCCGCGCTGATCAATGAAGAGAGCGCGGTTTACGATCCGGCCATGCCGCAGATTCTCGCCGGCGACATGAACTGCATGGTTTCCAATCCGGCGGTCCGGGCGTTGCTGGCCGCCTCCTGGCAGGATTCTTTTTTCCTGGCGACCGGGCAGGAGGAGCCGGGACGCACCTTCCACGCCTTCCAGGGCCGGGAATGTACGGTTGACAGTTTTCCGGGAAAAATTGATTTTATCCTGGTCCGCGGCGCATTGGAGGTGACCGGGGCAGAGATTGTCGATCGAGTCGGCAAAAATGGCCGGTATCCCAGTGATCACTTTTTCGTTGAAGCCGTTGTGCGGTTTCGATGACTTCAGCAGGCTGAAAATCCATCATCGGGGAACTTATGGACACACCGACAGCACTTTGGATAGACAGCGCGATCCTGGCGGCTTATCTGCTGGCGTCGTTTCTGATCGGCATCTTCGCCAACCGGCTTTTGAAAAAAGACGTTTCGACCGAATCGGGTTATTTTCTCGGCGGTCGGAGCATGCCCGGCTATTTGACCGGCATCTCCAACGCGGTCAACGCGATGAATTCCGACGTGATGCCGACCTATATGGGGCTGGCGCTGGCGGTCGGACTGCCGGTCTGCTGGTTCTATTTCTCCCGGGCCGGGCTGGGCATCTTCCTGGCCGGCATGCTGTTCTACGCCCGCTGGAAACAACTCGGCGTCGCCACCGGACCGGAGTTCTTCGCCGTCCGTTTCGGTTCCGACGGCGGCCGCTTCATCCGGGTGTTCACTTCATTGTATTCGGTGCTGTTCGGCATCATCCCGTGGATGGGAGCCGGTCTGCTGGCGGCCCATCTGATTTTCGGCTCCTTCTTCGGCTATGAAAGCAAGGCGCTGTCGCTGCTGATCCTGCAGCCGCTGATGCTGCTCTACGTCTGGTTTTCCGGTTATGCCGGCGTCCTGGTCACCAACCTGTTCCAGACCGTCATCATCGTCGTCGCCTGCGTCACCGTCTGTCTCGTCATCCTGTCCCATTTCGGCGGGCCGGCCGGTCTGACCGCTTCCATTCAGCAGGCGATGCCGGCGGAAACCGGCACGGCGGTGCTGTCGATCTGGCCGCAGAACGGTAACGCCTATGTCAGCCCGCTGCTGGTGGCAGTCTGGATCATTCTGACCGGCGTCGGCGTCGGCGCCAATGTTTCGGTCGACGGCCAGCGGATCATCCCCTGCAAAAATGTCCGGGAAGCGGTCAAAGTCAGCATCTGGACCCAGCTGGAGCTGTTCATCATGCTGCTGCTGGTGACGCTGCCGGCCCTCGGGCTGCTGGCGCAGACGCCGGAGTTGTTCTCCGCGCCGGCGGCGGAACGCGAAGCGATGTACGGCGTGCTGGTCCGCGAATACCTGCCGGTCGGCGTCAAGGGGCTGACGCTGGCGGCGCTGGCGGCGGCGGTGATGTCGACGGTCAGCACCCAGTTGAATTACAGCGCCCAGACCCTGACCCATGACGTGCTCGGCTCCTATCGGCATTTTTCGCCGGTCCGCGGCGTCCTCTACGGCCGGCTGGCGATGATCGTCGTCATGCTGCTGGCGATCGTCGTCGTTTACTGCGCCGGCAGCCTGATCAGGATCGCCATCTTCATCACCGGCCTGCTCGGCTCCTCGGCGCTGATCGGCTGGGGATACTGGTGGTACTGGCGGATCAACCTCTATTCCTGGTATGCCGCGATGCTCGGCGGGCCGCTGGTCTATCTGGCCTGCTTCTTCGGCCTGCCGCGGATCCCGTGGTGGGCGGCCCAGGCCGCCCTCAGTCCCAACCACGCCGACATGATGGGCATCTGCGCCGGCGTGGTCAGCATGGCGCTGACCACCGTCGTCACGCTGATCGTCACGTTTCTGACCCCGCCGGACGATATGGACGTCCTGACCGAATTCTACCGCCGGGCCCGGCCGATGGGGGATTGGAAGCCGGTGCAGGAGGTGCTGCGCCGCCGCGGCGAACTGCGCGCCGAACCGCGCGGGCTGCTGGCCGGCGGCACCGTCACCGCGTTGTGCGGCGCCGCCTGGCTCTGCCTGCTGATCATGGGGCTGTCCGAGCTGTTCGTCGGCCGCTATCTCGAAGCCGCCGGGTTCGGGACGGTTGCCGCTCTTTTCGCCGTCATCTTCAAGAAGCTGTTCGACTGGCACTTGAAACGCCTCGAAGCCTGAAAGGAAGGGCTGAAAAAGCTGCGGTTGAAACAGCCGCAGAACAACCGTCTGCCGTGTCCGGGACGGGCCGTAAGGCGCCGCGGGACCTTGCCGGAATCCGGCGGCGTCCGGCCGCTGCTCTTACCCGGCCGACATGGTTGTTTCGGCGGTCTCGAACTGCTTCAGCCTTGCTGCCAGATGCTCCCGCCTTTGATGGTACTCATTTTCGATAAGTCGAAATTCCGAATCGAGCAACTCAATTTCCTCGAGTATTTCAAGGTGTTCTTTGGCTTTTTCGATCGCACTGCGGACATCTGTTTTCTGATTTTGCATACTGCCTCCATAAAGCTGAGGTTGGGTTTGGCGGTTTTACTGCTGTGGTTGAGCAGCACTTCCGAGAGTTCCGGAATTTTCCGGCAACGCTGCAGAATGAATTTGTGAATTGCCTGCCGCGACAGGCGGCGCTGTCTGGCCAGCCCGGCGAAAGTGATATTCGGATCGGCGATCTTCTGATCCAGCATTTCCAGAGTCTGGTAATCCAGCGCCAGCAGAAAATGGATGACTTCCAGCAAATCGGACCGGGTGTAGCACAATTTTTCCGGCGCCGCTTTTTCCGGGTTTCCGGGCGGGCTGGCCAGATATCGCTGCAATTCGTCGTCGGCGGTGGCGGCGGACAGCAGCGGCAGGTCCGCCGCGGTTTGACACCAGCGCCGGTAACTGCAGCTCCGGCAGGAGCGGTTGTCGGCGTGGTAATGGCTGTAACATTTCATCATGGTGTTTTCTCACAATCGGGTTGAAAATTAAGATTATCCTGAATTAGTCCAACAAAAAGAGCGGATCGCACTGTAGCACCCGGGCATATTTTCTGGCGGTTCTGATGCTTCTGATTCCTTTTTTGGCCAGCATTGAAACCGCCGGCCGGCTGATTTTCAGTTCGGTCGCCAGTTTCGCCTGAGTGATCTGCCGTTTCCGGATCATTTCTGTCAATTGAGTCATACAGCCTCCTGTTTTTTGGGTTTATTTAGGAATTGCTTAAAAATATAGGGAATATACCTGAAAAAATCAACCGTATAATGTAAAAATTTTTAAATTTTTTCTTGAAGTTAAATAAAAGCTGGATTATACTGTATATGTATTAAGCGTTGAGTTAATGATTTCCAGAGGAAAATGCAGAATGAATGACCATGTGAACGGCTGGGGACTGATTGAAAATTGGCTGAAGGCACGGCATTGCCGGCAAATCGACCTGGCGCGGGTGCTGGCGATTACACCGTCGGCGGTGACGCAGATCAAAAAAGGAGAAATCGTCCTGCACTCTGAGCAGATTGAGACCATTTTCGATTATCTGGGAGTCGGCGACGAGGAGCGCTGTAAATTTTATACGCAGATTTTCAATGTCCGGATGAGCAGCGGCGCCACCGACCAGGGGAAGCGCAAGCGGTTTATCGTCAACGTGCAGGAGCAGGTTCCGCGCCCGCTGGTGGAATCGCTGTGGCGGGCGGTGCCGCTGCTGGACCAGACGGAGTTGCAGTGTTACCGGCCCGGCCAGGAGCGGCTTGCCGACTATGCCAGCCGTTGTGCGGAGCGCCATTTGTTGTTCGCGCCGAACGTTCGCGGCGATGTCGCCTTTCAAGTCAATGCCGACCGGCAATTGCTCGACGTGTCCGGCAAAGCGGTGTTGCTGCTGGACAGTTCCCGTGAGCCGCAGTCCGGCGAGATTATCGTCGGCTGCCAGGTGGGCGGTTCGATTATCATCAAGCGTTACTGGCAGGCGGCCGATACGGTGGAATTGACGCCGATCTGGGGGCCGGGGCACCGGCGGCACCAGGAGGCGGTCGGACAGAAACCGGAACTGGCCTGGTTCCATCCGGTCTGCGAAATGCGGCTGATGGTGCTGAACGCCTGACCGGTTTCCGATCCGATGTTTTTTTGGGGGAGAAGAAGCCGCGGCGGCGGTTGTCGCCGCCGCAGGGGGATTTTGTTGTCGCCCGGCAGTTGCAAATGAGGTCATCCGGCGTTAAATTAAGTAGTTCGTTGGATGCATAACCTCAAAATCAGATATTCCCGGGAGAGCACGGCATTATGCGCATGAGTCAAATGGTCGGTCGGCGGATCAAAGAAGATCCCAAAGACGCGAAGACGGTCAGTCACAAATTCCTGATTCGCGGCGGTTACATCCGGCCGGTGTCGGCCGGAATTTATTCTCTGCTGCCGCTGGGACAGCGTATCGTCGCCAAGATCGAAGCGATCATCCGCGAGGAGATGAACCGGATCGACGGGCAGGAGATTCTGATGCCGGTGGTGTTGCCGGCCGAGCTGTGGATGGAGTCCGGCCGTTTCCAATCGGTCGGGCAGGAGCTGCTGCGTTTCAAGGACCGCAACGGCAAAGACATGCTGCTGGGGATGACGCACGAGGAGGCGGTGGTTCAACTGGCGCGGACCGAATTGTCCAGCTATAAGCAGTTGCCGGTCATGCTGTATCAGATTCAGACCAAATATCGCGACGAGGCCAGGCCGCGGGCCGGCATGATTCGAGTCCGGGAGTTCACGATGAAGGACGCCTACTCCTTTCATACCGATCAGGCTTCGCTGGATGCCTATTACCGGCGGGCCCATGAGGCGTATGAGCGGATTTTTCAGCGGCTGGGCATGAAAAATGTGCTGTCGATCAAGGCCAACAGCGGCATGATGGGCGGCAATGTCTCGCATGAGTTCATGGCGGTTTGCGAATGCGGCGAGGATACCATCGTCTGTTCTCCGGATTACAGCTACCGGGCCAATTGCGAGGTGGCCGTCGCCGATTGGCAGTTCGAAAAGGGCGAACCGCTGCCGCTGGAAAAAGTTCATACGCCGGGCGCGCATACCATCGAAGAGGTGGCGGAGTTTCTGAATGTGCCGCGTTCGCAGACCGGCAAAGCGGTCTTCTATCAGGATGTCGGCAGCGGCGAATTGATTTTTGCGCTGATCCGGGGCGATTTCGAAGTCAACGAGAGCAAACTGGCCAATACGGCATTGGTGCCGGAGTTGAAATTTGCCGAGGACGAAGCGATCCGGGCGGTCGGCTGCGTGCCGGGATTCGCCTCGCCGCTGGCGATCGATGGAACGAAAGTGAAGATCATCGTCGACCGTTCCGCCGCGGAATCCGGCAATCTGGTGGTCGGCGCCAATGAGGAAGATTTCCATTATAAAAATTTCAACTGCGAGCGTGATCTGGCCGGGGTGCAATATGTCGTCGCCGATATCGCCACCGTCCGGGCCGGGGATCCGTGCGTCGGCAGCGGCGAACCGCTGCAGCTGACCCGCGGTATCGAGGTGGGCAACATCTTCCAGCTCGGGACGAAATATTCGTTGCCGATGGGCTGCAATTATCTGGATCAGAACGGCAAGTCGCATCCGATGGTGATGGGGTGTTACGGCATCGGCGTCGGCCGGGCGATGGCGGCGGTGCTGGAGCAGTCCAACGACGAATACGGGCCGATCTGGCCGCTGTCGATTGCGCCGTATCAGGTGCAGTTGTGCGCTTTGACTCCGGCGAAGGACAATGTCGGCGCCGCGGCGGACCGTCTCTATGAAGCGTTGACGGCGGCCGGCATCGAAGTGCTCTACGACGACCGCGGCGAAAAGGCCGGTTCGATGTTCAGCGACGCCGATTTGATCGGCATTCCGTTCCGCGTCATCCTGTCGCCGAAAACGCTGGCCGACGGGGAAGTGGAATGGAAGCGGCGCGGCGAAAAAGAGAGCGTCCGGATGAAACTTGAAGTGGTGGCGGCTTGTCTGAAAGAACAAATCGCGGCGGAGGCGAAACGGTTTTCCTGACGAAAACGCCTGGTCCTTCCGAAAAACGCGATGGTATAGAAATGGAGTGTGTGTGATGTGGGATTATAATAAAAAAGTGATGGATCATTTTTTGAATCCGCGCAATGCCGGCGAGGTGGAAAATCCGGACGGGGTCGGCGAGGTCGGCAACGTCAGTTGCGGCGACGCGTTGAAATTGACGTTCAAGCTGGATGAGAACGGCCGGATTGTCGATGCCAAATTCAAGACTTTCGGCTGCGCCAGCGCCATCGCTTCTTCGTCGGCCCTGACCGAATTGATCAAGGGCATGACGCTGGAAGAGGCGGCGAAGGTGACCAACAAGGACATCGTGGCGGTGCTCGGTGAACTGCCGGAGGAGAAGCTGCATTGTTCGGTGATGGGCATGGAAGCCTTGCAGGCGGCCATCGCCGATTATCGCGGCGAAAAGAATCCGATGGAGACGGAGGGCGATCACGAAGGACGGATCGTCTGCCGCTGTTTCGGCGTTACCGACGTGAAAATCCGCAAGGTGGCGAAGGAGAATAATCTGCACAAGGCGGAAGAGGTGACGCATTACTGCAAGGCGGGCGGCGCCTGCGGCGCCTGTCTGGATGACATCCAGACGCTGCTCGACGAGCTGTGGAAGAATGCGCCGGCTGCCCGGCCGCCGGCCGATGCGTTTCAGAGTCTGACGCTGGTGCAGAAGATTTTCCGCATCCAGGACGTGCTGGACAAAGAGGTCAAGCCGCTGCTGGAAAAGGACGGCGGCAGTGTGGATCTGGTCGATTTGACCGGCAACGTCGTGACCGTCCGGCTGCAGGGGCGGTGCTCTTCCTGCCCGGCGTCGAATGTGACGTTGAAGCATACCGTTGAAGATAAATTGCGCGAATTCGTTTCGCCGGAGTTGGTGGTCGAAAACGCCTGAGGCGGTTTTCGATGGCCGGTAATTGCAGAAGGCGAGGTGAAAGATGAGCAATTCCTCCAAAGTGATTTATTTGGACAACAACGCGACGACCGCCGTCGATCCGGCGGTCTTTGAAGCGATGCGTCCGTTCCTGTGTGAACGTTACGGCAATCCGTCGAGCATTTACTCGTTCGGCGGCGAGATTGCCTTCGACATCGAAACGGCGCGCCGCCAGGTGGCCGAGCTGCTCGGGGCAACCCACCGCAATGCGGAAAACCAGGCGACGGAAATTATTTTCACCAGTTGCGGCACCGAGAGCGACAATGCGGCGATCTGGAGCGCGTTGCTGACCAGCCCGGACCGTCATAAGGTGGTGATGTCCAAAGTGGAGCATCCGGCGGTGCTCAATCTCGGCAAGGAGCTGGAGCGGCGCGGTTATACGGTGGTGACGGTGCCGGTCGATGATCGCGGCCGGCTGGACATGGCGTTTCTGCGCCAGGCGGTCGACCGGGATACGGCGGTGGTGTCGGTGATGTGGGCCAACAACGAAATCGGCAACGTCTATCCGGTGGCCGAGATCGGTGAAATTGCCCACCGGCACGGTGCATTGTTCCATACCGATGCGGTTCAGGCGGTCGGCAAAGTGCCGATCAATCTGGCCGGGCTGCCGATCGATATGCTGAGCATGTCCGGCCATAAGGTTCATGCCCCGAAGGGAATCGGCGTATTGTACGTCCGCCGCGGCGTCCGTTTTCGTCCGTTCATCGTCGGCGGCCACCAGGAAAAAGGCCGCCGCGGCGGAACCGAGAACGTCGCGGAAATCGTCGCGCTGGGCAAAGCCTGCGAACTGGCGCGCTTGAATTTCGACGCGGAAGTCGAACAGGTGAAATTGCTGCGCGACCGGTTGGAGCGGGGCATTGCCGAAGCGGTGCCGTCCATCCGGATCAACGGCGACTTGGAATCCCGGCTGCCGAATACGGCGTCGATCAGTTTCGAGTATATCGAGGGGGAGGCGATTCTGCTGCTGCTCAATCAATTGGGCATCTGCGCCTCGTCCGGCAGCGCTTGCACGACCGGCAGTCTGGAGCCTTCTCACGTGCTGCGGGCGATGGGGGTGCCGTATACGGCGGCGCATGGCACCATTCGTTTCAGTTTTTCGCGGTTCAACACCGTCGAGGAAGTCGATTTCACCGTGCAGGCGGTCCCGCCGGTGATCCGCCGGCTGCGGGAGCTTTCGCCCTATTGGAAGGACGGTTCGAATGGCCGGCGCTGATTCACCGGAATTGCAGTTTCCGGCGCCGTGGCGTTACCGGGTGGTGGTGGAGGCCGGCAACCCGGCGTCCCCGGCGCTGCTTCGGGCGGTGCTCGACCGCTATGGGATTGCGGCGCCGCTGCAGGAGGCCCGCTGTTCCGGCGGCGGCAAATACCGCAGCTACCACATCGATGTATTGTTCGAATCCAGAGCGATGATGGAGGCGCTCAGCCGGGATTTGCAGGCGGTCGATGGAGTCAGGTTTCTGCTCTGACCGGCGAGCTTGGCGCCGGAGACGCCGCAATGGCGTATTTTCCGAGGAAAAAAATCGAATATTTTCCGAAAGCGGCACTTGATCAATTTGAAAATCATTATTTGAATGCTAAGTTTGAAGATATCGAGTGCATCATGTGCAAGCGGTAGATAGGGATGGTTAATCAATAGACAGGAGAGACCGATGAAAGTTCTGAACGTAGTTTTGAGTGTATTAATTCTGATCTTGGCGGCAGCTTCCGCTGTCTTCTCGTATCTGTTATTTGAGAAGCGCGAAAAGATGGCCAGCGGGATCGAAAAAATGGCGACGGCGATCAGTCAGGCTGCCCAGACGATTGATGCCAACAGCGGCAGCGGTTATGCCAAGAAGCTGACGCCGGATGAACTCGGTATTAAAAATACCGATGCTTTGGGCAACAATTTGAAAGAATTTTCTCTCGCCGTTCGCCAGGTGGTGGAAGAGCGGGATTATCTGGCCAATTCGCTGCGCAAGATGGCGGCGACTGTCGTCGACGAGGGTAAACTGGGTTCGGAAGCGGACTTCACCAATCTGACCAGCTATCAGAGCAGTGTCGATACCGCCTTGAGCGAGGTGGATGCCTATAAGCAGCGGCAGGATGAAGTGGCGAAGTTCCTGGCGGACACCGCCGGTAAGATGGGTGCCAGCCTCAAGCAGAGCGACTTTACCGGTGAATATGCCGGAACTGCGATCACCCGGCTGGGGAACAGCGTGCAGGATGTCCTGGACCGTTTGGTCAAACATCAGGATTTGGATACCAAAATTGGCCAGTATGTCGGCGCCAAGGATATGGATTTCGTCACTCCCCGCAAATATCTGGATACGTTGAAGAGGATTGAAGCGGCGGCTACCGCGTTCAAACAGCAATATGACGAATCCCATACCAAGCTGGTTCAGGCCGATGCCAAGATTTCCGCGCTGCAGAAGGAAGTGACCAATCGCGACGGCAATATCACTGAATTGAAAGGCGAAGTCAGCAAGCTCAATACCGATATCGACCGGTTGAAACGGGTGCTCGATCCGGATCACCCGGAAAATATCCCGCCGTTGTGGGCCGACGGTTCCGCCGACGTTCGCCGGGCGACGCAGGGCAAGGTGCTGGAAATCAATGATAAGTTCGGTTTTATCGTCATCGATCTGGGTAAGAATACCCGTGTCATGCAGCAGTTGGGCGGCAAGTCGGTCGATATCGATCCGCAGATAGCCGAAGATATGACGATGGTGGTGACCCGCGGTCTGGATGGCACCGATTCGCAGTACATCGGCCGGGTGAAGATTTTCAAAGTGGAAGACGATTGCGCGTTTGCCCAGATGGAATCTTCCAGCGACAAGAAAATTCGGGTCGGCGATACGGTGTTCTTCTCGGACAGCGACATTGCCAAGACCGAATAATAAGACTGCCGGAGGAAAAAAGTATGTTTGAATCGAAGTTTTTCACCGGTATGATCGTGGCCACACTGGTGGTGCTGGGAGTAATCCTGGCACTGCAGTGTGTCGAGATGCAGCAATATGATTTGTTCAATGAGACGTTCGGCAGCGTCAAATAAGTATTTTTTCTCCTGTCTAAAAAGTGTGGTCGGCGGTATGTTGCTGATCGTGGTTGGGCTGGCACTCGCAGGGTGCCGGTCGCCGCAGGAAGAGCGGGGATATTCCCCGCTGCCGCAAAATCGTCCGACCGACTGGGAAATGCGTCCGTTTGGGGATCTCCGTTCCTGAACGGACTTTTTCTTTGCCGATTTTACGAAGGACGAGCCTTGCTTTTTCTGGAATTCGATTCCGGTTTCAAGCCATTTTTTCCCGGACTCTGTTGCATCTGAAAAAAATCGTGTTATATTAATGGTTCTAAAATGGAACTATTAGTATGAAAGACATGCCGAATCTGGAAGTTATTTTTCTGATGCATCGGGCTCTGGAGCATTTGCGCCGCCGGACGGTTGCCGAATATTGGCGTACCAACCAGCAGGATGACCTTATTGCCCAGTTGAACCAGCGGCAGATCGGTTATCTCTTCACGATTCATCAGCATGAACCGTGTACTTTGCTGGAAGTGATGCACCACAGCGGCTTATCGAAATCGGCCGCTTCGACGGCGGTGGCGAAACTGGTCCGCTTGAAGATGGTCACGCGGGTTCGCAATGCGGCCGACCGCCGGGAAGTGATGATTCGGCTGCAGCCGGAATTGCGCGGCCATATTGAAGCGATCGACCGGCAATTCCGGTGCAATGTGGCGGCCTGCTTGGCCGGCGCGTCAGCCGGGGAGCTGGCCGGGATCCTGGCCGGCGCGGAATTGCTGTATCAACGGGTATTGGAGAATATTCATGAGTGAAGCGGGCCGGCGCAACAGTTATACGACCGGTTCGATCGGCGGCACGATGATCCGGACCGCCTTTTCCATGTTGCCGGCGACGCTGGCGATGTCCGGATACAACATTGCCGATACCTTTTTCGTCGCCAGGCTCGGCACGACGCCGCTGGCGGCGATGGGATTTTCCTTTCCAGTCATCATGCTGGTCAACTGCGTGTATCACGGTCTCGGCGTCGGGGTGATGACGACGGTGGCTCAGGCGCTGGGCGGCGGCCGGACGGCGAAAGCGGCCAGGATTATCACCGCCGGGCTGCTGCTGATTGCGGTTGTCTCGGTTCTGGTCGGCATGACGGGAATTGCCTGCCTGGACTGGACGTTTGCCCAGTTCGGCGCAACCGGAGAGGTGTTGAAACCGATCCGGGCGTACATGATGATCTGGTACCTGTTCGGGTTGACCGGCTCTCTGGGGATGGCCGGCAACGATTTGCTGATCGCCGCCGGCGATTCCAAAATTGCCAGCACAGTGATGTGCGGCGGCATGATCGTCAACGTGGCGCTGGACCCTTTGCTGATTTTCGGCTGGGGAGGGATTCCCGGATTGGGCATTCAGGGTGCGGCGATTGCGACGGTGGCTTCACAGATGGTGACGGCGGTCATTGCGATCGGTTGGTTGTATGAACGGCATCGGCTGCTGACCTGGGCGGCGTTTCAATGGCGGTTGTTCAAGCATATCACCAGGTTGGTAACCCGTTTCGCGGTTCCGGCGACGATCGGCATGCTGATGATGCCGATCGGCAACGGAGTGGTGACGAAAATCATCGCCGGCTTCGGCGATGCCGCCGTGGCGGCGACGGCGGCGGCCGGCCGGATTGAAGCGGTGGCGTTCGTTTTTCCGATGTCGCTGGGGATTACGCTGCTGCCGATGGTCGGCCAGAATTACGGAGCTTATTTTTACCGGCGCATCAATCAGTGCCGGCGTTTTTCGATGCGTTTTGCGTTGTATTTCGAATTGGTGATGGCCGTTATTTATTTTCTGGCGGCGCCGCGGCTGGCCGGCTTTTTCTCCGACGATCCGGAAGTGGTGAAAATCATGGTCTGGTATTTGCGGATCATTCCGGTCGGCTTCGGCCTGATCGAAATTCATCGCTACAGCGGTTTTTTCTTCACCGGCTGCGGCAAACCGGGCGTCTCCGCCTGGTTGAACGCTTTGCGGATTCTCGGCCTGATGGTGCCGTTTTCGCTGCTCGCGCTGTACTTCAAATCGTTGATCGGGGTGTTTGCCGCCCGGCTGGCGGCCGATGTGATCGCCGGTTCGGTCGGCTGGGCGGCGGCGCACTATCTGACCAGCCGGCTGCCGGCCGACGGGGTGCCGCCGAAAGCGGCGCCGAAGCGGGTGCCCGGGCCGGAAAGCGTGCCGGAAGAGTTGGCGGAGGCGATGGACAAAGTCGGCTTGTAAGCGGCCGGCTGGTGCCGGATTTTCCTCGGCCGGCTGTTTTCTTTTGCAAGATCGTCGCGGCGGCGGATTGCAAAATTCCCGGTTTGCGGTTACAGTATCCGGCGTGAAAGCAATATTAACGGTAAAGGATTGGATAAAAATGGCCGGAGAGTACGATTTTAGTGCGATTGAAAAGAAATGGCAGAATTACTGGTTGACGCATAAGACGTTCAAAACCGAGGATTTTGTCGATAAGCCGAAATATTATGTGCTGGATATGTTTCCGTATCCAAGCGGAGCCGGGCTGCATGTCGGCCATCCCGAGGGATATACCGCGACGGATATCATCTGCCGGTACAAGCGGATGAAGGGGTTCAACGTGCTCCATCCGATGGGATGGGACGCGTTCGGGCTGCCGGCCGAGCAGTATGCGGTGGAGACCGGCACCCATCCGGCGGTGACGACGGAGAAGAACATCGACAAATTCCGGGAACAGATCCGGGCGTTGGGTTTCAGCTACGACTGGGACCGGGAGATCAATACCACCGATCCGGAATATTTCAAATGGACGCAATGGATCTTCCTGCAGTTATTCAGGAAGAACCTTGCCTATATCGACGAAGTGGCGGTCAACTGGTGTCCGGCGCTGGGAACGGTGCTGGCCAACGAGGAAGTGATCGATGGACGCAGCGAACGCGGCAATCATCCGGTCTTCCGCCGGCCGATGAAGCAATGGATGTTGAAGATCACCGAATACGCCGAACGGTTGCTGAACGACCTGGATGACCTGGATTGGCCGGAGGGCATCAAAGAGATGCAGCGCAACTGGATCGGCAAATCCACCGGTGCGGAGGTGGAATTCGGTGTCGTCGACCATGATGACATCATCACGGTTTATACGACGCGGCCGGATACCCTGTTCGGAGCGACCTACATGGTGCTGGCGCCGGAACATCCGCTGGTGGACCGGATTACCGCCCCGGCACAGCGGTCGGCGGTCAAGGTTTACCAGGAGCAGGCCGCCTTGAAGAGCGATCTGGACCGCACCGAGCTGGCGACTGAGAAAACCGGCGCCTTTACCGGCGCCTATGCGATCAATCCGGTCAACGGCGCGGCTTTGCCGATCTGGATTGCCGATTACGTGCTGAGCAGTTACGGGACCGGGGCGATCATGGCGGTGCCGGCGCACGATACTCGCGATTTCGAGTTTGCCCGGACTTTTGATTTGCCGGTCAAATGTATCATTGAACCGGATCCGGCGGCCGCTGCGGCGGAAAATGTCGATGTGGCGGCGGTATTGGCTGGCAAAGCCTGTTGGACCGGCAACGGGAAATTGATCAATTCGGCCAATGCGGAAGGATTGACACTCAACGGCCTGGAGGTGGCCGACTCCAAAGCGTTGGCGACCGCCTGGCTGGAAGAACGGCATATCGGCAGGGGGGCGGTCAAGTATAAATTGCGCGACTGGCTGTTCAGCCGGCAGCGTTATTGGGGGGAACCGTTTCCGGTGATTCATTTCGAGGACGGGTCGATCAAGCTGCTCGACGAGGATGAATTGCCGTTGGAGCCGCCGGCGATGGAGGATTTCAAACCGTCCGGGACCGGGGAGCCGCCGCTGGCCAAAGCGACCGACTGGGTGGAATATATCGAACCGGGCACCGGCCGGCGCGGCCGGCGGGAAACCAATACGATGCCGCAATGGGCCGGCTCCTGCTGGTATTATTTGCGCTATATCGATCCGAAGAACAGCGAAGCAGCCTGGGATCCGGCCAAGGAAAAATACTGGATGCCGGTGGATTTGTACGTCGGCGGCGCCGAGCACGCGGTGTTGCATTTGCTGTATGCGCGTTTCTGGCACAAGGTGCTGTACGATTTGGGTTACGTCTCGACCAGGGAACCATTCCAGAAGCTGATCAACCAGGGAATGATTTTAGGCGTTTCCTACAAGGATCAGCGCGGCGCGCTGGTGCCGTCCGATCAGGTGGAATTGACGCCGGACGGGCCGGTCCGCAAGAGTGACGGGGAGAAACTGGTGGAATTTCCGGCCAAGATGTCCAAGTCGCTGCGCAACGTCGTCAATCCGGACGACGTGATCCGCGAATACGGCGCTGACAGCATGCGGCTGTATGAGATGTTCATGGGGCCGTTGGAAGCGGTGAAGCCGTGGAATACCAAAGGGGTGGAAGGGGTCTATCGTTTCCTGAAGCGTTCATGGCGGCTGATTGCGGCAACGCCGGTCGTCGACCGGGCCTGTACGGCCGGGGAGCTGCGCGTCCTGCACGGCACGATCAAAAAGGTGACCGAGGATCTCGACACCTTTGGTTTCAATACGGCGATCAGCCAGTTGATGATTTTCGTCAATGAGTTCGGCAACAAACCGGAATTGCCGCGCGAGGCCGCGGAGGCGTTTGTAAAATTGCTGTCCGTCTTTGCGCCGCATATCGGCGAAGAGCTCTGGGAAAAATTGGGCCATGACTGGACTGTCGCTTACGAACCGTGGCCGATATTTGAAGAAAAATATCTGGTGGTGAGCGAAGTGGAAATTCTGGTGCAGGTGTTGGGCCGGCCGAAGGCGCGGATGATGGCGCCGGCCGATGCCGATGAGGCGACATTGCGGGAGATGGCGTTGAAGCAGGCGGAAATCCGTTCACTGCTGGATGGCAAGACGGTTCGCAAAGTGATTTGTGTGCCGGGCCGCCTGGTCAACATCGTCATATGACAAGCGACCGGTCCGGATCGATCCGGCCGCCTGTATCCGGCGGGCGAAACTGAATTCCGGGAAGCGCCGTCATCTCCGGCGCTTCCCGTCAGACCATCGGCCGATCGGCGACTGTTATCAGTGGTCCGGCCAGGATTTCGGCAGCCGGCCGAAAGCGCGAAGTTTGTGGTCGCGAGTGCCGTTGCTTGATAATATTGCCGTCCGGTTGAATGCCGGTTGTCGCTTTGTCCGGTCTTATTCATGCTTACATTTCCGCGTTGGCATGGCAAATGGTTTCGCTGCTTTTTTATATTGCTCTTGATCGATTTCCTGATGGATAATTATAGTAATACAAGCTATTTCAAATAAGATTGACAGAATCTGATGTCAATAAATATTTTGAAAGAGGCAGACTTGTGGGATTCTTTTATATTTTAGGCATTAGTTTGGTTATATGCTTAATTGAATGCCTGGCGACCGCAATCATTTTTATTTATTTCCGCTTGCATCAGCGGTTGGTCGGCGGCTTAGTGACAAACCCATCGTCCGAATAATCGATTCGGCGGCCTTGCAGATCCCGGAACAGCCGGCCGGCATCGCGGCAGCCGCCGCAAAAAATCCAGCCGGTACAGACGATTCCCATGCCGATGTTGAGCCAGACATTCCAGTACCAGTAATCGGGCCAGAAGGTTGCCGGCAGCCAATCGGGGCGCAGAACGCCCAGCAGGGTGACAATCAGGAAAAATCCCCACCAGGCCGTCATCCAGGCGAAACTACCGTAAAAGAGCAGTCGTTCGAAGCGGGAAAAATCAGCTGCTATTCCCAGCAGCCTCCCCAGTTTTGGCAACCCGGCGGCCGCTGTTTCGGAGCATTCCTGCCGATCCTGGTAACGCCCCCGGTGCAACAGCCGGTCGAGGTTGAATGGCTGTTTTTCCGGCAGCAGCAGCGAGCCGAGGACGTAAATAACGCTCGCTGCCGCCATTGCGATAAAATAGATCCATTGTCCGTTTAGCGGGAATGCCGTATTCGTCCAGCGCGACCAATTCTGTTCGAGGACGATTCCACCGAATCCCAGCAGCGTGCCGGAGAGAAGCGCCAGGTAGGCCCCCCCGGTGGTGCCGCGCCGCCAGTAAAGCCCGCCGATGATCACGGCGCCCGCGCCACCCAGATAGATTGCTCCGGTCAGTGCGAAGAATTGCAGGACATAAGTTTTCAGGTCGAACAGGCAACTGAACAAAAAAGCGAAAACCGCCACTCCGACGATTGATAGCCGCAGCAACCGCAGATGCCGCCCGGGTTCGAACGGTTTGCCGCGCAACGGCACCACGATATCCTGGATGAAAATCGTTCCCCAACTGTGCAGATAGGTATCGTCGAAACTGATCGCCGTGCCGATCACCACGGCGGCGAACAGGCCGAACAGACCGGGCGGCAGCAGATTGGAGATGGCTAGCGGCACGGTCATCTGTCTTTGCATTTGGGCGTCGCCGGCGGCGGCGATCTGTTCCTGGATGGGAACGGCCAGTCCGGCGAATTGCGGCAGATGGAGCACCGCGTAGGCGGTCAGCGGGATCAGGATGGCGACGCTGGTGTTGCTGACCAGCGTGCGCCAATTGCTGATCACGCCGGCCATCACCGCTTCGTGCGGCGTTTTGGCTGCCGCGTTGTAGCCGGAATTGCCCTGCCAGCTTCTGGCGTTGTAGATCATTCCCACCACGCCGATCAGAAAGTAGAAGATGTTGAAATCCGAAGTGGCGCTGCCGACCAGTGGATCGATTCGTGACACGCCGGGCGGGGTGTCGCAGGCCAGTCCGGCCATCAATTCCGGCCAGGAGAAATTGGCCAGCAAATAAAGCGAGATGACGACGAAACTCAACATCATGATGCTGCCTTGCAGGAAATCGGTGATCATGATCGCGATCTGACCGCCGGAGCAGGCGACGAAAACTGCCAGGCTCAGGTAGGCCAACATCATCAGCGGGATGGTCGGCAGCGGATGACCGGCGATTTCCACAGTGCCGGGCAACCGTAGGAAGAAAACCAGCAGCCGGGCGGTGATGGCCGGGAAAATGCCGTAATTCAGCACACCGGAAATCCAGCAGAGCAATGCGGAAAAGAGGCGGAATCGGCGGCTGTAGCGCTCTTCGAAAAATTGGGCCAGTGTCAATGCCCGGGTCTGCCGGAAACGATAGACGATGAAACCGGTCAGCGCCAGAAACAGCGAAACCGGCGTTCCCAGCAGCGACCACCATTGCGGCGGCAAACCGGTCGAATAGGTCATTTCCCACAACGCCACCAGCCAGACAGCGCCGAGGAAGGTGTTGGAAACTGTCAGCAGATAGCGTCCGGCGACCCGGTTGGCGGCCAGGAAATCGGCGACGCCGCGCAGGTAGCGGCGGCTGTATTGCGCCAGCAGGAAAATCCCCGTTGGCATTGCGCCAATGATGCACCAGTCCAGCCAGTGGATGTTCATGGCTGCCGCTCCGGAACCGAATTGACCGGGTGTAGAATTGCCGGTGGAGCCGGTCGGCGTGATCGGGTCGACAGTTCCACCAGCCGGCCGCGGACGACATCGTCATGCCAAGTTCGGACGACAAAACGGTTGCCGGCCGGCGGCAGCTCGAAACTGAGACGCTTGATCACGGTCATGCCGTCGTACCGGACGTCGAGGACGCCGTCATGCAGGTTGATCACCAGTTGCTTGAATTCATTGCGGTTCAGCGGGATCGATTGGAAAATCCAGCCGCGCCCATAGGGATCGGCCGGACCGGTGGCCATCCAGCCCCAGCCGGGAAAGCCGCCGCCATAGGTGAGTGTCAGTTTCCCCAATTGAAAGGCGAAACGGTCCGGCAGTTTGACCTGCATTTCCACATACAAATTCCGTCCGAACTGCGGTTCGAACGTTGCCACGGCCGCGCCGGTTGCCGGCGAGGCCGCCAGCACCAGTTCGTTCGCTGTCAGCTTGCTCTCCGGTGCCGCGTTGGTAAGCTGCCACTGCGCGGCGTCGAAACGGGTGACCGTCCAGGCCGGTTCCTCCGTAATTTCTTCAGGCGAAGGCGGAAATTCCGGTTCGCTTCCGGCCGGTTTGACGACCAGGAGCCGGCAACTGTGCGGCGCCAGTTCGTCGTGTAACCGGCTGCCGTCGACCGGTTCCCGGCGCAGATAATCGGCGACTTCGATCACCCGCCCCGGATACAGTTTGCTCAAATCCAGTTGATATTCGCCCGGGCGGTAACGCAAATTGCCGACTACGACCAACGATTCCCGTTCGCTGTAATAGAGCGAAACCAGGCAGGTTTCCGAGTTGAAGCCGAGTCGGGTCTGAGGGCGCCAGAAGGGATGGAACTCCCGGTCGGGGCCGCCGAATCGGGTCAGCAGTTGCAGGTCGAGCTCTTCCGGTTCGGTGTCGGTATTGACGGCGTACTCGCTGTTGAAGAGCAGCGCATAGACCAGCGCCGTGTCCAGACCGTCGTAGTTGTGCAGTTGTTTCGGCCAGTAGATGGTGCGCCAGCCCCACGGCAGGCCGGAATAGCCGACGGCGAACATCGCCCGGGACGGGTAATAGCCGCGCCGGAAACGCATCAGTTGTTCGCCTTCGAAGTAGGCGTCGAAGAAACTCAGGGTATTGACGTCGATTCCGCCGCCGGTGTGGGCGATCAGCCAGAATTCGTCGCCGGTGGCGTCGAAAAGGCCGCGCAGCCGTTTCAGAAATTCCCGCTGCTTGACTACCAGGCTGGGAGTGTCTGCTTCCAGCGCTGCCACTGTCGGGCGGCCGCAGCCGTACGGATGTAGCACGTTGGCGTCTCCCCAGGGAACCGAAAGTCCGTCGCTCATGATGCCGCGAATACCGGTTTCGGCGATCAGCTGGCGGTAGTTGTGCAGTTGCAGATCACCCTCCGGCCCACGTTTGCAGGTCGCGTAACAATCCTTGTCCTGCCAGAAATAATAACGCCATTGCGGTTCCAGCTCCAGATCGTCGCGGAACTCTGTCATCGCCGGGGCGTCCTCCTGCAGACCCTGGCAGCAATAGAGGGTCAGCAACCGGTTTTGCTCTGCCAGCTCTGCCACCCGGGTTTTCAACGCTTCCGTTCTGCCGAGGTCGGGGTAGCCGTGCCAGCGGCTCCAGCCTTCCCACCACCAGGTCGCCGCGGAGCGCACCGGGCGGTTCGGATAAGGCTTGGTGGGAGTCGGCTGCAGGAAGAAACGGAAAAGCGCCGAGCGGCCCTGCAATTGTCCGGCGCCGTCCACCAGCCGCACGATCAATTCATCGCCGTCCGCCGTTTGGCGCAGTTCCAGTTGATGGCGGATATCCCGTGACCGGAATGGGTCGGTATCGTAATTAAACGAGAGTCCTTCCTCTTCATTGCCGACCCATAATGTCGAGGCCGGGCCGCGGTAGCCGGCGCCGGTCAGCGCGCCGGCTTTCTGAACCGAAACACCGGGTAGCAGGTATTTCGCCACGCCGTCCGCCAGCGGAATGATGACCGTCACCTGGTCGATATCCGCCAGCTCTGGTGTGGTGAGTTCGAATTTGTATTCGATGAAGCCGTCGAAGTCGACTTTGGCCCGCGCTTCGATGGCGGTGCCGTCATCGGCGTGCAGGCTGCCGGCAACTCTTGCCTGAGTGCCGTCGAGCGCCAGTTGGGCCGGCGGTCCGGAAAGTTTCAATGTCGTTCCCCGCCGGGAGATGAGCAACCGGGCCGGACCGCCGAGCAACGCATCTCGCGCTCCGTTGCGCCGGACTGCCGACGGCAGCGCGTTCGGGGCGAATTCCAGCGACTGATGCAGCAGTTTCAAATGATTGTCGACGAGTTCGGGCAGCGTCCACGGCGCTGGGATTTTTTGATCGATATATTCGGCCCCGGCGTCGGTTCCCAGCCATTCCGGCATGGTCATCGCCGGGCAGACGGTCGTCACTTCGGCAACCGGTTTGCCGGCTGGATCGCGGACTGTGAAATGGGCTTGGCGTTCCGGCTGGTCGCCCGGCGGCAGAGGGCAGACCAGCAGCGCTTGGCGCTCTTCCAGCAGATTCCGGTCGCGGTCGACGGCAGGGAAGAATTGCAGCACGCCTTCCACCGGGACGCAGCCGCTGACTTCCAGCCGGGCGGACAGCTCCGGCTGTTTCCCGGTGATCTTGACGCTGCCGACCACCACGCCGTTCAACGGCCCGTATTTGATCGCCGCCCGGCAGGTCGCTGCCGGCAACGTCTGCCGCCGGGGAGGCGGAAACCGTTCCCGCGTGGCGTCGCCGCCGAAGACGAACCGGCCGAACGGCATCGCTGCGTAACCGCCATAACTCGGCAAATGCCAACCCAGCATGTCCGGCGGACGGAAACGGAAGAGATTGCCATAGATGGTCCGACCGGCGACGGCTTCGAGTCCGCAGGCGACAAACGGAATGCGCAGTTCCACCGTCCAGCCTTCGCCCGGCTGGACCGAAACGGCGGAATCGAACCCGGCGACTTCCAGCGGCGCTTCGTTGAATTGGCGCTGTCGGGCGTTGACGGCGTTGACGGTGAAGAGGTAGTAGAAATCGGCGGCAGCCACTTCGCCGTCCAACGCTCCCTCGTAACCACCAACGTTGATTTTATCCCGGACCGCGATCTCCGGGTCAGCGACGCCGAGAACGACTTGAATGGCGTCGTCATTGTTGAAAAAGAGGTCGTGCCAGGGACGCTGGTAGGCTTCGGGATAACCGGGAGTACCATCGAAACAGCGCGCTGCGACATACAATGCTTCGTCGTCGAACATCAAGTGGAATTCTGTTGCCACCGCGGCCGCTGTCGGCGAACCCAGCGGCCGGATTTGCCGGATTACCGCCGCCTGCGACCACTCTTCCGGAGAAAAGCGGCCGTCGATGATTGGTGCGGTGCCGGTTTGGAATGGAATGACGGCCTGCGGCATTTCCGGCCCGGCGGCGGCAGCGGTGAACAGCGGCAGGAAAAAAAGAGCGGATAAGTGGCGAATTGACATGGCTGGACCTCTGGAATTCCGGATTGTTCAGGGGGTTAAAGACTGAGATAACGGCCGGTTTCAACATGGCCGTCGACCGCCACGAAATTGACGCGGTTGTTGTGCGGAAACCAGACGTCGGGAGTGTCCAGCCAGTGACCGTAACCGTAGGTGGCGACGTTGCAGCGCTCATCAGTGATGGCCCGTTCGGAGGGATTGTCCAGCGTCGACGCTTTCTGATTCCAGACTGCCCCCCAAAACTTGCCGCCGATCTTATTGGTATCGCTTGAATCGCGCTGGTTCCACGGATAGGAGGCGATCATACTCCAATTGTAAATGGCCGGATTGTTGGTGGAATGAGCATCCAGCGGGCACCAGACGATCGGGTATTTTTTACTGTAGGCGGTTACCCGGATGGTTTCCGGCTCGGTATTGTTGCTCATATACGGAATCAGATAGCAGACCCAGTCGGTACCGGTGCCGAATTTGATCTCGCCGTTCTGGTACCAGTAAAAATCCGGAAAACGATCCTCCGAATCGTTGAGATAGAAGTTGAAAAACAGTCCGACCTGTTTCAAATTGTTGATGCATTTGGTTGACTGGGCGGCCGCTTTGGCCTTGGCCAAAGCCGGCAGCAACATGCTGGCGAGTATGGCTATAATGGCAATAACGACCAGTAGTTCGATGAGTGTGAATAAATTTTTTCTCATTTGTGTTGCCCTTCTTTCCTTGATTATTTCATTTTTCATCAAAAGCCATCCTGCCCGATTGTGGATTGAATGGTCGCCAAAACGTTGAAATGCGCCGATTGCTCTCTACCTCCTTTCGATGTGCCGGTTGCTCCGGCGGCGGCCGGCGTTGCGCCGCGTTTCAGTGGTTTGCCTCCCCGGCGGCGAAGATGGCCATCAACGCGTCGGCATAGATGGCCATGCCACGTCCATCCGGATGATTGATGCCGTTGACCATCATGATATTGTAGGGAATTCCCTCCCGCCACAGCCGGCCGTAACGTCCGGCCGCGTCGGCGAGGGCAATCTGATGGTCGGCGGCGAATTTCCGCAGGAAAGCGACATAGGGGCGCGGATCGTTTTCCAGGGCGGGTCCGTTTTGAGCGGTCAGCCCCATTCCTTCCGGGTAAATATAGTGCGGTGTCAGGATGATCCATTCGAAGCCGCGGGCCCGGAAATCGGCCAGTGTTTTCGAATAAGCCTGCGGCCAGACTTCCGGCGCCATTCCCGCATCGTTGACGAATTCGGAAATCACCAGATCCGGTTCGGCGCCGAGCACCGTCTCCGCATAATTGAATTCGGATCCGGGCGGTTCGGCGTGGAAAGACGGCATTACCCGGCCGCCCCAGCCATTGGTGATCAGCTCGATCCGCGCGGCGGGATAACACCGGCGCAATCGTTCGACCAGCTGGAATTGCCAACGCTGCGCTTCCGGCAAATAGGTGCCGGCGGTGACGCTGTCGCCCCAGGCGAGAATGCGCACTTTTTCGCCTTTTCGCAATTTCTCCAGGGTGTTCGGCAGGAAGCGCCGTTGGGCCGCCGCGTTGGCCGCCGCGTTGGCCGGTTCGGCGACGGTTTCCTGAATGGGGTAAAGATTGGTCCGTTCCAATTTTTCCGTCCCGGGTTCCAGAAAGACATTCAACAACCGGCGTTCCCCCTCTTGCAGCGGCGGCAATTCCGGCAATGCCACCGCCGGCCGGCCGATTGCATAGCGCAGTTGTCCCGATGGAGCGGCGATCACCGAATCCAGGCGCATCGGCCGGTAGCGATAGCTGATTTTGACCGCGCTGTCCGGTCCGATGGCGCCGCCTTCCAGCCGGCCCAATGCCGCCCATTTCTCCGAAAATTGATAATCGCGGCCCTGCGTCAGCGGCGTGCCGTCCGCCAGCTCCACTTGCACGGAAGCTGCTTCGAGCGCACCGGGCAGCGAACACTCGGCGGCGGCCAGCTGCCGCAGGACCGTCCCCGCTGTCCAGTTGTCCAAAGCACGGTAAAGCGGCAGGGCCTCGTAAAACTCCTGATTCACCTGGATCGATTGCGGCGGCGGCACGGCAAAACGCGTCCCGGCGAAGGCGAAGGTCCACGGCGCGACAATTTCCAGTTCCGCTGCCGCCGCCAGCGTGGCGGCGGCCAGAAACAATGTGGTCAGAATTCCGAATTTCATTTTAGCTCCCAATCGAAAATTTTTGGTCGAATTGCGATTCCGCCAGCGGGATTATACTTTCGCGTTCCGCCAGTTTGGCCGTGGCCCGGTGTTGCCGGAGCGGCGGCGGCGAGTCGGGGGACGCATTTAACAGCTCCAGCGTGATTTCCAGCAGGTGATCGATATAGTCGTCCAGATCGAAATAGATCGAACTCAAGCCGGGATTGGCCAGCCAGGCGCTCGGCTGGTTATCGAAGCTGATCAACGCGAGATCCTCCGGAATCCGCCGGCCGCATTCTGCCGCCGCCTTGAAGGCCAGCATGGCGAAACTGTCGTCGTGGCAGAAAAAGGCGCTGACCCGGTCTGGCCGGAGAAGCAATCGTTTCAAATCCGCCAGCATTGTCGGCTCCGGCAGCAGTCGAGGCGTATGAATGACCCAGTCCGGCTGAAACGGCAGACCGTGCCTGGCCAGAAAATCACGGTAGCGCGCGTACCGGGTATAGGGCGACGGCGAAGTGGCGTCGAAATGATTGAGGCCGAGATAGCCGATCTGGCGGTGTCCGGCCTGAAAGAGGTATTGCATCGCCATTTCGCAACTGCCGGACATATCCAGCCCGACATGCGGTACCGGCAGCGTTTCGAGCGCGTCGAACACCACCAGCCGCGGCAGAGCCGTCAATTCCCGGCGCAACAGACTGAAGCGTTCGACATCCAGCGGGCCGAACAGAATTGCCTCGGTTTTGATCTGGCGGAAAAAGTTCAACGCCCATTTTTCCCGCTGCAGGCGGTCGCCGCTTTCGAAAGGATTGATGATGATGGTATTGGCGTAATAGTTCTCCTCGGCCAGCCGGTGCTGCAACTGGGACAACAGATTGCAGAACCACGGCGTCGCCGGCGGCACGCATAAACATACCCCGATCGTGCCGGTCCGGCCGGAGAGCAGGGAACGGGCCAGATAGTTCGGCTGGTAGCCGATGCTGCCGGCGTAATCCCTGATCTGCCGGGCCAAGGCTTCCGCGACCCCCTTGCGGTAGTTCAGCGCATTGCTGACCGTCACCGGGGAAACGGAGAATTTGCGGGCTATTTCAACGATGTTCATGTGGGTTACTTAAACCTTTAAGTTCTTTTTGATAGTATAGCAAATTTTGGGCAAAAAAGCAATACCCTTTTCAATTTTTTGATGAAAAATGTTGAATTGGAGCACGGCGGCCGAGGGGTTTGTGCCGGAACGGGAAAGATTTTATTGGACGACCAACTGGGAAATTTCCGGCGCCACCTGGTTGAGGAAGTCGACGGCGATTTTCATCGCATCGTCCGCAGTCGAACAGCTCATCGCCGCCTGGGCCGTCGCTTCCGCTTCATAAAGCCGCATTTGACGGATGACGCGCCGGACCGGCGCCACCGCCTGCGGCGGCATGCTCAATTCATGGACTCCCAGACCGACCAACAGCGCGGTGAAGCGCGGATCGCCGGCCATCTGACCGCAGACGCTGACCCAGATGTTGTGCCGCCGGGCTTCCTGGGCGCAGCGCCAGATCAGCTCCAGCACGGCCGGATGAGTCGGCTGATAGAGATAGGCGACCCGCTCGTTGCTGCGGTCGATGGCCATCGTATACTGGATAAGGTCGTTGGTGCCCAGACTGAAGAAATCCACCAGTCCGGCCAGGCTGTTGACCATCAGTGCCGCCACCGGCGTCTCGATCATCGCGCCCAGCTCCAGGTGTTCGGCAAATTCCCGCTTTTCGCCGCGCAGCTCCAGTTGAAGTTCCTTGATCAGCGCCTTGACTTCGATAACCTCTTCGACACAGGAGATCATCGGCAGCATGACGCGCAGAGTGCCGTGCACCGAAGCCCGCAGCAGCGCCCGCAACTGGGTGCGCAGCAGATCGCGGCACTCATGCAGGCACAGCCGGATACCGCGCAGCCCGAGAAACGGATTGGCTTCGGCATAACGCTGGATGGACTGTTCCATCTTGTCGCCGCCGATGTCCAGCGTGCGGATGATCACCGGGTCGTTGCCGACCGCATCCAGCAATTGACGGTAGATGGTGTATTGCTCATCTTCGGTCGGCAGTTGCGGCTTGCTCAAAAAGAGATATTCCGTCCGGAACAACCCGATGCCGCAGGCGCCGTATCTGGCGATCTGGTCCAGGCCGCTGACCGATTCGATGTTGGCGGACAATTGGACCATGAAGCCGTCCAGCGTTTCCGGCCGCAGCCGGTTGTCTTTGGTCAGGTCGCTGTAAAGTTTGCTTTCCTCTTCGATTTTGGCCCGGTAGAGTTCCTCGGTCCGCTCCGCCGGGGCGGTGATCAGAATGCCGGCGAAACCGTCGATGATGATTTTATCGCCGGTATGCAGCGTCTGGAGCAATTCCGCCGGAATGCCGACCAGGGCCGGCAATTGCATGGAGCGCGCCAGAATGGCGGTGTGCGAGGTTTTGCTGCCGGTGGTGATGGCGAAGCCGAGCACCTTGCTCCGGTCCAGCGCGGCGGTATCCGACGGCGTCAGTTCGTCGGCGATGATGATGCGCTGGTCCAGCAGTTCGTTGAGGGCGATCTTGTGAAAATTCTGCAGATGGGCCAGCACCCTGGCGGCGACGTCGCGGATGTCGGCGGCCCGCTCTTTGATGTAATTGTCCGACATCATCATGATCGCTTTGACGTAACGTTCCACGATCTTGTAAAACGCATATTCGGCGTTGCAGCTTTGATTGCGGATCATCGACGTGACTTCGTTCTGCAGCATCTGGTCGTCGAGAATGAGCAGGTGGGCGTCGAGAATCCGCGCTTCCGCCGCATTGACTTTTTCCTGCAGTTGCGTCTGCAGCGCGGTCAGGTCGTTGCGGGTTTTTTCCAGCGCCTCTTCGAACCGTTGGATTTCCTGGAAAACCGCCTCGGGGGCGATGGCGCTTTTCGGCGGTTCGGTATAGGCGGCCCCGCCATCTTTGACCACCAGCACCTTGCCGATGGCGAAACCGGGGGACGCCGCGATGCCGCGGTGGATCTTTTCCTGCACTGCTTCAGACGTCACTTTCGCGTCTACTCCTCGCCGAATTTATTGTTTATCAGCTCTACAATCGCCTCGAGGGCATCGGAGCTGTCGTCGCCTTGCGCTTTGATTTTCAGTTTGCTTCCGGCTCCGGCGCAGAGCATCAACAGTCCGATGGGGCTTTTGCCGTTGACCTCCTCACCATCCTTTTCAACAATGATTTCGGAGAGAAATTGCTGAGCCAGTTGGACGAATAGAGCGGCAGGACGCGCATGCAGCCCCAGAGAATTGGCGATGACCACCTCTTGTTCCTGTCTTTGCATGTTTCTTTTTTCCATTCCTTCCAAGCTGGTTTGGTTCATTATAACCTGTCATTTTTCAGGAGGCAGTTATCCTTTAAAAAATCCACGATAATTTAGCCTGATAATCACTGAATTCAAGTTCCGACAATGATTTAATTGTTTTTTTGTCGACGCTCGTCCGGCGGTTTTGCCGGAGAAAAAATGAGGCGATCGACTGGAAAAAAGTTGTAAAAAACGTTCCCCGGCCTTATATTTTTTGAGCGGGGTCGGGCCGCCGGCCGGTTGTCCGGCGAAAGTTGGAATTTCCGGCGTGGCCCGGAGAGGGGAATTCGCCGTCGGCGGAGTGCGGCGGGAGTGGTTGGTCAACGACAGAGTTTAGAATAAGGATCGGAATCATGAAAGAAGCGTACGCGAAATCGTTGCAGCAGGTGGCGGAGAAATTGGCGAAGTTCAAAATCATTCCGGTGTTGGAGCTGGAGGAGTTGGACAGCGGTCTGAAGATGTGCGAACTGCTGGTGGAGAATGGTCTGCCGGTGGCGGAGATCACCTTCCGGACGCCGGCGGCCGAAGCGATCATCCGGGCGGCGGTCAAGCGGTTTCCCGAGATGTACATCGGCGCCGGGACCATCTTGTCCCCGAGCGATCTGCAGTTGGCCTTCGAAGCCGGCGCCAGATTCGCCGTCGCGCCCGGATTCAATCCGACGGTGGTACGGACGGCGGTGGCCGAGCGTCTCAATTTCGTGCCCGGCATTTGCACGCCGAGCGAGATCGAGCAGGCGGCCGAACAGGGCGTTCGCTTTATGAAGTTTTTTCCCGCCCTGGCTTCCGGCGGTCCGGCTTATCTGAAGGCGGTGGCCGCGCCGTACCGGCAGCTGGAACTGCAGTTCATGCCGACCGGCGGGGTGACGCTGGACAATGCCGCGGAATTTTTTGCCGTCCGCGAAGTGGCGGCGGTCGGTGGCACCTGGCTGGGGCGGCGGGCCGATATCGTCGCCGGCAACTGGGAGGCGATCGCCGCCAATATCCGGGCGGCGGTGGAACGCGCGAAAACGCTTTGACGGCTCCGGCGGCATGATCCGGTCCGGCGTATCTGCCGGTCTGGGGCAGTCGCGGGAAGAATGCGCCGGGCCGGGCTACGGAACCGTCAGGCGCTTGCGGTTTCCGCCCGGCAAATGGTCGGCGGAATCGGGGATGCGACCGGCGGGGAGGGGAAATCCTGAGGAATCGGGTTTGTGCTTGCATTTGTTCGTTTCTATTGTATCTTTAAAAGAAAAACATCAGGATTTCTTGCGATCAATGCTTTTTCCGCGGTCGGGGTTTCGTACTTTTTTTATCAGGTATTTTGACAGTTGTTATTATCCTGGTTTGTTGTTGGCGCTGGGCGTGGGCGGTTTGTATCTGGCTACTTTCACCTGCCGATTCTGGCCGGTCGGTTCGATTGCGGCGATTTTCTGTCTGCTGTTGGCGGTCGTATTGCTGCTCTGCGGCGTGATGTGCGCGGTGGCGTGGAATGTTTACCGGCGCCGTCCCGGCCGCCTGCTGGTGAACGGGGTGGTGGCGGCGGCGGCAATTTGCTGGCTGGTATCGCTGCTGCCGTCCCGGGAAAATCGTTTTGCCGTCCAGTTGGCCATTCCCGACGATGTGGAATATGCCGTGCCGGCGGTTTTGCCGGCGGTGGACGAACCCTGGCAGGCGGAGTTAAGCGCCAGGTTGTCGCGGCCGGGACGCGGATGTCCGCTGGTGGCGGCCGATGTGCTGGAACAGCCGGCTTTGCCATTGGACGAATTGCGGAAGCGGCTGGCGGCCAGCCCCCGGTGGCGGGTGCTGGAAGTGTACGGGCAGTGGTTTGCCGCCCGGCGGGTGCGGCGGGGCAAGTATTATTTCAACGGTTACCAGGGCTTTCACCGTTCGAGAAAACCGTTTTATCTGTTCCGGCTGGTGGTCGATCTGAGCGGGGAGACGCTGGGAGGCCGCCAGTTGCAGACGGTGCGGCCCGGGGTGCCGCCGGAAGTGAGGGTCTGCTTCGGCGGGGACGGTTATGACAGCGAACTCCATTTTCTGGAGGAGAACTGGCCGCTGGAGATTTTCGAATGTTCCGGCGCGCCGGAACGGGTGGCGACCAACTTCCTGCGGCGGCTGGCGGCAGCGGATTTGCGGGAGTTGGCGGCTTCCCCGGCGGCCGGCTGCCGCGGCGAACCGGAATTTCAACTCTGGCAGGTTTCGCCCGGCCATTATGAAATTACCTGGCAGCTCAATCCGGGTGAGCCGGGACTGTGTTATTTGCAGGCGTTTGAAGTGACCGGCGGGACGGCGCTGTCGCCGGCGGCACTGAAGTTCAACAGTTTGGAACGGCCCGGTTATTCGGATGATCCGGAAGAACAGTTTCCCGGCGGCTGCAATGTTTTTATCCGGGAAGGGGAGCCCGGCCAGTTTTATCTGGCGCGCTTCGAAGTCTGGTTCCGGCCGGCGAGCGGGGCGCCGGAACGGAAATTGCTGGAGAAAACGTATCGAATCGAAGGACGTAAAAATTGAACGAGAGACTGGAACAGGAAACGGGTGCGCCGGCGGCGGAGTGGCGGACGGTGGTCCGCCATAGTGAATGCGATCGCCGGGGCCGTCTGAAATTGCGCAGTTGGTTCGACTTTCTGCAGGAGGCGGCGGCGGTTCATGCCGAACAGCTCGGCGTCGGCGTCAGCATGTTGCTGGAACACCGGATGGCATGGGTGCTGTCGCGCCTGAAGCTGGTGATGGAAACGGATCTGCGGATCGGCGACTCGGTGGTGGTTCGTACCTGGCCGAACGGTTTCCATCGTCTGTTCGCCAAACGGCAATACGAATTGTTCCGGGCCGGCCGGCGGGTCGGTTATGCCTCAAGTTTCTGGCTGCTGTTGGAGGCGGCCAGTTTGCGGCCGCTGAAGCCGTCGGCGCTGCCGCGGCCGTTTCCGGACAACAGTGCCCGGCCGGAGTTCTTTCCCGAGCTCGACAAACTGCCGGCCCCGGAGCTGGAGGCGGGGCGGCTGGAGTGTCCGGTCCGGGAGTCGCTGATGGATGTCAACGGCCATCTCAACAATGCCGAATACGCCGGCTTTGTCCAGGATTTTCTGGCGGTCGTTTCGCCGGAATGGCGGACGCGGCAGATTCAGATCAATTACCTCAATGCGATCCGGGCGCCGGATTGGCTGGCGCTGCACGGCGGCGCGGCGAACGGCGTCTACCGCCTTGCCGGCGACAATCCGGCCGGACAGCTTTGCTTCCAGGCCGAAATCATCGGCTGACGCGGTCGGGTGCACGGCAGGCCGTGCCGGGCGTCCGGCGGCAGCCAAACCCCCCCCTTGCCATTTTAGTTAAAATATCCGAAAAAAATTATAAAATCTGCTTGTTTTTTTACGAAACACACTTTAGTTTTAACATTCAACCAGAGATGATTTCAAATTTGTTTCTTATGCCGGCAAAACAATCTGAAGGCAGGGAAATACGGCCGGAATTGCGGCGCTGAAATTCGGTTCGATCCGTCTGTTGCCAAACCGATTGGCGACCGGGGGGCGGGCCGGGGCGGCGTCCGCAGGCGTCTGTCCGTCGCCCGCTTTCCGGATTGCGGATCGGTATCGCTACATGTGACAAGGCAGTCAACAACTTGAATTCTTGGGAGGATTTATGACTTGTGCGTGCCATCGGTCGGAAACGGAACCCCCGCAGGGTCTGTTTCAACAGTATCCGGAAAAAAAGGCGGCGTTGGCCGCCTACATCGACTCTTTGCCGCTGGAGGAAAATCCGCAGCGCAATCGCGGTTTTCTGATTCAATCGCTTCACCGGGCCCAGCATATCTTCGGTTACCTGCCGAGCGAGGTGCAGCAGTATGTGGGCAAGCGGCTCGGATTACAGCCGGCCGACGTGTACGGCGTCATCAGTTTTTATTCCTATTTTACCGACAAGCCGGTCGGCCGCTACAAGATCAATGTCTGTACCGGCACCGCCTGTTTCGTCAAAGGGGCGAACAAGGTGCTGGACGAGTTCAAGCGGTATTTGAATATCAGGGAAGGGGAAAGCACGCCGGACGGTAAATTTTTCCTCGGGGCATTGCGCTGTCTCGGCGCCTGCAGCCTGGCGCCGGTGGTCATGGTAAACGATCGGGTTTACGGCAATGTGACCGCCAAAATGGTTCCGGATATCATCAACGATTGTGTCGAATAAAAAGGAATTTTCGGATGAAGAAGTTAGACTCATACCGTACCTTGCTCGATTATGCCGACCAGTTGAAGCATCGCAGCCGGCCGCGTAAAAAAATTCTGGTTTCGATGGGTACTTGCGGCATCGCCGCCGGCACCGGGCCGGTTCTGGCGGCCATCAAGTCGGAAATTGCCGACCGCAATCTCAGCAACGCCATCGAAGTGGTCGAAGTCGGCTGCATGGGACTCTGCCACAGCGAACCGACCATTCAGGTCATCGACAATGAAACCGGCGCCAACACCATTTACGGCGAAGTGACCGTGCCGCAGGTGCCGGCCATTCTGGCGACGGAACCCGGCGACATCGCGCCGGGTACCCGCAATCTGGAGCGTTCCTGGTATTATCCGGAGGATGAGGAGCGGCCGTCCGGCACTTTGCAGGCCCGGATTGTCCTGCGCAACACCGGCCGGGTCAACCCGGAGTCGCTGGAGGAATATCTGGCGCAGGACGGCTATCAGGCGCTGGCCAAAGCCGTCACCTCGATGGCGCCGGATGCGGTCATCGATGAGATCGTCGCCTCCGGGCTGCGCGGCCGGGGCGGCGGCGGTTTCCCGACCGGCAAGAAATGGCAGTTTGCCGCGGCGCAGCCGGATGGCGAAAAGTTCATGCTCTGCAATGCCGACGAAGGCGACCCGGGTGCCTTCATGGACCGCGCCGTGCTCGAAGGCGATCCGCACGCGGTGCTGGAGGCGATGGCGATCGGCGGGTTTGCAATCGGCGCGTCCACCGGCATCATTTACATCCGGGCGGAATATCCGCTGGCGGTCAAACGGCTGGAAATCGCCATCGCTCAGGCTGAGGAGGCCGGTTTGCTGGGGGACAGGCTGTTCGGCAGCGATTTCAATTTCAAAATTGAGATCAAATACGGCGCCGGCGCTTTCGTCTGCGGCGAGGAGACTGCCTTGATCCATTCGATCGAAGGAATGCGCGGCGAACCGACCTTCAAGCCGCCGTTTCCGGCCGTCCAGGGCCTCTGGAAGCAGCCGACGGTGGTCAACAACGTCGAAACCTACGCCAATATCGCCGCGATCATCCGCAACGGCGCCGACTGGTTCAAGCGGATCGGTACTGCCGGTTCGCCGGGGACCAAGGTATTCGCGCTGGCCGGCAAAGTCAATAAAGTCGGGTTGGTCGAAGTGCCGATGGGGGTCAAATTGCGGGACATCATCTTCGGTCTGGGCGACGGGATCAAGAACGACCGGGGATTCAAAGCGGTGCAGACCGGCGGGCCTTCCGGCGGCTGCCTGACCAAAGACAATCTGGACGCGCCGATCGATTATGAATCGCTCAAGGCGCTGGGGTCGATGATGGGGTCCGGCGGCATGATCGTCATGGACGAGGATGACTGCATGGTCAGCATCGCCCGTTTCTTCCTGGAATTCACGCTGGACGAATCCTGCGGCAAGTGCACGCCGTGCCGGGTCGGCAACCGGCGGATGTTCGAAATGCTCGATGATATCTGCCAGGGCAACGGCACGCTGGAGACGCTGGAAAAATTGAAGACGCTGTCGCGGGTGATCAAGGACACGGCGCTGTGCGGCCTCGGGCAGACTTCGCCGAATCCGGTGTTGTCTACTTTGGCGAATTTCGAGGAGGAATATCGCGCCCATGTCGTCGACAACCGTTGTCCGGCCGGGGTTTGCAGCAGTCTGATCACCTATCAGATCAACGACAAATGCGTCGGCTGCACGTTGTGCGCCCGCCATTGTCCGGTCAATTGTATCAGCGGCGAACGCAAGCAGAAGCATTTCATCGATCAGACCAAGTGTATCAAATGCGGTGTCTGTTTCCAGAACTGTAAATTCCACGCCATCGACAAAGATTGAGTTGCGGCGTCAAAGGGAGATATTTTCATTATGGTCAATTTGATAATCAATAATTTGCCGGTGGCGGTCGAACCGGGCAGTACGATTCTGGAAGCCGCGGAAAAGCTGGATATCAAGATTCCGACGCTGTGCCATATGAAGCTGGATTGCTTCAATGTCGAGCATCGGACCGGCTCCTGCCGCATCTGCGTCGTCGAAGTGGCCGGCCGGCCCAACCTGGCGCCGGCGTGCTGTACGCCGGTGGCGGAGGGCATGGTGGTGCGGACCAACACGCTGCGGGCGATCAATGCCAGGCGCACCATCCTGGATCTGCTGCTGTCCGACCATCCGAAGGATTGTCTGCTCTGTTCCAAGAACTTGAATTGCAGCCTGCAGCGGCTGGCCCATGAGTTGAATCTGCATCATCTGCTGTACAAGGGCGAACAGTCGACCTACAACCGCGATCTGTCCAGCCAGGCGATTGCTCGGGACCTGGACAAATGCATCATGTGCCGGCGCTGCGAAACCGCCTGCAATACGATTCAGACCGTCGGGGTGCTTTCCGGCGTCAACCGCGGTTTCCAGGCGGTGGTGGCGCCGGCGGAATTCAAACCGCTGGCCGAGACGCAGTGTGTCTTTTGCGGACAATGCGTCCAGGCTTGTCCGGTCGGCGCTTTGAGCGAGATGAGTTACAAATACGATGTCTGGCGGGTGCTGAACGACGAGACGAAGAAGACCGTCGTCCAGACGGCGCCGGCGGTCCGGGTGGCGCTCGGCGAAGCTTTCGGCATGGAGCCGGGATCGATCACCACCGGCAAGATGGTGGCGGCGCTGCGGATGCTCGGGGTCGACTATGTGTTCGACACCGATTTCGCCGCCGATCTGACGATCATGGAAGAGACGCATGAGTTGATCGACCGGGTGAAGAGCGGTGAGAATCTGCCGATTCTGACCAGTTGCTGTCCCGGCTGGGTGAAATTCCTCGAACACCAATTCCCGGACCTGCTGTATATGCCGTCGACCGCCAAATCGCCGCAGCAGATGTTCGGCGCGATTGCCAAGACGTTCTTTGCCGACCGCATCGGCGTCAAGCCGGAAAATCTGGCGGTGGTGTCGGTGATGCCGTGCCTGGCGAAGAAATACGAGGCGTCCCGTGAGGAATTCCGCCGCAACGGCGTCCGCGATGTCGATATCGTGCTGTCGACCCGTGAATTGGCCGATATGATCAAGGAAGCCGGTATCATGTTCAAAGATCTGGAGGATTCCGATTACGACAGCCCGCTGGGCGAATCGACCGGCGCGGCGGTGATTTTCGGCTCTTCCGGCGGCGTGCTGGAAGCGGCGCTGCGGACGGCGGCCGACTGGCTGAGCGGCGAAGATTTGCAAGCGGTCGATTTCCAGGCGGTGCGCGGTTTGGAAGGCATCAAGGAGGCGACGGTGGAAGTGGCCGGTTTGAAGTTGCAGGTTGCGGTGGCGTCCGGCCTGGGCAATGCCCGGAGACTGCTGGAAAAAATCCGCCGAGGCGAAGCCGATTATCAGGCGATTGAGATCATGGCCTGTCCCGGCGGCTGCCTGAATGGCGGCGGCCAGCCGTACATTATGGGAGACACGTCGGTTCTGGAGAAACGGCGTCGGGCGCTCTACCGGGATGATCAGGGCAAGACGTTGCGGAAATCGCATTTGAATCCGGCGATTCAAGCGTTGTACAAGGAATTCCTCGGCGAACCGGGCAGCCATTTGGCGCATGAACTGCTCCACACCGCTTATACGGCCAGAGAATGAGGCTTGCGGCCGGTGAGGGGGAACCGCGCGGCTCGGAATGAAGTGGATTTCCGATAGTTGAAGCGACTGGTTCGTAAAAAATGAACGCTTCCGGCGGCGAAACCGCCGGAAGCGTTTTTTCTGTCGGAAAAGGAAACGGATTTTCCAGCGGTCAACGCCGGTTGTCCCGGTTCAGTACCGGCTTCAACGCGCGCGGCAGGATGCCTTTCAAGTAGGCGATCAAGACGCCGTAATTGACGATCGGCACCTGATTTTCCGCCGCCTGGCGGATGCGGGATTGCATCGCCTGACGGTTCAACATGCAGCCGCCGCAATGGATGATCAAGCGGTACTGTTTGATTTGCTCGGAGAAGCTGACGCCGGAAGAGTGGTCGAAAATCAACTCCTTGCCGGTCACCTGCTTCAGCCAGCGCGGAATTTTGACCGTACCGATGTCGTCGGCCTGACGGTGGTGGGTGCAGCCTTCGCTGATCAGGATCCGGTCGCCGTCCCGCAGTTGTTCCACCGCTTCGGCGCCTTTGACCAGTTCGGCCAGATCGCCTTTGTAACGGGCGAACAGGATGGAAAAGGAGGTCAGCGGCACTTCCGGCGGCGTTTCCGCGTCGACCTGCTGAAATGCCTGGGAGTCGCAGATCACCAGTTGCGGCGGACAACACAGGGCGACCAGCGCCGCTTTCAACTCGGTTTCCCGGCAGACCACGGCAGGAATGCCGTGGTCCAGGAGATCGCGCAGTACCTGCTGTTGCGGCAGAATCAGCCGGCCTTTCGGCGCGGCGCTGTCGATCGGCGTGACCAGGACGACCGGTTTGCCCGGTTCCACCAGGTCGCCGACCAGCGGCCGGGCGTCGGTCGACTCCGGCTGCAGCTCAGCCAGAGCCGTTTTGGCCTCCTGGATGCCGGATTGGCTGACGGCGCTGACCGGCAGCAGTTTGATCTGCAGCGTTTCGGCCAGCGTTGCCAGCCGGCTTCGGTAATCCGGGCAGCAGTCGATTTTGTTGAGCAGCCCGAGCAGCGGCAATTTTTTGCTTTTGACCAGCCGGATGATTTCCCGGTCGTAATCGGAAGGCGGAACGGTGGCGTCCAGCACGATCAGCGCGATATCGGTTTTGTCCAGCACCGCCAGGGTTTTCTTTTTGCGCAGTTCACCGAGTTCGCCGACGTCGTCCAGCCCGGCGGTATCGATCAGGACACAAGGGCCCAGCGGCAGAATTTCAATCGATTTGTAAACCGGGTCGGTCGTCGTTCCCTTGACGGGGGAGACGATCGCCAGGTCCTGGGAAGTCAGGGCGTTGATCAAACTGGATTTGCCGGCGTTGCGGCTGCCGAACAATGCGATGTGGGTGCGTTCGGCACTGGGAGTGCTGTTCAGACTCATGAATAAAATCTCCGGTTGCGGTACAGTTCATTTTTCCCGTTAAAATACCGCTCCGGATTGGCGTTTGCAAGATGAAACGAGTAATTTATCAAAGAATACCCCTTCGGCCGCCGGGCTGATTCCGGCAATGAAAAAGGAGTTCATCGACGGGGAGAAGGAAGATGGAATGAAGGCGTTGACAGGAGCGGTGCCGGCCATTGGAATTGCATTGGCCGGTCTGGAGAGCGGAGCGACGTGATGGAAGGTTCGACGGACAAATTGGTGATCGCCCAGCTCTGCGATCCGCAGATCGGTTTCCGCGATTACCCGGGAGAACTGGCGGCGTTCCGGCGGGCGGTCGAGCTGATCAATGCCGGCAACTTCGATGCCGCGGTCATTTGCGGCGATCTGGTGCATGTCAACGACGAGAAGTCTTATGACGATATCCGGCGGGCGCTGGACCGTCTGACGGTTCCGGTTTACTGCGCGCCGGGCAACCACGATATCGGCGGACCGGATCCCGTGGCGGCAATCGAACGCTACCGGGATAAAATCGGAAAAGATTACTTTGCATTTGACCTCAAAGAATATCGGTTTATAGTATTGAATACGCAGCTTTATCAGCAGGCTCCGGCACTTCCGGCCGAAACGATGGACTGCTGGCTGCGGCGGGAACTGGACGAGGCGGTGGCGGCCGGGCGGAAGGTGGTGATCGTCGCGCATGTGCCGTTGTTTGTGGAGGAGCCGGACGAGCCGGCGGAATATTTCAATATCGAACCGGAACGACGGGCCGGATTGCTGCGGCTGTTCGCCGAAAAGCAGGTGGTCGCTTATCTGGCGGGTCACACGCATACGGCTTTCACGCTGGTGTATGACGGTATTCTGTTCAGCAGCGGCGAGAATACCAGTGTGGCGTTCGACGGCTTGCCGGCCGGTTTCCGGAGCGTGGAATTCAGCGATGGCTTGGTGAAAGTCAAAACGATAACCGTACCAGAAAAATGAGAGTGAAAAACGTATGAGCAGACTGTATTGGAATCGCCGGGAGGTCAAAGAGGACGTCGCGCTGATGCTGGAAACGCTGGCGGAGGAGTATCCGCTGGCGGAAGGGCAGGGCGAGGTGAAGCTGGAATTCGTCGGCGCCGACCGGGCCGGCGTCAAAGTCAACGATGTCGGCGACAAGTACATCATCACGTATTCTTCGGTGGCGACCGCCGCCCGCGGCGTGGCGTTGGCAATGGCCGGCTTGCAGGGCGACAATCCGACGGTGTTCGAGACGATCGGCATCATGCTGGACGCTTCGCGCAATGCGGTGATGACTGTCGGCCATGTCAAGAACTGGCTGCGCCGGCTGGCGCTGATGGGCTATAATATGGCGATGCTCTATACCGAGGATACCTATGAATTGCCGGGCGAACCGTATTTCGGGTATCTGCGCGGCGCCTATACGTTGGAGGAGATTCAGGAGATCGACCGTTACGGCGCCCGGTTGGGCATCGAGGTGATCGGCTGCATTCAGACGCTCGGCCATCTTGAGCAGATTCTGAAATACGGCACCTACGGCGACGTGCGCGATACCGCGTCGGTGCTGATGGTCGACAAGCCGGAAACCTATGCGTTGATCGACAAGATGCTGGCCTTCTGGGGCAAAGCGGTCAAGAGCCGCCGCATTCACATCGGCATGGATGAAACCCATGATCTCGGCCGCGGCCGCTTCATGGATTTGAACGGTTACCAGAAGGGCTATGAGATTTTCAACCGCCATCTGGCCAGAGTGAACGACATGTGCGCCTCCCACGGCCTGAAGCCGATGATCTGGTCGGATATGTATTTCCGCCTCTGCAACAAGAACAACGATTATTATGACAAATCGACGGTAATCACCGACGAGGTCAAATCGACGATTCCGAAAGAGGTCGAACTGGTTTACTGGGACTACTACAACAAGGACCAGGATTTTTATGCCGACTGGATCGAGCGGCACCGGGCGCTCGGCCATGAACCGTTGATGGGCAGCGGTGTCTGGACCTGGAGCCGGTTGTGGTACGATCATCGCCAGACGGTCGACACGGTCAAGCCGTGTATCGACGCCTGTACCGAACGGAAGGTCAAAGAGCTCTTTTTCACGATGTGGGGTGATGACGGCGCCTATTGCGAATACGGTTCGTCGCTGGCCGGGCTCTGTTACGGCGCCGATCTGGCGTACGGCAACGATGCCGGCGAAGAGCGGATGGAGAAGTTCTTTCTGGCGTTGACCGGCGGCAGCTACAAGGCCAATTTGATCGCCTCCGGCATGGAGCTGTACACCGATGAAGGGCTGTTCGACAATGAACGGCTGCTGTGGGATGATCCGATGCTGTGGAAGGCTTATCGCGAAAACGAAAAATTGCGGCCGGGCGTCACCAAAGAGATCATCGCCAATCTCGAACGGGTGTTGAAAGAGTTGCAGCCCTATGAGAACGATTGCGGCGGCGGCCGGATCCGTTACGCGATGACGGTGGTCGAATTGCTGTTGGCCAAGGCCCGGCTGCACCGCAATCTGATGGCGGCGTACCGCCGCGGCGACCGGGAAGAATTGCGCCGGGTTCAGCGGCAGGAGCTGCCGGCGGTCCGCAGTCTGCTCCGGTACTTCATGGCGGAGTTCCGCGATCAGTGGTTGAGCCGCAACAAGCCGTTCGGGCTGGAATCGATGCAGCATCGTCTCGGTGGCCAGTTGGTGCGTTATGATGAATTGGAACTGCGCCTTGATGAATATTTGACCGGTAAAGTGGCGTCGATTCCTGAACTGGACATCACGCTGGACGAATCGGTGAAGCCGTTCGGCGGCTGGGGCGGTTACCGCTACTGGACGTTCGGCTCGTTGATCAATTGATAGGGAGTTTTCTGCAGTCGCAGCGTGAGTTGGCGCCGGGAATTTCCCGGCGCTTTTTGTTTTTTCGCTGATTTTGGAGTGATTGTTGATGGCGGGAAGTTTGCATTTGGGATTTCCCGGCGCTAAGTTAGCGCTGGGAAACCGGTAAAAAAATGATCAATCAGCAAAGGAGGCGGACGGTGAAAAAGATCATCTGGCAGATCGGTGTTCTGGCGGCGGCGCTTCTGCCGCTGCAGGCGGAAGAGGACGCTTATCTGGGTAAAACGATGTGGGGGCTGTCGACGCAGAACGTTGCGGCGGAAACGATTCCGGAACTCAAGGCGGAGCCGGAGCTGGGCGAGGTCTGGCGGATTACGATTGTGGCGCCGGGCGCCACCGGCGAGCAGGAGGGGTTGCGGAAAGGCGACCTGGTGCTTTCGATCGACGGCAAGAAACCGACCGAGTTCAATATTTCCAACGTCAGCGGCAGCCGCGGCGGTAAATTGGCCGTCGGCGATAAAATTCCGGTCCGGGTTTTGAAGTACCGCGACGGCAAGGCCAGCGTGGAAGAACTCGAGTTGGAAACCCGGCGTTATTTCGAAAACGAAAAAGTGCCGTACCGGGAACCGGCCGGCGCGAAGGAATTTGAAAATGCCGAGTCGGAACATTGGCGGACCGCCGAGCCGGTCATTGCCGGAAACCAGTGGGAAGAGCGCTTCGCCGATCTGCTGCAGCGGCTGGAGAATACCGATGTCTATCAGGATCCCTACCGGTTGCCGATTTTCAGTTATCTGATCCGGAATCCTTTCCGGATCGAAGCGGTCAGCCGGAGCGTTGTCGACCGGATCAAGCAGTGCGGGCAGCAGCCGGTTAAGTTGTTGGACTGTGCGCAATATCTGCTGGAATTTGCCGAACCGGCGCCGCAGGAAAATCCGCTGCCGGAGTTCAAAGGCGGCGATCTGGCGGCCCATCTGGATTACATCGAAGCGGTATTGAAACAAGCCGACCAATGGAACCGGCAGGCGTTCAGCCGGATTTCCGAAGAGGAACGTGATTTCGTGCTGGCCAACCGCGAGGCGCTGCTGGATTCCTTCATCTTCTATAAAATGCTCACCTATGAACCCGATACGGAGTTGACCTGCCGTTCGCTTGAGGTATGCCGGATTTTGAACCGGATCGACCGTGAAGCGTTGTTCCGGCAAGCCCGGACGGCCGGTCTGCTGCTGGCGGACACCTTCCTGGATTCACTCTATCAGGCGGCGGCTGGCGAGGCGGACAAGGCGGTCGTCGCCGAACGCGATACCGCTTACGGCAAAATCGTCATTGCCGGCGTCGGCAACAACATCCATGACCGGGATTGCGCCGTCATTTATGACCTCGGCGGCGACGATCTGTATTTGAACAACCAGGCCGGTTCGGTGCCCGGCAAAATTCCGACCGCCGTCATCGTCGATTACGCCGGCAACGACGCTTATGAGACGACGGAGCCGCTGACCCAGGGCGGCGGCAATTTCGGCGTCGGTCTGCTGCTGGATTTGAGCGGCGACGATCAGTATGTCGGGATCCGTTCCGTACAGGGCTGTTCGTTCGGCGGCATCGGTTTGCTGCTGGACGGGTTCGGCGACGATTGCTACCGGGCGATCAGCGTGGCGCAGGGCGTCGGATTTTTCGGCGCCGGCATCCTGGCCGACCGCGCCGGCGACGACCGTTACGAAGCCCATCAGAATTCCCAGGGCGTCGGTCTGGTCCGGGGCGTCGGCTTGCTGGTGGACGACGGCGGTGACGACAGTTATTATTGCAAGGGCAGTCAGCCGACTGGCTACGGCACCCGTGGTCATTTTGAAGGGTGGGGGCAGGGGATGGGATTCGGTATGCGGCCCTACGCCTCCGGCGGGGTCGGAGTATTGTATGACCGTTCCGGCCGCGACCGTTTGGAAGCCGGCACTTTCGTCCAGGGCGGCGGTTATTATTATGCTTTCGGCATCTGCTGCAACGACGGCGATGATGACGATGTGTATATCGGAACGCGCTATGCGCAGGGATTCGGCGTCCATCAGGCGCTCGGCGCGTTTCTGGAAAGCGGCGGCAACGATACCTATCGCACCCGGCACAGCGTCGCTCAGGGATTGGCCTGGGACGAAGCGGTGGGACTGTTCATCGACGAACAGGGGGACGACAGCTATGACGGCGGCGCTTTCTTCAGCCTGGGGGCGACATCGCACAACGCGATCTGTCTCTTCTGGGACCGGGCCGGCAAGGACACCTATGCGTCGGTGCAGCCGGCAATTGCCGATATCAACACTTATCACGGCGGCACTTCGCTGTCGGTCTTCATCGATGACGGCGGTGCTGAGGATAGTTACGTCAATCGCCGGAACAATTCGGTGGAAACCGGCCCGGAAGATTCCATCTTCGTCGACCGCTGACTGATAAAGTCCGGCAGCGTAGAAACTTGGAGAGGCGGGGAAGAACTTTTCTTCAAAAGTTCTTCCCCGCCCTTTTTCAAACCTTTTTTCGAGGAATTTTCCGCGCTTAAAGGATTGAAAACAGAGGCTTATGCCATCTTCAAAGGGTATGGAAGATTGATTGGGGAGAAAGCGGGAAGCCCTCTTTTTAGAAAAAAGGAGCTTCCCGCTTCCCCGGGGAACGATTTCCGGCGTCGGTTACGATTCCGGTTGGATGGCGCCGAAACGGCAGAGCTGCCGGCACATGCCGCAGCCGGTACAGCTTTGTGGGCTGATTGCCGGCTTGTTGCCGCCGGCGGATTCCAGAGCCGGGCAGCCGAGTTTCAGGCAGGCTTTGCAGTTGCGGCATTTCGCCTGGTCGATGGAGTACAGCGGGCCGATTTTCCGGCGGATTTTCAACAGGCAGGGCGCCCGGGAGATAATCAAAGAGACTTCCGGCGCCGCCAGTTCGGTTTTCAGGACTTCGGTCACTCGGTCCAGTTCGTAGGGATTGACGACGGTGATCCGCTTGACGCCGCAGGCCGCGGCGATTTTTTCGATTGAGGCGGCCGGGGTCGCTTCTCCCATCAGGGTCCGGCCGGTGCCGGGATGGTCCTGGTGGCCGGTCATTGCCGTCGTACTGTTGTCGACGACGATCAATGTCGCTTTGCCCCGGTTGTAGACGATGTTCAGCAGCCCGGTGACGCCGGAATGGAAAAAGGTGGAATCGCCGACGATGCCGACGACCGGACGCTTTTCGCCGGCTTTGTCGAAGCCTTGCGCCATGCTGAAGCCGCCGCCCATGCAGAGGATGACATCGGTTCGGTTGAGCGGCGGAAAGACGCCGAGGCTGTAACAGCCGATGTCGCCGGTGACGATGACATCGAATTTGGTCAACGCGTAAAAGATGCCGCGATGCGGACAGCCGGCGCATAGGATCGGCGGCCGGCCCGGCAAATCGGCCGCGGCGGCCACCGGCGCCGGCGGTTGGAGGTCCGTGCCTTCCAGCGCGGCTTTGACGGCCAGCAGACGCACCGGCGTCAGCTCGCCGGTGCGCGGTACGAGGTTTTTGCCGTCGCAGGCGATGCCGAGCGATTTGACGTGTTCTTCGAGAAACGGGTCGGCTTCTTCGATGACGATAAGCCGCTTGACGCCGGCGGCGAATTCCCGGATCAGTTCGTCCGGAAAAGGCCAGGCCCAGCCGAGTTTCAACAGCGACGCTTCCGGAAAAAGTTCCCGGCAGTGCAGCGCCGTGAGGCCGGAGGAGAGGATGCCGAGCGCTTCGCCGCGCCGGTCGATGACGTTCAATTCCCGGTCGGCGGAAGCGGCGGCGGCCTGTTCGGCAAGGCGTGTTTCGACAGCCTGGCGCAAGACCCGGCCCCAGATCGGAATCGGCACATATTGACTGGGGTTGCGGACGAAATCGGCGGTCGGGGTCGGCCGGCGTTCGCCGACTTCGACCAGCGAGCGCGAATGGCTGACGCTGGTGGTGGAACGCAGAATAACCGGGCAGCCGAATTGTTCGGACAACTCGAATGCCCGGATCATGAAGCGGCGCGCTTCATCGGCATTGGCCGGTTCGAGGATCGGAATCTTGGCCAGCCTGGCATAATGCCGGGTATCCTGTTCGGTCTGGGAAGAATGCATGCCGGGATCGTCGGCGACGCAGAGCACCAAACCGCCTTTGACGCCGATGTAGGAGAGCGTCATCAACGGGTCGGCGGCGACATTCAACCCGACGTGTTTCATCGTCACCATGCTGCGGACGCCGGCCAACGCCGCGCCGACGGCGGTTTCGAGCGCCACCTTTTCATTCGGCGCCCACTCGCAATAGAGGTCCGCTTTATAACCGGCCGCCGTTTCCATGATTTCGGTCGACGGGGTGCCGGGATAGCCGGAGGCCAGCCGGACGCCGGCCTCCCAGGCGCCGCGGGCGATCGCTTCGTTGCCGGAGAGTAATTCGCGCATCATTTCGACTCCTTGGCGGGGGTGTCGGCATCATTTTGATAGAAAACCCGCTTGGCTTTGCCTTCGGTCCGCGGCAGCGCGCCGGGCGGATAGACGTCGCCGTCCGGCGAGAAGCCGAGGTCCTCCTTCAACTGTTTCTCGATCATATAGCCGGTGACGCCCGGTTCGGCTTCGACGTTGATGTGCAGTTTTTTGATGCCGTGGTGATCTTCGATGATCAATTGATAATTGGGCAGTACGCCCGGAATCTTCAGCAGAGACTGTTCCACCTGGCCGGGGAAGAAGTTGACGCCGTGGATGATCAGCATATCGTCGGCCCGGCCGCTGACCGATTCGATGCGCGCGTGGGTCCGGCCGCAGGCGCAACGGTCGCGCCCGGCGATCCGGGTCAAGTCGCCGGTCCGGAAACGGATGACCGGCAGCGCTTCGCGGGTCAGCGAGGTGATGACCAGCTCGCCGAGTTCGCCGTCCGGCACCGGCCGGCCGGTGGCCGGGTTGATCACTTCGAGGATATAATGATCTTCCCAGACGTGGATGCCGCAATGAGCCGGACAATCCATGCCGAGGGTGCCGATGCCGCCGGTTTCGGTCATGCCGTAGATGTCGAACACCTCGATGCCGAGATGGCTGCTCAAGCGCTGTTTCATCGCCGGCGTGAAGGTTTCGGCGCCGAAAATGCCGATTTCCAGCGTCGGCAGCGAATCGCCGGTTTCTTCGAGCACTTCCAGGATCCGGGTGCCGTAGGAGACGACGGCGGTCAGGATTCTGGTTTTGAAATCCTTGGCCAGTTTGATCTGGCGCACCGTGTTGCCGGCGCCGCAGGGCAGGATGAAAAGGCCGCGTTTGCGGGCGCCGTGGAACAAGCCGAAACCGCCGTTGAACAGCCCGAAACCCGGCGTGATCTGCACGACGTCGCCGGTGGCCGCGCCGGCCATGCTGTAACAGCGCGCCATGCACTCCGCCCATTGATCGACGTCGTGCAGCGTGTAAGGCATCACCACCGGCGTGCCGGTCGATCCGCTGGACATGTGCATTTCGACGATGTGTTGCGGCGCGACACAGCACATGCCGAGCGGATATTGGCTGCGGAAATCGACTTTGCTCATCGTCGGCAGGCTGGTCAGGTCCTCCAGGCCGCGGAACGATTCCGGGTCGACGCCGGCGGCGGCGAACCGGCGGCGGAAATAATCGCTGTGGGCCGCCGTGTAACGGACCAGCGCCTTCAATTTTTCATTTTGACGGCTTTTCAACTGATCTGCCGACATGGTTTCGGCGTCGGGCTGGAAAAAATGAGAATGGTTCATGGTGGTCAGGCCTCTCTGCCCGCCTGGAACGCCGCGAGATTGGCGTCGATGAGCGGTGTTTTGATACAGTTGCGGATTGCCTGGCTCCAGGCGTCGACCGGCAGGTCGAGTCCGTTGGACAACGCGCCGAGCAGAATGGTGTTGGCCAATCTGGCGTCGCCGCGCTCCCGGGCCATGCCGGGGCAATCCAGGTAATTCAAGTGTTGGAAACAGCTTTGCAGCCGGATTTCGACATCGGTCGGATATTGCGCCTTGCCGCTGGAAACGGTCACCGGAATGATCGCCTGCCGGGAAACGACCGCCAGGCCGTCCGGTTTCAGGTAATGGGCGTAGCGGAGCGCTTCGATTTGTTCGAGGGCGCCGAGCACATCGGCGGTGCCTTCCAGGATAAGCGGCGAGTGTACTTTTTCGCCGTAACGGACCTGGGCGGTGACCGAGCCGCCGCGTTGCGCCATGCCGTGAATTTCGTTGGTGGTCACGTCGAATCCGGCGCCGGAAGCGGCGTTGGCGATGATTCTGGCGGCCAGCAGAATGCCCTGGCCGCCGACACCGGCCAGAATGATGTTTCTGATCATGGAAGAAGTCCCCTGTCGCTGATAAACGGTTATTCGGGTAATATATCCGTCGAAAAAGGAATGTGCAAATGTTCCGGCCGGGTTGGAGCCGGCGAAGTGCATTCCTCAATAAAAAGCGAACGCTCCGGGTCGTCCCCGGACGCAGTCCGGCGGGCGGACACCGCTGGTCGCTTCAGCTTCACTGGAGTGAAGCCAGCTTCGAAAAGTGCCGGCATTTCCGGCGCTTACCAGCCAGCCAGCCGGGCGATTGCCGACTATTGCCGGCGGCAATGCCCCGGAACGTTCACTTTTTATTCGAAGTCGCTGTTCGGGAAATATTCGGCGGCGATTCTGGTCATTTCGTTGATGTCGCCCATCATCAGCATGCCGTCGCCGGCTTCCAGCCGGGTGTTGCCGCGGGCGAGGATGAAATGATTGTTGCGGCGCAGCAGCAGCACCAGCACGCCCGGCGGCAGTTTCATTTCCGCCAGCGTCTTGTTGACGAACGGCGCGTCGGGTGGAATTTCGAATTCGAACATTTTGCTGTTCAGCGTATCGGTTTCTTCCAGTTCGATTGGTGCCCGCACTTTGTCGTTCAGCGGCTTGTCCAGCTTGAGCAGCCGGGCGAACGGCATCAACGTCCGGCCCTGGATCAGCACCGAGGCGATGACGATGAAAAAGACCAGATTGAACAGCAGCCCGGCGTTCTCGATACCGGCCAGCAGCGGGAAGGTGGCGAACACGATCGGCGCCGCCCCGCGCAGCCCGACCCAGGAGATCAGCAGGCGCTCTCGCATCGAATAAGGGCTCCTGATCATGCAGAGCAGCACGGCGGCCGGCCGGGCGACGAACATCAGCAGCAGCGCCAGGATAAAGCCGCTGATGGCGATCCCCGGCAACTGTTTCGGGAAGACCAGCAAGCCGAGCACCAGGAACAGCATGACCTGCATCAACCAGCCGACGCCGTCGCTGAATCGGACCAGGCCTTTTTTGTAGTTGAAGCGCAGATTGCCCATCGTCAACCCGCAGACATAGCAGGCCATGAAGCCGTTGCCGTAGATACATTCGGCGATGCCGTAGGCGAAAAGCACCAGCGAAATGCCGAGGACGAAGTAGAGTCCTTCATAATCGAGTTTCAGCTTGGTGTACAGCCAGGCGCCGGCCCGGCCGACCAGATATCCCCAGACGATGCCGATGGACATTTTGCCGAAGAAGGCCGGAAAAATTGACCAGTAGGAGGTTTCCGGGTTCTGGATGATGCCGATCATGAAGACGGTCAGAAAGGCCGCCATCGGGTCGTTGCTGCCGGATTCCAGTTCGAGCAACGGTTGCAGCCGTCCCTGCAGGCTGACGCTTTTGGAGCGCAGGATGGCGAATACCGCCGCCGCGTCGGTGGAGGAGACCACCGCGCCGAGCAGCATGCCCCATTTCCAGTCGCAGCCCAATACGAAGGTGACGCCGATACCGAGGAGAATCGCCGTCAGCAGCACGCCGGCGCTGGCCAGCAGCGTACCGTAACCCAGTACGCTTTTGATGCTGCGGAAATTGGTGTCCAGTCCGCCGGAATACAGGATGAACGCCATGGCGACCGTGCCGAGATAGTTGGCGGCGGAAGCATCGGAAAATTCAATGCCGCCGAGGCCGTCCGACCCGGCCAGCATGCCGACGCCCAGAAACATCAACAGGATCGGGACATTGAACTGGCTGGACAATTTACTGGAAAAAACGCCGAGAAACAACAGCAGCGCCACGACGGCCAGCACATATTGGATGATCATGCTTGAAACTTTTCCTCCCCGCTGAAATCAAGATTATTTCCGTTCGCAATGTACCAGAAAAGCGGCGATTTTCAAATGGAACAACCCGTTTTATCGCCGGAAAACCTTCGTTTTCTCCTCCATGGTCGGTCAGCCGATCTGGAATAGCAGCCAGCTCAGCAGCGCCGAACCCAGCAGCACGTAGATCATGTTGATCTTCCAGCGCAATTCGACGAACAGCACCAGCGCGAAAATCGCCGTGCCCTGCCAGCAGAGGCCGAAGGCGCCTTTCCGCCACCAGTCGGCCAGCGGCGCGCTGAATACCGAGGTATCGGCGAAAAAGATGACGGCGGCGGCGATCAGGCCGAGCGTCGCCGGCCGGATGCCGGCGAGAAGCGCCTTGACCAGGGGATTGTCCTTGAACAGCACCATGAAGTAGGCGATCAAAGTGACGATGATCAAAGAAGGCGTCATGACGCCGAGCGTACCGACCAGCGCGCCGAAGACGCCGCCCTGCTGGTAGCCGATGTAGGTGGCGGCATTGAGACCGACCGGCCCGGGCGTCACCTGCGCCAGTGCCACCATATTGGCAAACTCTTCATTGGTGAGAAAGGCGTGCCGGAACACCAATTCGTCCTGAAACAACGGAATCATCGCATAGCCGCCGCCGAAGGTGAAAGCGCCGATCTTGACGAACAGCCAGTAAAGCGTCCACAAGTTCACTGCCGTTCTCCTTTCAGCCGGCGCCGGAGCGCCAGATACTGGCAAAGCCCCTGGCCCAGTCCGGCGGCCGCCGCGGCGGCGATCAGCCAGATGGCGTTGACATTGAAAAATACCAGGCTGATGAAGCCGATGGCGGCGACGGTCAGCGGAAAAACGCCTTTGAGGATCTGTCTGGACAACTTGATGACGGAAACCAGGATCAGAGCGCAGACCGCGGCGCGGACACCGAGAAAAATCTGGTCGGCCGCCGCCGAACCCTGCAGGTTCATAATGAACATGGCGATGATGACGATGACGATGAAGGGCGGCAGCACCACCGCGACGGCGGCGGCCAGCACGCCGGGCAGTTTCGCCACCTTGTAGCCGATCAGGATTCCCATATTGATGGCGATGATGCCGGGGACCGATTGCATGACGGCGACGGTATCGACCATGTCCTCGTCGGTCAGCCAGCGGCGTTTTTCGACGAATTCACGGGTCATCAGCGGCAGCATTGTCAAGCCGCCGCCGACCGACACGGCGGAAATTTTAAAAAAGATGGTGAAAAGCTCTGTCAATCGCTGCAGACGCTGCTTCAAAACCGCGGTTCCTCCAGTTGGGTGATGAAAACAATAATATAGCCGAAAAATGGCGGGAAACAACCGCCGGGCGATCGATTTTCGGCCCGTTGGCGGGGAGGTTTCTGGCGGTGCTGGCATTGTACCGGCAGCACGGGAACAACTGGTGCCGGAATTTCTGCCGGCGCTGCCGGTCGATCCGTTCAGCGGGCGGCCGTAGCCGCAGGGAATTGCCGTCGGACCGACTCCGGTCAGTTTTCCCGGAATTTTATTTGCATGTCTTTTTCAATCATGATATATTAATCCTCTTGATAGGAGAATAGAAGTCATGGAAATTCGAAAAGTCAAAATTCACAATTCGGCCGGCATTCATTGCCGTCCGGCCAGTGTCATTCTGAACACGATCAATGCCGAATTCCCGCATGAAACTTTTACTTTGTATACTTCAATGAATGAAGCGATCGAGCTGCACGGCATTCTGGATTTGATTTCGCTGGGACTGCAGTGCGGCGATGAAGCTACGCTGCAGGTGGAAGGCGATCGCGCCGCCGCCGCCGCGGATCGGATTGCCGCACTGCTGGAGCATGAATTCGATTTTCCGCCGCAGTAAGACGGCGGGGAGGCGCTTCCCGGAGTTTTCAAGCGGATGATCCGGCGGAAGTGACCGGAGCGGAACGGGGAGAGATATCGAATCCCCCCGGCGATGAGAGTGCCGTCCTGTTCAGACGGGGCGGGAGGTTACTTTGGGCAGGCAGGGGCGCATTTATGATAAAACTTGGCATCAGCAGTTGTCTTTTGGGGCAGCGTGTCCGCTATGACGGCGGCCATAAGCTGGATTATTTTCTGCGGGACGGCTTGAAGGACCGGGTGGAGTGGGTGCCGGTTTGCCCCGAGACGGAGTGTGGATTGGCGGTGCCGCGCGAACCGATGCACCTGGTGGCTGACGCCTCCGGGTATCGTCTGCGCACCGTCGATTCACAGCGGGATTACACCGAACTGATGCGGCATTACATCAACCGCCGGGTGACGCAACTGTCGCAGAGCGGACTGTACGGATATGTTTTCAAAGGTAAATCGCCCAGTTGCGGTTTGCGGGAAGTGCCGTGCTACCGGCCGGACGGGGAGGCTGCCGGCGTCGCCGGCGGACTGTTCGCCGAGGCGGTGCGGCGGGCGTTGCCGTTGTTGCCGGTGATCGACGATGCTTCCATCCACAATGTCTGGCTGCGGGAGACTTTCGGCAATCAGATTCTGACCCTGCGCCGCTGGCATCAATTTGTCGCAGCGGATGGTTCGGCCGCCGGACTGGCGGAATTCAACCGCCGCCACCGCCTGCTGATCATGCTGCACTCGCCGGGAATGACGCCGTTGTTGAGCTACCTGGTGTTGCACGCGACCTCCGACAAATTGACCGCCACCTGCGAACAGTATTTCCGGACCCTGATGGCGGTGATGGCGACGCCGGTCAGTTTGCGCAAGCATCAGAAAGTGCTGTTTTTCGTTTTCGAGGAGTTGAAAAATCACCTGGACAACTGGGAACGGCTGGAATTGCAGAACATGCTGCACCATCTGCCGGAACAGCCGGATACCCGGAGCGCGGTCGCCGCCTTGCTGTTGCACTATATCCGCAAATTCAGATTGGCCGACTGGCTGGATCAGTATTATTTTCAGGGCGGCGAACAGATTTTTTCACCCCAGTCGTGATACGATTGGGCTTTCAGCGATTCGGCCGGCATGCCGTTCGAAGAGACTTATTTGGCCTGCAGTTGTTCGCGCTTGGTTTCCAGCTCTTCCCAGCGCTGATAGAGCGTTTCGACCCGCTGGCGGGATTCGGCCAGCTGCTGTTGCAGTTCAGTGCTTTGCGCGCCGTAGCGGGCAAAAAAATCCGGCAGCGAGAACAGCATTTCCAGTTTTTTCACCCCAGTCGTGATACGATTGGGCTTTCAGCGATTCGGCCGGCATGCCGTTCGAAGAGACTTATTTGGCCTGCAGTTGTTCGCGCTTGGTTTCCAGCTCTTCCCAGCGCTGATAGAGCGTTTCGACCCGCTGGCGGGATTCGGCCAGCTGCTGTTGCAGTTCAGTGCTTTGCGCGCCGTAGCGGGCAAAAAAATCCGGCAGCGAGAACAGCATTTCCAGCTCCTCGACTTTCTTTTCCGCTGCGGCGATGGCCGGTTCCATATCGTCCAGTTCCCGCTGTTCCTTGTAGGATAATTTGGTCGGCGGCGCTTTGACCGGCGGCGCCGACGAGTTGGCTGGTTTGACGATCGGCGCGCCCGGCGCGGCGGCCGGTTGTTCCTGCCGGCGGGACAGATAATAGTCGTAATCGCCATGCGTATAGACGATGGTATCGTTTTCGAAAGTCATGATGCCGTCGCAGATCCGGTTCAGAAAATAACGGTCGTGGCTGACCAGCAGGAGGCAGCCCGGGAAATCGATCAGCGCCTCCTCCAGCATCCGCAATGACGAGAGATCCAGATCGTTGGTCGGTTCGTCCAGGATCAGGAAATTGCCGCCGCGCTTGAGGATTTTTGCCAGGGTCAAGCGGGCTTTTTCACCGCCGGACAGATATTTGATCCGGGTGTTGATTCGTTCGTTTTCAAATAGAAAACGCTTCAGATATCCCCAGATCGAGATTTTTTCACTACCGAGCTGAATCGAATCGACGCCTTCGGAAATCTCCTCGTAAACGGTTTTTTCCTGGTCCAGCACCAGTTTGCCCTGGTCGACGTAATTGAACGCGACGGTCGGGGCGATTTCTACCCGGCCGGAAGTCGGCGGCAAGGCGCCGGTGATGACTTTCAGCAGGGTGCTCTTGCCGATGCCGTTAGGGCCGACGATGCCGATTTTGCAGCCGGGTTGGAATTCGAAGCTGAACCGCTCGATCAGGCGGCGGTCGCCGAAGGAAACGGAAATTTCTTTCAGCTCCACCGTTTTGTTGCCGAGCCGGGCCGGGGCCGGGATGACCAGTTCGATGTCGCCGGTCCGTTCGATGCCGCTTTGGCCGTCCAGTTCCTGAAACCGTTTCAGGCGGCCGAGGTTGCGGCGCAGTCGCGCTTTCGGCGAACGGCGGACCCATTCGACTTCGGAACGCAGGAACTTCCGCCGTTTGGCTTCCAGCTGGTCCTCGGCATATTCGCGCTCCGCCTTATCGGCCAGGAAATCGGCATAAGAACCTTCGCTGGAAAACAGTTGACCGTGGTCCAGTTCGATGATCCGGGTCGCCAGCCGGTCGAGGAAACAGCGGTCGTGGGTGACGAACAGACAGGCGCCGCGATAACCGGCCAGGAATTCCTCGATCCAGCCGATCGTCGCGATGTCCAGGTGATTGGTCGGTTCGTCGAGCAGCAGCAAATCGGGAGCGGCGATGACGGCGCGGGCAAGGGCGACGCGCCGTTTTTCGCCGCCGGACAGATGACGGCAGGATGACGCGCCGTCCGGCAGCCGCAATTTTTCGAGGAGGGCTTGAATGCGATTGTCCAGACTCCAGGCGTCGAGCTGCAGCAGCCGGTGCTCCAGCGCATCGTGTTCGGCGGAATGGCTGGGCAGGCTTTCGAATTTTTTCAGCAGGCCGGTGAGATAGGCGGCGCCGGACCGGACATTTTCCGTCACGGTTTGGTCCTCGGCCAGTTCAAAATCCTGCGGCAAATAGGAGACGCGCAAATTGCCGGCCGGACAGATGTCGCCTTCGGCCGGTTCCTGGCGTCCGGCGATGATTTTCAGCAGCGTCGATTTGCCGGAACCGTTGCGGCCGACCAGGCCGACCCGTTCCCGGTCGTGGATGGCCAGCGACGCGCCGTCGAACAGAATCTGCCGGCCGATACTCAATTTCAGACCGTTGCCGGTCCACAAAACCCGTTCCGCCATACGATGCCGCCGTTCAATCCAGCATTTTGAGCCGGAAGCCGCCGGGAATGTCCTCGACCAGCCAGCCGGCTGCCTTGAGCTGCTCGCGCAACGCGTCCGCTTCGGCGAAATTTCTGGCTTTTTTGGCGGCCAGTCGTTGTTCGGCCAGCGCGGCAATCGCCGGCGGGATGACCGCTTCGACCGCCTCATCGACCCGGAAGAACCCGAGCACTTCATCGAAGTTGCGGAATTGGGCGAGCAGCTTTTGCGCGCCGGCCTGCGACAAATTGCCGGAATCCAGTTGGCTGTTGGCGCCGCGCTGCAGCAGAAATACCGCCGCCGTCGCTTCGGCGATGTTGAGGTCGTCGGCCAGCGCCGTCCGGAAAGCGGCGTCGGCGTCGGCCAGCAGTTCGCCGCACTCTTTTCCGTCGCCGGGCCGGGTGACGGCTTTCAGGCGCACGAACAGCGCATCGAATTTTTTCAATGTTTCACGCGCCTGGTCTAGGGCCTCGAACGTAAAATTGAGCTTCTTGCGGTAATGGGCGCCGAGCAGCACATAGCGCACCTCCCGGCCGCTGTAGCCCTTGGCCAGCAGGTCGCGCAGCGTGAAGAAGTTGCCGGCCGATTTGGACATCTTTTCGCCGTTGACCATCAGATGGGCGCAATGCAGCCAGTAGTTGACGTATTGGCAGCCGTTGGCGCATTCGCTCTGGGCGATTTCGTCCTCATGGTGCGGGAACATGTTGTCGATGCCGCCGGTATGGATGTCGAACGTCGGGCCGAGATATTTCATCGCCATCGCGCTGCATTCGATGTGCCAGCCGGGCCGGCCTTTGCCCCACGGGCTGTCCCAGGCGACTTCGCCGTCGTTGTCGTCCCAGGCTTTCCACAAGGCGAAATCGGCGACGGCGTCCTTGGCGTATTCGTCATTTTTGATCCGGACGCCGGACCGCTGGTTTTCCCGGTCGATGCGGGCCAGCCTGCCGTAAGAAGGAAATTTGTCGATCGAAAAATAAATGCACCGGTCCTCCGCCTGATAAGCGTAGCCTTTGTCGATCAACGTCTGAATCAACCGGATCATTTCGCCGATATGGTCGGTTGCCGCCGGATAAACCGCCGCCGGCGTGATGTTCAGCGTTTTCAGATCGGCGAAAAATGCTTCGATATATTTGGCGGTGAACTCCTTCAACGCCAGATGCTGCGCCCGGGAATCCCGGATGGTCTTGTCGTCGACGTCGGTGAGATTCATCACCTGGATGACCCGGTAGCCGAAATAAGCCAGCACGCGGTGCAGCAGATCTTCGAACATATAGGCCCGGAAATTGCCGATATGCGCATAATTGTAAACGGTCGGACCGCAGGTGTACATTCTGACTTCTCCCGGCGTCAGCGGCTTGAATGTTTCCAGGCGGCGATCCATCGTATTGAATAACTTCAGTTCCATAATCCGGTTCGAACCCTTCGAGTTTAAGTAAAACCAATATTGACATCCGGTAATTTACTTCCCCGGACGCTTCGATACAAAAAAGAACGCCGGAAAAACCATCCGAAAAACCGAATTTTTCCAAAAACGACTGGCAAAAAGAGCAAAGTACATTATATTAGAAACTCGTCGGCCCGGTTGGAGCCGGCAAGCGAAGCGGAAGGGTGGCTGAGCGGTTGAAGGCGACGGTCTCGAAAATCGTTGTACGGTTTTCCGTACCGGGGGTTCGAATCCCCCCCCTTCCGCCATTTTCTTTCTTTTGCCGCTCGCAATGTTTTTGGCGAAAATTGATAAAAACAGTTCCTGGCCGGCTTGCATGCCCGGGAGAGCTATGACAAACTGCCGTCCGTTCGGCGCTGAACGCGGAGCCGGTTTCAAAAAAATGATTTGGCTGGCCCCGTTTTTTTCGCAAGTTCAAGAATTTGTCAGGACAGGTGGGCCAGATACAACTTTACTTGATTCATGATCATTTTTTGGGGGTGTAAAGGGTTTTCTCATTCCAAAACACTTCAGATGGCATTGGAAATTTTAAAAAATCCGGATCATCAATTGATAAAACCGGTTGTCCAAACTGATAGCAGGTGGGAAAATATTGCCGCAATACCCGGACCTGTTGCTCCCATTTTTTCTGATTTTCTTTAATCTTTTTTTGATTAGGCTCTTGAGACTGTTTTAAAACTTCAATGGCCTGGAGATAAAAGCCTCCTCTGTTATGGGCCAGGGCAATCAAGTCGGCTGTTGAGGCAGAAAGTTTTTGATTGGGATTCTCGGTCATTGCCCGGCTTGGCTGTTGCCAGTTTTGGGTTATTTCGTAGCGCTTAGCCGGGTGCATGAGGATCGCGCGGAGACTGGCCAGGTATGCAAGCCGGGGGTGCTGCTGTTGTTTTTCCAAAACCGCTATTTTCTGCCATTGATAATAATCTGAATACTCTGATGATATGTAATCATTATAAATTACGCAGATGTACTTTTCGGAAGCAGCATGAATCATTTTTTCTTTTTCATATAACTCCGCTATCGCAAACCATCTCTGGTATCGCTGGAGGGGCAGTCCTGTCGGACAATTAGACATCATACGAGGCTTCTTTCTGCGATCCTGTAAAATCGCGTTGGCCCTATGTGCTATTTCTGACCATAAAATCGGCCTTGCCATCATCAATGCGATATCGTCTTGTCTTTCTTTGGGCAATTCTAAGCCTTTAGCACAAGCGTAATCCAACATTAGCCAGTCCGGCATGATGACTGAATAGTGACCGACTACTTGACTGATCAGTGATCTGGCCTCTTCATACCTACCCTGAAAATATAACAATTTAGCAATTAAAAGTTCGACTTCCGGTTGAAGACCGTATGGCGCCTGAATTTGTTTAAGCTGCATTATCAGGGAATCGATCTCCTGGGCAATGCTGTCGGGATCGGAATTTTTCAGTAAGAATCCTGCATCCGCATAAAGCTGAAACAGTTCATCTGTTTGGTTGTCAACATTGTCATTAGTTTTTAATATAGTGAGTAAGAAAAACGAAAGACACAGAATGAATGCCGCCACAATGATTTTACATTTCTTGAACCGCATTTTTTACCTTTCTGACATGGAGTTAAGAATTTTGATTTTCTTCCAAAGGTGTTAACGCATATGGTCAATGTAATCTTTATCTTTTTTACTCAATAAGCAGCTATGCTTTCAAGAAAAGGGTTCAAAACTGGTCTAATTGCAGGGTCGTTTTTTGATGTTTGCTGTAATAATACACTATATTTTAATGTCTTACGTTACAATATGATATTGAGGCCCACCCGTGACAAATGTAGTATTGCAAGCCCTGCCTTTCAAGGGCCGAATGGCAGAAAAATCGAATTTGACGGCTACGTTGCCGGATTGTTTTCCGCCGCTGCATGTCTTTTGCGCGGATCAATGGCTTGCGGGCCGTCCAGGATTGAGGCGCTGGACATTGCCGGACAATTCTTTCGTTACTGAAGCCAGGCAATTATTTTTTGAAAATATCCTCCAACCGGTCGGCGCAGTCCAGGTTGAAGCGCTCGCCGAGTTCGCGCAGCAGCTTGGCGGCCAGCGTGGTTGCTTCGGCGTGAAATTGCGCTGCCGAACGGTGCAGCTTCAATTCGATGGCGCTGATGTGGCATTCGCTGTCCGGATTGAACGGCAAAAGGGCATAGCGGCACTCGCGGTTGACCAGCCGGATGCCTTCGGTGTGGCTCAGTTTCAGTTCCAGTTGCAGCATTTCCATCTGCAAACCGAGTACCGCGTAGTAATTGCCGAGAAACACCAGCGTGTCATGGAACAGCTCCGGCAGACTGTCGAATTCCAGCTCGTCGTTCGGCACCGGCAGGAAGGCCAGATAGTGAAACAGACAGCACTGGAACAACTGCCATTGCCGGCGGTCGTCGGGCGGCAAGGCCCGCAGCGACGTGTTGGTGAAATAACTGTGGGCGAGCTCGCGGAGGATGCCGGGCCCGGCGGGCAGCCGGGCCAGCGCCGTATCCGTCGCCGCTTTGATTTCGGACAACGTGAAATCGTTGGCCGGAAAACTTTCCGGCTGTACCGATAATTCCAGCAGCAGGCTTTTCTGGCCTTCCGGCGGCCGCTTGCGGCGCAGGAAAAAGTTGCGGCTGTGCAGTTTGTCCTCCTCGTAATGACTGATTGCCGTGTCGTCGCCCGGATTGCGGCTGTTCTCGAAGAGGATGCCGCGGATCATCCGGGCCAGCGATTCGCGCTGATGCCGCAGCGCCCGCTGGATCAGCGCGTGAATTTCGCTGGCCCGGTAGGCCGGCCGGCTCGACGCGTCGGCGGTCCGGATGTAAAAAACGCCGAGCATCAGCTCGTTTTCATACGAGGACGTGCAGACGTGCGGGATCAGCCTGAACGGTTTGACGTCGAAGATGACGTAACGTTTGCCGTCGATCAGCGGCCGCTCGATCGTGAAATCGATGGCCGGATCGGCGTAACGGTTGATGAACGGCCCGACGATCGACGGGTCGAACGACTTGCACTCTTCCGGGCTCAGGCCGGTGTAATCCGACGGATGCCCGGCCCGGTCTTCCCCGACGCCGACGACGATATGGCCGCCGTCGGTGTTGGCCAGCGCCAGGCAGTGCCGGACGAATTTCACTTTGCCGCTGCGCGGCAGGTCCAGGAAGTTCATCGCCGCTTTGTAATCCAGCGAATCGGATTCCACGCCGCGATAAACGATTGTGCTGTAGTCGATGGGGCCGGGTTTGCCGCTCATGGCCGTTTACTTGGCTTTCAGATCGAGGTCCAGCCCGATGGCTTTGTTGAAGGTGTTGAACGCACTCATCTGGGCGGCCACTTCCAGCGCGCCGGTGATCTCCTCGTCGGTGACGCCGAGCTGCAGGGCGGCGGCCCGGTGGGCGCTGACGCAGTATTCGCAGCCGTTGGCGGCGCTGACCGCGATGGCGATCAATTCCTTCGTTTTCGGTTCGAGATTTTTGCCGGCGGCTTCCGACAGGCTCAATAATTTTTCCAGAAATTCGCCGCTGCGGCCCATCGCCTGGAAGGTCTGCGGCAGAAAACCGAAATTGTTCTCCAATTTTTCCTGGATGCGGATCGCTTTGGCATCCCCGGTTTTGTCGTAAAGTTTGACGCTCGCCATGATTGATCACTCCTTGAATGTGTTGATTGTTTCCGGGCGGCCCGGCCGCCCCGGCTAAAGTATGCCATCACTTCGGCGGAAAATCAAGTCCGAATTGCCGTTTGGCTCAAAAACGGTTCAATTTGATCAACAGCATCCGGCCGGCGAAAATCAACGTCGTATGGGTGACGTGGGCGACGCCCAGCCGCCAGCTCAATTGCAGCTCGGCGCCGGCCGGTCGCCAGTTGCCGTTTTCGGCCGGCAGCTCGCCCGACACATAGATGCCGTCGCCGGTCAGGTCATTTTCGGTCCGGCTCCAGCATTGCGTTCCGGCGTTACGGGCCGCCAGCAGCGTCCAGCTTATGGTATCGACCTGGACGGCGTCGATTGCTTCGCCGCCCGGAAAGACTTGCAGCCGCAACGGATGCGCCGCGTACTTCTCCGGCTGCGGCAAGCGTTCCAGCAGGGCCAGCGCCCCGCGGTCGCCGCCGCACAACTGGCGGAAATAGTTTTGAAGCGCGGCGGACATCAATAAGTCTCCCGGAGATGGGTGACGCGCAGTTCGCGGCGCAGTTCATCCGCCGTCGGCGGCGGGCCGAACGGAAAATAATCAACGGTGACCGCCCGGCCGGGAAGCAGGGTGAAACTGCTGTCGGAGAAGCGGCCGCCGCACGCTCCCGGTTCGAGATGGACGAAAAATGCCGGCGCATCGGCGGTCAGTTCGACCGAGAGCCGGGCAGCGTGCATTTTGATTTCAGTTCGGATTTGACTCGGGGCCAGGTCGCAACGCTTGTACGGTACCGGGAAAATCGTGTTGGAATGACGGTCGACGAGCCGACCGTCGGCATCGTAGCCGTCGGTTTGCAGTTCGAAGAAAACCTGCTGCGGCAATTCGGCGGCCGGGATGGTTTGCAGCTCGACACTGCCCGGCGCGGCCAGTTCGGCCGAGAAGCGTTCTTTGCCGACCAGGCGGCCGTTGAAATCGTAAGCGGTCGATTGCAGTACGAGCCGTTTGATCGCGGGCAGGTCGCTGACCGCCCGCACCTGCCAGTTACCCTGACGGTCGACGAACGCCAGACCCAGCAGCGGCTGGTAAAAGCGCCGGGCGTGGTAGTGCAGTTGTTTCCAGCTTCCGGAATATTCCAGACTCGACCAGGAGGCGACCGGCCAGTTGTCGTTGAGCTGCCAGTACAGCGTGCCCATGCAGACCGGCCGGGTGGAGCGCCAGTATTCCACCGCCGTTTTGATCGCCAGCGCCTGCTGAAGCTGGCTCAAGTAGAGAAAATGTTCGAACCGGTCCGGCATCCGGAAATAGTTGGCGAACATGGCGATGATGGCGCCGTTGCCGCGCGGACATTTCTGGTGGTGGTCCATCACCGGCGAAAAGACGTTGAACTGCGACGGTTCGGCGAAACGGCGGACGGTTTCGAGCGACGGAAACGATTGAAAACCGAACTCCGAACAGAAGCGCGGTTTGACCTCGTGATAACTGCCGAAATCCTTGCCGCCGTGCCAGACCTCCCAGTAGTGCATGTCGCCGCTGGAATCGTCGTGCCAGCCGTCGTTGAACCGGCCGGGGCCGCCGCAGGGCGAACTCGGCCAGAACACCCGGTCCGGATCGGCGGCGTTGACAATCCGGGCGATTTCCCGGTTGAGCCGGTCGTAGTTGACCAGGTAAGCCGCATAGTTCTGCCGGGAAACGTCGTACCAGTTGATCGCGCCGATCACTTCATTGTCGCCGCACCACAGGGCGAGCGACGGATGGTGTTGAAGGCGTTTGACCTGGTAGGCGACTTCGGCCTGCACATTGACGAGGAATTCTTCGTCGGAGGGATACAGCGCGCAGGCGAACATCATGTCCTGCCAGACCAGCAGTCCCTTGCGGTCGCACAATTCGTAAAAGCAGTCGTCCTCGTAACGGCCGCCGCCCCAGACCCGGATCATGTTCATGTTGGCCTGCCTGGCCGATTCCAGCAGCATTTCATAACGCTCCGGCGTATGGCGCCCCGGAAAGGCATCGGCCGGAATCCAGTCGGCGCCTTTGGCGAAAATGTCGATGCCGTTGATCCGGAAAGCCATCGAAATGCCGTGTTCATCCGGCTCGTTGCGCAATTCGAGCCGGCGCAGACCGATGTGCTGGCCGATCCGGTTGGCCGGTCCGGCGACTTCCAGTCGGTACAGCGCCGGTTCGCCGTAGCCGGCCGGATACCAGAGGCGCGGGTCGGCGAGTTCGAACGCCGCGGTGGCTGTGACCGGTCCGGGCTGGACGTCGAGCGTCCGCCGGCAGCTTTGCCCGTCGAATCGGAAATCGACCGCCAGCGTGCCGCCGGCGCAGGCGGTCAAGTGCGCGGTGACTTCCACCCGGCAATGACGGTCGGAATGGATTTGCCGGTGGGTGACGGCATCGAGCTTGGCGGTGGCGACCGCCAGCAGATAGACTTGGCCGTAAATGCCGCCGGTCGGCACACTGACGCCCCAGTCCCAGCCGGCCTGGCATTGCATTTTGCGCAGCAGATTCAAATGGCGGATACTCTGTAGCGGACTGTCCGGCATCGGCAGCCGCTGCCGGGCGGCGGCTTCCCGGGCGGCGGCGGCCGGCGCCTGAATGCAAACCTTCAATCGGTTGTGTCCTGCGCACAGCAGGGAATGGACCTCGAACTCGTAACTGCGGAACATGTTTTCGCAACGGCCGAGCCAGTGGTCATTGAGATAGACGTCGGCGACGGTGTCGATGGAATCGAAATGCAGCAGGACGGTTTCCGCCTGGCGGACGGCCGCGTCGACCGGAAAGGCGGTGGTATATTCCCAATCGGTTTCGCCGATCCATTGTATCGCCGTTTCATTGCAACTGTCGAACGGGTCCGGAATGATGCGATGTTCCAGCAGCGTCAAAGCCGCGTCGCCCGGCACGGCGGCCGGAAGCGGCCGGGCGAGCGCGGCGCTGTCGAGCTGCCAGACGCCGGAGAGGTCTTGTTGATACATGACAGATACTTTCAAAATTATTTTCCGTGAAGCCGAAATGGCGGACGGTTGAGGAAATATAGACAGTCCCTGCCGGATTGTCAAACCGGAAACGGCGGCCGGAAATTGTCTGAAATTCTTGTTTCGATTGTTGAATGATGCTTGAACGATATTATTTTAGAAGATGAAACAAGCGTGGAAGACGGGTGATGGCGTTGATGTTCAGAATCATTTTGCTGTTGATGATCGGCTGCTGCCGGCTGGCGGGAGCGGAAGCGGCTCCATTGCGGCTTTATCTGCAGTGGCGGCCGCAGGCGCAGTTTGCCGGGTATTATCTGGCGGAGGAATTGGGATTTTACCGGGAGGCCGGGTTGCAGTTGGAGCTGCACCACCTGGCGGCCCACCGGACGCCGGTTCAATTGCTGGCCGACGGCAAAGCGGATTTCGTTTCCGATTGGCTGCCCAGCGCCGTTTCCCGCCGTGCCGCCGGAGTGCCGGTGGTCAGCGTCGGACAATTGATGCGCCGCTCCGGAATGCTGCTGGTCGGCAGCAAGGCGCGCGGCGTCGAGACGCTGGCCGATCTGGCCGGCCGGCGCGTCGGCGTCTGGGTCAACGATTTCCGGCTCGGGCCGCTGTGCATGCTGCTTCGGGAGAAAATCGCCTTTGAAACGGTGCCTTCCAGCGGCGATATCGAATTGTTTCTGTGGGGCGGCTGCGATGCGATGGCGGCGATGATCTACAGTGAATATTTTTCTCTGCTCAATGCCGGACTGGAACCGGAGGATCTCAGCGTGTTCTGTTTGGACGACTATGGCGTGCCGCTGCCCGGCGACGGCATTTACGCGCTGGAGGAAACTTGCCGGCAGCGTCCCGACGAATGCCGGGCGCTGGTCGAGGCGACGCGCCGCGGCTGGGAAGCGGCTTTTGCCGATCCGGAAAAGGCGCTTGAAGCGGTGAGGCGGGCCTGCCGCCAGGGGGATGTCTATTATAACGAAGCGGAACAGCGCTGGATGCTGGAACATCTGAAGGCGTTGTATGATCCGCCCGGTGCGGCGGCGCGAAGCCAGTTGAGCCGCGAAGAATATGAATTTGTCGGGCAGATGCTCCGGGATAACGGCTTCATCACCGGGCCGCTGCCGGATTTTGCCGAATTTGCGCCGTTGGCCGCCGGCGCCGGGGAGCGGGAATGATGCTTCGGCGACGCGGACTGGTGTTCAAACAGTGTTTTTTCGTACTGCTGGCGGTCGGGCTGGTGTTCGCCGGCGTGGTATTTTTCATGTCCTGGAAGGTGCGGCTCTCGCTGCTCAGCGATATCCGGGAGCGTTCGCTCAATCTGGCGCAGAGCAGCGCCAATGAGATCGACCAGGTTTTTTTCGAAGTGCAGCGTACCGCCAAAATGCTGGCGTTGCTGGCGGCCGATCCGCAGTTCAGCGATGAGATGCTGCAGGAGACGCTGAAACGCGCGATCCGGGAGTTGCACCGGGAACGGGAGCAGGTATTCGGCGGCAGTTTCGCCTTCGAACCGTATATGCGTTCGCCGGAACGGCGTTATTGCATGTGGTACGTGTCGCTCGACGGGGAAGGCAAGGTGCGTTTCGAAACTGCCGGCGGGCCGGATTACGAGTATTTCATGCTCAAATGGTATGAGGTGCCGAAACTGCTGGAGCAGCCGGTGTGGTCGGAACCTTATATCGATACCGGTCTCGGTGAAATCGCGATGACCACTTATTCGGTGCCGATTTACCGGGAGGATGCGGCGGGAGAACGGCGATTTGCCGGCGTGGTGACGATCGATGTGTCGCTGGACTGGCTGCGGGAGTCGATCGGCAAACTGCAGTTCAATCAGGTCGGCTACGCCTTTTTGATGTCGCGGTTCGGACGCATCGTCAGCCATCCGCTGCCGGAAATCGTCATGAACGAGACTTTTTTTTCGCTGGCGCCGCTCGACGACCGGAAATTCCGGGAGCTGGGGCGGCGGATGCTTTCCGGCGAACAGGGATTCGCCCGGGATTATTATCCGGTGATGAAGACGGAAGGGGATTCCTATCTGTGTTACGTGCCGCTGAGTTCCAACCGCTGGGTGCTGGTGCTGGTTTTTCCCAGCCGGGTGTTGTTCGGGACGCTCAATCTGATGCAGTGGACGACGGTCGGGCTGGGGCTGGCCGGCATCGGCCTGATTTTGCTGCTGGTCATTTATATCCCCCGCCGGGAGCTGCGGCCGCTGCGGCAGTTGGCGACGGCGGCGGAACGGATCGGCGCCGGCGATTTGCAGACGAAACTGCCGGAAATCGTCTCCGGCGACGAAATCGGCATGCTGGGCGGCGCCTTCGTTCAAATGCGCCAGGCGCTGCAGAATTATATCGCCGAACTGCAGGAGACCACTTCCGCCAAGGAGAAGATCGAGAGCGAATTGAAGATCGCCCGCTCCATTCAGAATTGGATTCTGCCGCAGTTGCGGGAGATCGGCCGGTCCGGCCGGCGGATGGATCTGCACGCCGAACTGTTCGCCGCCCGCAGCGTCGGTGGTGACTTGTATGACTTTTTCTGGCTGAATGACAATAAGTTGTGTTTCGCTATCGGCGATGTGGCCGGCAAGGGAGTGCCGGCAGCGCTGTTCATGGCGGTCACCCAGACTTTGCACCGCGGCATCGCTTCGGAACTGCTTTCCAGCGGTGAAATCGTCAGCCGGGTCAATGCGTCGCTGGCGCAGAACAACGAACTGATGATGTTCGTCACCTATTTCCTCGGAATTTTGGATGTCGCGACCGGTCGGCTGGAATACACCAACGCCGGCCACAATCCGCCTTATCGGCTGGCGGCGGCCGGCCGGCAGTGGCGATTGGATAAACTGCACGGTCCGCCGATGGGGATCGGGGAACAGCAATACGGTTCCGATGTGCTGCAGTTGTCGCCCGGCGACTGTCTGGTGCTCTATACCGACGGCGTGACCGAGGCATTGAATCCGAACCGGGATTGTTTCGGGGAACAGCGGCTGCGGCAGGTGCTGGCCGGCGGCAGCCATCACAACAGGCCGCAGGCGGTGATCAACGCCATCCTGGCGTCGGTCGACGCGTATGCGGCCGGCGCCGAACAGGCCGACGATATTACGATGCTGGCGATCCGTTACGCCGGCGGCCGGGAGGAGCGGGCGGATGAGTGAGCGCCGGCGGCATTGGGCCTGTCCGGAGTCGCCGGTGACGGCCGGCGCCCGGCGGATTGTCGACGTTCTGCGCCGGCAGGGGTTTGCGGCGATGTGGGTCGGCGGGGCGGTCCGGGACGGTTTGCTCGGGCGGCCGCCGCACGATATCGATCTGGTGACCTCCGCCCGGCCGGCAGAAATTTTGCAGTTGTTTCCGGATGCCCGGCAGGTCGGCGTCAGTTTCGGCGTGCTGCTGGTGGCGCAGGACGGTATCGTCTATGAAGTGGCTTCCGGCCGGGAGGAACGCGCTTACCTGGACGGGCGCCATCCGTCGGAGGTCAAATATACCGCCGATCTGGCGCGGGATGTCCGGCGGCGTGATTTTACGGTCAACGCGCTGCTCTACGATCCGCTGACCGGGACGGTGATCGACTATGTCGGCGGATTGGACGATCTCGACCGGGGGGTGGTGCGGACGGTCGGTCCGGCCCGGCAGCGGTTCCGCGAAGATTATCTGCGGCTGCTGCGGCTGGTGCGGTTCGCCGCCCGGCTGGGATTTGCGATCGATCCGGCTGCGCGCGCGGCGGCGGCGGAGCTGGCCGAATTGGCCGGCCGGTTGGCGGCCGAACGGGTCCGGCAGGAATTGGAGGCGATTCTGACCGGGCCGCGCCCGGACTGGGCGTTGGGCTGTCTGGAGGAGATCGGTTTGCTGCGTGCGGTGCTGCCGGAGGTGGCGGCCTTGCGCGGCATTCCGCAGAATCCGTTGTTTCACCCGGAGGGCGATGTCTGGGCGCATACGCTGCTGATGCTGCATCACCTGGTGCGCCCGGCTCCGGCGCTGGCCTGGAGCGTGCTGCTCCACGACGTCGGCAAGGCGCCGTCGCTGCATTTCGACGAGGCGGGGGAGCCGCATTTTTACGGCCATGAAAGCCTCGGGGCGGCGATGGTGCCGGAAATTGCCGCCCGCCTGCGTTTTTCCCGGGCGCTGACCGAACAGGTCGCCGCTGCAGTGCGGACGCACATGCGTTATGCGGCGGTTCGGGAGATGCGGCCGGCGAAACTGGCCCGGCTGCTGGCCGATCCGGATTTCCCGCTGCAACTGGAATTGCACCGGCTCGACTGCCTGAGCAGCCACCGCCTGATGGAGGGGTTCGTCTTTCTGCTGGACGCGTTGAGCGAACAGCCGGAACGGCGGGAATTGCCGGCGCCGCTGCTGACCGGCCGGGATCTGATCGCCGCCGGTTTCCGGCCGGGAAAGGCGTTCAAAATCATGCTGGACGCCGTGCGGGAAGCACAGTTGGCCGGTGAGTTGGCCGACCGGCGTCGGGCGCTGGAATTTATCCGGAAAAACTTTGTGGAAAACTGAAAAAAGTCTTGCGAAAATTGACGGTGCGGCATATATTACTTTTTCCTGATGATCTTGTCAGATTATAAGTTTTCATCATATACAGCGAAAGACAGTTATGAATAACAGAGCCTTGTATCAGAATGACAGCGCCAGCGCAGCGGATTATGTGCAGCCGGAGTATTTGAAAGATTTGCAGTTGATCCGGCTTCAGAAGGAAGTGAAGCTGGCTTTTGAGAACGTCGAACTGTTTCGCGGCCGGATGGAAGAGCGCGGCCTGACGCCGGAGGATGTCAAGACGTTGGCTGACATCCGGAAATTGCCGTTCACGACCAAGAGCGATCTGCGCGACACCTATCCGTTCGGCCTGCTGGCCAGTCCGATGGAGAAGGTGGTTCGGCTGCACGCTTCCAGCGGTACGACCGGCAAACAGATCGTCGTCGCCTATACGCAGGAGGATATCAAGGTCTGGGCGGAAGTGGTCCGGCGGGCTCTGGCCTGTTGCGGCTTGTATAAAAACGATATCATTCAGGTGTCCTACGGCTATGGTCTTTTTACCGGCGGGCTCGGCGCCCATTACGGCGTCGAGGCGCTCGGCGCGACCGTGGTGCCGACTTCCGGCGGCAACACGCAGCGGCAGATTACCGTCATGCAGGATTTCGGGGTGACGGCGATCTGCTGCACGCCGAGTTATTTCAATTTCATCATCGAAAAGGCGCAGGAGCAGGGCATTGATTTGCGCAAGCTGCCGATTCGGGTCGGCGTCTTCGGCGCCGAGCCGTGGACCGACCAGATGCGCCGGCGCATCGAGGAGGCCAGCGGCATCAAGGCCTTCGATATCTACGGCCTGTCCGAAATCATCGGACCGGGGGTGGCGATCGAATGCGAGGAGCAGAACGGGCTGCATATCTTCGAAGATCATTTCTATCCGGAAATCATCGACCCGGACAGCGGCGAGGTGTTGCCGGACGGCGAACTCGGCGAACTGGTGCTGACCACCCTGACCAAACAGGCGATGCCGATGATCCGTTACCGGACGCGCGATCTGACCCGCATCATCGCCGAACCGTGCGCCTGCGGCCGGACGATCCGGCGGATCGCCCGGATTTCCTCGCGCAGCGACGATATGTTCATCATCCGCGGCGTCAACGTCTTCCCGTCTCAGATCGAAGCGGCGCTGCTGTCGGTTGAGGGAACTTCGCCGCACTACAACATCGTGCTGTATACCGAAAACGGCATGGACAACATCGAAGTGGATGTCGAAGTGACCGAAGGGCTGTTCTCCGACCGGGTGCGCGAGATGGAGACGCTTCATCAGAAGATCAACCGGGCAATTGAGAGCACCATCGGTTTGCGGGTGCGGGTGAAGCTGGTGGCGCCGCAGACGATTCAGCGTTCGGAAGGCAAGGCCCGCCGGGTGATCGATCATCGCAACAAATAATTGCGGTTGACGCCGCTTGAAACATTTTTTTTCGAGGAGCAAAAGGACAATGAGAAAATTCTGGCTTACGGCAGTCGCGTTGTTGGCAATCGGCTCGGTGTGTGTGGCGGCAGGGCCGCAGGTGATCAGGGACAGCATTACCAAGAGTGCGCAGTTCGGCCTGAACAATCCTTCGCTGGTCTACGACGGCGTCGCCGGCAATGAAGCGTTGTCGGCGGCCATCGGTTCGTTCATCAACGCCTGCGGCTGGTTCGAGGTGCGGAAACCCGGCGGCGCCGAGCCGGATTATGTTTTGAAAGGGACGGTGAGCGGCAGCCGCTATTCGCTGGTGGTGCTGCAGGGCGGCGCGACGCTGTTTCAGGGGTCGTTCGACTTCAAGCCCGGCATGGAGCGGGAGAGCGCCAAACTGGCGGTCGACGCCGTGTTGCGGCAGATTTTCAAGATGCACAAGTTGAAGGGAATCTGCAATACCAAGATCGTTTTTTGCGCCGAAGTGACCAAGGGCGTCCGCAACCTTTATCTCTGCGATATCGACGGCAAAAATGTGACGCAGTTGACCAATTACCGCAGTCTGTGCGTCGAGCCGGGCTGGTTTCCGGACGGCAGATCGGTGGCCTACACCAAATACAATAAATCGACGACCGATATTCTGGAAACGCGCATCGATTCGCGGCAGACCCGCCGCCTGGCTTCGTATCAGGGCTTGAATGTCGGAGCGGCGATCCATCCGCGCGGCAATTTCCTGGCGTTGATCCTGAGCCTCGACAATCAGGTGGAGCTCTATGTCAAAGCGCTGAACAGCCCGGACAAAATCCGTCTGACCAACAGCAAGGCGGTGGAGGCGGCGCCGTGCTGGAGCCCGGACGGCAACAATATCTGCTATGTGACCGATGAGAACAGCCGGGTGCCGCGGCTGGCGATCATCAATGTAAAGGACAAGAAACCGCAATTGACTTCGACGATGACGGTCGAGGCGTCGACGCCGGACTGGTCGGATGACAACAAAATCGTCTATGCCGCCAAGATGGGCGGACACTACGGTCTGGCGGTGCTCGATTTGAAGGATGCCAACAGCAAGATGACCGGTTCGGTGGTCAACCTCGCCGGCGACTGGGAATCGCCGAGCTGGGCGCCGGACAACCGGCATGTCGTCTGCGTCCGGTCGTACAACGGCAAATCCGCCCTCTATGTCGTCGACACTTTTACCAAGAAGGCCCGGCAGTTGTTGACCTACAACGGCAATATCTATATGCCGGCGTGGTCGCCGCTGCAGCAGTAATTCGGGAGTGAATGATTGAAAATGAGTTTTGATGCAGCGGTCGCCTATCTCGGCGAGCTGCAGAAATTCGGGATTAAGCTCGGTCTGGAACAGATCGGAGCGTTGTTGACGCGCTGCGGCAATCCGCAGCGCGCTTTGCGTTTTCTGCATCTGGCCGGCAGCAACGGCAAAGGTTCCTGCGGGGCGATGCTGCACAGCATGCTGCATGCGGCCGGGTTTCGCACCGGTTTTTACTCTTCGCCGCATCTGGTCAGCGTCACCGAACGGATCCGGATCGACGGCCGGGCGGTCAGCGAGGCGTATTTCGCCGAATTGGCGGGACGCCTGCAGCCGGCGGCGGAGGCGATGCGCCGGGAGGGCCGGGCGGTCACCTATTTTGAATTTACCACTGCGATGGCGATGCTGGCGTTTGCGGAGGCCGGCGTCGATTTCGTCATCTGGGAAACTGGAATGGGAGGACGGTTCGATGCGACCAACATTGTCGATCCGGTCGTATCGATCATCACCAATATCGCGTTCGACCATCAGAAATATCTCGGCGACACGCTGGCGAAAATCGCCTTCGAGAAAGCCGGCATCATCAAGCCGGGCCGTCCGGTTTTCGTCGGGGAGTTGCCGGAGGAGGCGCTCGCGGTGATTCGGGGCCGGTCGGAAGAGTGCGGCGCCGTTCTGACCGCGCCGGCCGGCCGGGTCGGGAGACTTCGGATCGGCCGTAATGCAGGTGGAAGGCTGACGCAGCAGTTCGAATATGACAGGCACGCGATCGAGCTTAGTTTGATCGGCCCGATGCAGCGGCGGAATTTCCGGACGGTTTACGAAGTGATGAAATATCTGGCCCGGACCTTCGGATTTCCGCTGGAGCGGGCGCTGGCCGGGCTGAAGCGAACAAATTGGCCGGCCCGCTGTCAGGAGATAACGCCGGCGCTGTTGGTGGACGGCGGTCACAATCCGGACGGGTTGGCGGCGCTGCGCCAGACGCTGGAAGAGGTGTTTCCCGGCGAAAAATTGGTGTTTATTTTCGGCGCGTTTGCCGACAAGGACGTTCCGGCGGAGCTGCAGATTATCGCCCCGCTGGCCGCTGAAATGATTTTCGTGCCGATTCAATGCGGGTTCCGGCCGAGCCGCGACCCGCAGGAGTTGGCGGCGTTTGTCCGTTCATTCGGCGATTGTCGGGTGCGGACGGCGGCGAATTTGGCGGCGGCGCTGCAAATGAGTGAAAATAGCGGTCGCCGGGTGGTGGCCGGGTCGTTGTATCTGGCCGGCGAATTGCTGGCGGCGCTGGTGAAACAGTCGGAAGTGTTGGATTTGTAATATGAGACCCGCCGGGCGGAAGCGCGGCGGAGCCAATGGAGGCTTTATGGCGGAAAAAACCGGAAATATCACGGTTCGAACAGAAAAACTCATGCTGCCGGAACTGCGTTCGTTGAACGACAACGGCGTGCCGTTGCTGACGGTCAGGCGGCTGGTGATTTTCCCGCATGTGCTGGTGCCGTTGATGCTGGATGCCGAGGCGGATATCCAGGTGGTGAAGCGGGCGATGGAACACGACCGGGTGCTCGGCGTGTTCATCGAAGTGCCGGACGAAATGCCGGCCGGGGAGGACAAAGACTCTTTTCGGACGGTGAAGCATGAGGATCAGGAGCTGGCGGCGGTCGGCATCATGGCCCGGGTCGTCAAATTCCTGACCTTTCCGGACGGTTCGGTGCGGCTGCTGCTGCGCGGCCTGAAGCGGATCACGCTCAACGGGGTGATGAAAAATTTGAATGGCATTCCCTATGCGCTGTATGACGCGTTCGAGGAGCCGGAGGACAAATCGCTGGAGAGTTCGGCGATGATGCGCAACGCGATCGGCAAATTTCAGGAAATTGCCGGGATTCTGCCGAATTTTCCGGACGAGTTGAAGCTGGCGATCCTCAATATGACTGAACCGGGGCGGGTCGTCGATTTGATGGCCGATGCGCTGAACTTGAGTTTCAGTGAAAAACTGAAAATCCTGACATTGCCGACGGTGAAGAAGCGGCTGCAGTTGATGCTGGTTTTTCTGAATCGCGAGTCGGAAGTGTTGCAGTTGAGCGCCAAAATCCAGTCGCAGGTGCATATGGCGATGAGCCAGTCGCAGAAGGAGTTCTATCTGCGGGAGCAGTTGCGGGCGATTCAGGAGGAGCTCGGCGAGGACAACCGCAATCCCGATCTGGTCGAATTCGAGCGGCGGCTGGCCGAGGGCGGTTATCCGGAGGCGGTCGAGGCGGCGGCCCGCAAGGAGATGTCGCGCCTGGAATTGATTCCGCAGGCTTCCCCTGAATACCATGTCGCCTATAATTACGTCGACTGGCTGTTGGCGGTGCCGTGGACGCAGTGTTCGGACGACTGCCTGGATGTCGGACGGGCGGCCAGGGTGCTGAACGAGGATCATTACGGCCTGGAGGATGTCAAGGAGCGGATTCTGGAATTTCTGTCGGTGCTGCAACTGCGCAAAGACCGCAAGTCGCCGATCCTCTGCCTGGTCGGTCCGCCCGGTGTCGGCAAGACTTCGCTCGGCCAGTCGATCGCCCGGGCGATGAACCGCAAATTCATCCGGGTGGCGTTGGGCGGCGTGCGCGACGAAGCGGAAATACGCGGCCACCGCCGCACCTATATCGGCGCCATGCCGGGGCGGATCATTCAGAATATGAAGAAAGTCGGCGTGGCCAACCCGGTGTTCATGCTCGATGAAATCGACAAGCTGGGTAACGACCATCGCGGCGATCCGGCCTCGGCGTTGCTGGAGGTGCTCGATCCGGAACAGAATAAGGCATTCAACGACCATTACATCGAGTTGGATTACGATTTGAGCCGGGTGTTCTTCATCGCCACCGCCAACGTGCTGGAAGCGATTCCGGCGCCGCTGCTCGACCGCATGGAAGTGATCCGGCTGCCGGGTTACACTTCGTTCGAGAAAAAGCAGATCGCCAAGCGCTATCTGGTGCCGAAGCAGTTCAAGGAAAACGGGCTGCAGGGCATCAAAATCAATTTTTCGATGGCGGCGATCGATGAGATCATCGATTTTTACACCCGCGAAGCCGGGGTGCGGCAACTGGACCGCACCATTGCCGCCGTCTGCCGCAAGCTGGCGCGGCAGGTGGTCGAGCAGAAACTGGACCGGACCGGACGGACGACGGTGACGCCGGAGATGGTGCGGGAACTGTTGGGGCCGCGGAAGCTTTTGCAGGACGAGGCGGACCGCCGGCCGGAAATCGGCAGCGCGGTCGGCATGGCCTGGACCAGTTGCGGCGGTACCGTCTTGACGGTGGAAGCGGCGATGATGCCGGGAAAAGGGTTGTTGAAGCTGACCGGCTCGCTCGGCAATGTGATGAAGGAGAGCGCCGAAGCGGCGTTCAGCTATCTGCGCGGCCACGCGGCCCGGTTCAACTTGAAACCGGAAGTGTTCGAAAAGAACGATTTTCATATTCATGTGCCGGACGGGGCGACGCCGAAAGACGGTCCGTCGGCCGGAGTGACGCTGTTTTCGGCGCTGTTGTCGCTGTTGACCCGCAAACGGGTGGCGCCGTCGCTGGCGATGACCGGCGAAATCAATCTGCGCGGCCGGGTGACGGCGGTCGGCGGCATCAAGGAGAAAGTGATCGCCGCGTTGCGCGCCGGCGTCAGGACGATCATGCTGCCGGAGGAAAATGGCAAGGATCTCGAAGAGATTCCGGAAGAGCTGCGCCGGAAATTGACCTTCCGGCTGGTGAAAAATGTGGACGAGGCGGTGGCGGTGGTATTCCCGTCGCTGGCGGCCGGCAAAAAGGAGATGGTATGATAAATAACTGACGTTCGCGGAATCAGCTTTCTGCGTGTAATTTATGGCGATTAACTTACACGTTTGGAAGCGGACAGGTTGCAGACTGAATGTTTCAATGAGGCGCATCAGAAACGATGACGACCCCGGAAAGGAGATTAGTCAGATCTGTAAACCAGAGCGCCACCGTAGAGAGCGACTGATTAATCGACTACTCTGTATGGGAGGATGGTGAGGCCGTGACAGCAGTTCCGCTTCGATTCGTGAAAAACGAATGGAGGCAGAGAATGATGACAAGTTTTGTTGGAGTGGATTTGCACCGGAACAATTTTACTTATTGCATCCGGGTAAATGGGGAAGAACGGAAAATCGGCAAGTGTGAGATTACCGAACTGAAGGGCTTTGCCGCAATGCTCGGTCCGAACACGGCGATGGCGGTGGAGGCGACCGGAAATACGTTCATGTTTTGCAGCTCGCTGAAAGCTCATGTCGGGCGACTGGTGGTGGTGAATCCATCACAGTTCAAAGTCATCAGCATGTCCACCAAAAAGACGGACAAACATGACGCAAAAGTGTTGGCGGAGTTCCTGGAAAAGGATATGCTTCCGGAGGTAAGAGTGAAAGACGATTTGCAGGCGAAAATTTCAAGTCTGACGCAGACCAGGGAAAAACTGGTTCAGTTGCGTACCGTATTGAAAAACAAAGTCAACAATCTGTTAGCAGCTAACTTCATCGTGCTGAAACGGGAAGAACTGTCCACGGAGAAAGGGCTTTTGAAAGCATTGAGTTATCACTTCGACCCGATCACCGACACGGAAATGCTGGTGGTTGTCGAACAGATTCGCAGTCTGAACAAAAGCATTGAAAAACTGGATAAGGCGATTGAGGATCACGGCAGCAAGATGGACGGCTTCGACAACCTGAAATCCATCAAGGGAATCGGCTCGAAAGGTGCGGCGATCCTGTTGGCAACCATCGGCAATATCGCTGATTTCCGATCGGCAAAGCAGTTGGCCGCTTATATCGGAATCGTCCCCAGAGTGAGCAATTCAAATGACACGGTTTGCCACGGAAGAATCACGAAGAGCGGCAGCAAGATCGCCAGAACCGCTTTGGTGCAATGCGCTTTGATCGCCAAACGCTACAGCCCGTATCTCAATGCCTTTCATGAATCGGTAAAAAGTCGGCGGGGAGGTGCGAAAGCCAATATCGCCTTGGCTCGCAAATTCCTCGATATCGTGTATAGAACATTAAAAAACAATTGGATGTTTGAGAATTTTACTCAATTCAAGCTCGTAAAAAATTGAGTTTTTCTCGACATCGAAGTGGAAATTTATCATGGGAGAAATGACATGCGAAGCGGTATCGGTCGTTGGCTGGGCGTGGTCCTGTGCGGTATTTTGGGGATGGCGGCCTGGCGCGCCGGCGCCGGGGACGCGCTGTCCGGAGAAGAATTTCTCACCCGGGTGCGCCGCCCGGCCGTCCGGCCGAGCTACGCGGCGATGAGCGGCGAAAGCCGCCATGTCCGCCGTGGCCGGGAGGCGACGGTGAGCACGCTGTACCTGGGCATCATGTTCAATTCGGAACGGACGCTGGCGCAACTGGTCATCGGCGACCGGGAAGGGTATTTTGTCGGCCAGGCGTATGCCGCCGGCACCGACGGCTGCTCGGTCATTCCGGTCAACAAAACGGGATACCCGGATTCGCTGCTGGCCAATTACGGTCTGCGGCCGCAGGATCTCACGCTGGCGTTCATCTACTGGACGTTGGAGAAGGAACTGCCGGAGGAGAGCCTGATGACGCTGAATTGCCGGGTATTCCTGCTGCGTTCGCCGGACGGCAAGGAGCAGGTGCGCGCTTATCTGAGCAGTAAATACTTTTTTCCGTTGAAGGCGGAGTGGTTTGCCGGCGATGATACGGCATATGAAACGCCGGTCCGGACGCTGGAGGTTTCCTCGTTCCGCAAACAGGATGATTTCTGGCTGGTGAAGAACCTGAAGCTCTACGGTCCCGGCTGGCTGACGCAGATCAATTTCGGCGATACCGAAGCCGGCTGGATCGACGAGGAGAATCCGCCGCGCATTTTCAAGGAACTGCCCGGCGTGGCGGCCGGAGAGTGACGGCTCCGGCGCCGCCGGCCGGATCGGTCAATTTTCCGGCAATTTCAACCATTCCAGATGTTGCGGCAGCGGCGGGCGGTGCTGCCCGGCTTCGGCGTTGCAAACGATGTCGAGATAACTGTCGTAGCGCAATTGCATCCGGCGGATGACGTCATCGATGCTCAGGCGTTCTTCCAGCAGCGCGGCGAACAGGTCGGCGGTGCCGGTCAGGAAGCGCGGCAGCGCCTGGCACTGAAAGGCCCGCAGGGAACTGCTCAGCGTCAGCCACTGCGGTTCCGAAAGGGTGGTGAACTGTTCGCTGACGGTCGAATAGAGGTCGCGGCGGTACGGCAGGCTGTTCATTTCGGTAAAAATCCGTCGCTGGACGGCATCGGAAAGCATGTAGCGCAGGAAAATATTGCCGTCGAGGTAACGATTGCTGCGGGCGTTCAAGGCCAGGAAACTGCCGCCGCTGGAGGTGCAGTTGCCGGGGAGGGGCAGCAGCGGAGACTGGCCGATTTCGAAGTCGAAATCGGTGAAGTTGCACAGTGCCCAATGCGACCAGCCGACGAACAGCAATTGCCGTCCCTGCAGAAACGACCGGAATTTGGCCGGATCGCTGCTGCAGGCGTCGAACGGATAGAGGATGTGTTCCCGGGTCAGGGCGAGCAGTCGCTCGAAAACCGGTCGGAAATCGGCGATGGTCGTCTCCGGCCGGAAACCGCACTGCAGCAGCAGCGCGTCGGCGTTGTTGACGACATATTCGGCTTCCGGCACCTGGCGGTGCAGCCGCCGGCACAACTCGAAAAAATCTTCGCCCGGCGCCGGTTCCGGCAGCGCGTATTTCCGGAACAGCGAACGGTTGAAAAAGCAGGTGTTGAAATTGAAAAAGACCGGAAACAGCCGTGCCTGCCAGAAAGAATCGATGCCGTCGAAGGCTTCACAAAGAAAACGGCCGTCGTCCTTCAGGTCGTGCAGCAGATCGCCGGGCAGCGGCGCCAGCAGTTGCGGGTCGAGCAGGCAGCCGCTGATCTGAATGATATCACAGGGCTGGTCGGCCTGGAGACGCCGGAACGCTTCGGTCGTCGGTTCCGTCTCGAGGTACCGGATGCTGGCGGCGATGTCGCCCTGCAACGCGTTGAAATCGGCGACGGTCTGTTCCCAGAAGCGTTTCTGGACCGGATTCTTTTCAAATAATGCCAGCCGGACGGTGCGGGTCGGGCTGAACGCCTTGAGGTAATTCTTGAAGCTCAAATCCGGCCGGGCTTGGCGTTCCGCCGGTCGGTCATCCGGCGGCGCGGCCGCTTCCGCTTCCGTTTCCGATTGCCGGCAGGTGAAGGTGCCGTGATGGCCGCGCCGGATGATCTGGCCGCGTTCGATAAAGTAATTCAGGGCCGCTTTGATGGTGCCGCGGGCCAGGTGCAGCTCCTGCGCCAGTTGCCGTTCCGGCGGGATGCGGGTTCCGGCCGGATGCTCGGCGATGAAGGATTGTAAATATTCCCGAAACTGAAGATAATACGGAATGCCGGAACTTTTGTCGACGGTAAAATTCATTTTGATTTCAGATTGCATATGCCGGTCGCCAATTCTGTTGATTTTTTTTATGGATCATATTGGAAGTATACCAAATTTTGGGAAGAAAGTCAATATTGAACCAAACTTTTTTTCAGAAAAAATTTGCCAGACCGGCAACCGGCCGGTGACGCTCAGCGGATTTTCTGCAGCAACAGCCGGTCGCGGAGCAGCCGGGCGGCGCCCAGGGCGCCGGCGAATTCGTCCAGGCTGGAGAGCTCGAGCCGCAGGCCGGCGAGGGTTGCCTGCAAGCAGCGTTCGCGCAAACTGCGGCGTATCGTATCGAGCAGCAGTTCGCCCAGTTCTTTCAATGCGCCGGAAATGACGATGCAGCCCGGATTCAGCAGCGTGGCGATGATGGCGAAAACCGGCGCGATCTGTTCGCAGATGTCGCTGGCCAGCAGTTGGGCCGGCCGGTCGCCGGAACGGACCGCCGCCGGCAGGTCTTTCAATTGAAAACCATCTGTCCTGAGGATGGTCCGGACGCTGTTGGCTTCCAACTCGGCGATACGGCGCCGGATGCCGGCCAAGCCGGCGATCGCTTCCAGGCAGCCTCGGTTGCCGCACTGGCACAGCGGTCCGTCCGGGATCAGCACCAGGTGGCCCAGTTCCATCGCGCAGCAACTGTCGCCGCTGAACAGTGTGCCGTTTTGGATGAAACCGGCGCCGATGCCGTCATCCAGCCGCAGATGAAACAAACTGCCGTCGAAATGCCGGCAGCGTTCGCTGTATTCCAGATAACTGCGCGCCCCGCATTCCGGGATGACCAACGTTTGCTCCAGATGGCTCAACTGCCGCAGCAGTTTGCCGGTTTCCAGGCCGTTCCAGCCGGCGATGGCGACTGAACGCAATGACACCTGGCGCCGGGTATCGACCAAACCGGGATCGGCCAGCGCGATGCCGCTGTAACATTCCGCCGGTTCCCGGCACAATTTGCGCAGCAGGGCGTTCAGCAGTTGCGGCAGGTCGCTGGCGTGGAAGCGCCATCCCGGTTCCAGGCTGGCCGTCGCCGTCGGCTGGCCGGTTGCGTCGCAGACGACGCCGTAAAGATGATCGGAAGTCACTTCCAGGCCGATGAAGCGTCCGGCGTCCGGGTTGATCCGCAACCGGGGAGAGCGCCGTCCGGTCCGGCTGCCGTTGCGGTCCGGTTCGAGGAGCAGCCCGAGCGCCTTCAATTCATCGACCGCTTTCAGGACGGTGGCGGCGCGGTAATTGCCGGCGGCGGTGAATTCACTGCGCGTCAGGGTGCCGCACTGCAATAGCCGACGCAAAAATTCCTGTTGAAGCAATTGATTGCTGATCATGGTTTCTTTGTACTTTATGATTCGGATTCGTATTATAATCGTGATTATTTTGACTGAAAACTCTCTTTTATAATACAATATTCATTTTAAAAAAGCAAAAACAGTTTTATCGTTATGGAAGAAATTTACGAACCTTAACCCTGTTTTACAAGGAGTGTTGCCATGGAAAAAGAAAAAAGTACCGGGGATTTTCGTTATGCGGTCGGCGCCGCCAAGGTGCCGTGGCATGCGGTCGGCGAGTTTTATCGGGCCGGCGATGTGCTGGAAGTGGTGAAATTCCTGCTGCCGCCCGGCGGCGATGAAGCGGCCTGGCGGCAGCGTCTGGCCGCGGTGGAGAGTGCGTTGCAGGCGCTGAGCGGGGAGGCGGCGACGGCGACGAAACTGACGCTGGGGCAGCAGGTGCAGGCGGCGGAGGCGGAAGCCCGGAACTATTTCGATTGCCGGTATGCCTGTCTCCTGAGCAATTGGACCGCCGGCATGGAGATCGCCTACAAACTGTCCGGGCTGCAAGCCGGCGATGAAGTGATCATGCCGGCGGTGACTTTCATCGCGACGATGGCCTATCCGCTGAGCATCGGCGCCAAGATCGTTTTCGCCGACATCGACCCGGAGACGATCAACCTCGATCCGGCGGATGTGGCGCGCAAAATCACGCCGAAAACCCGGATGATAGTCCCGGTCCACCTCGGCGGCTACCCGGTGGATATGGCGCCGCTGATGGAATTGGCCGCCGAACACGGCATCTATGTGATGGAGGATGCCGCCCACGGCATGGGCGGGGCGTACCGGGGACGGAAGCTGGGCGCGATCGGTCATTTCGGCGGTTTTTCGCTCCACGAAGTGAAGAATATCAACTCGTTCGGCGAGGGCGGGCTACTGCTGACCAACCTCGATTGCGGCGAACAATTTGCGCAAGCCCGTTTCCTCGGGCTGGATTTCACCCGCAAAATCAAGGATTGGCTGTACGATATTTCTCCGTTGACCGATCGGTTCGGCAAACTTCAGATTCCCGGCAACCATTCGGCTTCCGAGTTGCAGGCGCTGGGGTTGCGTTTGCAGATGAAACGGCTGGACGCGATCATCGCCATGCGCCGGCAGGCGGCGGAATATATGAACGGCGTCCTGTCCGAGGAGCCCGGCATTCTGGTGGAAAAAACCGACACCGCCGACACTTACGGGACCCATCATCTCTATCTGTTGCGCATTGATCCGAAAAAGGTCAACGGCGACATTCAAACGCTGTCGGCCAAACTGGCGGCAGCCGGGTTGACCAATATCACCCACTTCGGTCCGATGTACCGTTTCCGCATCATGAAGCAGCTCGGTTATGATGAGAATGCCATCGCGGCGACCTGTCCGCGCACCGAGGAGATGTTCTATCACTCCTATACGCATTTGCCGCTCTATCCGTTGACGCCGGAACAGCTCCGGTATCAGGCGCAGGCGGTGGTCGAAGCGGTCCGCGACATGAAGCGGGGCCGCTGATGGGTCGCAAGGTGCGTTATGCGCTGGTCGGTTTCGGCGGCATCGCCGAAAACCGGCTGGCCAGGGAGGGATTCGGCCTGGACCGCAGCCGCTTCGACGGTTTGGCCGAGGCGGAATTGATCGGCGCTTTCGATGTCAATCCCGACCGGCGCGGCGCGGCCGAGGCGTTGCAACTGCGCTGGTATCCGTCGCTGGCGGCGGTCTGGCAGGATGAAGCGGTCGAAGCGGTCTTCATCGCGACGAACAACTTGTCGCATGCGCCGCTGGCGCTGGAGGCGCTGGACCGCCAGCGGCATCTGATCGTCGAAAAACCGCTGGCGACGACGGCGGCGGCCGCGGAAGAAGTCTGTGAACGGGCGGCGGCGGCCGGCTTGAGCTTGAGCGTCGATCATATGATGGTTTACCAGCAGTTGAATGTCCGGGCCAGGCAAATGGCGGCCGACGGAACTCTGGGCGACATCGACGATGCCTGCTTCCATATGGAATTCGCCTATGGCTATGAGGCGGCGGAAGCGGCTTCGTGGCGCTGTTCCAGACCGGAAGAGCTCGGCGGTCCGATCGGCGATGTCGCCACTCATTGCTTTTACCTGGCGGAAGACCTCCTGCAGCAGTCTATTGTCGAGGTGGCGGCGGTCTATTATCCGCGGACGATGCGGATTGCGGCCGAAAACGGCGCGCTGATCCGGCTGGCGCTGGCGGACGGCCGGAATATCTCGGTGCGGGTCAGCTTCTGCGACCGGCGCGGCGGGCTGGCCGGAACGCTCGGCAACCTCGGCTACGAACTGTACGGTTCGAAGGCGGTCTTGCGCGGCTATGGAACGATGTTTCAATTGTCCGGAGCGGCGGGAGAACCGTTTCAGCCGCGGCTGGAACTGGAAAAAGACGGCAAGGTCACTATCCTGCGGCCGTCGGCGGCAGGTAATATTTATCAAGCGGTGATCCGGGCGCATGCCGGCAGTATCTTGTCCGGCCAGCCGCTGGATGGTCGCGGGGCGGTGCACAATTTGCGGGTTTGCGAGGCGGCGCACGCCTCGGCGCGGGCCGGCGGTGAATGGAGAAGGGTGGATGGTTGCTGAGGTGGTCGGCGTCCTGGTCAAAATTTTCGTCCTGATGGCGCCGTTTTTCGTCCTTTCGGTCTTTGCCGGCGTCACCGACGGCATGCCGTTGCGGGCCCGGAAAAATCTGGCGCTGCGAACCACGGCGGCGATTCTGATTTTGAGCCTGGCACTCTACTTTATCGGTGATAAAATTTTCTGGGGGCTGGGAATTACGCTGGACGCGTTCCGGGTCGGCGCCGGGTTGGTCCTGCTGCTGAGCGGTTTGGAGATGGTGCGCGGCGCCGTCGGCGGAATCCGGGCCGGCGGCGAGCAGTCCGGCGGACCGGACAACGATCCGGCGGTGGTGCCGCTGGCGACGCCGACGGCAGTCGGGCCCGGCACCATCGGCGCGCTGCTGGTGATGGGGGTAGGTTCCCAGGGCGAACCGAAGCGGATTCTGCTGGAGCTGGCCGGGATTGTGCTGGCGATCGCTTTGATCGGCCTGATGCTCTACTACGCCAACGCGATTGAAACGCTGCTCAAACGGCGCGGCCTGGCAGTGCTGAGCAAATTGACCGGGTTGTTTCTGGTGGCGCTGGCGGTTCAGCTGATCGCCGCCGGCATCCGGGGGCTCTGGCCCGGGCTCTGAGACTTACTTTGAGTTCGCACTCACACCGAACGGTCCGGAAATGTCGAAAATTTGACGTTTCCGGACCGTGTCTTTTCCGGCCGGCGCTTTCTGTCGGATTCGCCGTCCGATGACCGCAAATTTTCAGTCGGAAAAGAGACAAAGTGTACCGGAAAGAGACCGGAAGAAGCACTTTTGGTAACAAAGTCGACTTTTTGCAGGCTCTTCTAATATCTTGTTTATTGTGTTTATAACTAATTGTTTATGATTGTTTTTATGCCTTGTTCCTGAAGAAATATACCAAAAAGAAGAGCGAATGTCTTGATTTCAATTCCTTTTTTTGCTATACTCTTCCATAAGAACAGCGTTGACTGGCTAGAGCAAAGGACGAGCGATGGGTTTCAAGTATCAGGATTTGGCACAATATTACCGGGAAAAAATTTTCAGCGGCGAAATTGCGGCGGGAACGCGGATGTGCACCGAGGCGGAGCTGGTGGAACGGCACCGGATTTCCAGAAAGACTGCCCGGCAGGCGTTGGAGGAACTCAAAAAGAGCGGTCTGGTCCGGAGTCGGCGGGGCGCCGGCACGTTCGTGCGGCCCGGAGCCGGCGGTGAAAAGCGTCAGGCCAGAAATTGCTGCCGCAATATCACTTTGCTGTTCATCGATATGGTCAATGCCCCCGACAGTTATGAACAATATCTGGCGTCGGCGTTGTCGCAGCTGGCCAATGCCGCGGAATTGTCGCTATCGGTGCGCTATCTGACTACCGGTGATTTTTTCAACGAGCGGACGATGGAAAATTTGCGCCAGTCCGGCACCGATATCCTGTGGGTGGACGGTTTCGTCAATACGGTGCATGAGTACCTGCTGAAGCGCCTGGAAATTCCTTATCTGCTGATCGGCGACCGGCCGGAGCAGCCGTGCGGGCCGCAGGTGAAATTCGACTGGCAGGCGTTGAGTTTCGAGGCGGCGGAATACCTGTGCCGGAATAGCTCGTGGCCGGTGGTGGCGATCTGTAAGCCGCTGCAGGCGGGCGGCAATCCGTATTATTTTTATCACGGCATTCAATTGGCCTGCCGCCGGCACGATCGGCCGCTAGAGTTGCATATGTCTTTGCATGCAAATGATTTTGATGCGGTTCCGCTTTTGGGCGATCACTTCCGGATGTATGGACGGCGGAAATGTTCGATCATCACTTCGCCGCATTTTGTCCCCAGTATCGAAAAAGCCTTTCTGATCTATTCGGAATACCGCTTCGACGGACCGATCGCCGTGGCCGGCGCCCGCCATCTGATTCCGGCGGCGACTTACCCGAATATCCGTTATTTCAATTTCGATATCGGTGAATATGCTTCCAGAATTTTCGAAGCTCATGTAAAATTTGTCGACAGCCTGGGCGGCGAAAACAAAAGAAGCATGGAGAGATAAAAATCCGGAACAAAATCAACCAAAGGAGATGGTATGATAAATAACTGACGTTCGCGGAATCAGCTTTCTGCGTGTAATTTATGGCGATTAACTTACACGTTTGGAAGCGGACAGGTTGCAGACTGAATGTTTCAATGAGGCGCATCAGAAACGATGACGACCCCGGAAAGGAGATTAGTCAGATCTGTAAACCAGAGCGCCACCGTAGAGAGCGACTGATTAATCGACTACTCTGTATGGGAGGATGGTGAGGCCGTGACAGCAGTTCCGCTTCGATTCGTGAAAAACGAATGGAGGCAGAGAATGATGACAAGTTTTGTTGGAGTGGATTTGCACCGGAACAATTTTACTTATTGCATCCGGGTAAATGGGGAAGAACGGAAAATCGGCAAGTGTGAGATTACCGAACTGAAGGGCTTTGCCGCAATGCTCGGTCCGAACACGGCGATGGCGGTGGAGGCGACCGGAAATACGTTCATGTTTTGCAGCTCGCTGAAAGCTCATGTCGGGCGACTGGTGGTGGTGAATCCATCACAGTTCAAAGTCATCAGCATGTCCACCAAAAAGACGGACAAACATGACGCAAAAGTGTTGGCGGAGTTCCTGGAAAAGGATATGCTCCCGGAGGTAAGAGTGAAAGACGATTTGCAGGCGAAAATTTCAAGTCTGACGCAGACCAGGGAAAAACTGGTTCAGTTGCGTACCGTATTGAAAAACAAAGTCAACAATCTGTTAGCAGCTAACTTCATCGTGCTGAAACGGGAAGAACTGTCCACGGAGAAAGGGCTTTTGAAAGCATTGAGTTATCACTTCGACCCGATCACCGACACGGAAATGCTGGTGGTTGTCGAACAGATTCGCAGTCTGAACAAAAGCATTGAAAAACTGGATAAGGCGATTGAGGATCACGGCAGCAAGATGGACGGCTTCGACAACCTGAAATCCATCAAGGGAATCGGCTCGAAAGGTGCGGCGATCCTGTTGGCAACCATCGGCAATATCGCTGATTTCCGATCGGCAAAGCAGTTGGCCGCTTATATCGGAATCGTCCCCAGAGTGAGCAATTCAAATGACACGGTTTGCCACGGAAGAATCACGAAGAGCGGCAGCAAGATCGCCAGAACCGCTTTGGTGCAATGCGCTTTGATCGCCAAACGCTACAGCCCGTATCTCAATGCCTTTCATGAATCGGTAAAAAGTCGGCGGGGAGGTGCGAAAGCCAATATCGCCTTGGCTCGCAAATTCCTCGATATCGTGTATAGAACATTAAAAAACAATTGGATGTTTGAGAATTTTACTCAATTCAAGCTCGTAAAAAATTGAGTTTTTCTCGACATCGAAGTGGAAATTTATCATGGGAGACGGAACATGCAGAAGTTTAGATTTACATTAATTGAATTGCTGGTAGTGATTGCAATCATTGCGATATTAGCCAGTATGTTGCTGCCGGCATTGGCGAAGGCGAAAGAGGCGGCGGTTGCCATTTCCTGTACGAACAATCAAAAAAACATCGGACTTGTTCTGATCATGTATGCCGAGGACAATGATGGAGAAATTCCGGCCTATTATTCCGCCAAGCAGGGGACTTGGGGGGAAGTGTTGATGGATCGCAAGATCGACGGCCCGTATAAAAAATCGATTTATTGTCCGGCGGCGCCGGCGCCGAAGGATCCCGACAGCGGCGATATTTTTTACACCACCTACGGCATTCACTACGGCCATGACGGTTCCACGATGAAATTCTCGACCCGGCAGCCGAAAGATCCGAACGATTCGTATGCGGCGAAATTCGGCTTCTGGGACAAGATCGACAATCCGAGCGAACTGCCGTTGTTTGCCGACAGCTTGAATCCCGCCTCCAACAAGCAGTCGTCGGCGCTCTATTCGATCGTGGCCAGCGGGGCTTTGAACCTGGCCCACAGGCAAAAGGCCAATATTCATTTTTTTGACGGTCATGTTGCCAATTACAACGCCGATGAGGCCTTCGAATTGGGATACAAAACCTATGTTCGGAACGGAGTCCGGATTGATCGCAATTAATATTTCATGCTGCAATATGCATTGGAAAACAATGGGATAATATTTACAGGAAATAGGATGGCAATGGAGAAAACCTACCGGATCGACTTTGAGACGCTGGAGCGTTTCATGTGTGAAGTTTTCGAATGTGGTATGGCGGGCGGGGAAAAATCTGCCGTGGCGGCGCCGCCGGGAGCGGGGTCGGAAAAATTAAACTGGTTAGGGCTGGGATGATGATGAAAGAAATTTTGTCTCTTTTTTTTTGTATGCTCGGATTGGCGGCAAGCGCCGCGGAACCGGCCTTCTGGAATACCGACGGCGCAGGGGAGTTGAGCCGTCGCCGCCTGACGGCTGCCTTGCCGGCGATGGCGTGGAATGCCGACGAAGAGGCTGCCGGCATGGCATTGAGCGCGATGGACTTGAACAGCCCGCTTGGCGACCGGTTCCGGTTGCCGGAGCCGTTGGTGCGGCACTTGGACCTGGTCGGGACGCCCGGCGATTATTACACGGCTCTGCTGGGACTGTACGCCTGGCAGCCGCAACGGAACCTGACTCTGGAAGTCAGTGACCTGGTAGCTGACGGGGCGGTGATCCCGGCGGCGAACCTGACCGTTCTGGAGGCAATCGATAATGCGTTGAACCCGGAAAACCGGGTGTTGACCGAACCGCTGCTCAAGCCGGATTGGATTGCCCTGCCGGCCGGAACCGCTGTGCCCCTGATGGTCTTTGTGGATATTCCGGCCGGCGCCCGGCCGGGCATTTACCGGGGAACGTTGCGGGTCGAGTCGGCAAACGGCAGTTTGCGTTTGCCGCTGCGGCTGCGGGTGATGGCGTTTCGGCTGCCGGAACTGACGGAATCGGCCGGCTTTTTCGTCCCCGGCCATTTCCATATCGAAACCGACCGGGGGATCTACGTCAACATGGCTCCTGCCAGCTTGATTCCGGAAAACCTCGATCATTTTTTCCGCTTTTATCGCAGCCGGCGGTTGAATTCTGTGGTTTTATGTCATGTTGCACCGGGCTTGCAGTTGGCCGACGGCAACGTGCAGGCCGATTTCCGGGAGTTGTCGCAGTTTGCCGCGGCGATGCGCCGGGCCGGTTTGAATGGCAAATTGATTATCGATTTGCGGCCGATCACCTGGTGGTGCAATACGGTGGCGAGACAAAATTCGACGCTCCCGGCGGAACCGGACGCTTTTCACCCGGCTTCGGCTGATTATTTCCGGCCGGTTCTGCGGCAATTGCTGGAAACCGCCGAAAAGGAGAATTGGCCGGACTGGTACTTTTTCCCCGAAGAAGAGATGGGCAACGGGCCCCGGCAGCAGCGCGGATACGATTTCTTCCTGCCGATTCTCCAGGAGGTCTGCCCGCAGCGTATTGCCGTGATCGACAACGACATCGGTTACAACCGCCGGGTGGAAGTGGATCGCGGGCATCGCGACCGGATCGTGCATCGGCAGTACAACAGCTGGACGGAGCAGGCCTGGGCGGACGCCCGGCGGGATGGCGCGGAGGTCTGGACTTATAACTACGACATTTCCCGGCTGGCCGCCGGTTTGCTGCAGCAGCGGCTGGGTTCCAGAGGGCATCATCAATGGGCGGATTTGTGGACGGGAAAACGGAAGAACTCCACCGTTTTCTGGGGATACAGCATCTTGACCGGCCGCGGCGTGGTTACGACGCGGGGAATGGAACGTTTCCACGACGGCCGGCTCGATCTGGCGGCCTGTAAATTATTGGAGCAGTCGGCCGGTGAACTGCGGAAACGGGGAAATGACACCGCCGCCCAGATGGCGGAGAAAACCTTGCAGGACGTTACCGCCGACATCCCGATCAACGGCACCCGCTTCCGTTCCTGGCAGTGTCTGGTGCCGAATCGCGAGATCGATTTGCGGCGGTGGAAGATATTTACCGCGATAGAGCGGGCGCAACAACAGTTATCCGGACAACTGGCAAATGAAATTGCCGCCGGCGGCACTCCGGCGCTAACGGTGGAACGGATCGCCGACGGGACTGGAAAGAACGACGGGCTGCCGCAGTTTATGGCGTTGTTTCAGACTCCCTCGCCGCTTCGACTGGACGGCCGGCACGAAGAACCGGTCTACGGCGACGGAACCGGAGCGATTCCTTATATCCTGCAGCAGGAAAATGCCATCCGGGCCAAATGCAGCAGTGAAGAAGAGTTCAAATCGTTCGCCCCGAGTTATGCTGCGGCTTATTTGTGCTATGGTTATGACGGTCTCTATTTTGCCGCCGACGCCGGTCTGCAGACGGCGAAAGAGCCTTTTCTCAGGCAGCGCCAAAATGATGATCCGGAACTGTGGCGGGACGATTCGCTGCAATTCTTCTTTCTGGTTCCGGAGCAGGAGGACAGCTACCAGCTGACGGTCAATTCCGCCGGGGGTCGGACGCTGATGCATGGAGGTCGGGGCGTGCCGATACCGGATTGTGAGATTCTGGTCCGGTCGCCGCTTGATGCGGATGGCGGCATCGCCGTGGAAGGCTTTCTGCCGTGGGAGTATTTTGATTTGCCCGGTATGCCGTCGCCGGGAACGGAGTGGCGGTTCAACTTCGCCCGGCAGTTCCACACGCGCGATCAATTGACGTCGTGGGGCAGGGTGGATTGGAGTTTCCAGCAGCGGGAGTTCTGGGGCGGCGTCTGTTTTTCCGGCCAATCTCCCAGTCGGGCTTTTGCGCAACTGGCGTTGCCGGCTGTTTATCCGGGACCCAACCGGTTGGCCGGCTTGCTGCAGCAGGAGGTGCCGGCCGGCGCCGTTCTGGCCGTTGAAAATGCGGCTGGAGAAGCTGCTGATGCTTTGCCGGTCGGGTCCGGCGGCAGTTTCGCGTTGTCTTTTGTCGTGCCGGCCGCGGATATCGGTTCGAAGTGGCAATTGGTGCTGCGTTGCGGCGACCGGGAAATCGAGCATTTGCCGCTGCCGGTGCAACCGTTGCAAGCGACGGTCGCATGGCGTGGCGGCGAAGACAAAGTATCCGGCGATGACACCTTGACGTTGCTGGCGGACGTCTGCTATCCGTCCGGGCTGTTCCGGCCGGTGCTGACCGGGAAATTGTTGGGACCGGCCGGCATTGAATTGACATTGCCGGAGGCGCCGCTGTCCGCGCCGGGACGTTGCCGGATTCGTTTGCAGGCCGCCGGCCTGACTCCGGGACGCTGGCAGTTGCGGCTTGAGGTTCCCGGAGTGAAACCGGCCGGTCCGGTCGAAGCGATGGAATTTGAAGTACTGCCGCCCCGTTTTGAATTTCGGGAAAGCAAACCGGCCGGTAAATAGCGCTGGCTGCGGGCGATGGCACGGGCTGGCGCCGGTGAGCCGGAGGATTCCCGGCGGTGAAGAAAAATAACCGGCAAGGTGAACCCGGCGGTCGTTTCGGCTGTCGGGTTTTTATTGCATAACGGTGTCGGAGAATTTGGAAAAATACGGAAAAACGCCTACATTACCCGAATCGAGTGAAAGCTGTCGAACGACTTTTGGAGTTGCGGCTCATGGAAGTTAATATTGTTTTGTTTTCAAAACGCCGCCCAGGAATCGTTCGCTGAAGCCGGGTGTTCGGTCTGCGGCTGGCTGATTCGTGGTCCGAACTGGAAGAAAACCGGCGGCCGCAAAGTCGGAAAGGACGGAAAAATGCGTGAAAATTTTCAACAGTTGGTCGGTGACAATTGTTCCGGTGTCTGTCCGGAGGCTTTGGCGGCGATTGCCGAAGCCAACCAGGGCAGCGCCGCTTCTTATGGCGAAGACCGCTGGACCGCTTTGGCCTGTGAGAAACTGCGGGAGTGGTTTGAAACGGATTGTGAAATTTTCTTCGTCTTCAACGGGACGGCGGCCAACGGTTTGGCCCTGGCGCATCTGTGCCGTTCTTATCAGAGCATTGTCTGTACGGCGGTCAGCCACATCGAAACCGACGAATGCGGCGGGCCGGAATTTTTTACTCACGGCGCCAAATTGCTGCACGCCGGCTCCGGCAGCGGCAAACTGACGGTGCCGGATATCGAACGGGTGGTGCGCAAGCGCCGGGACATTCATTATCCCCGGCCGCGGGTGGTCAGTTTGACCCAGGCGACTGAGTTGGGAACGGTTTACAGCGTTGACGAGTTGAAGACGTTGGGGGCGGCGGCGGCGGAACACCGTTTGCGGCTGCATATGGATGGGGCGCGTTTTGTCAACGCGGTGGCGGAACTGGGGGTAAAGCCGCGGGAAATTTCCTGGGAGTGCGGTGTCGACGTACTGTCGCTGGGGGGAACGAAAAATGGTCTGTTGGGCAGCGAAGCGGTGATTTTTTTCAACCGGGAATTGGCCGGGGAGTTCGATTTTCGCTGCAAGCAGGCTGGACAACTCGCGTCCAAAATGCGCTTCATGGCGGCGCAATGGCTGGGGGTGCTGGACGGAGACGTTCTGCTGGCGAACGCGAAACACGCCAATGCGATGGCGGAACGGCTGGCCGAGGGCATGCTCCGGCTGGGGAGGGCGCCGATGTTCCGGCGCCAGGCCAATTCGGTCTTCGTCGAACTGCCGGAAAGAGCGATGGCGCATCTCAAAAAATGCGGCTGGCTTTTCTACACCTTCATCGGCGCCGGTGGTGCCAGATTCATGTGCTCCTGGAATACTTCGCCGGAAACGGTGGACCGCTTTCTGGAAGATTTGAAGCAGGGGCTGGCGGAATAGCGCCATGCCGCTCTTCGTTATGAAAAAATGCGGCAGTGAGGGCGGCCGCCGGCGGTGAGAAAATCTTCAGGTTTCCGGAGGAAGAAAGGCGATTGGCGTTAGGGCTTGTCTTGGGTTGTAAAAGATTTTTTATTAGTGTTTATTGGCCTAATTGCCAATGTAAGCGCTGAATTTTCATCATGATATGGATGAAAAATGCCGGAATTTATTAGTTCATAAAAATCATTTGACCATCTTGACTTTTAGCCTGGCGGCAGTATATTGAAACCGGTTCTGCAGTTATGGATGATGCGGATGCTTGCTTAACTCCGGCTGCAAATCGCGAAACAATACCGGCTGGCGGGTGGAAAAGATGGAATGGGCTGTCATGTAACTTTCGGTCGATGGCCGCGTGGCGCTGTTCCAGCTGGAATCGCTGAGGCGTTATTGGATTAACTTGTTGTTAATCAATATAAAGATGGCATTGCAGATGGAACGGAAGTTTGATTTGCAATGCTGTGGCGTGCCAAGATGGGCGATTTTCCGGGTATGGGCTTGAAGATGGGAGGATTACCTCCCGGTTCGAGGCCGCTTTAATAAAGATTGCTTGATGGAAGAATCAAATCATATAGACGGACCGATTCTCAAAATTGAAAATCGTATCTGGTGTCCGGTTTGGACGCTGGCGCGAAATGAAATCAAGATGAGGAATTATCTGGTGTCGCACGGCATTCCGCACTACCTGCCGCTGCGGCGGGTGATCAAAAAAAATTCCGCCACCAACGCTTACGGCAAGCGGTATAATTATGAAAAGCCCGCCTATCTGCCGATGTTTCCCGGGTACATTTTTGCCGCTCTGGAGACGGAGGAGAAGCGGGCGATCGGTTATGAAAGGTCGGTGATTCGGGTTTTGAACCGGCAGCCGGAATTGGAGTCTTTATTGATTGATGAGCTGAATCTCATCAGGAAAATCGAGCAGGAAGCCGAAACGCATGAACTGATTCTCAAGCCCGAATTGCAGGAAGGGACGCCCTGCCTGCTGCATGGGAGATTCGAAGGCTGGCGTGGGGTCGTCAAAAAGCGGAAAAATAAATTTGAAGTCATCATTGCCCTGACCGAAGTCAATTACACTGCGACGATTGTTTACGAACTGATGGATATCGAAGCGATTCAATAGCTTGCGCAATATCGATGAAACTGCCGGCGGCGAATTCCAGCTTTGCTTAAAATCCGGGTAATTCCGTGGTTTTTTGACGGGAAACGGTCCTGTCTTTGCTGTTTCACGATTTTTTGGGATGATTCTGCTTACAAATAAAAAATCTTTCAAGGCTATTCATAATTTATTGGCTTTCCTGTTAAGCTGATATTAATTTTATTCTATTTTTTTAATTGCGAGGGATGGATTGAGATGTTACAGAAGCTCCAAAATGGTGAAATCAAAGTTGCGCTGATCGGTCTGGGTTATGTCGGCTTGCCGTTGGCGGTTGAATTCGGCAAGAAGTTCGACACGGTGGGCTTCGATGTGAAAGCGGAACGTCTGGAATCGTTGCGCCACGGTGTGGATACGACGCTGGAGACTTCACCCGCAGATCTGAAAGCCGCGAAATATTTGAAATATTCCTGCAATCCGGAGGATTTGAAAGACCGTGATGTTTTCATCGTGACGGTGCCGACCCCGGTGGATCAGTACAATCGTCCGGATCTGACGCCGCTGTATAAAGCGAGCGAAACGGTCGGCAAAGCGATGAAACCGGGTGCGGTCGTCGTTTACGAAAGTACCGTTTACCCCGGCTGTACCGAAGAGGAATGCGTTCCGGTCCTGGAAAGGTTCAGCGGTTTGAAATACAATGTCGATTTCTTCTGCGGTTACAGTCCGGAACGGATCAATCCGGGCGATAAGGAACATACGCTGACCAGGATTTTGAAAATCACTTCCGGCTCGACGCCGGAGACTGCCGAACTGGTCGATGCGTTGTATAACCGCATTCTGCAGAGCGGCACCCACCGGGCCAGCTGCATCAAGGTTGCCGAAGCGGCGAAAGTGATCGAAAACTCTCAGCGCGACCTGAACATCGCCTTCGTCAACGAATTGGCGAAAATCTTTCATCTGATCGGAATCGACACCAGCGAAGTGCTGGAAGCGGCCGGCACCAAATGGAATTTTCTGAAATTCCGGCCTGGCCTGGTCGGCGGCCATTGCATCGGCGTCGATCCTTATTATTTGACCCACAAGGCGCAGGCGCTGGGATATCTGCCTGAGGTGATTCTGGCCGGCCGCCGCATCAACGACGGCATGGGCAAATATGTGGCGACCGAGGTGGTGAAACTGATGATCAAAAAGGAACAGAAGGTGGCCAATGCCAAAGTGTTGGTGCTGGGGATCACCTTCAAGGAAAATTGTCCGGATATCCGCAATTCTCATGTGGTCGATGTGGTGCGCGGTCTGGAAGAGTTCGGCTGCCGGGTCGATATTTATGACCCCTGGGCCGATCCGGGAGAGGTCAGGCACGAATACGATCTGGATTCGGTCCGGGAGCTGTCGGCACTGAAACCCGGCGAGTACGATGCCATTGTGCTGGCCGTTTCCCACCGCCAGTTTGCGACGCTCGATTTCCGCCGGTTTCAGAAATCGCATGCCGTGGTTTTCGATATCAAGGGGCTGCTGCCCAAAGAAGCGGTGGATGGACGGTTGTAAATGATGAAAAAGCGAGTTGAAAATTCCCGAATCCTGGTGACCGGCGGCGCCGGTTTCATCGGTTCCAATCTGGTGGAAACGCTGTTGGCCCAGAACAACGAAGTGGTGGTTCTGGACAACTTCATGACCGGCAGGCGGGAAAATCTGGCTCCGTTCGCCTCGCATAAGGCTTTCGCCTTGATCGAGGGCGACATCCGGGACATGGCGGTGTGCCGCCAGGCGGTCGACGGCGCCGATTATGTGCTGCACGAAGCCGCATTGGGATCGGTGCCGCGTTCGATCAAAGATCCGATGACATCGACGGAAGTGAATATCAGCGGCTTTGTCAATCTGCTCTTTGCGGCGCAGGAAGCGAAAGTCAAACGTTTCGTCTATGCGGCGAGTTCTTCGACTTACGGGGACAGCAAGAGCCTGCCCAAAGTGGAAGACAAGATCGGCCGGCCGTTGAGCCCGTATGCGATCACCAAATATGTCGACGAGCTGTTCGCCGAGAATTTCAGTAAGACTTACGGGATTGAAACGATCGGGCTGCGGTATTTCAACGTGTTCGGCCGTCGGCAGGATCCGTACGGCGCCTATGCGGCGGTGATTCCGAAGTTTGTGATGAGTCTGATGAAACATGAAAGTCCGGTGATCAACGGGGACGGCAGTTACAGCCGGGATTTTACTTACATCGATAATGTGATCCAGGCCAATCAGTTGGCGTTGCTGGCGGATCGGCCGGAAGCGGTCAACCAGGTTTACAACGTGGCCTTCGGCGAACGCACGACCTTGAATCAGCTTTTCAAATATCTGCGCGAATATCTGACGGAATTCGATCCGGAGATAGCCAAAGTCGAGCCGCAATACGGTCCCAACCGCGCCGGCGACATTCCGCACAGTCTGGCCTGCATCGACAAGGCCAGGAAGCGGTTGGGGTATAAGCCGGAATATAATATGCGTCAGGGCTTAAAGTTCGCTACTCGGTGGTATTTCGAAAATCTATGAGTTTCTGTTTCCATTTTTAATGTTTCGGCGAATAAATCGGTTTGCACTTCTCGTGATCATTCTACGGAAACCATAAGCGTAATTCTGGGTATTTGTAATCATTTGCAGGATCTGGATAGTGTCATCGGTCATTACTTAATCCAAGCAGCAATTATTCTGATTTAAGAGCTGCAAGGAATGACGATGTGTTTTGGATATATTGTGCTATAAAATCAAAATCCAACTTTTGAGAGGCTTTTGGTTTACGATCTCCGATTCATGCGGAAATATATAAACCAAAGATATCACACGACAAGAAATTATAAACCATCGCCGCGATAGCTATTCCGTTCACAATGAAGAAAAAAGTGTTCTGTGTCCTGCGCTCGTTAGGGGCTGGAGGAGCCCAAAAAGCTCTTACTTTTGTTGCCAACCTATTAGCTGCAACAGATGATTATGAAGTTCATTTGATTACTTTGTATCAATCTACATCATCTTTGACTTTGGAACCATCCATAAAAGTTATTTATGGACCATATTCTAAAGATGAATTTACCAACAGTTCCTTTTGGGGCAGAAAGAAAAAACAAATTCAGAATCTAATCTGGATTCACAAGATCATAAAGAACAGCAAACCAGATCTCATGATCGTTTTTTTAGCGGATCTTGTTTTCCTATGCAAGATGGCGATGTTTGGTTTGAGAATTCCATTTATTGCATCAGAGCGCGGAACGCCACAGAATTTTTCTTTTCTGCAAAAAATTAGGTATTGTTGGGGGTATTTGCTGGCAGATGTAGTTGTTTTTCAAACGAAACGGCAGCAGCAGTATTTTTCGTCTGCGATTCAGAAAAAAAGTTACATTATAGAAAATGCAATTACCATAAGGAATGATGATGCCAGAAACGTAAATAATCAAGTTACGAGAAATCCATATTTTATGGCCGGTGGAGCGCTTTCTTCGATTAAGGGGTTTGATATTGCAATACTTGCCTCCGAACTTGTTACCGCAAAGTTTCCGGACTTCCAATTACATATTTACGGTGATGGCCCCGAGCGTCAACATCTTCAACAAATGATATTTGAACACCATCTTGAACGGAATGTTATACTGAAGGGCGAAAAAGATAATATTTTTGAACATGCAAATCGATATTCCGGTTTTCTGCTTTCCAGTCGCAGCGAAGGAATTCCGAATGTGCTTTTGGAAGCAATTTTAACGGGACTTCCTGTCGTTGCTACGGATTGTCTATCCGGTGGGCCGCGGACAATTCTGAATGACGGTAGAAGAGGGGTTTTGATTCCGACAGAAGATCCGGAGAAAATGGCTCAGGGTATTATTTCTATTTTATCGGATCCAGAACAGTCGCAGAAGATCGCATTATCCTGCCGTGAAGAATGCAAGCAACAATTCGGACCAACAAGAATAGCCCAAAAATGGATAAATCTCGTCAAAAAGATTTTGGAATAATGATTAAGAGAGTTTTGATCTGTTTGTATTCAGTTGTACATACCGGATATTTAAATTTATGTTGGTTTTTACAATTCCAGATTTGTAAAAATACGCAAAAATCATCAATTTCCGGGAGTAAAGATGTTTCATCCTTACCCTTTAAGCATGCACTTTATCTAGTTCCGCACGCAGATGATGATCTGATCAGCGGTTGGTCATTTCTAAAACGTAACAGAGAGCGTATCTCTCTATTCTATTGTGGTTTTACGGGATCTAGAACGGATGAGAAAAACCGGAAAATCAGAAGAAATGAATTTGTGCAATACTGTACGAAAAATGATTTTTATTTTATTGAATCAAATGGTAATTATGCAAAAGAAATTGATCAAATCCTGAAAACTAAACAATACGATGCGGTTTTTTTGCCTTGTTATCTGGACTGGCATAAAGAGCATCGACAGTTGGATGAAATGTTGGAAAAGATTGATTTGAATAATTTACAAATCATTTGGTATTCCGTAACTGTTCCTCTGACCGCTCAAGTCAACAACGCCTGTTCTCCCATGACGGAACAGGAACAGAAAGAAAAATGGATACAGTTCAAACAAACATATCGTTCACAATGTATGCCGATCATGCGGTTGAAATATCAGGAAAGGCTTACTGGGATGCAGTTGGGATATTTTGCAGTGGAATCATTTTATATTTTCCCGGATACAGAGGCATTTCTATGTTTAATGAACAAATTTCATAAAATAAATGAAGTTACACCATTTGATTGTTTGAGTGAAAAAATCAATAATCTTTCCAAAATTCGTCAGTTTGTAGCAGAAAAATTTGTATTGGATTTTGATCATGCCATCAGCAAGTAAACTTGTTGTCAATTCTGTTTTATATTCCTTCAGCGGAATTTTATCAAAATGTTTGGGATTTTTTCTTTTACCGGTATACACTTTTTACCTTTCCCCTGCGGATTACGGGATCATCAATTTGCTTTTGAGCTTTGTCAGTATGTGTTCATATTTTGTTCTTCTCTCACTTGATTCTGGATTGATGCGTTATTTCGCTGAATATAGAGATCAGCCGCAAACCCTGCGGCGTTTATACGGAAGCTTGATTTTAGTTGTTTTCAGCTGTTACCTTCTGTTTGTAATTATACTTATTCTATTCCGTGATTGGTTTGATGAAACGTTTTTTAAGGGGATCGCATTTCTTCCGTATGTTGTGATCAGTCTATTGATCTTAGGGGGCAGCGCTACTTTTACACTGCACAGACGGTATTTGGAGGCTTCGCAACAGGGGAAAAAATTAGTTTCCATATCTGTTTTTGCGACTTTTCTGACGGCAGGGACAGCACTTTCTTTTTTGGCGTTATTTCATTGGGGAGCCAAAGGTATGCTTCTAGCCACATTGACATCAGAAGGATTTTATCTTTGTTATATGTTTTTTGATATTATTCGCAATAAACTTGCTGTATTTTGCTTTGATATGAAACTGATAAAAGAATGTCTTGCATATTCTCTTCCTATTATACCGCATAATATGTCTGGATATATCGGAAACTTCCTTTCCCGCCTGTTTTTGAAAAATGCCGACAGTCTGGCTTCTCTCGGGATTTTCAGTGTCGCTTTGCAAATAGCGTCGGCGCTAGAAACAGTACAAGACTCCTGTGGGCATGCGTATCGTCCATGGTTGAATGAAACTTTGAAAAACAGGGCTTCGGATATGAAGCAGAAAATCAGTGATATATCGAAACTTTTGATTTGCTGTTATTGTATCTTGTATCTTGGTGTGGCTGTTTTTTCGATGGAAATAATTGTGATTATGGTAAGTCCCGCTTTTTGGGGAGCATGGAAAATCGTGGTTGCAATGACCATGGTATATTCATTTTATTCACTGTATTATTTTTATATTTACCAAGCATTTTATTATAAAGAAACGGCTCGCAAGATATTCATAGTTTCCATTATGGGAAGTATTGTCATGATTCTTGTAACTTACTTTTCCGTTCCGTACTTAGGGATATGGGGAAATGTAGCGGGGATGTTTGTCAGTATCAATATCAGATGGCTAGGAATTCGTCTCCTTCTGCGAAATATGGAAAAAATCGGGTATAATATCAAGTATCTGCTGAGCAGTATCTTATCTTCATGTTTTTTCATTATACTGGGTATAATTCCGGCATTTCTGTTAGAATTTCGAGGGATCTGTTTTTACTATATTGTATATAAATGTGCGATAATAGGGGTATTTGTCCTGGGCCTTTATTTTGTCAACAGGAAGTTCTTTGAAACGATTGGATTGAAAAATCTGATCTGGAATTATTTATCAAAAAAACTCCATGTATTCAGGATGAAAGGTGCTTGATGAAAAAAATAGGTCTTTTGACATTTCATGAATCGGACAATTTCGGGACATGTTTGCAGGCTTTTGCCCTGCAGCATACGCTCAAGAAAATATCGGGTTGTCAAGTTGAGTTGCTTCGTTATTACAGAAGTAACGTCGTTCGAAAAAGCAAGTTCAATAAACTTCAGGAACTGTTGCGGTTACTTTTTCAGTGGAATTTTATTTCAATTTTCTGGATTATCTTCGGACGGAAAAAGATTCAACGGCTGAAAAAACGTTTTCGTGAATACAGAGAGAAGTATTATTCTTACAGTGCGGTGACTTACAGAGAGTATCAGAATTTCTGTGAACATGAGGATGATTATGATGCATATGTTGTCGGAAGTGATATGGTTTGGTCACAAGACCGGGCGACACCATTAAGTCTGTATTTTCTGAAATTTGCCCAGACGTACAAAAAGATTGCATATGCACCAAGTATTGGCTCTTTACACATAGCAGAGGATTTACTGCCGGAATATAAAAAATGGCTTTCCGATTTCCCATATATTTCGTGCCGGGAAAAGTCTGGCTGTGATTTGATTTTTGACTTAACCGGCAGGAAAGTTCCATTGGTGGCTGATCCGACACTGCTGATTTCCGCAGAGGAATGGAATGATATTTTCCGGTTAGAGAAGAGTTATAAAGCACCTGAAAGTACATTGACTCTTTTGTCATATCTGTTCGATGGAGTGCCCAAAGGAAGCAGGAAAACATTAGAGGACTTTTGTAAAGCAAATCACATGTCCCAGACAATAATCCCGATGTCCCCTTATGAGCATTTTTACAGTAAAAATGAACTGCTTGATCCCACGGAATTTGTAGATTTGATTCGAAAAAGCAGTTTGGTCCTGACTAACTCATATCATGGACTTGTTTTCAGTATCATCTACCGTAAACCGTTTTGTGTTCTTGCACGTCCGGCGAATGCCCATTGGGTACAATTTGAAGAGCGTCTCACTGGGTTGTTGCGGTATTTGCATCTTGAGAACCGCCGCATTTCTAATATTTCCGAGCTTACGACGGCTCATCTGACATTAGACTACAGTACAATAGAGCCTCTTCTTCTGGATTTTATTGCTTCGTCCACGGAATTTCTTCGTTCCTCTTTGCGTGATTCGGAGGGTAGCAAATGACCAAACAAGAATATCGTCATTTTTGTGAGGTGGAAGTTTTCCGGTTTCAAAAGAGTTCTTTTATAAAAGATTTTTTGAATAAAATCTTTTGTTTGTATTTTTCTCCTTCAACCCGAGCATGTTATCTGATCCGGAAAATGCAGTTTTTATACCATCGTGGCATGATAGGAAAAATTCGTTCTAAATTTCTGGAAAGAAAAATATTCAAAGAATTCGGAATTTTAATAACGCCCCATACAAAAATCGGGATAGGATTTCATTTACCACATCCACATGGAATTGTGATTGGTCATGCTGTGCATATTGGGAAAAATGTTTCAATCTATCAGGACGTCACACTGGGTGGAACACGCATTGGAGACAGTAAACTCAACAACCAACCGAATATCAGTGACGGCAGTATTATCTTTGCTGGAGCAAAAGTTTTGGGTGGTATAGTATTGGCCGAATTCACAGTTGTTGGCGCCAATGCTGTTTTGCTTTCAAGCACAGAAGCGAGTGGTGTCTATGCTGGAATTCCTGCGAAACTGGTGAAAAATAATGCGGCTCAAAAATAACATAACGGAGATTGAGCGGAAGGATTGTACCGGGTGTGGAGCATGTCAGGCGGCTTGTCCCGTGGATTGCATTGTCATGAAACCGGATCCAGAGGGATTTAGCTGTCCCTCTTTAGTGCCGGAGAAATGTTTGAACTGTGGAAAATGTTTGACAGTCTGCCATACACGGATTGCAGTTTTAAACGAAAATGATCTACCTCGGTCATATATTGTTCAAGCGAAGGATCACGAACACATAAAATTGAGTTCTTCAGGAGGTGTTTTTGCCGAAAGTGCGCGGTATGTGATTGAACAACTTCAGGGGGTTGTATATGGTGCTGCATTTGATGAGACAATGAATGTTGTCCATGAGAAAATAGAAACGACTTCAGGGATCGGCAAGTTGCAGAATTCGAAATACGTACAAAGCAGAACAGACCATTGCTTTGAGGAAATTCGCCGATTCTTGGAGAATCACAGAATCGTTCTTTTTTCCGGCGTCCCCTGTCAGGTGGCTGGATTGAAGGCATATCTTGGCAAAAATTATCCGACATTGCTGACAATGGATCTGATTTGCCATGGAGTAGCCAGTCCAGAATTTTTGCAACGGTCTTTTGAGGAGCTGTCAAAGCAGTATGACAGTCCAATCATATCTTGCCTTTTTCGGACACGTCGCGGATTTCACGCCAAACGGACATTATTTCGAAGTCGAATTGGGTTCCAAAACGGAAAAATCCTTGAGCGCAATCATTCATATGATCCTTATTATTCCATCTATTTGAAGGGAGTCGGTTTTCGAGAAGCCTGCTACAGATGTCGCTATACTTCACTGAATCGTACAGGAGATATCACAATAGGCGATTGCGACAGTCATAATCTTTATCCATCGTTTTGTCCAGAGTATTCCAATTCCGCCGTTTTGCTCAATACGCAGAAAGGGATCGAACTGTGGGAAAAAATTTCGGCGTATTTTGTATTTCAACCTATTGATCCTCTGCGAGAGCAGCAGTGCAATAAACAGCTTCTTTCGCCCTATCCCAGGCCATTGGAACGGGATGGTTTTTATGAACGACTGAAAGAAATGACATGGAGGGAAGTATCTTCCGGTTTTGCCCGTCCATTTACAGTAAAAGCCCGGATCAGAAATTTTCTGACCGGATATCTGGCGATTGCTTGGGTTGCTAAGTTGAAAATTTTTTTCAGATAAGACGTCATGAGATCATCTTTAAGTGAAATTTTTTCTATCCGTTGTCTGAGTTCTTTGTTTTTCGTATTCACTCTGTTTGGATATAACTTCATTACCAGCATGCTGGGCAGATTTGTCGGGAATGAATCCACAGTGATTACGACACCGTTTCGAGTTTTTTTACTTCTGCTGTCGTTTTATTTGATTTATTCTTCAATGTCCTCTCAAGCGGATATCAATAAAGAAAAAGTACTTACCGCTAACAATTACTTTTTCCTTTGTATTTATGCCGTATATGTTCTTAAAATTTTCTTTGATTTATACTTTGATGAACCAGCAAAAGCAGGGCAGTATTACTGGACAACAGAAAAATATCTGTGGTTTGTGATGATTCCAGGAGTTTTAACGATTATTTTAACCATCAGGTATATTGATTATGCATTGGTTTTGAAGATGGCGTTGTTTGTCTGTTTTTTCGGAAATGTAGCCTCTTTGTTCAATATGAATTTTCAGGGAGGCCAGAACATGGGGCGCATGCAGATCGGTGAAAATATCCAATTATTGAACTCGATTTCTCTTGGACAATTTGGGACATCTGCCGCGCTTCTTGGGATCTCTCAGTGGAACAGGAAATCAAATATCCGGATTTTCAAAATATTTATCGGAATACTGATTATACTGGGATTGATTCTAATAGCTAAAGCCGGATCACGGGGACCAATAATTTCTATGGCAGTACCTGTTCTTGTCTATATTTCGGCAAGGCAAAAGAACCCTCTGTTTGGATTTATAGTCTGTGGACTAGTTGGGCTGTTAGGTTATTTATTTATTGACTATATTTTCCAATTGATTTCTTATATTTCCCCTGTATTAGAAAATCGCTTTCAAAGGACTTTGCTGGAAGGCGATTTGGGCCGAGAACAACTTTTTAATGATGCGTTACAGGAATTTTATAAATATCCTTTGGGAGGAGGGTATTTTATGGTTCCTTATCGTTGTTATTCTCACAATATGATTTTGGATGCATTTATGACATTCGGAATTTTTGGAGGTTGTATTTTTGCGATCATGCTTCTATTGAGTGTGGTGCATGCTTATAAGGTTATGCATGCAGAATATTCAGATAGTCAATGGATTAGCTTGATCTTTCTGCAGTTCCTGTGTGCCAATATGACCTCTGGAGCTTTTTATATTAATATGCCATTGATTGCCACCATTATCATTTTGTTTACACTTCCGATTTTAAGCCGTAACGATCTGAAAACAGAAAACAGATAGCAAACGCATGAGGTATTTTCAGATATTTCAACACCACAGGAATCTGTTTCTATGCCTGATATTACCTTCCATATTGCTTTGGGGCGCAGTAATCAGACTTCTAAACTGGCATTTCTATCCGGTTCCCTGTCGGGATGCGTTTTTCTATGAAAATATGATAGAGCAATGGGAGATGACGAAGTCAATTCCCATTATGACACAGTCAATGCGTGCCAACGATATTCCGCCTCTGGCTATTTATTTAATGAAACTGCCCCGCATGTGGTTTCCTTGTGATATTATAACAGGCGGAGTTATTATAAATATATTCCTGGGAATTTTCTTGATATATATAATCTGGCAGATTGCTCTACAGATTTTTCAGTCTAAATTTCTGGCCGGAATGGCGGCTTTATTGGCAGCATCGAATCCTTTTCTGGTTGAGTATTCCACCCAGATGACCAGAGAGATCCCGTATTTGTTTTTTGCCAGTTGTACGGTTTTGTTTTTTGTACGTTTCTGGCAGAAACAAAAATGGTACGATATCATTTGGGCTGGAATCTCATGTTCATTGTCTTATTTATGCAGGCATGAAGCATTTGAACTGTATTTCATTTTAGGTATGATCTGTTTCTTCCTCTGCATTGGTAAGATAATATCATGGCAAAAAGCCGCTGTTTCTATCCCCGTATTTTTGACTTCAGGACTTATTAGCCTATTGCTTTGTTCCTGGCTAATCGGCTGCCCTATAGAATATTATTATGGAGCATACTCTAAGATGAAAGTCGCAATCGGTTGGTTCATATGATAATGACGCTGCAGAAAATCACAGAAGTGCTGTTTTTTCCCATTTCCTTTTCATGTCTGGTCGGTTTTTTCTTTTGTTTTTACAAAACGAAACAATCATTGTTACACATTTGTCTTTATACGATTCTCTCCTTTATGATAATTTGGCGAGGCTTTTATGGAATTATTTCTGAAAGATATTGTTGTATTTTTCTTATTCCTTGTATTATTATTGGAGTATTTGCCTTATCAAAACTCCATCAATTACTACACCGATATCATTTTTATCCGAATTTGATCATATCAGTTCTTTTTTTCCTTTGTATCGGAACTCAAATCGCAAAAGTTTTTCATCCTTTTCCCAAGGCATTTCTCTTGGATCTGGGAAAAGAGATAGAAGAACGTCAGATAAATGATCATGGCTGTGCATGGTTTATCTATGACAGCGAGTACAGAAGGCTTGGTGGAAGCAAATACCCTTTTGTTTATCCTTTATCAAAAGAACAGCAAGGAGAGGAGAACTTAAGCGATATCTTTGAGCAATATCGTTATTGGGGAAAAGCTGTTTATTTCATTTTGCCGGAAGATACCGATAGCCCTTTCTTAACGGAACAGAAACTTGTTTTACCGCAAGGGACTTCATTGAAAATGGAAATTTTTTATTTCTCCAACCGGGAAAAAAGTAAACGTTTGACATTATACCAATACCTTCCGGTTTCTCTGCCTCTTGTTGAAAATATCACAGAGACTTCCGGAGAAAAAGAGAATCTGATTGAGAATGGAAATATGGAAATAATGATGTCCTCGGATATTCTCAGAAAACGCCTTAAAAGATGGATTGATGACGGTGCAGTTTTTTACGATTCGAATTCAATAATGCTCCCTGAATATCAAATACTTTTACCGACATGGAATACACTGAAAGAGTATCCTGAAGTCTTTGCGGATTCAAACTGTCCCATTGAAGGCAACTATTCCCTTCACATACGATTTAAGGGATTGGGGGCAATATATCTTATGCAAAAAATTCCAGCCTGTCCAGGCGTATTAACCTTTAAGATCAAGAATTCAGAAAAAAGTTCTGCATTACGTCTTTTTCGCTATGATTATGCTTCAGATGGCAAAATGCAGTATCCGAAACAAGTCTATAATTTCTATATTTCGGATAATCAGAGCCGTATTGTCTATCTTAATTTGAAAGACAGTGATTATTTAGGTGAAGAAACCTTGTTTGTGTTAGAGGGAAATGACTGCGATTTTCTACTGGATGATGTATCTTTTTTCAAGTTCAATAGGGAAATATAGTTCTCCACAGTTCTGTATATTTGGATTGGCTCCCGGAACAGATATTGAGAAGGTTGCGCCTGGAAGTAACACGTTTGTAATATGCATTATGCATTTATGACATCTCATTTAGGAAAGCGTATAAATTATCAGTCCATTTACAACTTTTGACGCAAAGATCGTACGAATAGTGGTCGCCTTTATTTTATTACTTTTATGGACTTGACTTCGTTGTGGGGGCTTTCACAATGGCTTATTGTTGGAAGATATCAAAAAACTCAAATCAAAAATGTAAATTTCAAATTATCTTTCTAATAGGTTTAATGTTATATCTGTTACGCTTTATCGGTACAATGACAAAAATGGATACGAATTTTTCATTGTTCCGTTTTTTTTGGCAACAATAGTTTTTCGCATTGTAAATTTAAAATAAATTGAAATATTTTATTTGTAGGTCAATGAATAATAGATGAATAAAAATTCACATCTACCCAAAATTGCTATTATACAACCTCTTATTCCCCATTATCGTCAAGAATTTTTTTCAGGGATTCGAAAGGTATATAACACGGATTTATACTGCTTTGAATCTACATCACAATCAGAAAATATGGGTTTTTTCCAAACCGAATCAAATTATTTGCAATTGAAAAAATGGAATGTCGGTCCAATTTATTTTCTGTCTATTTTTCCTTTACTGACTCGTCAATATGATGTGATTATCATCTTGGCAGCTATCAAATCTCCCAGTGTTTGGATTCTCTTACTGATCATGAAATTCTGCAAATGTAAAACGATTTTATGGGGGCATGGTATTTCCCTTCCCCGGTATCTGAAGGAATCAAGGAGAATTCATTACATCAGACGCCTTTTCTATTCGTTGGCAGATATGGGATGGCTCTATACAGAAAATGAATGCCATTTGTGGCAAAAAAGTATTTCCCGAAAAAAATTTATCGCCTTAGGTAACACAATTTCAGACGTCGAAAGAATCACAGCTTTGCCATTGCATAAATTTTCCACTGATTTGCAAAAAAAATATGGTATTAAAACCCGATGCAATTTTATTTTCTGCGCTCGCTTTTCAAGTCCGCAACGCCATCCTGAGTTGCTGATTCAGTTGATTGAACTCTTGGATCCTGAACAATATGGTTTTATTATCATTGGAACAGGTCCATATAAACCTGAGTTTTCTTGTTATAAAAATGTTTATGATTATGATGCTGTGTATGATTCTCAAGTCAAAGATGAACTGTTCTCCATTGCCGACATTTATTTCCAACCGGCTTGGATTGGGTTGTCATGTGTGGAGGCTATGGCTTATGGTAAACCTATTTTGACTTTTCAACGTACCGAGGACCTTCACCAGGGAGTGGAGTTTTTCTATATTCAAGATGCAAAATGTGGAATTATAATCCATTCCTTGGAGGAGGCTCTCCAAGAAATCCGTAAGTTGTCTATGGAACAGATTCAACTGTTGGGTGCGCGAGCTAAAAATTATGTAAAAGCTAACCTGACCATGGCTCAAATGATAAGGCGAGCTAATGATTCTATCGCGGACTTGTTGCAATTGATGTAATTTCCACACTGGTATTTTAAGAAAACATTTTTTACAAAATACTGAAGGTACAAAGCTTCTCTATTTAGGTTTATGTCGCGGCAGCGGGTATTATCATCGGTAGTGAATAAAGAAGAATTTCTAATGGTACGAATCTTACAGATTAATGTCACAGCCAACAATGGTTCCACAGGCCGCATTGCTGAAGGAATTGGCAACGCGATACGCGATGCGGGGTTTGAGAGTCGGATTGCCTGGGGACGGGTAGGACGCGATTCGTCGAGCCGGTTAATACAGATCGGGAACCACTGGGATTGCCGATGGCACGGGCTGGAATCCCGTCTGTTGGACAATCACGGGCAGGCATCGCGACATGCAACTGGCGAACTGATTCGGCAAATGGAGGCGATCAAGCCGGATATCGTCCATTTGCACAATATTCATGGTTATTATTTGAATTATCCGACGTTATTCCAGTATTTGAGTAAAAAAGATATTCCAATCGTATGGACCCTGCATGACTGCTGGAGTTTTACCGGACATTGTACTTATTTTGATTATATTGGCTGCAACAAATGGCAAACCGGATGTAATAATTGCCCTCAAGGAAACAGTTATCCCGCCAGTTGGCTTTTTGACCGTTCGCGACAAAACTGGATTGATAAGAAACATTTTTTTACCATGCCGCGTCGAATGACTCTTGTACCGGTTTCGCGTTGGTTGGCCGAGCTGGTTCAGGGGTCTTTTCTCAACCGATATCCATTTCGGGTAATTCACAATGGTATCGATATCAGGAACTTTCGGCCACATAATTCAGAAGCCGTCAAAGAAAAATATGGTTGGCAAAGGGAGAAAATTCTACTGGGCGTCGCTTCGGTTTGGAGTTCACGCAAGGGACTGGCCGATTTTGTGAAGCTGGCTAATATGTTGCCTTCGCCCTATCGGCTCGTTCTCGTCGGCCTCAGCAAAAAACAGATGCGAAGACTCCCTGAAAATATGACGGCAATTCCTCGTACCGAATCAATTGCCGAATTGGCCGAACTCTATTCCGTTGCCGAGGTTTTCATCAACCCGACTTGGGAAGATAATTTTCCGACGACCAATCTGGAATCGATAGCCTGCGGAACTCCGGTCATTACCTACCGAACTGGAGGTAGCGTAGAGTCAATAAGGCCGGATACCGGCATTATTGTCGAACAAGGTGATTTAGGCGGGGTGCTTAATGCTGTGAATTATACCACAAAAAACGTTGAAAATTGCCGGAATTATGCGTTGAAGCATTTTCGCCAGGAAGATCGTTTCCTGGAATATGTTAAACTGTATCAAGAAATTTTACAGATAAAATAGAGGTATCATGTTTCACGACAAAGTATTACTGATCACGGGGGGAACGGGGAGTTTCGGGAATGCGGTATTGCGCCGTTTTCTGAACTCGGATATCCGTGAGGTGCGGATTTTTTCTCGCGACGAGAAGAAACAGGACGACATGCGGCATGAGCTGCAGAACCCGAAAGTGAAGTTCTACATCGGTAACGTGCGTGACCGGCAGAGTGTCGACGGCGCCATGGACGGCGTGGATTACATCTTCCACGCGGCGGCGTTGAAGCAGGTGCCGAGCTGCGAGTTTTTTCCGCTGCAGGCGGTGCAGACCAACGTGTTGGGGACCAATAACGTCTTGGAATCGGCGGCGGCGCACGGCGTGAAAAACGTTGTAGTGCTGTCGACCGACAAGGCGGCGTATCCGATCAACGCGATGGGTATCTCCAAAGCGCTGATGGAAAAGGTGGCGATCGCCAAGGGACGGGCCTTGGGGCGTGAGGCGGAAACCACGGTTTGTTGTACACGCTACGGCAACGTGATGGCGTCGCGCGGTTCGGTGATTCCATTGTGGGTGGAACAGATCAAAGCGAACAAACCGATCACGATCACCGACCCGAATATGACCCGTTTCATGATGACGCTGGACGACGCGGTGGACCTGGTGATTTACGCGTGGCAGCATGGCGTCAACGGCGATCTGTTCGTTCAGAAAGCGCCGGCGGCGACGTTGAACACCTTGGCGATGGCGCTGAAGGAGTTGTACAACTCCACGTCGGAAATCCGGATAATCGGCACCCGCCACGGCGAAAAGCTCTACGAAACGCTGGTAACCCGCGAAGAGATGGCCAAGGCGGTCGATATGGATGACTATTACCGGATTCCGTGCGACACCCGCGATCTGAATTATGATCAATATTTCATTGAAGGTTCCGAGGATGTCGCGAGAATCGAGGATTACCATTCGCACAACACCCGCCGGCTGGATGTCGCCGGGATGAAGGAACTGTTGTTGAAACTCCGGTTTATCCGGGAAGATTTGGGACTGTAACACCAAAATGGCCGGAATCAGCGTTATTCCGGGCGAAATCTTCACCGACCATCGTGGTCAAATTTCCTCCCTGAACGCTTTTCGTTTTCCCGGCGTGGAACGTTTTTATTTCATTCACCATCCGGACGAAAACGTGATCCGCGGCTGGCATGGGCATCGCTACGAAAAGAAGTGGTTTTACTGTGTCAAAGGAGCCTTCACACTGGCCTTCGTCGCCGTCGATGACTGGGAACACCCGAGCGAACAGTTGATCCCCGAAGTGTACGGACTGGATGAACGGCACAGCCGGATCATCTGCGTGCCGGAAGGGTATGCCAACTGCCTGAAGGCGGAAGTTGCCGATTCGATACTGCTGGTGTTTTCCGGGAAGGTGCTGACGGAGGCGTTGCAGGACAGTTGGCGTTATGACAAGGACTTGTGGATGGATTGGCAAAAGAAGGAGCCTAGAAATCATGTTTAGAATCGGGATCACCGGACAGCCGGGATTTGTCGGAACCCATTTATACAACCTGCTTGGTACTCAAAGCGATGTCGAGCGGGTTCCCTGTAAAGACGAATATTTTACGGATGAGGCGGCGCTGCGGCATTTTGTGAAGCGGTGCGACGCGATCGTGCACCTGGCGGCGATGAATCGCCACCCCGACCCGCAGGTGATTTACGATACCAATCTCCGGCTGGTCCGGCAGTTGATCGCGGCGATGGAGGCCGAGCAGGTCACGCCACACGTGCTGTTTTCCAGCTCGACCCAGGAGGAGCGCGATAATCTCTATGGCGCCTCGAAACGCGCAGGCCGCCAATTGCTGGAAGCCTGGGCGGAACGGAGCGGCGCCAAATTCACCGGTTGCGTGATTCCGAACGTTTTCGGTCCCTACGGCCGGCCGAATTACAACTCGGTTGTGGCGACCTTCTGCCATAAATTGACGCATGGCGAACAGCCGGAAATCCAGGTGGACGGTTCGATCAAACTGATTTACGTCGGTGAGCTGTGTCGGGAATTCCTGCAGATCATCCGGACGGGGGAAGCGGCCAGTCCGCGACCGATTCCATACGGCGCCGAACGCAAAGTATCGGAGCTGCTGGCGACTTTTGAACGGTTTAGAACCCAATATTTCGAGCAGGGAATCCTTCCGGAGTTGCCGACGAAGTTCGATGTGCAGTTGTTCAATACCTTCTGCGGCTATATCGATCACAAGAACTTCTTCCCGTTCGATTTGAAACTGAACACCGATGCGCGCGGCAGTTTCGTCGAGCTGGTCAAATTGGATCACCTCGGCGGCCAGGTTTCGTTTTCGACGACGAAACCGGGCATCACCCGCGGCAACCATTACCATACCCGCAAGATCGAGCGTTTCGCGGTGATCAAAGGCAAGGCCCGGATTGAGCTGCGCAAAGTCGGTAGCGCAGAAAAGTTGACGTTCGAGCTGGACGGCGGCCATCCGTCCTTTGTCGACATGCCGGTGTGGTACACCCACAATATCACCAATATCGGCGAGGACGAACTTTACACCGTCTTCTGGATCAATGAATTCTACGATCCGGCCGACCCGGATACGTTTTTTGAAGAGGTTTAAGACAAATGGAAAAATCGAAGTTGAAGGTAATGACGATTGTCGGGACCCGTCCCGAGATCATCCGCCTCGCGGCGGTAATCAAGCTGCTGGAAAAACACGTGGACCACAAAATGATCCACACCGGCCAGAATTACGACTATGAACTCAACCAGGTCTTTTTCGAGGAATTGGAACTGCGCAAGCCGGATTATTACCTCGGAGTCGATACTTCTAGCCTCGGCCATGTGCTGGGCGAAACGCTGATCAAAGTCGAGGCGGTATTTGACGCCGAGCGGCCGGATGCGGTGCTGATCCTGGGCGACACCAACGCGGCGATTGCCGGCATCATGGCCAAACGGATGAAGATTCCGATCTACCATATGGAGGCCGGCAACCGGTCGTTCGACCTCAACGTGCCCGAGGAAATCAACCGTCGGATCATCGACCACATCGCTGATTTCAATCTGGTTTATACTGAGAACTCCCGGCGCCATCTGTTGGCCGAGGGGCTGCCGCACCGCCATACTTATGTAACCGGCTCGCCCATGTACGAAGTGCTCAACATGTTCCTGCCGAAGATCAAAGCATCGAAAATTCTTGAAACGCTGAAGCTCGAAAAGAACCGTTACTTCATCGTCAGTTGCCACCGCGAGGAAAACGTCGATTATCCCGGCAATCTGCGCAAAATCCTGACCTTCCTCAACGCGATTGCCGCCAAATACGATATGCCGGTGGTGGTTTCGACCCATCCCCGTACCCGGATGCGGATCGAAGCGCTCGATGGCGTGACGATCGACTCGCGGGTGCAGTTCCTCAAGCCGTTTGGTTTTTTCGATTACAATGCGCTGCAGCTTAATGCCAAGTGTGCGATTTCGGATTCCGGAACGATCAGCGAGGAGTCGAGCATGATGAATTTTCCGGCGATCACCATTCGCCAGGCGCTGGAACGTCCCGAAGCGATGGATGCCGGTACCATCATCCTCACCGGACTCGATCCCGAAATCGTCCTTGATTCCATCGCGCTGGTGCTTGACGAATTCGAAGCCAACGGCGGCAAATATGACAAAATCTGTTCTGAATACCAGGTGACCAACACTTCCTGGCGCGTTCTCAAGCTCATCCTCGGCACCGCCAGACTCGCCAATCGCTGGAGAGGCGTCGAACTGAAAAAATAACGGATGCAACCATGGGTAAACGCAAAATTCTGATTCTGACGGAGCGCTTTTTCCCGGAAGAGTTTCTGATCAATGATCTGGCTGCCGAATGGAAAAAGCGCGGTTGGAACATTGAAGTGTTGACGCAAGTGCCAAGTTATCCGCATGACCGGGTTTTTGACGGTTATTATAATCGTTGGTTTCAGACGACCAGGGAATACCGGGATATTCCGGTTCATCGGGTGAAAACTTTAACCGGCTACAATCGAAGCGTGGTCCGGAAAATCGTCAATTATTTGAATTTTGCGCTGCTGACTTCGCTGTGGAGCTTATTTCATGGTTGGCGGTATCAGCAGATTTTTATTTACCACACCGGACCTCTGACGATGGCCGTTGCCGGAGTGGTACTGCATTATATCTGCCGGAAACCGTGTATGATCTGGACCCAGGATGTCTGGCCGGATACCGTTTATGCTTACGGGTTCAAGCCCTGCTGGTGGAAACGGTTGCTGCTCGATAATTTCGTCCGCCTGATCTATTCAGCCTGCGGGACGATTGGCGTCAGTTCGCCCGGCTTCATTGAAAAATTACGGCCCTATACGGATAAAGAGATCCATTTTATCCCGCAGTGGACGACCCAGCGTCTGGCTATGGCCTCCAAAGCTGTTTCCGGCAAAAGAATTTTCACTTTTGCCGGAAATATCGGTTCGGTTCAGAATCTGGAAATGGTAGTTGAAGCATTCGGCTCTTTGAAAAATGAGGAAGCGGAATTGCGGCTGGTTGGGGGAGGGGTGTTTCTTGAGCGTCTGCAGAAGCTCGTCCAGGCAAAACAATATCGGAACATTGTTTTTACCGGTCGACTGCCGCAGGAAAAAATGCCGGAAGTTTTTGCCCAGTCCGATGTAATGATCATTTCATTGAAAAGAGAATTTGCGATGACACTTCCGGCCAAATTTCAAGCGTATATTGCAGCCGGGAAGCCGATTTTCGGCATCATTACCGGGGATACGGCGGAATTGATCGAACAATATGAACTCGGCATGATTGCGTTGCCGGAATTTGAATCGATCAGGAGCGGTTTTCAAACTTTGATGCAACAATCGTCCCGGCAATTGGAAGTGTGGGGCAATAATGCCCGAAATACCTCGAAGCGTTTATTTGACCGTACTAACATTGTCGGAATCATGAGCTGTTTGTGTGGCATGGAGGAATATGACCATTCTATCGAGCATTCGCCAAAATATACCGTGTAATCTCAACCCAACCATCAGGAGGTAGAAAATGGAATTATTAGGTCGCGTTATCATTGCCTGTAGTGTACTGGCGACAGGAGGTTGTATGACTTCTTCTCAATCCGAAGAAAATGTTGTTGCCTCTTCGGAACTTGTCGCGCTCCAGTTCAATGACACGAAAACGGATGTCCGGATCGAATTCCCGGAGGATTGGTTGAACTGGAATTCGCAGACCGGAACTTTTGATGGAAAAAACGCCGGTTTTCAGGTAAGTGGGAAGGTGACCAATGTCTATAGCAGGGATATGCTGACAGTTGATCCGGCTCGACCGATTGAAATTTCAGGAAATTTTAAGAATTTATCTGCAGATTCAGAGGCGACAGTTTATTTGGGGTTCAAAGTTTATGATCAGAACGGTAATGAAATCCGGGATTGGACGGTGAAGGCACTTCCAGGCAGCGATACTGTTTTGAGCCGTAAATGCAATGAAGATTCGACGACGATTTACGTCAGAGATGCTTCTGCGTGGCAGGAAGGCGCCAGGGCCGTACCGGTATTTTTTACTGAAACTGATTACAGTGACTTGCCGAATAACCATTTGAAACAATCGTATTCTCAGTCAATCAGGTCTGTAACAAAGTTGACAGATAATAATTTTGCAGTAGAATTCACTGAACCGGTTGGTTTCGACGCTGGAGTTGGGATTGGCGTACGGTTGCATAAACAGGGCGGCGCGTTGATGTATGCAGGAGGCAGCAAAACCCTTAAACCACAGGAAAGCGTAACACTAAGCGGAATAGTTCAGGGACAGGCAACAATGGGCATGCCGGCGGATGCCTGGTGTCCGGGAGCGGCGTATGCGCGGTTGATTGTACTGGTTCGCAGCAATTCAGAGGACTGCAAAGTTCAGTTCGATTCCATTGAGGCGGAGACGCTGACAGAAAATACGCTGTAAACGGTCATTCGATTCAGCAATATTGTCAAACCGCTCCGGCAAATTCGTTTTTTGCCGGAGCGGTTTTTCTTTTTCGGTGCTTGGAAACAGATCGCCCGGCCGGTGAATTCCGGCCGGGCGATTTATTGGTCGAAATATCAACTTTAGAAACTGTAATTGAATAAAGGGAAGACCGGCAGGAAGCCGTCCGGATTGTAATTGATCGCACCGATCTGCAGCCCCTTGCCGCCTTCCACGCAGTTGATGGCGCCAAGCTGGAAATCGCAATCTTCGGCGAGGTTGAAAGCGCCGATCTGGGCGCCGTCGGCCGTTTCGGTGATGTTGGTGATGCTCAACTGGCAGCCGGTAAACTGATAAGCCGAATTGCCGCCGACGCCGAGCTGCAGGCCGGTGAACTGATCGGTAATATTGCCGCAGGCCAGTTGGACGCCGCAGAAAGTATTGGCGATGTTGACGCAGGGTGCCAGTTGAAAACCGTTGACATCGGCTTCGCTGAACAGCAGGCCGAATTCCATGCCGTTGACTTCATCGTGGGCATGATACAAGTCCAATGAAAAACCGTTGACGACATCCACCCACGGCCAGCCGAAGAAGGAGACCAACCCGCTGCTGCGGGTGGCGCAACTGCTTGCCGGACAGATTTGCGGCATCACTTCCGGCTCGGCCGGCGCTTCTTCCGCCGCCAGACCGAACGACAGCAGCGTAATCATCGAAAAACCCAGTGCCATTTTACCCATTTTTTCCCTCCGTTGGAAGTTTGCTATGCTGTTTTTTTGAAAACTGTTCTTCATCTATATAATATCGTCTGTTCGGCAAAAGTAAAATACTTCCTCCATATTTCCGGCAAATTTTTGCCGGAGATCGCCGAGGATTTGCAAGGTTAAGCGATAATTGTTGTAATATTATATGTAAATAAAAATTCTATCAGAAAAAGGCTTTATTTTCAATATAGGTATTGACTTTTGCCCAAAAATATACTATACTTAGCTTTGTTGATATTAGTGGTAATGCAATCGTTCCGGCAAAAACGGCGAAATCAAAGCCGAAGTGACGGATCGGAATTGTAGCGGATGAACAAATATATGAAGTTATATGAACAAATCACCGATGAGTTGAAGCGGCGCATCGAGTCGCAGGAGTTGCGGCCGGGCGACCGGGTGCCTTCCATCAGGGAGCTGCGCGATCAATATGGGGTCAGCCATATCACCGTCATCCGCTCCTATAAGGAATTGGCGGCCCGGAATTATATTTGCCAGAACCACGGCAAAAACTATTCGGTGTGCGGACCGAAACCGGAAGAGCCGCGCCGGATTACCGGCAACATCGGATTTTTTATCCGTCCGCTGTCGCCGTTCAGTGTCCAGGACAATTACTTCAACGATATTACGCTGGGGATTCAGGGGGAATGCGCGGTGCGGCGGGTCAATTTGCTGTGCAGTCATACGACGGCCCCGTTGAATCATCTGCCGATCAACACCAGTGCTTTCCGCGCGATTGCCGGAGCGATGCGGGAGTTGGCCGGCGAGGTCGACGGCTTTCTGGTCGATGAGCACATTCCCGACGGTGTGCTGGCGCCGTTGGTCGGCGAACTGACCAAGCCGATGGTGATCGTCAACCGGCGCAGTACGCTGGCGGTCAATACCGTGACGCCGGCGATTGAGAAAAATTTTGCCACGGCGCTGGATTTTGCTTTGCGGATGGGATATGACGCGTTCCTTTACATGCGCGATGTGGTGCGCACCAGCAATTTCAATGACTTCCGGACGGCGTTTGAAGCATTTATGGCGCTTCACCGGATCGGCGAAGAGCGACAGCGGGTGGTCGGTAATTGCAATTTGGACCCCCATGAGGTTTCCTGCATGGCGGCGTTGGGTTATTTCAATGAACTCAAGGAAAAATACAACAAAATTTTGGTCGTCACCGAAAGCGACGCATTCGCCCGGGTACTGGTGGATACCCTGGCCGGCCGGAAGGTCGGCTTGAAGCAGCGAATCGGCGTGCTGGCGGCGGAGGGCCTGGGGTATTGCCGCTGGAAAGAGCCATTCATCACTTCCTTGTGTTCCAGGCCGATCGAGATGGGGCGGCTGGCGACGGAAGTGTTATTCAGTTGCATGGACGGCAATTACAAGGCGCCGGCCAATCATACGCCATCGGAAGAATTTTTCCTGGGAAATACGTTATAACACTTTTGAACGACAAAAACAAGAACGGAAAGCAGGTGAAAAATGAAGAGAAATTTTACATTGATAGAATTGCTGATCGTAATTGCAATTATTTCCATTTTATCTGGCATGTTGTTGCCGGCTCTGGGCAAAGCCAAAGCGAAAGCCGTCAGTATCAAATGTACCGGCAACCAGAAACAGCATGGCCTGGCATTGTTGATGTATGCCGATGACAACCGGAGTTTCATGCCGCCGACCTATGCGAATTGCGGCGTCAACATCGGCTGGTGGGTGGCGGACGGTCATCCATCCGACCGGAGCAAATGGCGTTTTCGCGACGATGCCTACGGCAGTTACATCCCTTATATTTACGAGTACGCCGGCAGCGACGAACTGTTTCTCTGTCCGGCCGGCGGCCGCAGCTCCGATATGGCGACCAATATGCAGAATGACTATCCGTTGTCGCCGGTGTTCACTTTCGCAATGAAGAAAGTGGAAAATGTGCCGTCTCCTTCCGACATCATGTTGTGTCTGGAGGGATACACCGTTCCGGCGATGTGTGCCTATATGACGGAAGTACGCCATGACAAGGCAGCGAATATCCTGTTTGCCGACGGTCATGCCGAAACGGTCGGCCGCCGGCAACTGTTCAATGATTGGGAACGTTTTTATCCGGAAGAAATTGCCGGGGTAAACGATTACAGCTATGCCGGGCAGGGGGCCTGGCAGGCTTATGACCGGCTGCCGTTCCTGCCGGGTGAAGTGTGGTGAGGAGTCCAGACGATGGTGAACTGCGGTTGGAAAAATGTTCTGGCCGGCGTGCTTTTTGCCGCCGGCTGGCTGTCGGCGGCAAAATGTGAATATGCTCCGCAACTGGCGCCCGGAATCCTGGCACGGGTGCAAGCGGCGGCGGAGCCGGCGGATATGCGGTCGAAAAACTTTGTGACGGCGGAGCCGGCCGGCGACGAACTGCTTCTGAAATCCGGCGAGGTTATCGTCAGCCTCAACCGGCGGAATCTGACGGTGACGGTCCGGCGCGCTGGGCAAATCTGGCGTTTGGCGGAACTGACGCCGTCGGTGGTTCGGTTCAATGGCGAGGATCATCAACTGGAATTGAAATCGGCTGGTCGGCGGCGGATCGAACCGGAACAATTCGCCGGAGTTCTCGGCTACAAAATTTATCTGGCCGGTTGGAAAGCCGCCGGAGTGGAGCTGGATTTGGCGATGGTTTTGTTCGTCGGGCTGGAATGGGAAACCGGCGATGTCATCTTCGAATTACGCCCGCAGGAAACCGGGGCGGTTTGGCGGCAATGCCGATGGCCCGGCGCACTGGAGGCCGGCGACGCCGACGGGACGGCGGTGCCGTTCATGCAGGGTCTGTACATTCCACGCCGCTGGCCGCAGGCCTTCGAGACGCCTTACGGCGACGGTCCGGGCTACGGGATGGCCTACGGCCGTACTCTGTATATGCCGTGGTGGGGAATCAGTCGGGGCGGTCAGTCGGCGATGTTGATATTGGAGACGCCCGACGATGCCGGTTGCACGTTGAAACATTCTCCGGAGTCCGGCACCGGCGTGGAGGTGCTGTGGCTGCATTCGCTCGGGAAAATGGGCTATGTCCGGCGGGCGCGGCTTTCCACGCTGGACGGTAACTACGTTCAGATGGCCAAACGTTACCGGCAGTACGCCAGGGAACATGGTAAATTTGTCGGTTTGAACGAAAAAATCGCCCGGACGCCGGTACTGGAAAAGCTGCTCGGCAGCCCGATTCTGCATACGACGGTAATGTATACCAATATGCGGGCTGGCCGGGACAGGCCGGAAGGCGATACCTGGTGGATCGACTACCGGAAACACGCTGACAACATCCGCAGATTGAAGGAAGCCGGACTCGAACGGCTGTACGTGCATTTCGACGGCATCGGTTACCGCGGTTATGACAATCTCGAACCGGACCAACTGCCGGTTGGACGGCAGCCCGGCGGCGTCGAGGGATTGAAACAATTGCTGGCCGAATGCCGCCGGCTGGATGTCGTTACCGCCTTTCATCAGCAATATCGCGATTTCTACACCGATGCGCCGAGTTACGACCCGGAGTTGTTGGTCCGGAAGGAAGACGGCAGCCGGCCGATGGACGATATCTGGGCGGGCGGCAAAAACGGCATTCTCTGTCAGCATCGTTCGCTGGATTATGTCCGTCGCAACAATCAGTTTCTGGCGATGCTGGGCGTCAGGGTCGACGGCTGTTATCTGGATGTGTTCGCGGCGGTACCGGCCGACGAATGCTACCACCCCGAACATCCGATGAGCCGGACGCAGTGTTATCGGGCGCGCGGCGAATGTTTCCGCTTTATCAAGGAGCAATGGGGCATCGTCAGTTCGGAAGAGCCGGTGGATTGGGCGATCCCTTATCTCGACCTGGCTCATCACGGACCGTGGCCGGTGATGGAGAATGATACGCCATTCGCGATTATGATTCCGTTGTTCAACCTGGTATATCATGACGCGATTTTCCTGCCGTTCGAATCGAAGATGACCCGCGATTCCTATTATTATCCGGCGACGGAAATTCCGGGTCTGTACGGATTGCTGAATGCCGGCATGCCGTATGTCGCCGAAGAGCCGACCCCGGAGGAACTGGAAACGGTCAAGGCGATGGCGGCGCTGCATCGGCGGGTCGGCCTGCTGGAGATGACTGGCCATGAATTGCTCGATGACGCCGGACGCCGGCAGCGCTCCACGTTTGCCGACGGTACGACGGTGACGATCGATCAGGAAAACGGCACTTACCGGATTGTTATACCGCCGGAGAATTGACGGCGGCGCGGAGGAAGGCAACGGCAAATTCATTGAAAGCAGGCGCGGAAACCGGAAGCGTCGGAGGGAACGGAATGGAAATCCGGGCGGAAAAACAGCGGCTGGCCGAAAAGATATTCTCGAACTGTTTCATCCTTTACGGCGCCGGGATCGGGGGAGGCGGGATGGCCGGTTGCGTTCGAGCGGCGAACGGTTGAATTGAATGAAGATGGTGAAAAACTTCGTTAGCTTTTCTGCTCTTTGCGTTTGTTGCGGTCCAGACGGTAATTGGTCAGGATTCCGCAGGCCAGCCGGGCGGCGGCCCAACTGCCGTTGCCGAGCTTTTTCATGCCGGCCGCCAGCAGATACTGGTGATTTTTCCGCATGTTGGTGTAGGATAAATCCTCGTTGCGCTTGAACAGCTCGATGATTTTCCGTTTGGTCTCTTCGGCAGTCATACTGCGCCGCAGCCGGATCTGTTTATAGGATATCCCGGCGCTCTGGACCGCTTTGCCCCAGTTGCCGAAACGTTTCAAGGCGGCCATATACAAGGATTTGTTGATCGTCTGGATATATTTGGAGTGCAGCGGTTCGCCGCGTTCGTCCATCGCCCGGATCTCTTCGAGGACGCCTTGCGATGTCCAGGTTTTATACTTGCGGATTTCATCGTAATCCAGCCCGCAGGCCTCGATGGTTTCGCCCCAGGAACCGAACAGCCGTTCGGCGGCGGCGTAGACATCCGGATAATTGGTCGCATAATAATAGGAATTCAACGGTTCCTGCCCGTAACGCTGCAGAATATGCTGTTGAATCATTTCCGGATGCCAAAGTTTTTTGAACATTTTACTCCTGTTTCCTACCCGTTAAAGACAAATTTACCTTGCTTTTCGGGCGATACTATACAGCATGATCGGAAACCATGCAAATACAATTATACCCCAATCGGGTTAAAATTGTTCAGAAATCACCGGCTGTCGCCGGCAAGGATGAGTGCGTTTGATTCTTTTGGCGACATTTGCCGCAGTCGCTTTCAAGCCGGGCCGCGATAATCCGAAAAATAGCGTTCCCCAACTGAAACCGGTCAGCAGACAGTAAGGAGATTAATTCATTGAAACGGACGGGAATGATTCCGGATCACTTTTCTGTACGGTCACATAAGATAATTGCAGTAGAAACCGTGTTCTTGTCAAGTGTGAAACGAATCGTTGCAGGGAGAGTTTTCAGGCCGGACCAGGATACCTTCAATGGTTTTTCCTGATGCACCGGCTCCTATTGCCCTTTCATTGATACCGTCTTCAACCGCGTTCCGGTTTGCCGAATCCGGGAAATTCAGCTATATTAACCGGATGCGGAAACGCATGGCCCAACTACAGTTCGTCAAGTAATATGGAGAGGAGTTTTCATGGGGGCGGCTTATTTTTTCGGCGACATGTCCGGCTGGCAACTGGCCGCTTTGATTCTTTCGGCGATTCTGATCGGCATCAACAAAACCGGGGTGCCCGGCATCGGCACCTTGCCGGTCATCATTCTGGCCCTGAGTTTCGATGCCAGGCTTTCGACCGGTTTGCAATTGGTGATGCTCTGTACCGCCGATCTGATGGCGGTGGCCTATTACCGGCAATATGCCGACTGGAAACTGGTGCTCCGGCTATTGCCGTGGGCGCTGGGCGGCATCGGGATGGGGGCGGTGGCGCTGGAATACCTCGACGACAGTTGGATGCGGCCGGTCATCGGCGGCATCATCCTGCTGATGGTGGCGATCCATTTCGGCCGGCAGTACTTGCTGCGCAACGACGACCGGGTGCCCCGGCATTGGGCCTTCACCGCATTTTTCGGCCTGATGGCCGGCTTCACCACCCAGATGGCCAACGCCGGCGGCCCGGTGATGGCCATCTATCTGCTGGCGATGCGGCTGCCGAAAAATAATTACATCGGCTGCTGCGCCTGGTACTTCCTGATCCTGAATTATTTGAAGCTGCCGATCTTCGTGCTGCAGGAGCGCATCACCTGGGCCTCTTTCCGGGCGGACCTGGCGATGCTGCCGGTGGTTTTGCTGGGCGCCTGGTGCGGGGTGTGGATTTTGAAGAAAATTCCGCAGCGCGGCTTCGAATGGATCATTCAGATTCTGGCGGTCATCGGCGCGCTGGTGGTGATCTTCAAGGATCAGCTATTGCCTTGAGGATCGTACGGCAAAAGCGCCATGGGAGCCTTTCGGCATCCCATGGCGCTTTTGCCGTTTTCAGCCGCCGCGTCGACGGCGGCGACCGGACGGGAACGTCGGTTTACTTGACGCACATGACATGGTAAATGCCGTCGATGACTTCCGTTCCTTCGGTGACGTGCTCGAAGCCCGGGAAGGAATGATCCCAGTCCTCCAGCGATTTGAGGTAACCGATCTGCGGGCTGTCGGCGCCGCCGAAATTTTCTCCGGACATCAGCATCGGAATGCCCGGCGGATACGGGATGATCGAGTTGGCGCTGATCCGGTTCATCAGCTTGCCGCTCGGCACCATTTCCACTTCGTTGGCGACGATCTTTTCATAGGCCTGCCGCGGCGTCATCGCCATTTTCGGCAGCGTCGCAAAGGCGGCGTTGAGCTTGGCGCCGGGGTTTTCCTTCTGCAGGTATTCGAACATCCGGTTGCTCAAATCCCGGATGCCGACGTTGCCGTAAACCGCCGGGAAGGCGTCGGCCAGTTCCGGCAGCACTTCCGCCACCGGCACGTTTTTGTCATAGAACTGCTTGAAGGCCAGTAGCGTATTGATCAGCGTACCCCATTTCCCCTTGGTGATGCCCATTGAGAACAGGAACATGATCTGGAAGTCGGTCGTCCGGGTCGGGACGATTCCTTCGTGGTACAGATAGCTGGAGACCAATGCCGCCGGCACGCCGCTCTGCAGCAATCTGCCGTCGTCGCCCATGCCGGGACCGAGGATGCTGACTTTGATCGGGTCGAGCATCACCCAGTTGTCCTCCAGGTCGGTGAAGCCGTGCCAGGTGTCTTTCGGATCCATCCGCCAGCACTTCTGCTCGGTGATCAGCAGTTCCCGCGGCGCATCGGCGAAATCGTAGACTTTGCCGGTTGCCGGATCGGTGACTTTTTCCGCATTCCACGGTTTGAAGAACCAGGAACCCTTTTTGGTGAAGTCGCGGTACAGCCGGGCCATCGCCTGGCGGAAATCGACCGCTTCCTCAATCACTTCGCGGGTCAACGAGGTACCGCTTTCGTTCATCATCGCCGTGGAGATGTCGTTGGAGGCGCAAATCGCGTACAGCGGCGAGGTCGTCGCATGCATCATGTAGGCCTGGTTGAACCGGTTGAAGTCGATCGAATCCTTGCCGTTGCGGATGTGGATGTAAGACGCCTGCGACAGTGCGTTGAGCAGTTTGTGGGTCGACTGGGTCGCGAAGACGGTCGGGCCGTCGTAATCGGCCGGAATTTCACCGCGCATCGCGAAATGGTCGGCGTACATCGGGTTGAACCGGGCGTAACCGTACCAGGCTTCGTCGAAATGGACCCGGTTGACGGTCAACGCCAGTTCATCCTGCACTTTGGCGGCGTTGTAGCACAGGCCGTCATAGGTGCAGTTGGTGACGACTGCATAGGCCGGTTTGTCGTATTTCGGCTTGAGGCCGGTGGCGGCGATTTTGGCCTTGATGGTGGCCGGGGTCATTTCCGAACGATGGATCGGTCCGATGATGCCGTAGCGGTTGCGGGTCGGGATCAGGTAAACCGGGATGGCGCCGGTCAGGATCAGGCCCTGTTCGATCGATTTGTGGCAATTGCGGTCGCAGATGGCGATATCGCCTTCGCGCAGACAGATCTGCATGACGGTCCGGTTGGAGCCGGAGGTGCCGACGACGACCGAATAGGATTGGTCGGACCCGAATACCTTGGCGGCGAATTTTTCGCTGACGCCGAAGGCGCCGGAGTGATCGAGCAGCGAACCGATGCTGGAACGTTCGATGCCGGTGTCGGTGCGGAAGAGGTTTTCCCCGTAAAAGTCGTAGAATTTCTTGCCGGCCGGACTTTTGGTGAAACCGACGCCGCCCTGGTGGCCCGGTGCCGCCCAGGAGTATTCGTGGCTGTCTTCGTTGTACTGCCAGATCGCTTTCATCAACGGCGGCAGCAGGAGATCGCGGAACCGCTTGATGGCCGCTTCCACCCTGCCGGCGACGAAGACCGGGCTGTCCTCGAAGATCCAGACGAATTCGCTGACCAGCGCCATCAGTTTTTCCGACATTGCCTGGGCGGTTTTCGCCCGGTCAGCCAGCAGGAACACCGGTACTTTGGCTTGGCGGTCCTTGATGAATTTCAACAGTTCGATCGCTTTGAGTTCACTCTTGGCGTCCAGTTCCATGTCGCTGGTGATCATGAAGCAATCGATGTCCATGTTATTGCCGACGATCGGCCAGGCTTCCGCGTAGGAATCGGCCTGGATGACCCGGATGTTGTTGTCGAGCAGAACTTCGCTCAAATTGTCCAGCGCCATATTCATGGCGCCGTTGGCGGCGCTGCGTTCGTCGAGAACGATCAGAACCTGATAGGTGTCGATGTTGTTCGTCATAATTACTACTCCTCTATGAGTTGATTGGGATATTCAGCGTTAAATTGCCAGCCAGCCGACGGAAAATGCGATGACTGAGCCGATTGCCACGACGGTGATTGCAATGGCACCGATCAATTCCGGTTTGGTGAAGATCGGCTGTCCTTTGGCGTTCGGATCCGATTCGATCGCCTTGCGCCGGGTGTAAATGTAGACCGGAATGCCGATCATCAGAAAGACGAAGGCCAGCGCCATATATTTCAGGCCGGCGGCGTAGATCATCCACACGCCATAGATGGAGCCGAGGATGCCGCAGGCATAGGCGAAGTGGAATTTGACCGGCATGTTGGCCGGATACTGCTTTTTCGCGCAGATTTCCCAAAGATAGGCGGTGCAGGCCAGGTAGGGCGGCAGGATCATCACGGCGGTGATGGTCAGCATGAAAATCCAGGCGGTGCTGTCGAAGTAAACCATGATCATCGTCACCTGCATGACCAGACTGGGGACCCACAGCGAAACGTTCGGCATGTTGTTTTTGTTTTCCCGGGTGAAAATTTTCGGGAAGGTTCCGTCCTGGGCGGCGGCGTACGGAATCTGGGCGATCATGATCGTGAAGGCCAGCCAGGAGGTCAGCAGCGCGACGATGACGCCGAGGTTCATCAGCCAGCCGCCCCAGTCGCCGACGACATCCTGCAGCAGCGGCGCGGTCGAAGGATTGGCCAGGCCGGCCAGTTCCGGCTGGTACATCTTGCCGAACGGCAGGATGGACAGCAATGCGTAAATCAACAGGCAGGCCAGAAAACCCAGCACGGTGGCTTTGCCGACCGCGCTCTGGCTTTTGGCTTTGCCGGAAACCACCACGGCGCCTTCGATGCCGATGAATGCCCAGAGGGTGACCGGCATCGTCGATTTGATCTGGTCGATCAGACTGCCCAGCGGTTTGATGCCGTGGGCCGGAATCGTCTCAGTGCCCATGACGTCGGTGCTGAAGAAGGTCCAGCGGAACACGTAGAGCATGATCAGGATAAACAGCAGGATCGGCACCAGTTTGCAGATCGTGCCGATCGTGTTGATGAAGGTCGCCTGCTGCATGCCGCGCAGCACGGCGAAATTCATCACCCAGATGATGATCGAACCGCCGATGATCGACCAGATGTTGTTGCCGCCAGTGAAAGTGCCCGGAAAGAAATAATTCATCGCATCCATCAGCAGCACGGCGAAGCCGACGTTGCCGAAAATATTGCAGAGCCAGTAGGCCCAGGCCATTTCGAAGCCGGCGAATTTGCCGAAACCCAACCGTGCGTAAGCGTAAATACCGGTCGTCGCATCCGGCCTGGCGTCGGCCAGCACCCGGAAGGTATTGGCCAGGAAGAACATGCCGATACCGGTGATCACCCAGGACAGGATGACCGCCGTCAATGCGGCGCTTTGGGCCATGTTTTGCGGCAGGCTGAAAATGCCGCCGCCGATCATTGCGCTGACGACCAGCGCCGCCAGTGGGATTACGCCAAGTTTTTTGCTGTCACTGCTGTCCGACATAATTTTCTCCTCTTGATTGTAATTCGGAACGCTATTGAAAATTTTATTTTTATTCGCCGTCGAACCTCCAAATTCAACGGAACGAAATCAACCCGGCCGTGGGGGTGACTTTCCGGCGACGAGTCTGTCAGGGCAATAAAATGCGATTCCGTCTTGTAATGCTATTCTCTTGTCGATTGACCCGCTCCAGCGGAATGTTCGAAAAATGTCACTGAATGACGGAATGCTCCCGTTGCCGGAATTGATCGCGACAGCGGCGGCGGAAAACCGGAAAATGTTTCCGCGGCCGGTCGGACGACAAACTCCGCCCGGAAAAAATCAGCCAAGAAAAAGATGGTAAGTCGGCATGGTTCCTCCTCTAATAATACGCTTCACTTCATTAAAATAAAATTACTCGCTCTCTGGTTTACCAATAGCACGGTTTCGGAAGATTCAAAATAAAATTTATAAAAAAAGACGTATTTTTTTCACCGTCCGGGTTGGCTTGAGCGTATCGAAGCCATTGCGGCAGTTGAGTTCAACATGTTCGGCGGGAAGCGGCTATACTTTGGATACGAAGAGCGTGGAAACATTTCCGCTCAGAAAATTTTTTTGAATTTTTTTCTTGACAGTTGATCGGATCAATGGTATTGGTAAAAAATAGAGAGCGAGTAATTTCCCCGAAATTCTTTAATAATTGTTTATTTTTTTTTCAGTCTGCCGTTTTGGTGTCGCCGGATTTCAGCGGCGCCGGGCGGAGAGCACTGGTCGCAGTCTGCCGGGAGATATTGTTCAGGAGTAAGACAATATCGCAACAGCCGGCTTTAATGTCTATCAATGAAGAGGAGTAGAAAAATGAAGACAGAAAAATCCCAATGGCCGATTCTGTTGGTATCCAAACAATTGGGAGCAGACAACGACGATGCGTTCCGGTTGCGCGAGCTGATCGCGGAGCTGGAAAATGTCCAGGATTGCACGGTGATCGTCTCTTGTTCCTATGAGGATGCGCTGGAAATTTCGGTTTCCCGTGCCGATTTGGGGACAATCATCATCGATTGGGATCTGCCGTTGGAAAATCAATTGGAAGCGATGACGCCGGACGCGTTTGTCGCCGCGATCCGGCAGCGCAACCGGACCATTCCTTTGATCCTGCTGACCGACCGCCTGGAGACGGAAAATCTGCCGACCGATGCGCTCGCGGAGATTACCGATTGCCTGTGGAAAACCGCCGATCCCGTTCCGTTCCGGGCCGGTCGGTTCGTCGATGCGCTGGGGCGGTATCTGCAGAGCTTCTACCCGCCATTTTTCGGCGAACTGGTCAAATATGCCGAACAGTACAAATACGCCTGGCATACGCCCGGGCACCTCGGCGGGCAGGGGTTCCTGCGCAGCCCCGCCGGCGTGGCGATGTACAAGTATTTCGGAGAAAATGTCTTCCGTTCCGATCTGTCCATTTCGGTGCCGGAGCTGGGATCGCTGCTGGATCACGAAGGCGTCGTCTGTGATGCCGAACGCAATTCCGCCCGCGCTTTCGGCGCCGATCAGACCTATTACGTGCTGAACGGCACGTCGACGGTCAACCAGATTGTCTGGCGCAGCCAGTTGGTGCGCGACGACATCGCTTTCGTCGACCGCAACTGCCACAAATCGTTGAATTATGCGATGGTCATCACCGAAGCGTTGCCGGTTTACATGATTCCGCGGCGCAACAAGCGCGGCATCATCGGTCCGGTCCGGCTGTCGGAGTTCACGCCGGCTTCCATCCGGCAGAAAATCGACGCCAGTACGCTGATTCCGGCGGAACTGAAAAAGAATCCGGTCAAAATGTCGGCGTTGACCAATTCCACCTACGACGGCGTCTGCTACAACGTCGTCAATATCAAGAAGCAGTTGGAAAAGAGCGTCGAGAATCTCCATTTCGACGAAGCGTGGTACGCCTACGCCTGCTTCAGTCCGATGTACAAGAACCATTACGGCATGGCCGAGGACGAACTCCAGGCCGATCATCCGCCGATCTTCTGTTCGCAGTCGACCCATAAACTGCTGACCGCCTTCTCGCAGGCGTCGATGCTGCACATCAAGAACGGCGGCAGCATCAGGATCAATCCGGACGAATTCAACGAGTCGTATATGATGCACGGTTCCACCTCGCCGCAGTACAGCATGATCGCGTCACTGGATGTGGCGACCAAGATGATGCAGGATAACGGCGGCGTGATGATGCGCGACATCATCCTTGAGGCGGTGCAGTTGCGCAAAAAAACCGCTTCGCTGAACCGGGAATTTGCCGCCAGGGGCGACTGGTTCTTCGATATGTGGCAGCCGCGCAAGGTCAAAGCCGACGGCCGGACCGTCGATTTCTGCGACGCCGAGACCGATTATCTGGCCGATCACCAGGAACCGTGGGTGATGCGCAGGGACAACAACTGGCACGGCTTCGACGACATTGAGGACGATTATGTCATGCTCGACCCGATCAAGCTGACCTTTACGACGCCCGGACTGGACGACGACGGCCGGATGGGCAATCGCGGCATTCCGGCCGGTATCGTCACCAATTACCTGATCGATCGCAATATCGTCTGCGAAAAGACCGATTATTATTCCTTCCTGATGCTGAATTCGCTGGGAACCACCCGGGCGAAGCAGGGTTCGCTGCTTGCCGCGCTGCTGCAGTTCAAACGCGATTTCGACGGCAATACGCCGCTGGCCGACATCTTCCCGGCCCTGGTCGACGCGCATGGCGAACGCTATGCCGGCGTCGGATTGAAAGACCATTGCCTGAACATGCACCGCTATATCAAAGAGCACGACATGCTCGGCAAAATGCAGGCTGCCTTCCAGATCATTCCGGACCAGGCCCTCAAACCGGCGGACGCCTATCACGAAGTGGTGCGCCGCAACGTCGAATATGTCTTCCTCGACGCTATGATGAACCGGATTCCGGCGGTGATGATGGTGCCGTATCCGCCCGGCATTCCGATCATGATGGGCGGGGAAAAGATGAATGAAAAGGCACGTCCGATTTTCGAATACCTCAAGGCCCGCGAAGATTTCGAAAACGAATTTCCGGGTTACGAAGGCGACATCCACGGCGTGGAACGCGAAGTCCGCGACGGCCGTACCTGCTTCAAAACCATGTGCATCAAATCCAAATAACAACCCTCGACGGCGAATGCCCGGCTGCCCGGAAAGGCGGCGGCCGGCGCATTCGCCGGTATTTCCGATCGAATTACAACAGCTTTTTTCTGGAGGTATCGTATGGCTGCTACCAATGGCTCGAAAGGTACGATGAGTGTCTTTACGATGGCAATGCTGACCGTGGCGGCGGTATTGTCACTGCGGAATCTGCCGAGTCAGGCGGATTACGGCTACAGTATTATTTTCTATATCACGGCGGCGGCGGTCTGCTTTTTCCTGCCGTCGGCGCTGGTGTCGGCGGAGCTGGCGTCCGGCTGGCCGCAGGACGGCGGCGTTTATTTGTGGGTGAAGGAGGCGTTCGGGCCGAAATGGGGGTTTGTCGCCATTTTCATGCAATGGGTGGAGAACCTTCCCTGGTTCCCGGCGGTGTTGACCTTCGTCGCCTCGGCGATCGCCTATGTGTTCAATCCGGAATTGGCTACCAGCCGCTGGTTCGTCTTCATCACCATCCTGGTGATGCTGTGGCTGGCCACCTGGCTGAACTTCCACGGCATGAAGCTTTCGGCGTTTCTGAGCAGTTCCGGCGCGCTGGCCGGGACGGTGATTCCGGGGATCGGCATCATTCTGCTGGCGGCGGGTTATCTGATCGCCGGCAATCCGCCGAGCATTCAATTCTCGGTCGGCGCCATTTTCCCGGAAATGAACAACCTCAATCAGTTGATGCTGCTTTCCGGCATGATGGTGGCGCTTGCCGGGATGGAAATGTCGGCGATCCACGTCACCGAGATGTCGAACCCGACCAAACAGTTTCCGAAAGCGATTTTCAGCGCCTGCGCCGTGGTGATTTTGTTGAGCGTGTTCGGCGCGCTGGCCATCGCATTGGTGATTCCGGAGAATGACATCAGCCTGGCAGCCGGCGCCTGTCAGGCTTTCGACAAGATTTTCCAGATCTTTCACATCGAGTGGATGACGCCGATCATGTGCTTCCTGCTGGCTTACGGCGCCTTGACGATGGTGGTCACCTGGGTGCTCGGTCCGTCCAAGGGAGTACTGGAAGTCGCCAGGGAAGGTTATCTGCCGCAGTACTGGCAGAAGCGCAACAAGAACGGCATGCCGACCCGGATTCTGATCGTCCAGGCGACGATTTCCTCGCTGTTGGCGACAGTGGTGTTGTTCATGCCGACCATCAGCGGCGCGTTCTGGATCATGTCGGCGCTGACCGCCCAGTTGTATATGATCATGTATCTGCTGATGTTCGCCGCGGCGATCAAATTGCGTTATTCCAGGCCGGATGTGCCGCGTCCCTACCGCATTCCCGGCGGAAAGCTCGGCATGTGGATCGTTTCCGGCATCGCTTTTCTGACCGCGTTGCTGGCGATTTTCGTCGGTTTCATCCCGACCGGCGGGGTTCGTGAAAAAGGTATCGAAGCGCAATTCATCTATATCGCGTTTCTGTTCTTCGGTTCGGCGATCTTCGTGCTCATTCCGTTGTTGTTCTATCATATCTATGAAAAGGAACAGGCGAAAAAGGGCAAGGCGAAAGCCAGATGAACAGATAATGCCGGAGGAATTTGAGACGACAGGCGGAAAACGCCGGAACCCGATCGGTTCCGGCGTTTCTGCTGGTTGTAGAAAAAATCGTGCTGAATGGCTTTGGGGTGATTGATAATCAACGAAATGAAGATGATTTGGTTGACAATTTTCCTGACCGTCGAACCTGTCGCGGGTGAGGTTTGTCAATGAAAATAAGTCAGGAAAGGTTGGTGCGCATGAGAGCGAAGGAACGTCAGAACGAAAATCGGGAAATCGGCGATATCTGGTTCGGGACGCTTATCTGGCTGGGGGTCGTCACCGGATTTGTCGCCCTCGCTGCTTTGCTGGGCGGTTGTGAGGGGCTGCAGGACAAAGCGGTCGGAATCGGCTCCGGGGTCGATGCGTTCAAAGTGGAGACCTCCGGCTCGGTGTCCAGCGGGACGGTGCTGCCGAACATCATCGCCGGCGGCGCCGTCAACGCGATGGGCACCAGTCCGGCGATGGCGGAAGGCGCGACAGCGGCGCCGGTCTATGTGCATTCCAGGCGCGGCTCATTGTTCGGTCAACTGCTCGGTTTGAATGCCGATACGGAAGCGGTGGTCTACATCGGGGTGCCGGGCGAATCGGCGACGGAAACCACCGCCCGGCTGGCCGCCATCCGGCAGTGAACATTTTTTCTCGGGATATTTTACGGTAGCGGACTGCAATTGAAACGCCCCGGCCGGCGGCATCGCCGGGCCGGGGCGGATAAGTTCAGTTTGACATGAGGGGACGGTTTACCACAGCGAATCGGTGGACGGATTGAAATGCGCGTAATTGGTCGGCGCGTTTTTGACGATGTTGTTGGCGGTATCCGTGTCGAGTTCCGCGTTGAGCAGGACCCAGTTTTCGTCGCCGATATCGTCGATTTTGCCGTCACAGATAAAGCTGGTATAATGGCGGCTGTCGATGCACAATGCCATATAATCGCCGCGGAAGCGGCCGATCATCTGCGCCCAGCGCTGCCGTCCGTGGCGGCTGAGTTTCAATTCCACCTTGAAGAAATCCGGTTTGTCCGGGATCGGCACCAGCCGCGCTTCGCTGAAATCTTTGGAATCGAGATAGCCGTGCCGGTTGATCCACAGAGTGCGTCCGTCGAAAGTTTCCAGCGGCACTTCCATCTCTTCGGCTTTTTCGTTGCCGGGATATTTGACGATGTGATAGATGTTGACCGTATAGACCGGTTCCGTCTTCAATTTGGATAAATCAAGCGTTTCGCAGCCGGCGGAAAACAGACCGAGAATCAGTGTCGCAAGAAAAAGAAACAGAACGCGAAACATGGGGCCACTCCTAACAGTTACTGAATTTGATTCCTGAAAACCGCTCATACTATAATCTGCATTGTGCCGAACTGCAAGTCGAAGGACGGAAAAGCATTCGGTTGTTCGTCCGGGCGCTCCGGCGGTCCGGATGATATTGTACATCAGATTGGTCGTTTTATCCATTGCCAAAACCGGCGGCCGATGATATAATATATCCCGGTCGATTTGCCGACCGTTGAAACGAATTGCTATAAGGAACGCAACAATGACCGAACAGTATCGATTCCCCCGTTATCCGGCGGTGCCGCTGGTGGTGCACGACCCTTATTTCAGCCTCTGGTCGTTTGCCGACAAATTGACCGACAACTGGAGTTCTCACTGGACCGGAGCGATTCAGTCGTTGTGCGGGATGCTGCGCATCGATGGCGTCGCCTGGCGGTTTGCCGGGATCTGGGGCGATCTGCAGCCGATGGAGCAAATCGGTCTGGAAGTTTGGCCGACCCGGACGGTTTACCGGTTCGCCGCTGCCGGCGTTGAACTGACGTTGACTTTTCTGACGCCGGCTTTGCTGCATAAGCTGGAGATTCTGTCGCGGCCGGTGAGCTATGTGGAATTCCGCATTCGGTCGCTCGACGGGAAAGCGCACGACGTGGCGTTGTATTTCGACGCCGGCGGCGAATTGTGTCTCGACAATGTTTATCAGGCGGCGACCTGGGGGCGGCTGCGGCTGGAAGGGCTGGAAGTGATGACGGTTGCCGCGGCGGAACAGCGGCCGTTGCACCGGGCCGGTGACGACCACCGCATCGATTGGGGACGGTTCTACCTGGCGGTTCCGCAACAGTACCGGCCGATGACGGCGATCCGGTCGAATTTTGAATTGCGCGGCTGTTTCGTCGCCGGCGCCGCGTTGCCGGACAGCGACGATTTTCAACCGCAACGCATGCAGTTTGACGGCTGGGTGAGCCCCGGTATGGCGGTGGAACTCGGAACCGTGGAGCGCGAACCGGCCGAAGTGATGCTGATGCTGGCATACGACGATGTCTGGAGCGTCGAATATCTCGGCCGCAAACTGGCGGCCTACTGGCGGCGGAATGGGCGGGATTTCGGTGAAATGCTGCGGCAGGCCTGGCGGGAATATCCGGCGCTGCGGCAGGAATGCGCCGCCTATGACCGGGAATGGATGAACGATTGCCGTCAAAGCGGCGGCGAAGCTTATGCGCATTTGTGCGCGTTGGCGTTCCGGCAGGCGATCGGCGCTCACAAGCTGGTGGCCGATGAACAGGACCGGCCGTTGTTCTTTTCGAAGGAAAATTTTTCCAACGGCTGCATTGCGACGGTGGATATCACTTATCCGTCCGCTCCGCTGTTTTTGCTGGCCCAGCCGACACTGCTCAAGGGCATGCTGCTGCCGATTCTGGATTACGCCGAAACCCGGCGCTGGAAATTTCCGTTCGCGCCGCATGACCTGGGAACTTATCCGCTGGCCAACGGCCAGGTGTATGGCGGCGGCGAACGCGACGAGCTGGATCAGATGCCGGTCGAGGAGTGCGGCAACCTGTTGCTGCTGGCTGCTGCGCTGGTCAAATTTGCCGATGAATTGGAATTTGCCCGCCGCTATTATCCGACGCTGAAGCAGTGGGCCGATTATTTGAATGAAAAAGGTTATGATCCGGAGAACCAGCTTTGCACCGACGACTTCGCCGGCCATCTGGCGCACAATACCAATTTGTCTTTGAAGGCGATTCTGGCCCTGGCGGCGTTCGCGCAGTTGGCCGGACGGCTGGGTGAAGATGCGGCGGCGGTCGCCGTCTACCGGCAAAGCGCGGAAACTTTTGCGGCGCACTGGCGGCGGGACGCCTGGGCCGGCGACCACTATAAACTGGCGTTCGACCGCGAGGTTTCCTGGAGCCAGAAGTACAATCTGGTCTGGGACCGGCTGCTGGAGCTGGAGTTGTTTCCGGCGGAAGTGGCGGAGACGGAGCTGGCCTGGTACCGTGTCAGGCAGGAGCGTTACGGCCTGCCGCTGGATAACCGGAAAAGTTATACCAAATTGGACTGGATCATCTGGTCGGCGACGCTGACCGGCCGTGACGAGGATTTCCAGGCGCTGCTGCAGCCGGTTGCCCGCTGGCTTGCCGAGACGCCGAGCCGGGTGCCGCTGACCGATTGGTATGATACGCTGGACGGCCGCCAGGTCGGTTTTCAGGCCCGGTCGGTGGTCGGCGGCGTTTTCATCAAATTGCTGGCCGATGCGGCGATGCGCTCAAAGTGGCGGGCCGGGCTGGCGGAGTGAAACAAAATTGCCGGCCGGACCTCGTGAAGTTCCGATTGCCGTTTTTTCAACGGCAATCGGAACTTTTCCGCTGCCGCTCCGGTCTATTGTTCTTGGAACAGTGTAAATGACAAAAAAATGTTTTTTTTGAAAGAATCCGGAAAAAAAGAGTTGCAAAAGCGGCGGGAAGGCAGTATATAATATTGTGATGTATTATATAAGTTCCAAAAGTGTTTGGGTCATTTCTCTAGTGTAAGGAGCGGAAAAATGAGAAAGAGTCGTTTTACCTTGATCGAACTGTTGGTCGTGATCGCGATCATCTCCATTCTCGCCAGCATGCTGCTGCCGGCGCTGGGCAAGGCGAAAAGCACTGCGCTTAGGGCTGCTTGCAGCAACAACTTGCGTCAGGTGGCGATTGGTGCCAGTATTTACGGACAGGAAAATAAAAACTGGGTTTCGCCGGTTGCGGACGGTTTCGCCTGGTCGGTCTTGCTGACCGGCAAACATGCGAATGGCGCCAATGCCGATAAAGTCGGCGGTAATTATCTGGAAGGCGGCGTATTCGTCTGTCCGATGAGTATGGATGATGAATGGACCGAGGATACGGCCACTTATGCGATGTATGATGCTCTTAACGACGGAAATTACGACAACAAAGTAAAGAATTGTGGCGATTTTGTCAATCATAAAGTATTTAATGACAATAATATTGCCTATCGGACGACGAAAATTAAAATGCCGAGTACGATGGTGATGTTCAGCGAGTCGTTGAATCCGAAAGAACAGTCGATGTATTACCGGTTTTCACCGAACGCCGTTGTGAACGGTGCCTCGATCCATACCTATCATGACAATTTTACCAATGCGGTATTTTTCGACAGCCACGTCGCCAGCATGCGGCCGGGTGAGTTGAGCCAGACTGCGACGGAGATTACCAACGTCATTGATGACCAGGGAAATCAAATCGGAATGAAGTAAGATAGCGGATTCTGGGGCCGGGAGTTTTTCCCGGCCTTTTTTTTGTCTATGCCCGGGAAAAAATAGAACCGGGGATTGAGTTTCAGAAAAATTCCGTCACCGCTTGCGGAATTTTACCGGATGGAGACAATTTTTTCAGTGAAAACCGCAAATATTGTTGCAATTGCAACAATATTGTGATATAGTAAACGCACGTTTTTTGAGAAAACCGATTCGGAGGAATCTCATGCGAATGAAATTGTCACTGCGGTTGATTTATCTGGGCTTGCTGGTCTTGTTCGTCGTCGTCCTGCTGCTGACGGTGGGAACGGCCAACTACGCGCCATATTCAGGCCGGGCTTATGTCGAATACGGTGAAGCGCCGGTATTCAGCAAGGTTTCCGCTGTCATTGAGGAACTTTATTGCCGGGACGGCCAGCAGGTCGAGAAGGGCGATCCGCTGTTTCGGCTGGATGACCGGAATTTTCGGGCCGAAGTGGAACGGCTCGAGGCGCTCTATGAAACTACCGTCAATAAACTAGCCGCGCTGGACTGCCAGATTGCCGAACAGGAGGAGGATATCCGCAGGCAGGAAAAAACCTGTGAAAAGTGCCGGATCGATTTCGAGCGCGATCGCACTCTGCTGGACAAACAGGCGGTCGCGGCCAAAACCTTCGAGAATTCCCGGTTGCAATTCGACATTGCCGCCGGCGAGTTGGCGGCGATGCGCAGCCGACTGAATGCCTTGACGCGTCAGCGGGGACGTGCCGGCGACGACAACAGCGAACTCAAACAGCTCCGGGCGGAACTCGCCGTCGCCCGCAACCGGCTTGATGACACCGTCATTCGCGCGCCGATTGCCGGCTTGCTCAGTTGCCACCAGCTCCATCATGGCCAGATGATCCTGACGGCGGAGCGCTATGCGGTAATCCATGAAACCGGCAATCTGACGATCAACGCCGATTTGATGGAGAAGAGCGTGGGACGGCTGCAGATCGGTCAGAAAGCCCTGGTCGCTTTTGATGCGATTCCGGGACGGGTGTTTCAGGCTTCGCTGAAAGGCGTGGTGCGGGAATTGCGTTCCGGCTACGTCGCTCCGAATGAGTTCCACGAAATCGCCGAGGATACCCGCTGGATTCGCACCGTCGGCCGCAATCGGATTCAACTGTCGCTCGAGGAACCAATGCCGCCGGAGGTATTGTTGACGTCCGGTTCCAAGGCCGCCGTTTCGCTGCAGAATCCGGCCCATGCCGTTTTCAGCGGCTTGAGCAATGCCTGGATCCGGTTGATTAGCGTCTGCAACTATCTTTACTGACGGAGCGGAGCATGCGGCGTTATGACCGGGCGCTGGCGGAATTCCGGCGCGATAAATTCCGGCGGCTGGTGCTGGCCGCCGTGGCCGGCGTGATGCTGGCCCATCTGCTGCCGATGAATAGTACGGTTTTCATCGGTTTGTATCCGGCCAGCATCCTGCTCGGCATGGACCGGTTTTCCGTCGGCGCGCTGCTGCTGCGCTGCGCTACATTGCTGGCCGGTATGGTCGTCGGAACTTTGATCATCGAAGCTTTCATGAATGCTCCGATCCTTTCGGTCATGATTACTTATGGCGTATTTCTGGTGATTCTGAAACTCTTTGCGATCCAGTTTGAAATGGGCAATGCGTACAGTTTCATGTTCGCTTATTCGTTGAGCACCATCTATGCGAGCTATCCGGATTCCACGATGGAGGCATCCATCACCGAACCCTATCTGATTCAGGCGGTGTTGATCTTTTTCGTGGTATGGGGATGTTTTGCACTGTTTCCGGCCCAGCCGCCGACCATTCGCAGGGCTTCGCCGCCGCCGCCGGAAATACAGGTCGGAAACGGCGAATTGATGATTTATGCTTTGATCTGGCTTGGCATCTGGTTGTTTTTCCTATTTTTCGAATGGCGTTTCGCCCTGTTCGCCTTCCTCAGTTTTGCCGGAGCGTTCCGCTGCTTTGACCGGAACGTGCTGAAAAAGATCACCCGGGAGAATATCATTGCCCATGTATTCTGCTGTTCGGTGGCGGCGTTGTTCAGTTTGCTGCTGCCGGGAACCGGCGGGAATATCCTGGTACTGCTCGCCGGCTTGATCGTGCTGGTACTGCCTTTTCTGCATGCGGCGGTCTTTCCGCCGAAGCCAGAACTCGCTTATCGTTGCAGTACGATGCTTTCGGGGCTGCTGGTGCCGCTGATCCTCTACCTCGGCACCGATCACGCGGCGGTTTATCAGAGTGCGCTCCGGGCGGCTTTGATCGTTTTTCTGATGGTAATCCTGTATCTGGTGATTGAATCTCTTTATCATGGCGGTACAGTAGTGAAAAAAGTTTCCCGGTGCTGGCGGCAGCATGCCGAGCCGGACCGGCAACCGGAGGATCAGTCATGTACCAGCCGAATCTGATCGCCCGCGCGGTCTGGGCGGTCTGCCGCCATCAGCAGGCCGGCTTGAGCCGTCTGCTTGCTCCATACCGTCTCGGCGGCGGTTCTTACGTTTATCTGCTGATCATTGCGGAGAATCCGGGTATTACCCAGATCGAATTGAGCAGCCGCCTGGCCATCGACCGGGCGACGGTCAGCAAAATGTTGGCGATTCTAGAACGGGAAAATCTGATTCGCCGGTTCCCGCACCCGGACGACCGCCGTTCCGCCAAACTCGAAGCGACGCCGCAGGGGATGGAAACTTTCGACCGTCTGGCCAGGACCGTGACCGGTTTCCGCCTGAAGATGCTGGAGGGCATTGCGCCGGAGGAGCAGGAAGTCACCCTCCGTACCTTGCGAAAGATTCTTGCCAACATCCGGGAACCCGGCGACGGTGAATCCGATTTTTTCCGGCAGTAGTGCCGCGAATCGTTTTTGCGGAGTATTCAAGGTGCTCCAACGCGGGGAGTTGAAATTTTTTCTGGATGATCTGGACGGCGCCAAGGTCGATTTTTCTGCCGATGGCCGGTCTGGCGCCGGGGAACGGCCGGCGCTTTCCGGATGCCTTGCCGGAGGCGCTTGGCTGGCTGTCTGCCGGTCAAGCGAATGCGAATTGGTTTTTTCAGTTGGCCAGCAGTTGGTGAATCAGTGCACAGAACCGGTCGCCGCGTTCCTGATAGTTGCGAAACAGATCCATGCTGGCGCAGGCCGGGGACAGCAGGATGATTTCACCGTCCACCGCCGCATTGGCTGCTGCGACGACCGCGGTGTCGAAATCGTCGAATTCCCGGCAGAACAGGTGCGCTTCGAGCGTTCGGTAAATCTTGTGCCGGCACTCGCCGAACAGATAAGCCGCCCGGATTGCCGGCCCGTATTTGGCCAGCAGCGCAAAATCCATCGCTTTGTCCAGGCCGCCGAGCAGCAGGTGGACGTTGCGCACGCCGGGCGTGATCAGACTGTCGAGGGCGGCCGCGACAGCGGCCGGATTGGTCGCTTTCGAGTCGTTGATGCAGAGGAGATTGCCGGTACCGGGAATTCGTTCCATCCGGTGGCGCCCGGTTTGGAATTCCCGCAGCGCCGCCTGAAAAACCGGTTCGAAGCAGCGTTCCGGCGGGACGACCCGGCCGATCAATTCGAGCGCGGCCAGCAGATTTTCCCGGTTGTGTGCGGCGTTCAAATGGGTGTCCGCCGGATTGATCAGGCATTTTCCCTGCCGGAAAATACCGTCGCCGCGCAATTCGAACAACGCCGGATAAGGCTGGTGCATCGCCAGGCCGAAAATACGATTTTCCGGCGGCACGTGATCGAAGATGCGGTATTTGGCGGCCGTGTAGAGTTCCATGCTGTTGTTGTAGCGGTCGAGGTGATCCGATTCGATGTTCAGAATGACTGCGGCCAGCGGCGCGAAATCGCGGCAGTGTTCGAGCTGGAAGGAACTGACTTCGATGACCGGCAGCGTCGCTGCCGGCCGCAGGCCGGATTGCACATCGGCGGCGAGGTCGGACAACGGCAGCCCGATGTTGCCGGCGGCGCAGGCCGGCACTCCCAGCGCCGTCAGGAGATGGGCCGTCAGCTCGGTGGTGGTCGTTTTGCCGTTGGTGCCGGTGATGGCCAGGCAGGGGCCGGTGAAATGCCGGGCGGCGAATTCCAGTTCGCTGATCAGTTCGACGCCGCTTTGCCGGGCGGCGGCGTATAAGCCGGAACGCTGCGGCACCACGCCGGGGCTGATCACCGCCAGGTCGGCGTCGCCGAAACAGGATTGCGGTGATGCGGCGCTGTCGTCGGTGACGATTTGCTGGGAATATCCGAGTAGAGCGGCGAGACGGGCGGCGGCCTGGCCGCTTTTGCCGTTGCCGATGATGACGATTTTCATAATGCTGCAATGCTCCGGTTCAAGTGATGATGACATCAATATAATCTATCGGCGGCGACAGTGCAACCGCCAAAATGCCGATATTGGACCGGAAGGAGGAGCCGGGGAGGAAAATGATGGAAACGCGGCCCGATTCGGCGGCAAATTTGGCCGGTAACCTTGAATGTCGTAAAAACGGCGTTATCATAAATAATGTTGAAATTGCAATTGAATATGCAGGAGACGCAATGAATTTCAAACGGTGCTTATTGAGCTGGTCCGGCGCTTTGCTGCTGGCCGGCGGCTGCCATTCGGCGGTGGAGGGAAAAATTGACGCCATGAAGGAATCCGGGGTTGTCAAGCTGAACGAAGCCGGAGTGATTGATTATGCCGACCTGTCGCCGATGGACGATCTGCCGACCGAAATCGGCGGCCGGGATCCGGTCGAAGGGTTCAACCGGGCGATGTTTGCCACCAACGATGTGTTCATGCGTTATTTGTTCCGGCCGGTCGGCTACGTCTACGGTTCGATCTTTCCGGAACCGGCGGTGATGGCGTTCAACCGTTTTACCGACAACCTGGGGTTTCCGGCCCGGATGATCAGCGCTTTCTGCCAGGCCCGTTTCCAGGCCGGCGGTATCGAATTTGTCCGTTTCCTCGGCAATACGACGATCGGAATTGTCGGATTTTTCGATCCGGCGACGGCCTGGTTCGATCTGCCGCGGCAGGATTCCGATTTCGGGCAGGCGTTCGCCAGTTGGGGGATTGGGCCGGGCTGTTATCTGTTCCTGCCGGGCGCCGGCCCGACGAACGTGCGTGACGGAGTCGGTAAAATTTTCGACTATGCGCTGGACCCGAAAACCTATTTCTACGGCGGCCAGGCTTTTACGATGCTGAACAAGGGGATGACCTCCTATCGGGATTACGAAACGCTGGTTTACGCCAACTTCGACCCCTATCTGCAGATGCGCGATCTGTCGCTTCTGACCCGGCGCATGCAGTTGGAGCGCTGGAAGCCGGAAACGACGGCTCTGCCGGAAGCGCAGCCGGCCCCGGCCGGTCCGGTCCAACTGGCGGATTATCCGGAGCAGGGCGGCGATGTCAACACGTTGCGGGCGGCGCTGTTCGATTTCACCGACCCGAGCGCCTGGACCTACCTTTCGGTATTCAACGGTTCGTTCGGCGCGGCCGGGTTGATCCGCGACGTTCAGGTGCTGCCGGGCAAACCGGCGATGGAATTTAAATTCTGGCCGGTCGCCGACAACCGGCGGGCGCCGCTGCTGATCATCCTGCCGGGGCTGGGCAGCCACTACACGGCGGCGACGGCGGCCGGTTTGGCAGAACTGGCCCACCAGCAGGGGTATGCCGTCGTCGTGCTCAGCAATGCGATGCACTGGGCTTTCGCCACCACGGCGACCGACAATTTCATGCCGGGATTCACGCCGGCCGATGCCAGGGCGATCCGCCAGGCGATCAATGCGGTGGTCAGGGATTTGAACGAGACGGAGCGCTGTTTCCCGGCGGATATCAGCTTGCTGGGCTATTCGCTCGGCGGCCTGGAAACGCTATTCATCGCTTCACAGCCGTCCGACGATCAGCCGTTTCAATTCCGCCGTTATATTGCGATCAATCCGCCGGTCGACCTGTTGCGCGGTTTGCAGTGCCTGGATGATTATTACGCTTCGATGCCGGCGCCGGATGCCGATGCGGCGGCGGACAATATGGTCGATGCCGCCGGAAATTTCATGATGACGCTGCGCAACAAAAACGCCGAGGTCGGCTACTGGGGCGTGAAGACCGATTTGACGAACAACGGCGATACGCTGTTGTTCACCGACGAGGCGCAGGCGCGGTTCCTGATCGGCTACAGTTTCCGGCGTTCGCTGCAGGAGCTGCTGATCGCGCTGCACAAACAGCAGCCGCTGCCGGTGCTGCAGATTCCGTACAGTTGGTGGAACCGCCACGAATTGTACCGGGAAATTTCCCGCTTCGGTTACGAACAGTATTTGAACGAAGTGCTGCTGCCGTTTTACGAGCGGAAAGTCGGCGACAAAATTTCGCTGCCGAAGTTCAATGAGCTGGCCGGTTTGCACGCCGTTGAAGAGACGCTGCGCGACAACCCGAAAATCCGGGTACTGCACAACGGCGATGATTTTCTGACTGACGCCGCAGACCGGACTTTTCTGCAGCGGACGCTCGGCAGCCGGCTGACGCTTTTTAACACCGGCGGGCATCTGGGGAATTTTTTCCATCCGACCGTGCAGCAGGCGTTGCGCGACGCGTTGTCCCGGCAGCCGGCGGCGAAATGAGAAAACTGAAATCATTGCGACTTTGATTTCGTGCGATAATCCAATTGTTCAAGGAGGATACGGTTATGTGGGAACAAGGTGTCGACATTCATGAAGTTCGGGAATTGCGGGTCAATTCGCTGGTCTATCTCGGCGTTGGCGCGATTCACAAGATTGAGGAGATTGCCGCGCAGTTGAAGGCGCGCGAGATCGCCAGCGTGCTGGTGGTTTCCGGCCGGAACGCCTACAAAGCGACCGGCGCCTGGGATATTATCCGGGCGGCGCTGGACAAGAACGGCATCAAATACGTCAATTACGACCGGGTGTCGGCCAATCCGACCGTCGACCAGGTGGACGAAGCGGCGGCGATGGGCCGCGCCGCGTTGGCGACGGCGGTGATCGCCATCGGCGGCGGCAGTCCGATCGATGCCGGCAAAAGTGCGGCGATTCTGCTGAAATATCCGGATCGGACCGCCCGCGATATTTATGAATACAGTTTTTCGCCGTCGGAAGCCGTGCCGATCGTCGCGGTGAATCTGACCCATGGCACCGGGACGGAAGCCGACCGGTTTGCCGTCGTCACGGTGCCGGAAAAGGAATTCAAACCGGTGGTCGCCTATGACTGCCTCTATCCGACCTGGTCGATCGACGATCCGGCGTTGACGGTCGGCCTGCCGCCGAACCAGACCCGTTATGTCAGTATCGATGCGGTCAACCACGTCGTCGAAGCGGCGACCAGCAAAGGGGCCAGCCCGTATTCGATCATGCTGGCCAAGGAGACGATCCGGCTGGTGGCCGCCTATTTGCCGGCGGCGCTGGCGGACGGCAAGGACCTGACCGCCCGTTATTTCCTGCATTACGCTTCCCTGATCGCCGGGGTGGCGTTCGACAACGCTCTGTTGCATTATACCCATGCTTTGGAGCATCCGCTGAGTGCGGTCAAGCCGGATTTGACGCACGGCCTGGGGCTGGCGATGCTGCTGCCGGCGGTCGTCAAGAATATCTATCCGGCGGAAGCGGCGGTGCTGGCGGATATTTTAAGCCCGATCGTGCCCGGGCTGAGCGCCGATGTCGAGGACGGCAGCGTGGCCGCCCGCGGCGTGGAAAAATGGTTGTGTTCGGTCGGGGCCGATCATAAACTGGCCGACGAGGGCTTTGGCGAGAAGGATATTCCGCGGCTGGTGGAACTGACCTTCACGACGCCGTCGCTGTCGCTGCTGCTGAGCATGGCGCCGACGCTGGCCGACCGCCAGGCGGTGGAGGAAATCTACCGGGAATCGTTGCGGCCGATGCGCTGACGGGAGTTCGGTGAACGAAAGGAAGCGCTCCGCCCTGACCGGCGGGGCGCTTTTTCATTTTCCGGCGTCAAAAAACGGTCGGCGGCTGGCGCCGGAATGCCGCCGGCGTGACGCCGAAACGTTTTTTGAAACATTTGATGAAGTGAAAGACATCGTAAAACCCCAGCTCCGCCGCCGTCTCCTCCGAATTGTATTGGCCGGTACTCAGTAATTGATGGGCTCGATCCAGCCGCAGGTTCTGCCAATAAGCCAACGGCGAAACTCCGATGGTCGCTTTGAACAGCGCGGCAAAACGCGATTCCGAAAGGTGGACGGTTCCGGCCAGTGCCGCCAGTGTCGGCCGTGCCGCCAGATGACTGTGCAGTTGCCGCAGCGCCGGTGCCAGCCGGTGCAGGTCGTCGACTCGTTCCAGTTTCTCCGGCCGGGGCGTGCCATGCCTGATGAGTTCGCCGACCAGCGCCAAACCGGCGCTTTGCCGGTGCAGCGAACTTGCCAATGGCGACAGCCCCGCCGGCGGCCGCAGCAGCTTGAGCAGGGACTTCCGGAGCGGGCCGACGGTGGCGGCCGGAAAAAAATCCGGCAGGTCGAAGAAGTCCAGCAAATCCAGCCGGTGGAAAATGCTGACTTGAAAATGGCACCAGATCGAGATGCCGTTCTTCAGCATTTCTCTTGTGATGAAGCGGTGCCGGGTTTGCGCCCGGACCAGGATGCCGGTCTGCGGCAGGAAATGCACGGCCGGGGAGGCGGCCCGCTCGCAGCGGCCGCGATGGTCGCCGGCGTTGATCACCAGTACATGCTGCGGAAATTGCCGCCAGCCGGTGTGGTGTCCCGGTTCGACGACGGTGACATCGCCGCAGGCGAATTCGAAAACAATCGGTGTGTCAAGCGATATTTCCATTGATATTTCCGCTGAATTTATGACGAACAGTGATTTCTTACATAAAAAAGACTATATCGTACATTGGCGGAAAAACAAGTTTCTGCTATACTTTATAGTATCACAATTCCAAAGAACGGAGAAGAATTTATGAATGAAATGTGGAATGTCATCGGTTTTCCGGCGTTCCGTTACGACGGCGAAGCGTTCGATCCGGCCCGCTGTGAGGTGATGGAGCGATTGCTGGCCGAGACCGCTGGATATCGGCGCTGGCAGCTCTGCTGCACGCTGCCGGACCGGAAGCTGATGCTGCGGCTGACCCGGACCGAATATCGCGACTATCCGGTGGCGGAGTACCTGCCGGAACTGTTGGGAATCGGTGACGAAGCCAGCGGGCTGGTCGAGGATTTTCAAGCCTTGGCGTTTGTTCTGCCGCTGCCGCGTTCGGAACGCTGGGATGAGTATCCTTATCGTGAGGTACGGGTGCGGCGGAATCTGGGCAGCAAAAATGCGCAGGATGATTTCGTCGCCGCCGATGCGGTCCTGCGCGACCGTTATCCGGTCGATCGGTTGACCATGGATACCGACGAAGGCCGTTCTTCGGCGGCTTTTCTGCCGTTTTTCGGCGTCGATTTGTCGCCGGAAGAGGGATACAATTTCGGATTGGGCTGGAGCGGAGCGTGGCGGGCGGATTTTCATCTGGATACCGCGCTGCGGATCACTGCCGGCCAGCGGAAAACCTGTTTCCGGGTATTGCCGGGGGAAACCATCCGCCAGATGTCGGTTGCCGTGCAGCACCGTTCCGGCCTCTCTGCCGCCGCCGGCCGGAATCAGTGGCGGCGTTTTCTCCTGGAATATCATTCGCCGCGCGACCGCGCCGGAAATTTGCTGCTGCCGCCGCTGCCGTTGTGCGCCTGGGGCGGTATGTCCAACCGGGCGTTGCAGGAGATGGTCCGGATACGGGAGGAACATCTCCTGCCTTATGACACCTTCTGGGTGGATGCCGGCTGGTTCGGCCCGGCCCGGGAAGTGGCCGACAGTGAATACGACGGCAGCGACTGGTACAGGACCGTCGGCGACTGGCGGATCAATCCGGTGCCGCATCCCGACGGGCTGAAACCGGTTGCCGATACGGTTCATGCCGCCGGCATGAAGTTTCTGCTCTGGGTTGAAATCGAGCGGGTGATGCCCGACGCGCCGGTGGCGCAGGAGCATCCGGACTGGCTGCTGCATGCCGGCGACGATGTCGGCAATTTGCTGCTCGACCTGGGCAATCCGGCGGCCTGGCAGTGGGCGTTCGAGACGGTTGCCGGCTTGATCCGGAGCCAGGGGGTCGACATTTACCGGCAGGATTTCAATTTCAATACCATTCCTTTCTGGACGGAGGCCGATGCGCCCGACCGGCAGGGGATCTGCGAAGCGAAATATATTGCCGGACTGTACCGGCTGTGGGATGCTTTGCGGACGGAGTTCCCGGATTTGCTGATCGACAACTGCGCCTCCGGCGGCCGGCGGCTGGACCTGGAGACGGTATCGCGCAGCATCTGCCTCTGGCGGTCGGATCTGCTGGGGCGGCCGTGGTTCGACTGCAGCGAATGCAATCACACCGAGAACGGCTATCTGAGCGGCTGGCTGCCGCTGCATGCCGGCGGGGTGACGATGAATCCGCTGGATGATTACGCTTTGTTGAGCGGCGTTGGCACCGGCGGTTCTTTCAGCGGTTTCGGTGCGCTCGAACTTGCTCCGGCGGAATGGGAGTGGCTGCGGTCCCGGCTGGAATTGGTACAGCGGGTCAGGCGGTATTTTCTCGCTGATTTCTACCTGTTGACCCCGCAGCCGGAAAATCGGCGGAATTTCTATGCGGTGCAATGCCATGATCCGGAGACCGATTCCGGGGTGGTGCTGGCGTTCCGCCGTCCGGAATCCCCGGAAGCTTCGTTGAAGTTGTCATGCCACGCGGTGGTTCCGGCGGCCCGTTACCGGCTGGAACGGTGGGAAGGGGACGAATCGGATGTCGGCGGCGAAACTCTGCAGCAGTGGCATCTGGAATTTCCGGCGCCGCGCAGCGTACAGCTCTATTTCTACCGGCGAATCCAGGCGTGACTTGTCTGGAAAGGAAGCGGCCGGAGCGTCGGTGCGAATACTCCCGGAACCGGCTTGCAAATCCGCCGGCTCCGGGTAAGGGCGCGGAAGCTTAGAAAACGCCGGACCGCTTCAGTCCTTCAGAATATCGCGAATGGTTTTTTCCCATGCCTCGGCCATCAGGAAAAAACCGTAGTCGTTCGGGTGGGCGCCGTCGACTGTGGCTTCATCGCAGTAACGCGAGCCCCACACCTTGCCGCCGTCCATGAAATAGAGATTGGTATCGCCGGCTTCACGCAGCTTGCGGACGCGTTCGGCCTGTTCCCGGACGATATCGCTCCAGCGCCGATTACGGGGATTGGCGCCGTCAACACGAGGTTTGTCGTAGGATTCGAAGCTGTAAGGTGTGCCGGAAACCCAGAGAATCGGCGTGGTCGGATGCGTTTTGCGCAATTCCGCAATGCAGGCGGCAACATTCCCGGTCACCGCTTCGCCGGCATTGGCTTCGCAGTCGAAAATGAACATGGCGGGATCTTTGATTTGGGCGAGATGCCGGGCGACGGCAACCTCGCCGCCGCCGCAGGACGAAAAGCCGAAGTTGAGCACCGGCCGTCCCAGCCGGCGGCTGAGAATATTGCTGACGGCACTGCCCGGCCGCGAGGCGCAGGCGCCCTGGGTGATCGAGGTTCCGTAGATTGCGATCGGGCGGGAATCCGCTCCGGCGGCCGGCGTCAGCAGCTTTGCGCCGGGAGTCAAGCCGATCCGCACGGTTTTTACGGGATTATAAAGCGGGAAATTGATGATGAAGGAGCGCATTTTCCGCTCGGCAGGATCGGAAAAAGGAAAGAGCCGCCGGGTATATTGGGCTTCTGACAACGGCGGCGGCGCAACCGCGACAAAACGTTCTTCGCCGGGCGGTCCGGCATAGAGATCGAAGCCGCTGCTGCCGGTTGGCGCCATATGTCCCATCAGTTTCAATTGGCCCAGATCCACGTCGATCCACACTTCGGCGCTGTCCGTTTGAAAGTGCAACTGCCCGCCCGCCGTGTCCCAGGCGAGGTCGGAAACGAGGTAATAGACTGCGGGGTTCGGTTCTGCCGGCAGGCGGCGGAAGAGTTTCTCCTGGTCATACCAGTAGAAACCTTCCACTGAGAATCCCGGCTCGTCGACTTCATGCCATTCGATTGGCTCGCCGGCCGCCCGAACCGGCTTCGGCGCAATGCCGGATAGTGCCATGAACAGCAACAGCAATATGATTTTTCTGGTTTTCATCCCTCTGCCTTTCCTTCAACATAAACGCTTGCGGCATGCCGCGTTTTCCGCCGGAACTGCGGTTATTGTTCTTCCGCCGCCGCCGCCAGTTGCTGCTGCAATTCCGGCAGGTGCGCCTGAATTTGAGCCTGGCCCAGGGCGGCGCTCTGCCGGGAAAGCAGCGCCTGCCTGGCGGCTAACTTCTGACCGAGGGGCGTCTGGTAGAAGGCGATCAATTCCTGCAGCTCCGGTACGGTGAATTCGGCCAGGTAGATGTCGGCGAATCCCTGCTTCAAAAGGTCGAACGAAAGATATTTCCGAAAAAAGTTTTCGAAAATCTGCCGTTGCGCCGCGTTGGCATTGCTGTGTTCCAATTGCATTTTCAGCATTGCCGCCAGCGAATCGTCGAGCATTTCACGGGTTTTCAGGACGTCGAGCAATTGATAGGCGGTTTCGTAGGCTGCCGCCGGATAGACCGGTTGGGCCGGCGCGGCCGGTTCCGCGGCCGGGAGCCGGCCGGTCAGGCTCAGCAGCAGGGCGAGGCTGCAAAGGCGGAAGAACTTTTTCATCGTTTGGGTTCCTTACTGGTTTGGGGTTGACGAAGTTCCTCATACTGTAATCATTCGACCGGAGCAATGCAAATGGCGGGCGGCGGATGGCAGACAAAAAATTTACAGACGGCTAAAAAAATAAAATTGATAATCGTTCCTTTATTTGAACCCGCCTGGACAATTGTTTGTCTTGAACAATAAACGATCAAGGAGTCTGTGAAACCATGAAAATGATTCAATTGAAAAAGCCGGTCGCCGGCAGCAGGCGGGTTGCTTTCCGGGTCAAGGCCGCGACCGGGCGACGGGTTCGGCTGATCGGTTCGTTCAACGGTTGGAATGAGCCGGCGCGGCCGATGGTCGATTGGCGGCACGATGGCATTTATCGCGGGATGTTGTCCCTGCTGCCGGGCGTCTATGAATATAATTTCATCATCGACGGGCAATGGTACAGCGACGCGGCCAACCCGAACCGGAAAAGCTGGCAGCCCGGCAAAAGCCGGAGTATTTTGAAAGTCTCCTGAAACTGACCGAGGAACGGCCCGGAAATGCCGGCGGTTGAGGTGCCCTTTGAATGTTGGATCACTTTCGGAGGACAGTTTGGACGCTGGCGTTTTTGTTTTTGGGGATGACCAAAACACATGCCGGATGCTGCGCTGATACCGTCTTTTCTGGTGATATTGCCCGGTTGGATGCTTGACAAAAGAAAACTGTCGACGTTTATTAATGAAACTTACGGAAATCATTCAATCGTTCAAATCAAGGAGAAAACGATGATGAAAATGTGGCGCAGGTTGGGGATGCTGCTGGCGTTTGCCGGTTGTTTCGGCTTGACTGCCGGGGCTGCTGAAATCGCGGTGCCGGGAGAGGTGCTCGCTCCGGGACAGGGGATTGCGGAAAGCACCCAGCATCTCTGGCCGGGATACGGCTTGTTCACTTACAGCTACGAGGACCTCTACGGCGGACCGCAGACCGTTTCGATCCTGAAAGTGGATCTGAACGATCCGGCTCTGGAGCTCGGCATTGGCGTCTGCCCGGACGACAACCGCCAGACGGTCAGCGCGTTGGGGAAACGATACCATGCCCTGGCCGCCGTCAATGCCGGTTATTTCAACTTCAGCCCCTCGTCGGCGGTGGGGTTGCTGAAAGTCAACGGCGAAATGTTGTGTGACGCTCTGGGCGGAGTCGACTCTTCCGGCTACTTGTATTTTACCGGCAGCCGGGTCGGCGTGGCGACGCCGGAGGAGGTGAATACCGGATTGGGCGACAATATGCGCTGGAGTTTCCCGCTGCTGGTGAAGGATGGGGAAATTTACGACCGCATCGGCGATTATGACCATACGCTGCAGCGTCACAACCGTACCGCAGTCGGCGTCACGGCCGACAACCAGTTGTTCCTGGTGGTTTTCGACGGCCGGACGCCCGGCCGGGCAATCGGCGTAACCTGTCCGCAGTTGGCCGATTTCATGAAGCGGCTCGGCTGTGTCGACGCGATCAATATGGACGGCGGCGGTTCGACGACGATGTGGGTGGAATCGCTCGGCGTCGTCAACCATCCGACCGACAACCGGAAGTTCGACCATGCGGGGGAACGGCGGGTCTACGATATTCTGTATGTCCGGCTGAAATCGGCGGCGGAATTGCCGCTGGAGCCGTCCGCCGAGGAGGCGCCGGATTCCCTGGACCAGACCGACCCGGACAATGAGGCGTTTACCGCCGCGGCGTGAAAAAGCGGCAATTCCCGGCAGAATCTCTGGAATGGGGCCGGTTCGTCGGTATTATGATCTTTCATCATAAATCCGGAGATTGATCATGGGCTTCGGGATTCTGTGCGGACTGCTTTCGGCTGTATTGCAGTCCGCTTCTTAGGTATTTTCCGGCGTTTCATGGCGCATTGTCACCGGCACTGACGGCGCCGTGCGTGAAATCGAAGCGTCGCGCCTTTCCACGCGGCCCGGCCGTTGAGCGTCCGGGCGGCGAGGAGACTGGCCGCGGCGTCAGACTTCGATGGTCAGGCCGTCATAACCGACTTGGATGCGGTGCGGTTCATAAAAGGCGCAGAGCTCTTCGTGGTTGAAAATGCCGTTGTGGGAAAAATGGTTGGCGTACACCGGCGTATCGCGGTCGATGACCTCCAGTTCGAGCAGCCGGTCGCGGAAGGCGACCACCGTGTTGCAGCCCATGTGGTTGTCCCGGGCGTCCGGATATTTGATGCCGCAGGTGCTGTCCAGTATCACCGCGTCGGCGTGCCGGCGGCGGATCAAGTCCCAACTGCTCTCCTTCCAGTAGCCGCTGTCGTTGACGATCAGCAGGCTGCGGCCGTTGCGCTGCAGCAGATAGTTCAATGCCTCTTCGTGGTGGGTATGGTTGGCGGCGATCGGCAACAGTTCCAAGTCGTCGTCGCGGATTTCCCGGCCGGAACAGGCGACCGCCGGATTGATTTTCAACGTATCCAATCCGGTTTCCTCGACGCCGAATATCATCGCCTGGACCAGCCGGTTGAAGACCCACCGGTTGCCGAAGACGTTGATGGGATGATGGACGACGCTGTAGCCGGCATGCCGCCACAGCAGGTCGACCGCGTTGAGGTGGTCTTCGTGGGAATGGGTGAAAATCAGCCGCTTGATGGTTCGCAGGTCGATTTTGAAGTGGGTCATCTGCCAGAAAGCGTCCGGGCCGAAATCGATCATCGTATCGCGGTCGAGCAGATAGGAGCAGCGGCGTCTGAGGTCTTTGCCGCCGTGTTCGAGGGCATGGCGGCAGGCCTCGCATTCGCACCACAGCGCCGGAACGCCTTCCGCTGCGGCGGAACCGAGAATGGTCAGTTGCATGATGAATATCTCCTTAGACAGGGTAATTTTTTCGGAACGGCAGCAACATAATCTTTCAACGGCCAAAATGCAATTCTTCTTGGCTGAAAAAGGAGTTGTTACTTGAAAAAACGGTAAAACACGGCAAAGTATAAAAGAAGTGTGATGTAACAGCAGGAGACGGACAGCGATGAGCGAAGCAAAGCGGCATACGATTTCGGTATTGGTTGAAAACAAATTCGGAGTTCTGGCGCGGGTGGCCGGATTGTTCAGCGGGCGCGGTTACAATATCTGTTCGCTGACGGTCAACCAGACGCATGATCCGCAGGTGTCGAAGATGACGATTGTCACTGTCGGCGATGCCGCCGTGCTGGAGCAGATTGAAAAACAGTTGAACAAATTGATTGATGTCATCAAGGTCGACGACTTGACCGAAGGCCGGTTTATCGAGCGGGAACTGGTGCTGGTGAAAATCAGGGCGGCGACACCGGAAGTGCGTTCCCAGATCATGCAGCTGGTCGAAATTTTCGACGGCAAGATCGTAACGGTGCGCAAGGAGGAACTCGGGGTGGAAATCTCCGGCCGTTCGGACCAGCTGGACAATTTCATCGATCTGGCGCGCGATTTCGGCATCATCGAGACGGCGCGTTCCGGCCGGGTGGCCATCGCCCGGGAAGCGGGAGTCGCCCAGGAATATTGATGGCGGCCGGTGAAGCATGAAAAAATAGACAGGCGATTGGGAGGCATTGATGCGTCCGATCGCCTTTTTCGTGGGAAGTGATTGATGCGGGTGAAGAGAAAAACATGGATGACGGCCGGTTTGCTGGCCGGATTGACCCTGCTGGCCGGCTGCTGGACGGTGCGCGGCCGGGGCGGGGCGGTGCTCTCGGAAGCGGAAAAGCAGGCGATGGCGCAGGAAATTGCCGGCTTGCGCGCCAGGGCCGACCGGGGCGACGCGCCGGCCGCCCGTCGGCTCGGTGAGATTTACGCGTCCGGCGAGGCGGGCGATTTCGATTATCCGGCGGCGTTGAAATATTCGCGCCAGGCGGCGGAAGGCGGCGAACCGGAGGGCTATTATCAGTTGGCGCTGCTCTATTTGTATGGCGACGGCGTCGAACAGAGTTATCCGGAAGCGGTCCGTTATCTGGAATTGGCGAATACGCCGTCGGCCTGGAATGCGTTGGGCGTGATTGCCCAGCAGGGGTATCGGGGGGAAGCGGATCTGGCGGCGGCGGCGGAATGGTATCGCCGGGCGGCGGAGGCCGGCTTGCCGGTGGCGCAGTGCAATTACGCGGCCTGTCTTTTCTCCGGTAGCGGCGTCGCAGCGGACCGTGGTGCCGCGATGGAATGGTTTGAGAAGGCCTGGCGGAACGGGGATTCGACCGCCGGAGAGTGGTTGGGGATGATCTATTTGAAAGGACTGGGCGTGCCGGTCGATCGCGGGAAGGCGCAGGAGTATTTGCAGTGCTCCGGGACTGAATTGGAAGAATTGGCGCGCCGTCCGGTGAACAATTGAACGTGGAACCGGGTCTATTTTTAAATGACTTTACCGGGATGAATATGAATTTTTTGGTGAATTCCTCAAATGATGAAGCGTTGTAACTGCGGGCAGGCAGCCGGGATTGGTTGGAAATGGCTGGTGCTTGAGGCGGTGATCTGCTGTGCGGCCCCGACGGTGCTGCCGGCGGCGGTGTCTCCTTCGGCTGCCGGCCGGCAGGACGGCGTGATCGTCGATCCGGCCGTTTCCTCTCCGGGAGCCAGGCTGCAGCAAACCAGCGAACTTTTCAAGAAAGACGCCTCGCCGGAGCGGGTGGAACAATTGTTGAAAGCCAACGAACTGTTCAACCGGGGGGTCTGTTATTTTGTCGGCCGGGACGGCGAACGCGATTTGCCGGCGGCGATTGCCGCTTTCAAGGCGGCGGCCGATCTGGGGTCGGTATTCGCCCGGTACAACCTCGGCGTCATCTATTCCGAGGGACTTGACGTGCCGGTCGATTACGCCGCGGCCAGACATTATTATGAATTGGCGGCCGACAGCAATTTCGCCGATGCCCAGTACAACCTTGGGGTAATGTGCGGCCAGGGACTGGGCGGCGAACCGGATTTCACGGCGGCGGCCGGCTATTATCAAGCGGCTGCCGAACAGGGACATTTGCGGGCCTGTCACAATCTCGGCGTGTTGTATTATTATGGCCGCGGGGTCCCGCAGAGTTACGAAAAGGCCAGGGAATATTACCAGATTGCCGCGGAGAATGGCGACCCGCGGGCGCAATATAAGCTGGGGCAGTTGTTTCGCTACGGCAAGGGGGGACCGGCCGACGATACCGCCGCGTTTCACTGGTATATGCAAAGCGCCCGCCAGAATGAAGTCTGCGCCCAGGTGGCGCTGGGACAGATGTGCTGCAGCGATGTGTTCGGCAAACCGGACTATGAACAGGCGCGGCAGTGGTATGAGCTGGCGGCGAAACAGGGTTGCGGCGAGGGCTGGTACGGTCTCGGGGTGATTTATTTGAACGGTCTGGGCGTCGAGGTCGATATGCCGCAGGCGCGGCGCTGCTTCGAACAGGCGGCTTTGCTCGATGAACCGGTGGCGCAGTACAACCTCGGGGTGATGAATCTGACCGGCGACGGCGGGGACGTGGACCGGAAGCGCGGCGTGGATTTGCTGAAACTGGCGGCGGAAAGCGGTTGTGCAGCGGCGCAATATGCGCTGGGCTGCTATTATTATAATCTCACCGAGGGCGAACCGGATTACGAACAGGCGTTCCGGTATTACCGGCAGGCGGCGGAGCAGGGGCATGCCAATGCGCAGTATCACCTCGGTCTGTTGTTTTTCGATGGTCACGGAGTCGGCCAGGATACCGGCAAGGCGCTGGAATTGTTTGAAGCCGCCGCCGGCCAGTCTTTGACCCAGGCGCAATTCACGCTCGGAGTGATTTACGCCAAGGGGATGTGCGTCGCGCCGGACCGGGACCGCGCACTGGGATATTTCAATGCGGCGCTGGGGCCGGACCGCGGCCGTGAAGCGTTCGAACATTGTCTGCAAAGTCCCCGGGAAGCGGCCCGCTGAAAAATCGTTATCCCTTGGGTTTACGGCGGAAGACATCTTCGCGCAGCCGGTCGTTGGGCAGGAACGCCAGCGGCCGGGTGAAGAGAATGAGCAGCAGCGACGTGCACAAAATCACGCTGAAGCCGCCGATCATCGTTGCAATCTGATATTTGATCGCCAGAACCGGCTCGGTCCCGCCAAGCAACTGGCCGGTGATGACGCCGGGCAGCGTGACGATGCCGACCGTGGCCATCACTGCCAGGAACGGCGTGGCGGAGGCGTGCAGCGCATCGCGGAGGAACGGCAGCAGCGCTTCGAGACGGGTGGCGCCGAGCATCAGCCGGCAGAGGTATTCATTTTCCCGGTCGCGGCAGGCCCGGTAAAAGCGGTCGACGGCCGTTACATTGCCGCGCATCACATTGCCGAGCAGCACGCCGGTGATCGGAATGGTGATGGAGGCGTCGGCGAAGGGACGCCGGGCGACCAGATAGAGGAAATAGAGCAGCAGCGGCAGGAAGCTGAGCGCCAGTGCCGCCACCGTCGGCAGCAGGAAGCGCCGCCAGTTCAATTCGGTCTGCCGCATGGTCGACAAGTTGGCGGCGAGCATCGTCAATACAACCCACAATAAATTGATGGAAAAAGAGTTGTATAGAAAGATATAGCGCAGGTACAAACCGACCAGCAGCAGTTGAAGCGTCATGCGTATCAATGCCCCGACCGCCTGCCGGAACAGTTTCAGCCGATAATAGAGCACGATGGCCAAGCCGGGCAGGAACAACCCGTAAGCCATGATCATGCCGACGGTGTCGATGTCAATATTTGGTTTGGGCATCTTTGATTTCCTTCGGGGTGCGGACGATCAGTTGTCGGTTGGAAATGACGTAAATGCGGTCGTATTGGGCGAGCACTTCGAGATCGTGGGAGACGGCCAGCAGCGGCTGCGGCATTTTCAGAAAAATATGGGTGACGCGGGTGCTGTTGCGGTTGTCCAGTTCCGATGCCGCTTCGTCGGTGAGAAAAATTTTTTTCTCGAACAACAGACTGCGGGCGACCGAAATGCGCTGCCTTTCACCGCCGGAAAGTGCCGCCGGCGCCGCCTCCAGCAGCGTTTCCGGCAAATTGACCTGATTCAGGATGGCTTTCAGCACTTCCGGGGTCGGCCGGGGATGGCGGCGGTTGGCGCGGAAGCTGTAGGGATAGAGCAGCACCTCCCGGACGGTCGGTTCGCATAACACCGGCGTCTGTTGGATATAGGCGATGCGGCTGCGGAACTCCGCCAGCGTTTCCGGCTTCAGTTCCAGGTCGCCCAGCGCGACGGAGCCGGCCTGAAACGGCAGCCAGCCGACGATGGCCTGCAGCAGCGCGGTTTTACCGCTGCCGGAAGGTCCGGTCAGCGCCACTTTTTCGGTGTCGCCGACTTCCAGGGCGGCGTGCTCCAGCAAGGTCCGGCCTTCCACTGTCAAAGTGAAATTGCGAATGGTCAACATTGTAAAAATTCTCCTCTTCAGACAATATAATTCGCTGGAGGAGATTTCGCAACAGAAATGCGGCAGAAAAGCCGTTTCTCCGGCTGGTCGAAAATATTTCGAACATTGAAGTATCCGAATTGCGGTGTATAGTAGCAACGCCCAGCAACATGGAAAATCGTATGCCGTCCGGGCGTGCGTGCGGTTGGCAAGGCTCCGCAGATTTGGCGGACAAAAAAAGGCAGATTCATCGCGTCTATGAAAAAAGTTTGGCTCATCCTGTTCCTGTCCGTGTTGGTTTGGGGCCGGTCTTCGGCGGCGGCGGAAGGTCCGGCCGCCGGACGAATTCTGTATTTGAATTCCTATGCGGTTTCCAGCCGTTGGAACGACGATGTTCTGGCCGGCTTCCGGGCGTATTGCCGTACCGGGGCGCAGCCGGTTTACCTCGATACTCTCGATCTGAACGGCATGGACTCGGAGTCGGCTGGCGGCTGGCTGCGGCAGCGGCTGACCGACGGCGCGTATGATCTGGTGGTCGCCGGCGGCAATCCGGCCGTGGAACTGTTTCTGCGGGAAACGGCGACTTTGCCGCGCCGGCTGCCGCTGGTGTTCTGCGGTGAATTCGATCCGGCCTGGCGGGACATCTGTCCGGCGTTGACCGGGATCGACTGCCGCGATACCCGTTTGCCGACTTTGACGTTGGGCCGACGGTTGCTGCCGCGGGCCGCGGCGGCAGTTTGCCTCGGAGATGGCGCGGCCGGCGGGAACGTTCCGCTTCCGGAACGGGATTTTCAGATTTTGTCGGTGAAGGCGGCGGAAACGCGGCCGGAAGAGATTCGGAAAGAGCTCGGCGGTTTGCCGCCGGGCTCTTTTATCATTTGCGACGACAGCTGGAGTGCTTTGCCGGCATCGGACCGGCGGGAAATCGCCGCGCTGGCTCCGGTGCTGGCGACGACGGAAACGGCATTCGACGCCGGTGCCGTCGGCGGCGTGATGGGTGACGGCGTGATGACGGGACGCCGGCTGGCCGAACTGGCCTGCCGGATTCTGGCCGGTGAAGTGGCCGGGGCGCTGCCGGTTCGGCCGGCAGCGGTCAAGACGGTTTTCGACTGGAACGGATTGCGGCGGTGGCACCTTGAGGCCGCGTCGCTTCCGCCGGAGGCCGTCCTGCTTCACTGGCCGTCGCCATTCTGGTATCGTCATGGCGGCTGGCTGCTGCTGGTTGGCTCGATCGGCGGAATTGCTGTGATGCTGCTGGTGTTGCTGTGGTGCGGCCGCCGGAAAGACAGAAAATATAAGATACTGCTCGATTCGCTGCCGGTCAGAATGGGGGCAGTCGATGCTGCCGGCAGGGTGCGTTTTTTTCAGGCCGGGGATGCCTATATGCAGTGTCACCCGGCGGAATTGGGCGGCCGGCTGGACTCGTTCGTGCCCGGCGTTCAGAAGCCGTTCCGGAAATGTATCCGGCAGGTATTCCGCCGCAACCGGAAAGCATTTTGCGAATACGATTTCGAAGGCCGGCGGCGGCGGGCGGTGTTCACGCCGTTGCCGGGAAAAATTTTCGGCGTTCCGACGGTGCTGTGGGTTTCGGTCGATGTCGATGAACTGCATCGCGCCAGGCGGAAGATGACCGAACTGGCCGAACGGTTCCGGATGACCCTGCGGTCGATCGGCGACGGCGTGATCGCCACCGATGAGCGGGCCGTCGTCACGATGGCCAACAATGTGGCGGCGCGGATGACTGGCTGCAGGCATGAGGAGCTGATCGGTCGGAAACTGAGCGAGGTGGTTCAACTGGTCCGTATCCGGGATGGCGGCGCCGTCGCTCCGCCGCTGGAAAGCGCGTTGCAGACCGGCAGAATCGTCGAATTGCCGGAACCGGTCGATTTGATTTCGCGGGACGGCACGATGCGCCATACGGCGAGCAGCGCTTCGCCGATCCGCAGCCGCAACGGTGGAATCATCGGTGCGGTGCTGGTGATCCGCGATGTGACCGAGGAGTATGAAAAAGACGATGAAATGCGGCGGCAGAATGCCGTTTTGAACAAGACCGCGATGAGTGCCGATCTGACTTATTTCCGGTGCGACGGCGACGGCCGGGTACAGGAGCCGGTCGATGGGAAATGGTGGGGCGTGCGCGACGGCGAACCGGTGCCGGTCGAGGAGTGGGTGTGCGAGGCGGACCGGCCGGCGTTTCTGGCCGGCTGGCGCCGGCTGCTGGGCGGAGAACTGGATGAACTCGAACTCAACTACCGTTCCCTGTCCGGCGGCCGGTGCCGTTATTTTGAAATGCGGGTGGAAAGGGGTTGTCCGGCCGCCGGCCGCCGGGCCGGATATTGCGGCACCATTCAGGAGGTGACCGCCAGGCATGAAACCGAGTCGAATTATTATGATACCTCGGTGTTGCTGCAGAACATCATGGATAACTTGCCCTGTTATATTTTCGTCAAGGATGTCGATGACGATTTGCGCTATGTGATGTGCAACCGGGATTTTGCCCGGATGACCGGCTGCCGCGATACGGATATCGTCGGTAAGACCGATGCCGACTTTTTCCGGCGCATGGAGGATGCCGAACGGTTCCGCAACGATGACCGGCAGGTGGTGAAGGGCGGGCGGAAGATTCGTTACAAAGAGTCTTTCCTGCGCGGCGACGGGACGGTTGCCTGTGCGCAGATGTACAAGAACGTCATTGTCGGCGCCAACGGCCACCGGCTGTTGATCGGCATGGGCATCGATATCACCCGGCAGGAGTCGACGGAGCAGGAGCTGAGGAACAGCAACGCCCTGTTGCAGGGGTTGATGGATCATTTGCCGGCGGCGGCGGTAGCCAAGGAGGCCGGAAACGGTTTCCGTTATGTGCTCTGGAACAAGATGGCCGAGCGGTGGTCCGGCATCCCGTCGGCGGAAGCGCTCGGTAAAAATAATTTCGAGCTCGACTGGCTGAAGCAGCGGGCGGTGGCGCTGGAAGAGGAAGATCAACTGGTTTGTGCCGGCGACGGCCGGAACAAAGTGGAAGCGGTGCGGTTTCCGGACGGGGAAACCCGCGTGCTGCATACGTTCAAGACGTTGATCAAGCGGGAGCAAAACACGCCTTTGCTGTTGACGCTGAGCATCGATGTGACCGAAGAGAAACGGCTGGAACAGGAACGGCAGCGGCTGAACGACGTCTTGAAAATTTACGCCGACCAGGAGCGGACGGTCAATGCCTGCCTGGAGAACATCATTTTGAATCCGGATTCCGAGTCGGCCGTTTTTGAGGTGTTGCGGCTGGTCGGCGAACAGACCGGCGCCGATCGTTGTTATATCTTTGAAAACGATTACAGGCAGCGGAAGTGCCGCAATACTTACGAATGGACGGCGGCGAGCGTCCCGGCGCTCAAGGAGCATTTGCAGAATCTGGCCCTGGAATTTTCGCCGGAATGGGACCGGGCGCTCCGGAATCGCCAGTTGATCTGTTCCTCCGACCCGGCGGCCGCTGAATCGCCGGCGGTTTTGCCGGAAGTGGCCGACAGGTTGCACCGCCGGGACGTCAAGGCGCTGATGGTCGCCGGAATCTGGGCGGAAGGGGTGCTGTGGGGCTTTATCGGGCTGGATTACGTCGGCCGTCCGCACGTATTTTCCGAAACCGAGTGGAATATCGTGCCGGCGGCGGCCCATCTCATCGAAATAGCCCTGGCGCGGCGGCGCAGCCAGTTCGAACTGGAACGGAAGGAATATGAGAAGCGCTTGATTCTGGATACCATCCAGATTCCGATTCTGCTCTTTGATGCGCAGATGAAGCTGGTGTGGGTGAATGCGATGGCCGGTCGGCTCTGCGGCCGCCGGCCGGAGGCGATCTACCGGGAACCGTGTCATTGCAGTTTCTGCCGCGGCAGTGTGCCGCTGGAACGGTGCCCGGTCCATCTGGCGCTGCGGGAAGGCCGGCCGCATACCGCCGCCGTCCGGGTCTGCGAGCGCGATTTCTTCGTTTCCGCCTATCCGATCTGGCAGGACGGGGTGTTGGTCAACGTCCTGGAAAGTTGTATCGACATGACCGAATTCAACGAGAGTCAGCGCCGGCTGGAAGAGGCGCTTGAGGCCGCCCGCGCCGCCGACCGGGCGAAGAGTTATTTCCTGGCGACGATGAGCCATGAATTGCGGACGCCGCTGAATGCGGTGATCGGCTTCAGCGAGCTGATGCAGGCCCGGCACCAGACGGAAGCGGAACGCCGGGAAAATTTGAGCGCGATCAATTTTGCCGGCAATACGCTGCTGACGCTGCTCAACGACGTCCTGGATTTGTCCAAGCTGGAAGCCGGGCAGATGGATATCGTCAAGGCGCCGATGGACTTGCGGGAACTGATCACCGAAACGGTCCGGACGTTTCAGGCCGGCTGCCGGAAGCGGGACAACGTCATCGCAACCGACATTCCGGAGCGGCTGCCGCTGTTGTCGCTCGACCAGATGCGGTTGCGCCAGGTGTTGTTCAATCTGCTCGGCAACGCGGTCAAATTCACCGAACACGGCACGATCCGGATTCAGGTGGCGTTCGATATGGACGCCGCCGCGGCGGCCGGTACTTTGAAAATAGCCGTCAGCGATACCGGCATCGGCATTGCGCCGGAAGCGCAGCGGACGATTTTCGAGCCGTTCCGGCAGGAGAGCAACCGGATCCGGGGCAACCAGGTCTACCAGGGGACCGGGTTGGGGCTTTCGATTTCCCGACGGATGGTGGCCCGGATGGGAGGACGCATTGAATTGGAGAGCGAACTGGGGCGCGGCAGTACCTTTACGGTGATTTTGCAGGACGTGGAGCCGGCGCAACCGCCGGCGGCTACGCCGGTTGCCAACGGGAAAATTCCGGAGAAACTCGCCTGGCACGGCCGGGTGATGCTGGTTGACGATGTGCCGATGAACCTGCGGGTACTGGAGGCGATGCTGACGCAGTTGGAGGTGCCGTTCATTTCCTGCGTTTCCGGCGAGGAGGTGCTGCGGCAGTTCGCTGTCGAGGCGCCGTCGGCGGTGCTGACCGATTTGTGGATGCCGGGGATGAGCGGCGAGGAGTTGGCGGCGCGGTTGAAAGCGAATCCGGACTGGGCGAAAGTGCCGGTGGTGGCGGTGACGGCGGACACCCAGTTGAATTACAGGGCCGGGGTGTTCGACGGTGTGTTGTTCAAACCGCTGACGCTGGAAAAATTGGGGAATTTGTTGCATTCCCTGGCATCCGGCGGCGAAAAATGATGAATGGTTCCTTGATCCGATTTTATCGATTCCGCGGCAAATGCCGCTTGTAAATCATCCATATTCGATATATATTTAATGAATTTAATTCGGAAATTTGAAATAATGTCCGTAAACGGGATTCTAACCTAAATGGAGGCAAAATTCATGGTTAAGTACCTGAACGAAATCCCCACGAAGAATGAAAAACTCATCAAGTGGGTTGAGAACTGGGCTGAAATCTGCAAGCCCACCGGGGTCTATTGGTGCGATGGCTCCAAAGCCGAATACGACCGGCTGTGCGACGAACTGGTCGCTAGCGGCCTGGCGACCCGCCTGAACAGCAAGAAGCGTCCGAACAGCCTGCTGTTCCGCTCCGATCCGTCCGACGTCGCCCGGGTGGAAAACCGTACTTATATCGCTTCCGAAAAGCAGGAGGATGCCGGTCCGACCAACAATTGGATCGATCCGAAAGAACTGAAAAAGACGATGCTGGATCTGTACAGCGGCTGCATGGCCGGCCGGATTATGTACGTCATCCCGTTCTCGATGGGACCGATCGGTTCGAACATCGCCAAGATCGGCGTGGAAATCACCGATTCCGCTTACGTCGTCATCAATATGGAAATCATGACCCGCGTCGGCAGCAAAGTGCTCGACGTGCTCGGCGACAAGGGTGAATTCGTGCCGTGCGTTCATTCCGTCGGCAAACCGCTGGCCGAAGGCGAATGCGACAACGGCATCTGGCCGTGCGCGCCGCTCGACAAGAAATATATCGCTCACTTCCCGGAAACCCGCGAAATCTGGTCGTTCGGTTCCGGTTACGGCGGCAACGCATTGCTCGGCAAGAAATGCCTGGCGTTGCGCATCGCTTCGGTCCAGGCCCGCGACGAAGGCTGGCTGGCCGAGCACATGCTGATCCTGAAGCTGACCAATCCGAAGGGCGAAGTCAAATACGTCACCGGCGCGTTCCCGTCCGCTTGCGGCAAGACCAACCTGGCGATGCTGATCCCGACCATTCCGGGCTGGAAAGTCGAAACCATCGGCGACGATATCGCCTGGATGAAGTTCGGCAAGGACGGCCGTTTGTATGCGATCAATCCGGAAGCCGGTTTCTTCGGCGTGGCGCCCGGCACCAGCCGCGACTCCAATCCGAACGCGATGGATTCCTGCAGCAAGGATACCATTTTCACCAACGTGGCGTTGACCGAAGACGGCGACGTCTGGTGGGAAGGCATCGGCTACGATGCGCCGGGAACCCTGATCGACTGGAAAGGCAACAAGTGGAACAAGGAAACCGCGACGGAAAAGGCGGCGCATCCGAATGCCCGTTTCACCGCTCGCGCCTGCAACTGCCCGGTGATCGCTTCCGAATGGGAAGATCCGGCCGGCGTGCCGATCTCCGCGTTCCTGTTCGGCGGTCGCCGTCCGAACACGGTGCCGTTGGTCCATCAGTCCACCTCCTGGGAACATGGTGTGTTCCTCGGTTCGATCGTCGGCTCCGAAGTGACCGCTGCGGCGCTTGACCTCAAGGCCGGCACGGTCCGCCGCGACCCGTTCGCCATGCTGCCGTTCTGCGGTTACCATATGGGCGAATATTTCCAGCACTGGCTGGATATCGGCAAGAAAACCCCGGCGGACAAACTGCCGAAGATTTTCTATGTCAACTGGTTCCGCAAAACTGCCGATGGCAAGTGGCTGTGGCCGGGATTCGGCGAAAACAGCCGCGTGCTGGAGTGGATTTTCAACCGTTGCGACAATGCGGTCGAGGCGGTGGAAACCCCGATCGGCCTGATGCCGAAGTCCAGCGACATCAACCGCGCCGGAATCGAAAATGAAGTGACCGCCGCCGATATGGAAGAACTGTTGTCGATCGATATCGAAGGCTGGAAGAAGGAAGTGGAGATGATCAAGACGCATTACGCCCGTTTCGGCAATAAATTGCCGAAGGCGCTCGAAGAGCAGCTTGCGGCGTTGGAAGCGCGCTTGAACAAGTAATTCCGATTCCGTATTTTTGATTCGAACCGCCGAAGCGAAAGTCAATTCCGCTTCGGCGGTTTTCTTTGTTAAGGATGTTGAAATGAGGGTGAAAAAAAACGGAACGACAGTGAACCGTTGGCAGGGGTGGATTTTTTTCTGTATTGGTCTGATCGGGCTGGCGGTCGGTTGCTGGTATCGTCATGCCGGACTTCGGAAGGACGCGTCGCCGGAAGTGGCGGAGAGTTTTGGCGTGATGGGGACGGTGGCGTCGCTGGAGTTGGCCGGCAATGCGGAGACGGCCGGGGCGGCGCAGCAGCGGATTCACCGGATTTTCGAAGATGTGGAGGCGCGTTGGAGCCTGTTCCGGCCGGAGAGTGAATTGAGTCGCCTGAACGCTTCGGCGGCGGAACAGCCTTTTGCCTGTTCGGAGGAATTGTGGCGGGTGCTGCGGCTGGCGCGTGAGGCGTGGCAGGCGTCGGATGGGGCGTTCGACATTTCGGCCAAGCCGTTGATGGATCTGTGGGGATTTTACCGCAAACGCGGCACCATGCCGACCGAAAAGGAAATCGCCGCGGTGCTGCCGCGGGTCGGATTGGATAAAATTCAGTTCGACGATGAGCAGCATTCGGTGAAATTCACGGTGCCGGGGATGGCTTTGGACCTGGGCGGTATTGCCAAAGGGGTGGCGGTCGATTGGGCGAAAGAGGCTGCCGTGGCGTGCGGCGTCAAGGCCGGAGTGATCAATCTGGGCGGCAATCTGGCGTTGCTGCCGGAGCCGTTGCCGAACCGGGAGTCCTACCGGATCGGCGTGCGTCATCCGCTGCGGGCGGAACAGTGTTTGGAAGTGCTGGAATTGCAGAACTGCGCGACGGCGACCAGCGGCGGTTATGAACGCTTCGTCGAGCTGGAAGGCAGACGTTATGCGCATATCATGGACCCGCGCACCGGCCGGCCGGCGGAACAGATGCTGGCGGTGACGGTCATTGCGCCGTCAGCCGGCCAGGCGGATTGGATGTCGACGGCGGTTTTTGTCGGCGGCGAAGCCATCGGCCGGCGTTTGGCGGAGCGTTATCCGGATACCCGGATGTTGTTATGCTTCGAAGACGGCAACGGCGGGGTGCGCGTCGTGCGCCTGCCGGTTGAGTAAACGTCTCATTGTCGGGATTGCAGTCTGCCGCCGCTGGGTTCCGGCCCGGCTTTATTCGACGTTCTGCACCTGTTCGCGGATTTTTTCCAGTTCGGCCTTGAAGATGTTGTTATGCTTCGAAGACGGCAACGGCGGGGTGCGCGTCGTGCGCCTGCCGGTTGAGTAAACGTCTCATTGTCGGGATTGCAGTCTGCCGCCGCTGGATTCCGGCCCGGCTTTATTCGACGTTCTGCACCTGTTCGCGGATTTTTTCCAGTTCGGCCTTGAAGCGGACGATCTGGGACGTGATGGCGCTGCCGCCGGCCTTGTTGCCCAGCGTGGTGATTTCCCGGAACATCTCCTGGAGCAGAAAGTCCAGGCTGCGGCCGGTCGGCTCGGCGGCGGCCAGAAAACTTTCGAACTGCTGAAAATGACTGTTCAGCCGGGTCAGCTCTTCGGTCACGTCCGCTTTGTCGGCATAAAACAACACCTCTTTGAGCAAACGCTCGTCGTTGAGGTCGACCGGCAGATTTTCCGCCGTCAGTTTGTCCAGCAGCCGCTGCTTCTGCAATTGCGGAATTTCCCGGGTGTAAGGGGTGATTTCGGCCAGTAGCGTTTTCAACAGGTTCAAACGGTTCCGCAGATCTTCGTAGAGGGAGCGCCCTTCCTGTTCCCGCATGTGCAGCAACCGGTCCAGCGCCTTCGCCGTCGCCTGGCGGACCGCGTCGAGCAGTGCCGGATTGTCGGCATCCGGCGGCGCGTTGTCGACGACGCCGGGGAGGGCAAGCAGTTCGCCGGCGGTCGGCAGCGCCGGCAACGAATAACGCCGCTGCATGGTCTGCGCGGCGGCGACCAGGGCGTCCGCCAGCGGCCAGTTGATTCTGGCCTGGGTCAGTTCGCTGCCGGCCTGGGCGGTAATGGTCAGGCGGACGGTAACGCTGCCGCGGCTCAGGCGGGCGGCGAGCTGCTGGCGGATGGCCGGTTCCAGCATCGCCAGTTCGCGCGGCAGGTTCAGGCGGATTTCAAGCTGTTTGCGGTTGACGGTGCTGATTTCCACGGCGAAGGCGGCGCCGTTGAATTGAACTTCGCCTTTGCCGAAGCCGGTCATGCTGCGGATCATTGGGCCGCTTCCTCGGTTGAACGGTAATGGTTGAATTCTTCCGCGGTGAACAAGCCGCCGAAGTTGACATTCCAGTTGGTCAGTTGGTCATCCTGGGCGTAGCCGCAGATGACGACCAGACGTTCGCCGGCCGGCCAGACCATCGAAAACTGCTGCAGCCTGGACAAATCGGATTGCGGTTCATCGCTCGGCAATGGGGTTTTGAATTCCGGCGGGAAGGTGGTTTTGACGATTTCCGGATTGGCGAAACGCGCCGAATTCGCTTCCGCCGAACTCAGTTGATTGAACAGATTGTTCCACAGATAGGTTCTGGCCTTCTGCACAGCGCTGATCCATTTGCGGTCGACCGGTTCGAATTTCTTGCGAATCAACCGGTTTGGGGACCAGTTATACATATTTTTGTTGCTGACGCCATAGACGAGATAGGCTTCCTCTTGCCCGGGAATCAACCAGGTGATGCAAACCTGGCTCAGCTCGGAGGACAACTGCATTTCGCCGACCAGGTTGTTCTGGGCGAGAATGTTGCCGAACAGGAAAACCGGCGGATTGAAGGTGACGAATTCCCGCTGATCCCGGGTCAGCTCCGGCGATTCTTCCAGCAGGAATTCGCGGGCGCGCCGGGCCGCCTGGTTCTGGTAATATAAATTGGATTGACAGCCGGCGGCCAGACCGACCGCCATTGTCAGCAGCAACCACGACAGTATTTTCATAACTAATTTGATCCAATGCGTTGATGTCAGTCAATAACGATTGCAAAATATAGTCTTGAATTGAAAGCTTGTCAATGAGGATCGCCGGGCAACTCACCGTTATTTTCGCCGGGCGGCGGCAAAAAATGACGGAATCGGATTGTAAAATGGAAATTCGGCATTACATTTTTCCCAATCCTGGAATTCCGTGCGGTGCCGACAGGCATCGATTGATTCCTGCCGCGGCCCGGCTGGCAGCCGAAGCGGATTGGCCGGGATCCCAACCCGATACAAATACAACTGGAAAGCTGGAAACAATATGCCTTTTGAACATGGATCTTTCACCGTCAGCATTTTTGAATTGCGCGATGCGTTGCCGGACAACTATCTGGAACTGTTCGCCGCCCAGACGGCCGGCATGCTGGACAATGTCAAGGACGAGCCGCAAATCGGCTGGGTCAGCGGCCGCCATCTGCTGGAGAACAACATCGAGGAAAAGACCGCTTTGCGCGGCGGCTGCCTGTATTTGAACCTGCGCAAGGCGGAGCGCAAGATGCCGGCTTCGCTGCTGAATGCGATCTGCAAGCGTGAAGAGCTGATCTACCTGCAGGCGAACAACGCGCAGTTCGTTTCCGGCAAAGTGAAAAAACAGATTCGCGAGGAGGCGCTGGAAAAACACCTGATGAAGATGCCGCCGCAGATTGCCGGGGTGCCGCTGGTCGTCGACCTGGCGACCAGGAGCATGTACGTCGGCGCTTCTTCGCCGACGCAGATCGACGATTTCATCGGTTTCTTTTTCAAGACCACCAACGTCGAGCCGCTGCAGTTGACTCCGGCGTCGCTGCTGGAAACGATGTTTCAGACGACGCTGAGTTCCTTTCCGTCGATCCGCTTTGCGGAGGAGTGCGACGACGAGCCGGCGCCGGGCCGGGATTTTCTGACCTGGCTGTGGTATTACAGCGAAACGGCCGGCAAATTGTCGCATCCGCAGTATGGCGAATTCGATCTGTTGATCGAAGCGCCGGCGACTTTCGCCTTTACCGCCGAGGCGCGCGGTGCGGCGGAAACTTCGATCAAAAAAGGCGGCAGTCCGTTGCGCAGCGCGGAAGCCAAAGCGGCGCTGACGGTCGGAAAAAAAGTGAAGAAGGCGAAATTTTCGCTGACGCGCGGTGACGATATCTGGAGCGGCGTCTTCGATGCCGACCGCTTCTCGTTCAGTTCTTTCAATCTGCCGGAAGGGGAAAACCTGGAGCCGGAGAGCCGTTTTGCCGAGCGGATGCTCAATTTGTTCATTTTTCAGGAAGCGTTGAAGCTCTATTTTCATAAATTTGCCGAATCGCTGTTGTCGATGAGCTGGCCGGAGGAGGAGAAAAACATCCGGCGCTGGGTTAAAGAACGCGATTCGATTTGAGGCGGGTCCGATGTTGGAGAGTTTGAAAGCAATCTGGTTTTCGCCGGTGACGCGGACGGTCCTGCTGCTGGTCATGAGCAATGTTTTCATGACTTTCGCCTGGTACGGCCATCTGAAAAATCTCAGCCAGAAACCGTGGTACATCGCCGCCGTCATCAGTTGGGGAATCGCCTTTTTCGAATACATGCTGCAGGTGCCGGCCAACCGTATCGGCCATCAGCCGGGCGTCCTGACCCTGCCGCAGTTGAAGATTTTGCAGGAGGTCATTACCCTCAGCGTTTTCGTGCCGTTCGCGCTGCTTTATATGGGCGAATCGATCCGCTGGAATCATATCTGCGCCGGAATCTGCCTGATTCTGGCGGTGATTTTCATCTTCGCGTTTAAAAATTGATTCATCGTTTTTAGCGGTCGGGAAAACGGCCCGGCGCCGGCCTGTCATTTTTCAGGCACCGCAGATGCGGGGCATCGGCATCGGTTCGATAGCCATATCCGCCTGCAGGAATTCCAGCAGCAGTTGCTGCTTCAGCATCTGGCATTCCGGCTTGTCCCAGAGATTTGTCAACTCGCCGGGATCGTCCCGCAAATCGAACAGTTCGCCATAGGACGCATTCAAATAAACGGTGATTTTGTAACGGTCGTTGACGAGTGTTTTGGCGTAGAACGTCGTCGGGTTGTGATGGTTTTCGATGATCACATGGCGGCGGGCCTGCGCATGGTCGCCGCACCAGTTGCCATAGCGGTTCAGTCCGGTCATGAACCGGGGGACCGGCAGGCCGGCGAACGCGAGCATCGTCGGCGCCAGGTCGACGGTCGATTGCAAATCGGCGCTGGTTGCGCCGGACGGAATGACGCCGGGCAGCGCGGCGATCAGCGGAACGCGCAGCAGATCGTCGTAATGGTGCATCGCTTTGTAGACCAGGCCGTGCTGGCCGAGAAAATCGCCGTGGTCGGTGGTGAAAATCACCAGCGTGCTTTCGGTCAGGCCGCGTGCGTCGAGCTGGTCGAGAATTTTACCGATATAGGCGTCGAGCATCGTCACCATGCCATACATGGTGGCGATATTTTTCGCTCTGGTTTCCCGGTCGAGCAGGTGGGAGCCGGCGCCGTGCAGCGCGTTGCAGCCTTCGTCGGTCCGGTAGGCGCTGAAATCCGGATTTTCCTGCCGGGTCATCGCGAAATGCGGCGGTTTGTCGTCGAATTCGCCCGGCGTGAATTCCGGGACGGTGACCTGTGCCGGATCGTACAGGCTGGCATAGGGCTCCGGCACCATATAGGGCGGGTGCGGATCGAAGAAACTGGCCCACAGGAAGAACGGTTTCCGGTTGGCGGAGAATTCATCGAGCATTGCGTTGGTGCGTTCGGCAATCCAGGCGTTGTAATGAATTTCCTCCGGGATATCCCAGGGCGCGCCGGGAAGGGGAGAGCGATGCGAGGAGTTGCGCAGCGGATCTTCCGGCAACTGGTAGCAGGGCACGTTCGGCGAAAAATATTCCCGCCAGTCCGGGTAGCCTTTTTCTGCCATCCAGAGTGCGTAGTGCTGGCCGGCGTGGCCCTCGTCGGTATGGTTGCGGGCCAGCTCGACATGGTCGAAACCGTAGAACGGCCCGTGGAAGCTCCGCCAGAAATCAAGGTTGTGGAGAAGCGGATAGGATTCCAGCGAAGGATATTCCGGCGGCGACAGCAACGGTTGGAAGTGCGCTTTGCCGATCAGAGCGGTCCGGTAGCCGGCTTTCTGGAATTCAGCGTTGACGGTCGGCTGATTTTCCATCAATTTGGTGCCGAGGCTGTAGGCTCCATGCTGGCTCGGATAGGTGCCGGTGATCCAACTGCAGCGGGTCGGCGTACAGGTCGGATTGACGGTATAGGCACGGGAAAAATAACAGCCCCGGGCGGCCAGCCGGTCGAGGTTGGGAGTCCGTACTTCGTCATTGAGAAAGCCGAGGGTGTTCCAATGCTGCTGGTCGGTGGTGATCAGGAGAATATTTTTCATGAACCGTACTCCTTGGAGGTTTTTCGGGATGAATGCGCGACGGCGGTCTGTCCAGCACGTTCGGCCAGCAGTTCGAAGCGGCCGATGGTATGGGAATAGAACAGTTGCCAGTCTTCGCACAACGCGCTGCGGCCGTCGGGAAGGCGGTTTTTGGGACAATCGCCCAGGCAGAGCGGCAGGAACCGGCAGGACGGACAATGCGGGTTGTGCGGCTCTTTGCGCTGTCCGAAAGCGGCATGGGAGGGCGAACGGAACAACGCGGCGAAGCCGGTTTCCTGGATGTTGCCGAGGCGCAATTCCGGCCGGACGAAGAAATCGCAGGGGAACAGGTCGCCGTTGCATTCGACGACGAAATAATTGCGGCAATCGCTGTTCATCGGACAGACGGTGGGAATGCCGGTGGCCAGCCGGGAAATGATCGAGTCGAACAGCCGGATGGAGATGCGTCCGCAATCGCGCGGATACCATTCGTTGAACAGCCGGCAGAGAAATTCTCCCCATTGACCGGGCGCGAGGGCATACGGCTGTCGCCGGCCGTTCGAGTCGAACTCCACGCAGTCGATATATTGTTGAAACCGCATGCCCTGATCGCCGAGATAACGGTAAATTTCAACCGGCGAGGCGGCATTGGCGGCGGAAACCAGTGTCAGGATATTGGTTTCGACCCGATGCCGTTTCAAAATGGCCAGGCCGCGCATCACTTCGGCATGGCTGCCGTTGCCGTTGCCGCTTTTGCGGAAACGGTTGTGCAGCCTGGCCGGCCCGTCGAGGCTGAGGCCGACCAGAAAGCGATGGGCGGCCAGAAACCTGCCCCAACCGTCGTCGAGCAGGGTGCCGTTGGTCTGCAACGCATTGCTGATGGCGCGATTGCCGCCGTATTGCCGCTGCAGCTTCACGGCCAGCTCGAAAAAGGCCCGCCCCGCCAGCGTCGGTTCGCCGCCCTGCCAGCCGAACTGGTGCAGCGGCAATGGTTCGGCCAGATAGCGGCGGATCACCGTTTCCAGCGTCGTCTTGCTCATCCGCCGCCCGTCGGCCGGGAACAATTCCCGTTTCGGCAGGTAAAAACAGTACGCGCAACGCAGATTGCAGTCGCCGGAAACCGGTTTGATCAACAAGGAATAGGACGGCGTCATTTGCCTTTTCCCGCCCAGGGCAGCGATGGAACCGGCGTCCGGCCGTTGACCAGTTGGCCGGCTTCGACGTAACCTTCCGGCCGTCCGGCCAATTCCTGAACCAGTCTGTTCCGCCAGAATGCCGTCCGTTCCGGCCGGGCGGCCGAGAGGTCGTGCCGTTCCTGCGGATCGCCGACGAGATCGAACAACAATTCGCGGCCGCTCTGGCTGAACCAGCAATATTTTTCGCGGCCGTCGGTCAGCCAGTGGTTGGACCATTCGCCGTAACAGTGTTCTCCGTGCAGGCTGTCGCGCCGGAAGGTTTCATCGAGCAGGCTGTGGCCGTCCAGGCCGGCCGGAACCGGAATGCCGCAGACCTCGCAGATCGTCGGAAAAATGTCGCATAGTTCAGCGAGCCGCCCGTCGGTCCGGCCGGAGCGGTCCTGCAATGGCGGCGGCAAACGCAGCAGGAGCGGGATGCCGGCGCAGCCTTCGAACGGCAGCGCCTTGCGAACCAGCCGGTGATCGTAAAGCAGATCGCCGTGATCGGAGACGAAAACGATCAGCAAATTGTCCCACAACCGCAGGTCGCCGAGCGCGATGAACAGCCGGTTGAGTTCGTAATCGATGTGGGAAACCGAGGCGTGATAAGCCTTTCTGGCCCGGTCGCGGAACGGCGGCTGCGACGGGACCGGATTTTCCACGTTGCCGGCGGTCGACAGAAAACCGCTCCAATCGCTTTCGATTGGTTCCGGCAGTTCGATCGCATCGTACAGCCGGAGAAACTCCGGCGGCGGGTCCAGCGGCGTGTGCGGCCGGTGGTAGGATACTTTCAGGAAAAATGGTCTGGTCGGATCGCGCCGTTTCAGAAATTCGATGCTTCTGGAGGTGACCCAGGAGGTCGGATGGTACCGGACATCCCACGGCCAGGGCCGGACCGCATAGCCGTTGCAGCCGACGCCGCAATCGCCGATATCGGCGTCCGGCCCGAGATGCCGGCGAATGTCCGGCAGATAATCGTCGTATTCGATCGCATCGCGGTATTGCTGCCGCTTGTCGTGCAGGAAACCGTCATGCAGCACGACGTGGTGAAAACCCAGCAGATTCCGGGCCGGTTCGACGTGCATTTTGCCGACGCATTGGGTGTGATACCCGGCGGCGGCCAGCGTGCCGGCCAGCGTGGTCGGATAGCGCCATTCCACCCGGGAGTCGTAACCGGTAAAGCCGTGACGGTCCGGCCGCAGGCCGGTCATCAGGGCCGCCCGGGCGGCAATGCAGCTCGGACAGGCGGAATAGGCCCGGGAAAAGTTGATGCCTTCCCGGGCCAGTTGGTCGAGGTGCGGCGTGTGAAGGTCGTCCGAACCGTTGACGCCCAGCGCGTCGCGCCGCATCTGGTCGACGACGATCAATAGGACATTGGGGCGGTTGTTCATAGCGAAGGTTCCTTGAAAATTTTCAGTGTCCGAGGCGGGTGGCTCCGGCCCGCCGCGGCCGGTCCCGCTGTTGGAAAAAATCTTGGCCGGGATTTGTCCTCCGGAGCATTTCCGCCATCGTCAGGCCGATACGGCGGTCGAAAATGCCGGACCGGAGGAGTGGTTTCAAGTTTATTGTCCGGATGCCGTTTTTACCGGGTCAGTCGGCGTGTTGCGACATCGCCTTTTCGATCCGCTGCGGGATGTCGCTGTTTTCAAGCGGTTCGGCGAAGAGTTCGCACCCCGGTCCGGCGGCGTTGGTGATGATCTTGGCGCCCGAGTGACCGCCGGTCGTATAAGCGATGCCGAGCCGGGCGTCCCGGCAACGGAATGCCGCCCGCAAACCGTCGTCGAGGTGTTCGGCCAACCCGCTTTGATCGGCATCGGTTCCGCCGAGCGCGGTGATGACCGTCTGGCGTTCCACGGCGGTGAACGGCTGCTGCGCCAGCCCCAATTGGTCTTCGAAAAATTCGACCAATCCGGCGGCGGTGGTCAATTTGCTGTCCTTCAGCCGTTGCCTGGCTTCCCCGGCGATTGCGCCGATTTCCTGTTTTTGAAGCCGCAGCAGCGGCAGCAGCGCCGCTTTCATCTGGTCGATGTTCAGGCCGCCGGTTTCATGGTCGGCGGTGACGATCAGCAGGGTTTCCTGCGGGTGCAGCGCCTGAAAGGCCAATCCGGCCTGGACGGCTTCGTCCAGCGCCACCACTTCGTGGATCAGTTTGCCGGCGTCGTTGCTGTGCCCGGCGTAATCGGTGTGGCCATTTTCCACCATCAGAAAGAAGCCGTCCGGATTGTATAATTGCGCGATGGCCGCCCGGGTGTGTTCGGCCAGCGTCGGGCGGGAGGATGCCTGTTCGGTCGTCCAGCGGGTGAACGGCTGGGCGACGGCGTAAACCTTATCGCTGTCCGGCAATCGGGTTAGCGCGTCGTTGGCGGCGATGACCGTGTAACCGTTGTCTTGCAGCATTGCGTAACTGGCTTCGGCGTTGCCGGCCAGCGCCGCGCCGCCGAGGTAATCGACGCCGGTGGCCGGAATTTCGGCGGCGATCTCATCGAGCATCGAACGGGACGGCTGGTGGGCGTAATGCGCCGCCGGCGTGGCGTCGTTGAGCGGGCTGGAGGAGACCAGGCCGACTTTGAAGCCGCGTTCTTTCAGGCGGGCCGCCAGGCTTGCGACCGGCCGGAGTTCATGGTCCATGCCGATAACGCCGTTGTTGGTTTTGACGCCGCAGGCGATTGCCGTGCCGCTGGCGGCGGAATCGGTGACCGTCCCTCCGTAATTGTCGGTGCCGGTCCGCGCCGCAGTCGGCAATGTGCTCATCATCAGCTTCCGGCCCAGCAGCGTTTCGGTCAACTCCCGTTGCGCCGGTCCGAAGCCGTCGCCGATAAACAGCAGCACATACTTGATTTCCGCCTGCGCGCCGGCGGCGACCAGCAGCAGCAACAGCGCCAGTCCGAATTTATGAAACCGTGTACTCATGTTTTCCTCCTTGAAATTAAATTTGTCTTGAAAGAAAATTCAATCTATGCAGTTCCGGCGGCGGCTTCGGCACGATCTTCTTCCGCGGCGCCATCCCAGACTGCCGCCGCGAATACCGCTTCATCTTCCAAGGTGCATTTCATGATCGTCCGATCCGATTTCCGGGATATGCTCCGCATCCAAGAATACCATCTTTTCGGCCGGGTTGCAAATTCAGTCGGGTATTTTTGACGATAAAAAAAGATCCGGATCCTGCCAACGGATCCGGATCGAATCGCGGGACGGCAGATGTCAGCGGGAATTGCCGTAACGGGCCAGCAGTTCGCCGATCTGCTGCCGCCGCCGCAGTATTTCCCGGCTGTCGCGGGTATATTCGGTATCCGAGCGGATGAAATCCCAATCGGGAGCCAGCAACTTCTCCGCCTGTTCGAGATCGCCGTCCGCCATCTTCACCGCGCCGGCTTTCGCTTGGGCGACCAGCGATTCCAGCAGTTGCAGATATTCATAATCTTCGAGTCCGTCGCGGAGGAATTTGAGCCGCAGCGACGGCACCGCGCCGCCCGGTACCGGATAGAGCAACATGCCGTCGCCGTTGAAATCGGCCCAGCTTTTGCCGTTCATATTGGTATACGGTCCGCCCCGGAGCGGTTCCGGCCACGGATGGTTTTCCAATATTTCAGTAGTGCCGTCCGCCCCGGTCCGGGTCTGGTTGGTCCGCCAGAAGGTCAACTGGTAGTAGAGCAGGCCGTCGCTGTGGAATTGGCGCGCCATGAAGCCGGGCAGCAGCCGGGTGCCGGTCGCCGGACATTCGATCATGAAATTGGCGCTCGGCGGCACCGGGAAGCAGCAGACGTAGTACCAGATTTCCCGGCCGCGCTGCCGGGCGGCTTCCGCTTCCGCCGTCGTATCCAGGTAAACCGGCGTCAGCGGCACCCAGATGTCGATCAACTCGTCCAACCGGCTGTCCGGCCCGAAGGAGTGGTCGTAGGCGGTGGTCATCGTCCGCAGTTTCGGATATTCGGCCCGGATTGCCCCGAATACGTCGTGCATCAGCGCGAAGCCTTCCGGCGAAACCTCGTCGAAGCCGTAGATATAAACGTTGTCCCACCAGTCGTTGCGCTCGACGGCCGGCAGGATTTTCCGCAGTTTGGGCAGAGCGTCCAGGCCGTGGACGTAGAGCAGATTGACCATCGTATTGCGGTTGTCCAGCCGCTCCTGCAATTCCCGTTCGGTCGGCACCGTATTGCGGTACAGATTGTCGGTCGGGACGCGATGGGCGGCAATGATCGCTTCGCAGTTTTCGACGGCCAGCCGGATTTGCTCGGCGTTGCCGTCCAGTTCCGGCCGGTCGCCGGCCACATATTCCAGATACGCCTGATAGTCTTCCGGCGTCGCTTCCGGCGCCACCAGCGAATAAACGAAGTCGCCGTAACTGATCTCGTTGAACGCCAGCGGGAAGGAGTTCTTCTCCGGCAGGACGAACGGCCAGACTTCGATGGTCAGCGGGATTTGCAGCGGTTCGGCCAGCTGGTCGGCGGTGACGGTGATGATGCCGTCATAGAGGCCGGGCGGCTGGTCGGCCGGGGCGCGGACATCCAGCCAGACCGGCTGCCAGCGCTGTTTTTTGACCTCGAATTGCGGCAGGTAGTCGAGAAAGATATCCGGCGTCCAGCCGGTGTATTCCACCGGATAACACGGCTGGACCGTGTTGACGAAGCCGACCGGCGCAATGGCGATATTTCCGGCGTCCAGCACCGTGCCGTCGGCCTGCCGGAAGCTGTCCGCCCGTACCGATACGTTGGTCCAGTCTTCCTGCGGCATCAGGCAGAGTTGAATGCCTTCGGTCTCATTGGCGGCCAGGCTGAGCCGCCCCGGCGTCTTGCCGTCCAGGCCCTGTTCGGGGAACACCCGGGTGATGCCGTCCGCCCAGGCGGTCAATACGCCATCCGGCGAAGCGGCCAGTTCCGCCTGCGCGGCGATCAGGCCGCGCAGCCGTTCCAACTGCGGCAGCAATGACTGCAGCGCCACCTGCGCGGTATAACGCGGCGACGGCGCCCCGGCCTGTTTGAAGTCCGCCAGCGCCTCGGCATAGGCGGTTTCCACCGCTTCCCGGCGCTGCTGCAGTCCGGCGTCCGGACTGGCCGGCTGCCGGAGTGATTTTTCATAAGGGGTTTGCCATTCCGCCGCGGTTTTCAGGCGCTCCAGGTGCAATGGACCGTGCAGCGTCAGGTCGGCGAAACCGTATTGGCGCGGTTCTTTCGGGTCGGTCAGGAAGAAATGAAGCTCTTCGACCGGCAGCTCGGTGGTCAGGCGCCGATTGACCGGCAATGTCACGGTATTCCAGCCGGGGGATAATTTCAATGGCAGGTATGAACGGCTGCCGCCCTGGTTCAGGACGCACAATTGCAGGGTGTTGTCTTCGGTTGCCGCCGGGTTGTAAATTTTTACCGTCAGGCGGTCGTACAGAATCCAATTCTTCTCCGGCAGCGCTTCCCCGCGCAGAATCAGCGCCGGCCAGCGCTCTTCCCCGGCCTCGTAATCGACCAGGAAGCCGGCCGGCGCCTGATCGTCGTCCGTTGCCATCAATTCGCCCTTCGCCGCCCGCAGCGAAAGTTTTTCAATTGCGCCCGGCGACCGGAAATCATTGAGCACCAACGGATCTTCCGCCTGCAAAGCTCGCAGGGACACTGCCCCGGCAATCATCGTCAGCAACACCGCCAACCACCATCGTTTCATAGTCTTCTCCCATGTTTCATGAAAATTACCGTCGGAAACGAGTCCGACTGTATTGTATTGCCAATTCGGACGAAAGCAAGAACGATCTCTTGCGATGTCCGAATTGGCATTTAGAATTCTGAAAAGGCATTCTGCCCGTTTATCCGGCTCCGGTCAATTGGTGTATTCCCTGACGACGCCGTCGACCACCAGCGTTGTGAAGTCGAGGTCGCGGAATTGTCCGACGCTCTGGGCTTCGGCGTGGCCGTCGGCGAAAGCGATATTGCCGGTGCTGCCGTGATTGAGGCTGGCCGCCGCATTTTCCGACGTGGCATAGGGATAGAAATTGAAGTGTCCTCTGCCTTGCTCCGCCCCGGAAGCGATGAGGGTATCGGCGAGAAGCGGAGTTTTGGTCGGCTGTTTCATCCGGGAAAGAGCGTAAAAAGCGTAATACCAGCTTGGATTGCCGAACATGGCGAAATCACCCCAGTTTTCCTTGTATTTGTTATAGAAAGTCAAATCGTCCTTCAAATTGAGGACGCCGTAAGTCCGGAAGGGTCCCCGCCAGTCGTTCTCGTAATCGACTTTCTGAACCGAAGGACAGAAAAAAACCGACTGGTCGACGTACTTGTTCTCATTCAGCGCCTGGTTCCAGGTCAATTCGATTTTTTTGTCGTAGAAATAGACCAGCATGATGTCCTGGCTGTCGTTGGCATAAAGTTGAGTGCCGAGCATGTTCTGCTTCAGATTGTTGAGGCAGGTGATGCTCAAAGCCTTCTGTTTGGCCTTGCCCAAGGCCGGCAGCAGCATGCTGGCAAGAATCGCAATGATCGCAATTACAACCAGCAACTCGATCAGCGTAAACCTCTTCTTCATCTGGTTCTCCTTGGATAGTTTGTCCTTTTACGATTTATCGACCCGCCGGTTAAATAGCCGGCAACAATCCGGAACGGCAAAATATTCTCCTCGGTACATGGCGGCGGATCGGGACACGAAGTCAATTTCGAAATCGCATTGTAAATCCGGTTTCGATTTTCCTGTAACGAACTGTTCCGATACAGCATCCATATAGATAGTATATCAAAAAATTCGGCAAAAGTCAATCCCCCCTTTACAGAAAACTCGAAAATTACCTGAAATTATGTTTGAAATAAAAAAATTCTCCGGCCCAATATCCATTGGCCGGAGAATTTGCGTTGAAAACATTCACTCAGAAACCGGTTGCCGCTTCCGCCGTCGTATTGTCCAGAAGATTGATCACCTTGAATTTCCATGCGCCGGGCATCGGTTCCAACCCGGGATCGACGAGGATTTCAGTCCTGTCCCTGCCGGCGTGGTTGCCGGTCGCCGGCCGGTAGAGCGTGCCGTCCGGCTGATAAACTTCCAGCCGGAACAGCCCGGCGACGCCCGGATTGGCGACTATCGCCTTGACGCAGCGGCCGTCCCGCTCCAGGGTCAGCGAATACGGCTGCGCCGGTTCCGGCAGCAGCGCCAGCAGCCGGACGCCGTACGAGTCCAGCGCGGTTTCAAACCGGTCGGCCCGGCCGAGCGGCCGGCGTTCCAGTAGATCGTAGAGATAATACTCCCGGTCGAACTGCAGAACGGCATCCTTGCGTTCCTCCCGGCCGACTTTGGCGCGGGTCAAACCGACGTATTCATTGCCGTCGAGCCGGTAGCGCCCCAGTTCGGCGTTCGGCGGCAGCCGTACCAGCCAGTCAGCCGGTACGCCGGCATATTGCAGCGCCGTCCGGAACAGTTCGACCGCCGGGTCGCCGGCCGCCGCCTTATCCCGGATGTAGCGGTAATTGTTCGGCAGGAAGTTCAACAGCAGATGGCCGTCCTTGCCGATCATCAGCCGCCGGTCGGCGGCGAACTGCGGCCGGCCGTCAAGCACTTCGAGGTCCGGGTCGCCGATTTCCAGCTCGACGGTCCGGCCGTCGATGGTCAGGAATTCGCCCGGCTTGCCGCCGAAGGCGCTGCGAAACTTCGCATCGACCCCGAAAATCTCCCGGAACGGATTGTCCCGGCGGGCCACGCCATTTTCGTAGCAGCCGCCCGGCAGCACGTCGGCGATCAATTTGCCGCCGGCAGCGACATAACGCTCGATCGCCTCGATGTCGGCGTCGCTCATCGCCTGGGCCAGCGGCAGGATCAGGTACGGCGACACCGCCGGATCGAGTTCCGGCAATTCCTCCGGTCCGACCACCAGCGGGCCCGGATAGCCGAGGTTGGCCAGCACGGCGGTCCAGCCGCCGAAGTCGCGATGGTAATTGCGTTTGTCGGCCACCATGTAATGCAGGAAATCGGAAGCGTCGCTGGTCAGCATCGCCGGGATCGAAAAATACAGCGCAAACGGCGAAGCGACCCGGTTGGCCGGCTCGGTGATGACGTCGAGGCCGGACTGCCTGATTTCGGCGATCATCGCCTTGAGCTGCAAACCGTAATCGACAATCTTCAAATCGCCGTGGCGCAGCAGATAACCGTTGGCCCAGTTGCCGTTGTCCCGCAGGCCGTTCAGGATTTCCCGGTAATTTTTCTCCCGGATTTCCGGAATCGGCGCATGGTAACCGGTCCAGTCGCCGAGACCGGCGCCCGGGGCGGCAAAGCTGCGCAGCACGTCGTCCAGGCCGGTATTCAACTGATCGTAAATCACCACCCGGTCCAGATATTTCAGCATTTCATGCCAGTCGAAGCCGGTGTACAGATTGGTCAGCACCATGCCGGAAATCGCCAGCCTGCCGTCCGGATCGGCGGCTTTCATCGTCTCATACTGGGTTCTGACCGCGTTGGTCACCGAAGTGAACATGAAATGGCGATGGTCGATGAACGAGGCGAATCGCTGTTTTTCAATCGCTTCGGCCGCCATATCCGGTTTCACCTCGTCCCAGGCGGCGAACTCGGTCCGCCAGGCGGCGTTCAACTCGTCCAGCGACGCATAACGCTGCTGCAGCCACTGGCGGAACGCCGCCAGGCACCACGGCGACTGGCAGTAATCGTTCGGCAGGTCCCAGTGGTACAGGGAACACTCATCGCCGATAAAATAGGAATTGGGGTGATAATCGGCCAGCTTCTCCACTTGCTGGCGGACGCTCTGGCAGACCTGCTGCAGATAGTCCGGGTCGCGCAGGCAATTTTCCCTGACACTGTGGCCGGGCTGGGACACATTACTCCAATCCCGGATCGCGTAAATTCCCATCGGAATATAATTGATATTGCTGCGCAGCGCCGCTTCGGCCGCGGTCCGCTGCAGATCAAGATTGGCCAACTCGCCGCTATAGCCGAGCACCTCGTCGAACCCCATCTCGACCAGCGCCCGATGGTATTCGTCGGCGAAATAGTTCGAACAGGACCCCCAGCAGGCAAAGCTCAAGCCGGATCGCGGCGGCAGCTGCGTCGTCCAGGTCGCCTCGGCCCGGTCCAGCACCCGGCCGTCCCGGCGCAGCGTCGCCGTCAGGGTGCTCATCGTCGTCTCCGGCCGTACTTCCGGCTCAACGGCAAAGGGCAATTCCGGCGGCAAGTCGTCGAACAGCCGGCGATACAGCACCCGGCCGTAACGGTCCACGCTTTTCAGTTCCAGCTCGGCCCCGGCAACGTCGCCCCGGAACCGGATATTGCCGGCGACCGGTTCGCCGCCGCCGAAAGATTTTTTCGCCAACGCGAACGCTTCCAGCGCCGCTGCCGCCGGCCGGTTCTGCACGACGGTATACCAGTCGGCGGTATGGCCGTCGACTTTCAGAAAAACGTTGTAAAAGTAATCGCCGTCCAGCGTCATCTTTTCTAGCGGCAGCACCAGCGGCAATTCGTTGCGGCCGGCCTGCAGCGCCGCTTCCGATTCGGCGCAGTCGACCACTTCGCCGTATTTGTCCCGGACTTCCAGCGTCACCGTTCCTTCGGCGGCGGCGACTGCCGCGACTTCCAGGGTCAGTTGATCCTCCCCGGCGTCCAGGCCGGTGATTTCGGCCGGCAGAGCCGTCTGCGCCGCCAGCCGGACCGCCCGCAGAATCTGCGAAAAGTGATAGTCGTAGTAATTGAACCGGCTGCCGACGGCGAAATCGGGATTCGGGATCATTCCGTAACTGTCGATCATCCACTCGCGCGGATTCTGATTCAAGCGATAATTGACCGAAACCACCTTGCCTTTGCCGCAGTCGTACACCTTCAACGGCATCGCCGCCGGATCCGCGTCGGTCCGGATCGCCGCCAGCTTGTCATAGGGTACCGCCCGGTTCAATTTGACCGTCTCCGCTTCGTTGTACCGCAGTGCCAGGCCGGTCGAATCGATGCCGAACGGCGGGTCGACGAAAACCAGACCGACGCCCGATTCAATTTTCGCCTTGATCTTTTCCTTGACCTCGTCCGGCAGGATTTCCCAGCGGATCGCCGAGGAAATCATGATGACGTCATAATCGGCGTCGATCACCTGCCGCGCATAGACGGCCGGGTCCGGCGCCAGCCAACTGCGGTTGTCATTGACATCGAATGCCATTTGATGCGGATAAGCCACCTCGACCAGTTCGAGGTCGAAGTTGCCGCGCACCGTCAGCTCGGCGCTGTCGTGATGGCTCCAGGCGGTGGCGAACAGCAGCAATCTGGTTTTCTCTGCCGCGTCGGCGTCCCAGCGGATGATTTCCCGCCGAAAATCGGTGAACAATGCGGCATATTCCGGCGTGAAGGTGAATATTTTGTCCTTCTCCGCCACCGGCGCCGGCCGGTGGCCGGCATCGAAACTTCTGGTCAGGACGGCGATTCGACGGCCGTCGGCCGCCGTCAGCTCCAGAGAAACGACCGGCTCATCATCCGGGCACGGCAATTCCACTGCGACCTCCCGCAATGCCGGCAGCGTAATCCGCCGGCTTTCCTCGCCGCAGCGCACCGTAATTTCGCCGTAATCGCGATCGCTCCGCAACGCCGCCGTCAGCTTTCCGCCCGCCCGTTTCAAACCGGCGGCGATATGGTTGTCGGCCGCCTCCACCGACCGGCAGCCGTACAGCGGCGTGACACGATAGGAGAAGCGGAAGATGAAGTCGAACAGCGGGTCTTCCTGCTCCGGCCGAATCATCGCCTTGCCCTCCGCCAGCGGCCGGATTTTCAGGTCGGAAGTCAGGAAGTCCAGACTGGGTTGCTGCGGCCCGGTCGGCAGCCAGTTGTAGAAATTGCGCAAAGCCGGGTAATCGACTTCCAACAACACTCCGTCGTCGGCGTCGTTCAGCGCCGCCGCCCAGCCGGCCGCCGGCTGATTGGTGACGATATCGCCGGTCGTCTCCGGCCAGCGGAGCGGCTCCAGCACCGCTTCGCCGTCGTTGAAATCCGGCCAGCTCGAACGCTGCGCGAATGGATAATAGTAGCGCATCGACGTTGTGCCGGCCGGGAACGGCACGGTGACGAACCAGAGGTTGCCGAGAAAGTCCCGGGAGCCGGGGTTGTCGGCCGCATAGGCGACCTCCAGGCTGGCGGCATCCTCCCGCAGGGTGTAGGTTTTGACCAGGTGCAGCGGAGAATCGCCGTTTTCCAGCGTGATGAAGCTGCCGCCGTCCCGGTCTCCGAAATCGACGACCTGCCAGGCCGCGCCGGAAGTCAGATTGATGCGGCTGCCGCGGTCGCGCAACTGTTCCAGCCCGAAGCCGCTGCCGGCCGGGGCATCGCCCTCCGAACCGGGCGAAAACAAATTCGCTTTGCCCGGCTGGCGAAAGCTCTCCACCCGGCCGCCGGCCGCCGGATTGACGACGGCTTCGACCAGTCGATTGGAGAGGCGGTAAAGCGTATTGCCGTCCTGCTCCACCGCGGCAATCTCCGCTGCCGCTTCCCAACTCAGCGCCAACGAAACGAACATCAAAAATCTTTTCCAGAAAACCATTTGAAAGAACCATTCCATTCCAGGGATTCAGCTTGATAAATCAGGCGCTCCGAACGGGACGGTGTCCGCCTTCGGAGTGCCTCCACCAATATACCGCCAGAAGACCGGCGCAGCGAATATTACGGGATATCGAGTCCCAGCACCGGATAATAGGACAGATCGTACAGGCGCTGCTGCGGCTCGATGGCCTGCCGGAATGAAAATCCTTCACAGTGTCCGTCGACAAAAGCGACATTGAGATAGTTGCTGTGGCGGAACGCCGTGTCCGGCCAGCCGGTGAACCGCTGGTTCCACAGCCCCGGCCAGCCGTGACCGTTTTCGACATCGCTGTACAGAAGCGCCTGGGTGGGATTCTTCACATTGGAGAGCTTATACGGCTGGCAGGTGACATAAGCGTTGGCGGTATCATCCCAGCTTCCGCCAACCCACATATTCATGCCATAGGTATAAAAAGTTCTGTTGCCGGAATAACTTGGACACTCCATCGCCGCATGGTCACCCTGCTTGTAAGTGTTCCAGGCGACAATTTTGACTCCCATGTAATCTGCCAGTTGTTCAAACCAGTCACCATTGGAACCCCAACTGTAATAAACAAGTGCTTGCGGTGCCGAATCATTGTTGTCATTGGCGTACATGTTGGTCGCCAACCCCAGCTGTTTGAGGTTGCTGGTGCATTTGATCGCCACCGCCTTGGCTTTGGCCTTGCCCAGGGCCGGCAGCAGCATACTGGCGAGAATCGCGATGATAGCGATTACGACCAGCAGTTCGATCAGTGTGAATTTCTTTTTCATCTTGTTTTCCTCCTTTTGTAGGGTTGATTAATGTGCATTCTGCGAAATACATTAAATTATTTATTTTTAACTATTTACAATGCATTGAAATTTGAAAAATCCTCCAACTGAAATTATATTGTAATCTTCTAGCAATCAAAATCATAACTCCAGAAGGAGGAATAAAAACCAATGCAACTATCTTTATTCTGCGATTATCGCGGGTACGCCAACTCCAAATACGAGAGCCTGTTTCTTGCGCTGGAAGAATCTCATACTAGTGTCGCTAAGAAGAAAGGTCCTGGTCGTATCGGCTATGGAGATTTGGCTTACCTCAAAGCATACGTTTACAAGCACGCGGAGGAAATCAAAAGCATTCCGGAGCTCTTGCGCAATCTGCAACGGAATCCGGTGATCTGCGAAATGATCGGTTTCCAGTATGATTCGCTGCCGGACTCGTCCCGTTTTTATACATTCCTGAGCAAGACAAAAAACTCCGAAATCCAGGCGATTCATCATGCGGCGGTTCAGTCGCTGATCGGCGGCGGCGTGGTTTCGCTTGACGTCCTGATCGTCGATTCCAAACCGGTCATGGCCAATACCAAGCACAACAATCCCAAAAATCCGAGTCGCTCATTGGATAAAGAGGATAAAATCCCCCGCAATCCCAAAGCGACTCTCGGCTATTATTCTTACTTGAAACAGCCATTCGGCACGGGCAAGCAATTCAGCTTTTTCTGGGGCTTCCGGACGCACGTATTGGTCTCCGAAGAAGGCGTTCCGCTGGTCGAAATCACCAAGCCGAACAACATCTCCGACGAACAGATTGCGCACTCGCTCTTACGCAAACTCAAACGGGTCTACGGACAGAAGAAAGGCCGAGTTTTTATCGCCGATTCCGCCTATGACCACCGCCAATTCTACGACTTTATCAAGGACGAAATCAAAGGCCAAGCATGCATCCCAATCAATCCGCGCAACCAGCAAGCGGCCAAACTTCTCGGCGAAAAAGGCTGTCCCATCTGTCCCGGCGGACTCGAAATGAAATATTCATGCATCACCAAGAGCGAAGGCCGCACCCGCAAGAAATTCCGCTGTCCGATCATCGCCGGAACGCGCCCGGAAAAAGCCGAATTACCTGGCCAATGCCCTTGCAATCATCAACGATTCTGTACCGGCAGCCGCTATGGCTGTACCGCTTACATCGACGTTACCGATGATGCACGCGCCCAGGTCCCGCGCCAAAGCGCATGGTACAAAGAGACTTATACCAAACGTACCGGCGTCGAACGCTATTTCTCGCGCCTCGGCTCGCGCGAGGTCGAACAGACCACGCATTTCAATTACCGAGCCATCCGCAACCAGATGAGCATTGCACATCTGACGCTCGCGCTCACCGCCGTCGCCGCCGCATTCATTCTCGAACAGCCGGACAAAATCCGCTGTTACAAATCGTTTGCTGACGCCGCATAGCTTCGCGATAATCTCAAATTTTTCAATCAACCCCGGCGAATTCACATCCGCCTTAATTCTTCACGCCTTTTTTCAGCGATTTTTTACCCAATTCTGCACCAACTCGTACTGTTTGCTTGTTTTCAAAGCTTTTGCCGGTGGCTCAAACTGCTTCCTGTTCACTTTTCCTCTATTTCGCAGAACTCATAGGGTTGATTAATGCTTACATCTCGTCTGTTCGGTTATCATGGGACCAGCCGGTTGAATTGCCGGTGATAATTTGCGGCGGTAAAAAAATCCTTTCCGAAGGCAGCGGCCGTTTCCAGCGGCAGTAATCGACGATCCGGCTGATCATTTCCCGGCCGATCTGCCGGAAAGGCGGCGTGACGCGGCTGCAGATCGGACAGACCGACGAGGCGCCGATGTACATGAAATCGATTTCCCGGCCGGGCTGCAGGTTCAATTTCGAAACCGCATTGTATAAAGGCTCCAAATGATCGCTGTTATAGAACAGGAAGTCAGGCTTTTCCCGCCGCAGGAATGCGACAATCTCGTCCTCCGCTGCCACCACCGGAAAAGGCACCTCCTGCAGCGCGCCATCCGGCACCGGCAGACCGGCGGCTCTTCCCAGCCGGCAGTATTCCAGCGTCCGCCAGTGCAGGAACGGCACATCGTCCGACGTTCTCGGCACTGCGATGCAGCCGCACTTGCGGTAGCCGCGCGACTTGATCGTGTCGACCAGGCATTCGACCAGTTCCCGGTCGCTGTAGCCGACCGCCAGTTCAGGCTCGCGATATTCCGCCGGCGCCCCGAATTGAACTGTCGCCACCACCGCCACCTCGTTGGCGGCAACGGAACGCAGCTTGCGCCGTTGGTCGCCGTAGAAGATTGCCGCGTCGTAGCCGGCCAGGCGCTGCAACTGCCCGTTCAAGGCGAAATTGTCTTCCGCTTCCGGAAAATATTCCAGATGGATGTGGGTGTTGTGCGCAATCCCGACTTCCAGCATGCCGCGGTAGATCTCGGTGTTGGCGTGCCAGTTGCCGACCGGCAGCACTTCCGGCAGAATCCCCACTTCCGGGAAAACCAGGATCACCCGCAGCGGCTTGTTGTCCACCGTATTGCTCCGGCTGACGAAAACCCCTCTGGCCGGCTCCCGGATGATCAGGCTGTCCTTCTCCAGCAATTCCAGCGCCTGGTTGACTACCCGGTCGCTGATCTTGAACTCCCTGGCCAGCACGCGAATGCTGTCGAGCTTCTTGCCGGCCGGATAACGGCCGGAGGAGATGCGCTCGAGCAGAATCTTATAGAGCTGCTGGGGCAGTGGCGTCGATCGGTCTTTCTGCAATACTTCCATTTTTTTTCGGCTTGCTTTGATTTCAAAAACACATCAACTGTTGTACTACAGTCAATAATTATAGCAAGAAAATGGAAAAAAGTCAACCCCCCTACAGAAAATTTCCGATTATTTTTATTTATTTTTATTTGTTTTTGACCTGTGCAGAGCCAATCGATTTTCCGTATTGTCATTGTACCGGCCGCGGCCGCGCGAAAGAGAAAGCGGGAAGCAAATTTTTTGCTTCCCGCTTTCGACTGCGCTCCTGCGGGACGGCTTCGCTCAGGGAATCAGTTGCAGCGCTTCTTCCCCCCCTCCCTGGCGGTCCTGGTTGACGAAGCGCACTTCGGCCCGGCCCGGCGTCAGCGCCACCGCCGCACCGGTAAACTGGCTGCGGTCCTTGCCGGGCAGCGAACCGACCACCACCGGACAGGGCTGTCCCAGGTGGTCGAGTTCATCGCCGACATGGGTGATGTACAAATCGTGGATATGGCCGGACAGCATCAACTGGGGATGGACATTCTCCGCCAGCAGCCGGCACCATTCCCGATAGAGCTCCTGCTCGATGTCGAACGGCGGTTTCAGTACCTGCGAAAACGGCACATGCGAAACCACCAGCCGGTATTCGACGCCGGGCGCCGCGTATTCGTTGCCGGCATCGGCGATCACCTGTTTGAGGAATGCCGTTTCGCGCTGCCGGAAGGCGTGGCAGGCCATCGTGTTGCCGTATTCCGGATGATCGTCCGGTTTGTCCTCGCCGCAGTCCAGCACGATTCCCCAGACCGGTCCGAGCCGGAAGGTAAAATAGGAATTGCCGTTCAGCGTCGGGGTGTGTTCCGCCAATTTTTCCGCATAAATGCCGCGGAGGTCGTGATTGCCGCGGGAAAAGACCACCGGGATTTCCCCTTTGGAGATATTGCCGGCGATGGCGTGGATGGTGGTGAAATTCTGAATGTCGCCGCTGTCTTCCGGAATGTCGCCGTTCAGGATCAGCAGATCGAGGTCGGCTCCGAAATATCCGGCCGCCGCGACCGGGGCGTCGATCCGGTTGTGCGCGTCGGCGATATGAAAGATCCGGATGTCATCTCCCCGGACCGGCCGGAAAGAAAATTCCAGCTTGTTCACTTCGCTGGTTTTGGAAAAATAAGGCAGGCGCTCTTCCACTTCGCGATAGCAGATCGTGTAATGGCCGGCATCGTCCAAATCCTTCATCGGCACGGTCATCCGGTGGGTCGTGGTGGCGGAGCGCAGGATGCCGCAGGATTCGTCGTAATATTCATTGCCGTTCACCTCGCACCACATCAGGGTTTCCTGCTTGACCGGCACCAGAATCTGATATTCGTCGCCGACGGCGTATACCACCGGATAAGTGCTGAAGATCGTTTCGGGAAGTTCGGCAGCACCCATTGCGCCGCCGCATAGCATTCCCAGAGCCGCCGCAGTAAGACACGACAATTTTTTCATTGATTTTCTTTCTGTTGTTTGATGATAATAGGTTGCGCCTGTTTTACGATTGAAAAAGAGAGATACCGCGAAATCCGGGTCAATTTAGCATGAACTGTCTAGTTTGTCCAGTCGGAATTGCCGAATGCGGTCGATGCCGATGCCGGTCATTCTTCAAAACAGCACCAGAAACACCGGTCGAGATCGACATTGCCGTTGGGACGGAATGCCACGTTTTCCCGCCGGAGCAGAGCGGCCTGTTCCGGCCAGCCGGGCGCGCAGCGGCCGGCGGCATTGACCACCCGGTGACAGGGCAGTTTCAGCTTCGACGGCGCTTCGCGCAGAAATTTGCCGACCAGCCGGGGATGTCTGGGATGACCGGCCAGGAAGGCGAGTTGTCCATAAGTGGCGACCCAGCCCTGCGGAATTACCTTCACCAGAGCATAGACCTGCTGCCGGAACTCTTCCTGTACCATCGGACTTCCACTCATCACTGCCGGGAAGGCGGCTGGGTGCTCGCTTTGAACAGGCAGGAAGTCGGCAGCAGGATTTTCTGCGGCTCGCCGGAGCGGGCGAGCAGCTCCAGCGCCCGGCTGATGCTTTCCTTGACCGGCAGCACGACGGTGCTGATTTCGTCGCCGCCGTGCTCCATGCCGCCGAGCGCGGCGATGCTGATATCCTTGCCGACCTGGTAGCCGGCCGCGGTGAACGCCTTGGCCAGTTTGGCGGCGTAATAGTGCTGGATGAGCAGGACGGCGGTGCAGTTCCGGTAAATTTCGTCGAGCAGGCTTTTTTCAAAAATAAAATCGTGGACCAAAATAAGCTTGATCAGACGGTTTTCGACATAATGACCGTGGCGGTGCAGCATTTCGGCATAAGCCGCCAGTACGGTCATGCACGGGATGATGTCCTCGTCCATGATCATGATTTGGCGGTGTCCGAGCTCGAACAGATGCGCCAGCATGGTCCGGACGCCGCCGGCGAGATCGGCGTTGATGCAACTGAACGGCCCGCCCTGCAGCCAGAAATCGTTGATGATGACTGTATTGATCGATTTTTCCTGCAGCAGCTTCCAGATTTCCGGCTCGTTGGTGACCGAAAACGGAAACCGGATCATGTCGTGGCACGGCACCGCCGGCAATTGCCGGATGAAGGCGGCTTCGCCGGTGCCGTCGCCGATCAGCGGCCGGATGTTCCGCTCGGTCAGTTGATGCGACAGTTCGGCGAGCATCGAGACGTGGAGCGGATTGTAACTGGAGTGCATCGGAAAGGCGACGGTCCGCAAGCCGCCGGGCTGGCGGCGGTCGGCGACGAAGGTGCCGACACCGTTGCGGCGGACCAGATGCCCTTTGTCGGCCATCTTCAGCAGCGCCAGATTGACGGTGGCGAGCGAGACGCCGTAGCGGTCGGCCAACTGCCGGTTGACCGGGATGCGGTCGCCGGGCTTCAGCCTGCCGGATTTGATCTGGCCGACCAGATCGGCTTCCACCCGGTCGGTACAGCGAATTTTCGGATTTTTAGTCGGTGTCGCCATCTTAATTTTCCGGGACCTTTTACAGTGATTGCTACTTTTTATAAAGTATAGCATATTTTGAAAAAACAATCAAGTGCCGCGGCGAGGTTTTTTTGAAAAATTTCTGACGTTTTATTAGAAAGCTTGTGAAGATAAAAATAATTTTCGAAAAAATTCAGCTTTGAAATCAATTTTTTTCCCTTTCGAAAAGTCTGCCTGCCAGTTGGAATAAAAGCTGTTAATTATATATAATATGTTTGAAATGAATATTTTTTAATATTTATTTTTTATGTGTTTTGTCTTGAATTTTTGGTAAGCTAATAAAAAAGTGGTTTTTTTATGAAAAGCTATTGACATTTCTGCGGAATTTTGCTATAATTAAAACATGGAACCAATTGGCTGCTGAACCGGTAGGGTCGACTGGTCAAGAGTTATCGGCCGAAAATTGATCGGAATCAAAAAATTCCGACCACCAAACAGTATGGAAGGAAAAGTGAAAAGATGAAAAAGTGTTTTACATTGATCGAATTGTTGGTAGTAATCGCTATTATAGCAATTCTTGCCAGTATGTTGCTGCCGGCATTGGGCAAGGCGAAAAGCAAAGCGCTGGATATCTCCTGCCGGAGCAATTTGAAGCAGCTCGGTTTGCTCAATGTGCTGTATATCGACGACTACGACGGCTGGGCGATGTCAGCGCGGATTCCGAGAGCGGGGCAGGCGAACAGTTGCTGGGGTGCGTCCGTCTGGAGTGTGACGCTCGCCGAAGATTACGGCGCGGCCGGCAACCTGTTTGTCTGCCCCGCCAGCTCGGGCAAATGGGATGAGGATGACATTGCCCATGGAAATCAAAGCATCGGCCTGTCGTTTAATACGTTCGGCTATGGTATTGGGCACGGCGGCCAGAATCCGGTGAAATTTGCCGCTCCCGGCGAATTGTCGCATGGTTCCTCGCCGGTTGTTTTCGCCGATACGCCCTCGCATCTGGAATTCAACAGCGACAAAGCCGCCGGCGCGTATTTTGCGGCGGAAATCATAACCGACCGGGACGACATCGACAATGCGTTCTGGCCGATGCTCGGCAGCGGAGACGGGGGGTATCACTGGTATCCGATGAGCAGCCGGCATAACCTGAGGGTCAATGTCGGCATGTATGACGGCAGCGCGACTCAGTTGATGCGCCGCGAGTGTGGCGCCAGGTACGTGGAGCTGTTCCGGCCGATTCAGGTGGATGGCTCGTGGAAATTTAATTAAGATACCGCTGACAGAGTATGGGATAATTATGTTGTTCAAAAGAATATTGTTCCTCATATTGATGCCCGCAGTCGGCCTGGCGGTGAAGCCGGAGGATTTTTCCGGCTATAAGGCTGCGGTCCTGCCGCAGGTGAGGAAAACCAATCTGCTGGAAGATCCGGCGTTCAGCGATGTCGGCTGCTGGAAGGGGCTGCGCTCCGGGGTCGGCATTGAAAATGGCTGCGGCCGAAACCAGACAGCTGGTTTGAAGTACGATCGCACATTGCCGGATGAATACGTGATCTCCTATCAGAATGTAGTTTTGCAGCCCGGAACATCTTATCGTTTCGGAGTCTGGATCAAAACCGAAGGCGAGCTTGAAGGGGATGGCGCGGCTTTGTGCATGGAGCACTACGACCGCAACGGCAGCTGGCGTTCAACCGCGCATTCCTCCTCCCGAGTAACTGATGCTTCTCATTGGCAATGGATAGAAGGGACGCTTGCCACGCCTCCGGAAGCGGAAGGGGAGTTGGTTTATCGCTTTTCCTGTTACATGATGAAAGGGACGACCGGACTGGCGTTTTTTGATGACGCGGTGGTCGAGGAGATCGCCGAATCCGGATGGCTTATTGCACAGACATGGCCGACCCATAGCGTTTGTCCGGCCTCCGACGGCAAACTCAAACTCTCTTGCCTCAAGGCCGGAGACACCGGACGGGAAATCGTTTACGAAGAGCTGGTCTGCCTGGGACGCTTGTCTGTCGATGGCGGAGGAGTCGTGGAAAGGACGGCGGAACTTAATGCCAGTGGCTGCGTAACCTTGCAATTCGGCAAGCTTGCACCCGGCAGGGGAGAACTGGAAATAATCATTGCCGATCCGCAAAGCAGAAGTTTCATCGGGCGTCAGAAATGGCCTGTTTCCATCGAAGCGCGCGACAGCGCCGGAGTTCAGATTGATGAACATGGCCGTACCCTGGTAAATGGAAAACCTTTCATGCCGATCGGGCTTTACTGCTACGACCTGCAAAAAGAGGATTTGGATTGCATTGCCGATTCGGCTTTTAACACAGTGCTGCCGTATGGAAGTTTGGATTTGCGTTTCAACGGCTCGTCTTTCACGCATCGGGCGGCGATCCGCGAGGTCCTGGATTATTGTGAGCAAAAGGGTTTGAAGCTGATTTTCGCCTTGAAGGACCTTTTGCCGGCTCCGGTTGTTGCTTCGCCGGTTGCGGAGTGGAACGGGATCGAGGGCGGTGATGAAATTGTGAAACGGGTTGTCGAAAGCCTTGGCGACCATCCCGCCATTCTGGCGTGGTATATTTGCGATGAGGCCGATGTCAACCAGCTGGACACTCTTGTCGCCCGGCGGCGGCTGATGAATTGCCTGGATCCCTCGCGCCCATCGCTGGCGGTTTTCTACCAGATCGAATCCATTCCCTGCTATCTTCCCTGTTCGGACATTCTCGGTCTCGATCCGTATCCGATCGCCCGCAACGCCTGCAACCAGATGACGGTGGTCGAACAGGCTATGAATTGGGGTGAACGCTGCGGCATGCCGCTCTGGACGGTTCCGCAGATCTACAACGCCGGCCTCTACGATCCGGAGGTCCGGGAAGGCGATACCGCGAAGTTCTACCGGGAATACACCGACCCGACCGAACATCAGATGCTGGCGATCGTCCTGCGCGAAGTGATTGCCGGCGCCAAAGGTTTTATCTTTTATTCCTATTTCGACCTGCGGCCGGGCCGCGGTCCCGATTCGAAGCAATTCGAACGGCGCTGGCCGGAAGTCTGCCGGGTGGCGTCGATTCTGAAATCGCTGGAGCCGTTCATCCTGAGCACGGCGGCCGGACCGGCCGTGACAATCGAACCGCGCCGGGGGGAGGTACGGGCCCGCTGCCTGGCGGATCAGGCCGGCCGGCACCGGCTGTTGGTGACCGGCAACGGGCCGGGAAGGTCGGAGGCGCTGCTGGAACTGCCGGAAGAGTTCGGGTCTTTTCAATCCACCACCGGCAATACGGAAAATCTTGGCGGCGGCCGATACCGTTTTGCCGGGGAAAATATCTCGTGTGATTGGTTGATCGAAACCCGCTGACTTCACTGATTGAATAGGATGGAAATGTTGAAAATGAAAATAATGATGTGGTTGCCGGTGATGTTTGCCGGTCTGGCTGCCGTTGCCGCCGCCGATATCACCGGCCGGGTGACGGATGCCGACACCGGTGGGGGACTGGCGGGAGTGATTGTTTCCAATTGCGCGGAAGCGGCCGTCACCGATGCGGCCGGAGCATATGTGCTGCCGCGGCATGCCGACACGCGTTTTGTCACCGTCGTCACGCCCGCCGACCGCAGTGCGGAAACGTTTTTCCAGCGGGTAACGGTCGATTCGGATACGAGTTACGACTTCAAGCTGCAGCGCCGGCCGAAATTCGATTCGTTCTGTTTCGTGCAAATGTCCGATACGGAGGCGGAGGGTTCTCCGGTCGTGATGGATTGTTTCGACCGGATCCGCCGCTTTGCCAGAAACTGCGGCGCGGCGTTCGTGATTCATACCGGGGACATTCACACCACGGAGGACATGCGCATGCACGCCGCTTCCGTCAATCGCCGGGGATTCGGCCTGCCGGTCTACCATGTGCTCGGCAACCACGATTTGAAGTCGGAAGGGCGGGGCGAGGCTTTTTACGAGGACACGCTGGGACCGATCTATTATGCTTTCGAGGAGGGAAATGTGCTGTTCGTCATTTTGCCGAAATACCTGGACGGCGATATGGCGCCGGGATTCACCGAAACGGATGTCGCGAAGTACCTTCACAATCTGATGGCGCTGGTGCCGGAAACGCGCCCGGTCGTCTTCGTCAGTCATTATCCGGAAATTCTTGCCGCCGACGGCGTGGCCGGTGCCGGCACGCCGTATCCGACCGATCTGAAAAAATGGAACCTGAAGGGCTGGATTTACGGGCACACCCATTACAGCCGGGTTGCTTCGCTGCCGTTCGGACTGAAAACCTGGTCGAGCTGCATTTCCACCAAGGGAGGCGGTTCCGGTGAAGCGGCGAGCTATCGTTATTACCATGTGGCGGCGGACGGAACGCTTTCTTCCCGCGTTGTTCCGATGTTTGTGGAGAAACTGCTGGATGTGCGCATTTCACCGGCGGCGGACGGCGGCGGTTATACGGTGGCTGCCGCTGCCGGTGATTCCAGCACCCTGATTACCGGACTTGAGATGATTGCAACCGGGACGGACGGCGAAAGTGAAAGGCTGGCGATGACGCGTCGCGGACCGTGGCTCTGGACGGCCGTCTACCCTTTTGAGCCGGAGCGCTCGTACACGGTTGAAGTGGTCGCGACGCTGAATTCCGGAGAGACGATCCGGAAGACCGTCCCGTTTCCGGCGCCGATTTCGCGGACGGCCTCCCTGGAACTTGAACGAATCGCCTGGTTTCCCGGTCATGTTCACTGGGGTGCGCCGGCTTTCGGCGACGGCATGATTTTTGCCGGCATCAACGATGACGACGACGGCACGAACAGCGGAATTGCGGCGCTTGATGCCGCCACCGGCCGGCTCCGCTGGAAATTGCCGGTCGCCGCCGGTATCCGCAACTCCGTCTGCTACGATGCCGGTACGGTATATGCCGCCGATACCGACTCCAATTTATATGCCGTGGAAGCGGAAACCGGCATCCTGCGCTGGAAGTCTTCGCCGGGGCCGGTTCTGTTCGATCATAAGAACAGCAACGGAATCGTGCTGGCCGACGGAATTCTCTATGGCGGCTTCGGCCGCTATCTGCGGGCGGTGGAGGCCGCCACCGGCCGGGAATTGTGGCGCAGCGCCTTGTCCCAATGGGACCCGTCAACCGATCCGCCGCAGGTGATCGACGGCAAACTGATCATTTCGAATTCCGGGCATGGCTGGATACTGGCGGCATTGGACGCCGCCACCGGGAGCTTGGTGTGGAAACTGGAGCTGGATCGCTATCACTTCCAGGTGCGGACCAGCCGCCTGGCGGATGGCAATCTTCTGATGGTTTCGTCTGCCCGGTCCGCCATCGTGGAACCGGAGACGGGCAGGATGATTGCCGCCACCTCGGAGGAGTTGGGCGGAGACGAACTGCTGTCGATGTCCGCCTCGGCTCCGCTGGTCGGCGACGGCCTGATTTATGTCGGCGTCGACTGGGAAGGGGTGGGCGCCTTCGATTTCCAATCGCTCCGGCGGCGCTGGACATCGGTGGAAACCGCCGGCGTTCCGGGCGTTTCCAGGCTGGCGACCCAGGTTTACAGCCGGTTGGAAAAGATTGTCGAATCCGCTCCATTGCTGCTTGGCAGTCGGTTGCTGTTCGCCGGCATGGATGGCGTTCTCTACGAATGTTCGGCTGCCGACGGCGTGCTTGAGGGCCGGCTTGACCTCGGTGTGCCGGTTAGCGCTTCCCCGCTGGTCGCCGCCGGCCGGGTTTATCTCGTGGATTATGCCGGGCGGGTATTCATCTTCAAGCTTCGCGGAGATTTGACGGCGGCCGGTGACTTTCGCCTGAAATAATTGCTCGCCGTTTGACGGTTTGAACGATAACGGCCGCCCCCGAAACATTGAGCGCTCCGGCCTGGCTTGGCACATCCGGCTTGACGGCCGGCCGGCGCTGGCGGCGGAACTGCCGGCCTGGCCGTTGCCGGCTTCGCTGTTAGTGGCGATCCGGCATTTGCTGCTGGGATCGATCACCGTCTATCAGGCGGCGGTGCTGCAACAGGACGGAATGGTGACCATTTTCGGCTGCGACGTGCTGATGAATCTGGTGTTGGTCGGCTCAATTTATCTGGTTTGCCGCATGGAACGCAACTGTGTCACGGAACTGGTGCCCGGCCGGCCGCTGCCGGAATGTTGGCGGTTGATCCGGCGCCGGTTTTTCAGCGGTAAATTTTCTTGATGCGCAAATCCTGGAGCACGGCATCCCGGCCGCCGCCGCAGCAATAGGCGAGCAGCAGCCCGTCCGGCACGAACTCGATGGCGATATAACAGTAGCCGTGGTCCGGTTCGCTTTCGAGCAGTTGATGATCGTGCCAGGTTTCGCCTTCATCCGCACTGCGGGCCAGCACCAGCGGCGTCCGCCCCCAGCTGGCATCCCGGCGTTCGATGGCCCAGCGCGGCGAATGGTCGTTCCAAACGGCGATCAGATCGCCGTGTTCCGGGTCGCGTTTGATCGACATCGGCGATTCCGACGAGCGGAAGCGGTTGTTTTTGACCGCCGTTTCCCAGGTCAGTCCCTGATCGCCGGAGCAGGCGGTGTATTGGGCGCCGTCATTGGTGCGGAACCAGATCATCAGCCGTCCGCCGGATAGCTCGACAACGCCGGGCTCCTGAAAACCGCTGCCGAGCCGGGAGGGCGGCAGCAGCCATTGGGGCGCCTCCCGCCAACTGTCGCCGTTGTCGTCGGAATAATAGACCAGTCCGATGCCGCGGATGTCGACTCCTTTCCGGCCGTCATCGTCGGTGTGTGCCCGGTGCAGGGCGACCGGATAGAGCAGTCGGCCGCTTTTCAACTGGACCAGCCGGTCGTTGTTGCCGACGTAATAGCCGGGCGTCGGAATGATCGAAACCGGTTCGCTCCAGGTTTTGCCCTCGTCGGCCGAATGACGCAGTTGCGGCCGGCAGTCCAGGTAGCCGTCCGCCGTCAGCGCCTTGCGCAGATAAACCATCGCCAGCCGGCCGTCGGCCAGCCGCAGCAGCGAAACGCTCATGACGTTCTGTCCTTCATTCGGCACGACAATTTCATCCTCTGCCGTCCAGCTGTCGCCGTTGTCGTCCGAATAGCGCGCCGCCAGGCAGGCGGCGGCATGGTCGGACCAGCTATCGCCGTAAAATTTGGTATAGATGAACATGATCCGGCCGTCCTTCAACGTGATGAAGGCGCCTTCCGAGTTGCGGGGATTGCCGGCTTGGTGCGGCAATTCCAGGACGGTTTTCTGCTCCATTGAGACATCTCCCTTCGATGCGGCCGGCAAACTGCCGGCGGTTGCCGCCGCCGGAGCCGGCAGAAAGAACGACAGACCGCCCACGGCGGCGAACAGCAAGGCAACACCTGATTTCATCGGTTTCTCCGGGACGGTTTCAGTTGATTGTCGGTTCGATGGACAATACTGTAATCGCCGAGGGCTCCGGTTGCCAACCGCCGGAACCGGATTTTGCGCAGAATTTTTACCACCGGTTCCTCCCGGCCGCCTTGACCGCTCCGCCCCGGCGTGAATTTTCGCTTTTCGTTTTCCCGGCCGGGTCAGTGCAGGGCGATGGTCAACGCCGGATTCGGCCGTCCGACCGAAGAACGCGTGATCAAGTTGACCGGATGGTATTTGCGATGATTCTGTTCACTGCAACCGTTGGCGCGGTGGTCCAGCAGCAAATCGACCGCGCCGCGGCCGGCTTCGTAAAACGGCAGCCGGAAAGTCGTCAGCGGCGGCTCCGATTCCCGCGATTCCGGCAGGTCGCCGAAGCCGACGACGGAAAAATCCCGGGGAATTTTTTTACCGCAATCCTGCAGAATCCGCATGGTTTCCAGCGCCGTGACGTCATTGTTGCATAGCAGCAGGGTCGGCTGTTGCGGCAGTTGGATCAGCCGGGCGATTTTATCCGCCAGCTTTTCTGCCATGTGGTAGTCGTTGAACGTGATGATCCAGTCGTCGTGGATTTCGATCCCGGCATTGCGCAGGTCGGGCAGGCAATCGCGGATATCGCCGAAATCATAATAACAATACATATGTCGCCGCCAGTAATCCGGCTGAATGATCGCCAGCCGCCGGTGGCCGAGTTCCCGCAGGTACTGGGTGAACAGTTTCAACCAGCGCGGATAATCGTAACGAATCGCTCCCAGCGCCGGGGAACTGTGTTCGGCGGCGAGAAAAACCTGTGGAATTTTATCGAGTTCCAGCAGCTTTTCCAGCACCGGGTCTTCGTCGTAGCCGCGGTCGCCGAGATGGACGATGCCGCGGATTTCCCCGGCCAACCGGCGCAGTTGCGGGTCGATTTCCCCGGCGTCAGCATCCGGTTCCGGCAGTTGGAGCATCCGGACGGCATAATCCAGCTCCGAAGCCCGGTCGATGATGCCGTTGAAAAAGCTGCTGCGGATATATTGGCTGGCTTTGATATTGACGTATTCGGAATAGGGCATCGGCAGGACCACGCCGAGGACTTTGCCCGGTTCCGTTTCGCGCGACGGCGGCGTCAGCAGGTAGCGCCGGCTGCCTTCCGGCCGTTCCAGCAAACCGTCGTCCAGGAGACGCTGATACGCTTTGTGGATCAGCGACCGGTCCAGGCCGGCATACAAGGCCAGTTGCCGTTCCGGCAGCAGGGCTTTGCCGCTCAGGGCGGCGCGGTTGCGGCGCAACTGGCCGGTCAGATGGCGGTACAAGGCGTCGGCGGAAGTCGGTTGCCGGAGCTCCGGCTGGTCCAGCAGCGGATTGAAGTATTGATCATTTTTCATGGTTATTTTCCTGGTGTTGGCGGGACTGATGAAAACTGCGGACATCGAATTCCGGTCCCCACGGATCGACGTCCTGAATTTCCGAGGAGACGATTGCCTGGATCAGCCGGTCGCGATAGGCGGCCAGTTCGGCCGGCAGACAACTGAAATCGGCCAGATGCCGGACCAGTTGTGCGGGGATGACGGCCGTCTCCCTGGCTGTTTTCAGCCATTGGAGCTGTTCGGCGGAAGACCGGCCGGCCGGCAGCGCTTCGGTCGCGGCGATCTGGGCGTTGAGAATGCACAGATAGGCGAAATCCTCCAGACCGTCCCGGTAATTTTCCAGCCGGATGCCGGCCAGCGGCTGGTCGTCCGGGCCGGGATAGGCGAGCAACCCGTCGCCGTGGTGATTGTACCAGCTTTCCGGCCACCACGACGTGTAGGGGCCGTCGGTGATCGGCTGGTTGTCCCACCAGATGCGCAGCGCATAATAGAGAAAGCCGTCCGGCTGGAATTTTTCACTCATCACTCCCATCAGCAGCCGGGCGGTCATCGCCGGCTGCTCGATGAACCAGTTGATATGCGGCGGAACCGGAAAGTTGCAGATATAGTACCAGACCCGGTTGCCTCGGGCGCGGCTTCGTTCCACTGCGGAGCGGTCCCGGGCGTAGCGTTCGGTTTTCGGCACCCAGATGTCGACGGAATTGATTCGGCCGTCGGTACCGAGTGAATGATCCCAGGCGGTGGTCATGATCGCCACTTCCGGAAAGGCTTCGTGCAGAGCCGCCGCACAGGTTTCCAGATTGTCGAAATCGGCGGCCTCCACTTCATCGAAACCGTAGATGTAGGCGTGGTTCAGCACGCCGAGCGCTCTGGATTGTTCATAAAGCGGCCGGAACCGGGCCAGCAGTTTGCCGACGTCGATTTGACGGGTGGCCGGGTCGAGTGCGTCGCCCGGAATGTTGCCGAGGTTGAAGGCGACCAGCCGTCTTTCGCGATGCAGCCGTTCGATAATTTCAAAATCCGGCGCGTCACGCCGGTAAAGATCGTCCATGCCGATCAGATAATCGTCGAGAAAATGGCTCCAGCGCCGGCGCTTTTCCGGATCCTTCGACAGTTTGTCGGTGCCGAAACTGATGACGCTCGGCAGCGGTGAATGGCGCGGCAGCGTGAAGGGCAGCACTTCGATTTCCAGTTGCAGGGTACGCCAGCGTTCGCCGTCTTTTAAAATTTCAAGTTTGGCGGTATAGCGGCCGGGCGCCTGATCTTCCGGGGCCCGCACCCGCAGCCAGAAACTCTGCAGATCGCCGGCGGCAATGTCGCAGCCGGTCATGAAATCGAGAATCGGGTCGGGATACCAGCCGACGATCGGCGCGTCGAACGGCGCCAGCTTGGTGGTCTGGACGAAACCGACGACCGACGCAGTCAGCGCGCCGTCCGGAAACGCCATGCCGTCGGCCCGTTGCGGCGTGCCGCATTGCAGTTCGATCCGGGTGTCACGGGTCAGCGGCAGCGCCAGCAATTGCGCCGCTTCGGTTTCATTGCGGGCCAGGCGGATGAGGTGATGGTCGCCGACTGCGGCGGCAAACGGCAGCAGCCGGGGCGGATATTTGGTCATTGCATCGGAGAACGCCAGCAGCAGATCCGGATCGTCTTGAAACAACCGGTCGTTGTCCTGCTTCAACTGCAGCAGGGAAGCAGCCCGCTTCATATTCTGGCGGCTGTTTTGAAATGCGATGATTGCCGCGTCGTCGTCGACGCCGTCATAGTTGTTCTGAATGACTTTGGCCAGTGCATTCAGACATTCCTGGTGGGTGCGGTCGAATTCACCGATCAGGAATTGTTTGTATGGTTCGGTCAAGGCGCTGCTGTGAATCGGGACTTTGGTCGGATAAAATTCTTCGCTGACCGCGGCTTTCCACGGCGTCATCCATTTGCGCAGCCGGTTTTTGACTTCCCGGGAATAGGGAGCGGGTTTTTCCCCAGTTTTGAGCAGCCGGAAATTGTCGAAATAAACTTCGGCCGGAAAAGCGCGCCGCATGCTGTAAAAATAAAATTGTCCGATTGGTTCGGCGCCGAAGCGCGCATTCAGTTCCGCCAGCGGCAGGACGACCCGTTTCAATTGATAAGGACGTATTTTCAATTCATAATACGGCCCGGCGTCGCGGGCGATGCCGGCGGGACCGATATGCATGCCGAACTGGACTCCGTAGGGCGTCGGATTGAAAAGATCGAACGCCAGTTGATCGTACGCCTGAAAGCTGCCGAGATCACCGTGGAAGGAAAAGGCCGGATAGGCGGGGGCGCCGTCGGTCCAGCGCGGCGTGGTGAAGCATAGGCTGCGGTTTCCGGCGGTGGCGAAGGTTTCCGTCAATTCCAGACGGCTGCCGCCGGCGGTTTCCGGCGACAATTGCCAATGGGCTGCCGCATCGTCCCGGTCGAAATCGATCAACGGGGCCGGGGCGCACAGCATGGCGGAAGCGCCGAACAGGGCGAGGAGGGAGACGATGGCTAAAAAGTATTTCATTTCAATTGTAACTGGTTAAGATTGCTTGGCACGGAAGGCCCCCGCCGGAGACCGGAGCTTTCCGTCCGGTCTCCGGCGGGCAGACGATGAAAGGCGATCCGTCATCAGTAGAACGTCCCGTTCGGCCAGTCGGCGTAGTACCAACTGTTCGTCCACTGAATCGGCGAGAAATGCCGGTCGCGCAGCGACACCGCTTCGCGTCCGCCGAAGTCGCGGGCGCTGCCGTCGGCCAGACAGGCATTGAACTTCTGGTTGTGACGCAGCGCAATCTGGTAAGCGGTGCCGCCGTCGGCCGGCGTGGAATAAAGCTGGTCCGGCTTGCCGCTGGAAACGGAGGCGGCCGAAAACAGCGGCCCGTAGCAGCCGTTGTATTCCCTGTTGGCGTAGGAATCGGCGAACAGCACCGGCGAACCGCCGTTTTTACCGTATTCGTCGAGAATTTTGCTCATCTTGATATGCGGATAATTGTGCGTGGCCGGGTTCCATTCATAGCCGGTCACCATTGCGTTGAGGCCGATGGAGGTGTTGCCCTGAAACTCCGCCGTGTCGCTGTCATCCCAGTCGTTGCCGGCGCCGGCCGGACAATATTGCACTTCCGGCGAAATGCCGTAGTGATCGGAAACGTAGATCGCCCAGTCCCGTACTCCGAAGTCGCCTCGGGTGGCGTAAGGCATCGCGTAATCGTCGAAATCCATCGTGTAAAAGACGAACGCCACGCCGAGCTGTTTGTGATTGGAACGGCATTTGATGCCCTGGGCCGCCGCTTTGGCTTTGCCGAGGGCCGGCAGCAGCATGGAGGCGAGGATGGCGATGATCGCAATCACGACCAGCAGTTCAATGAGCGTGAAAGTGAGTGACCGATGTTTTCCCGACATTTTTGATGATCCTTTCCTTTGGTGAATATGCCAGTGAATTTTGGTTTGTTGAAAAGTATAGCAAGATTCAACCAAAAAGGCAATATCCCGGTCAGGAAATTGCGCATTTTTTTTGAAAAAAATTATGATTAAAAAATGGTTGAATTTTGGTTTTTAAATGGTTATTATATTTTATAACATATTTGTATTTAATCTATTATGAATTTATTTCCCGGTGTTTTATTGTACCGGATTCCTGAATTATTTTCAACCAAATGATTGATTTGGTTGAAAAAGCTGTTTTGGAGGAAAAATATTGTGAAAAATGGTGTTGCCCCGACCGGCCCGCCGCTTGCATCGGCGGGAGAGTAATTCTATTTTTTCTTCAAAGAAACTTACCAAAAATGGAAAGGAAAAGATGATGAGATGGTTTCTCGGATTATTGCTGCTGCTGACAATGACAAGGGCAGATGCCTGGGACAACGATGATTTCGACCTTTATCCGATCGTCGTTCGGGCCGGCCGGGTCAACCGGCTGACCATTGATTGCAAAGATGCCGGTCTGCTGCGGGAACCGGAACGGCTGGTGATCGACTATGTGCGCGGTGACGGCATGTTCGATCATCGAACCTATGCCTATTATGACAGCCATCGCGAGATTCCGTTTGAAATCATCGATGAAACGACGCTGGCGCTGGAGCTGAATTTCGACGGTGAAATGGAGTATGCTTTTCGCATTTTCCGCCTCGAAGGCGACACGCGGCAGCCGCGGCAACTGGCGAATTTGAAGGTTTATGCTCTGCGGGAAGACCTCTGGCGGCTGCGTCCCTGGAAAGGGGATGTCCATATGCACAGCCGTTATTCCGACGGCAAGGGAGAGCCGGCCGAGGTGGCGGCCTATGCCCGGTGCAAGGGGCTCGATTTCATGGCCCTGAGCGACCATGTGGCCTACCGGCCGTCGCTGCTGGCGATCGAGGCGATGGCGGCTCTGCCGACCGAATTGCGATGTTATCCGGGCGAGGAGGTGCATGCGCCGCGCAATCCGGTCCATATCGTCAATTTTGGCGGCAGCTTCGGCGTCAGCGACTGGTTCCGGGATCATCCGGAGGAGTATCAGGCTGCTTTTCAGGCCAAACTGGCGACGATTCCAGCCGACGACAATCAGGTGGCCAGGGAAGACGTCGCTTCCAGTGAAGTGGTTTTCGATCAAATCCGCGCCGGCGGCGGGATAGCGATTTTCAGCCATCCCTATTACCGGATGGCCAACCGGGTGTACATCATGGACGATACTGCCGAATGGATACTGAAACGCCGGAATTTCGATGCCGTCGAATTGATCGGCGGTTATGAAAAAAGCGCCACCGAGGACAATGCGCTGATGTTGTCGCGTTATCTGCAACTGCTGCGGGACGGCAATCACCTTCCGGTGGTCGGCGCCAGCGATGGCCACACTTACGATCCGGAGAGTTTCTTCTACTGGTATTATACGATCGTCTTTGCGCCGTCGGTTGATTTTGGCGAGCTGTCCGCCGCCATTCTTGACCATCGTTCGGTTGCGGTGGAGAATGTCGATGGCCGGGATTTGCGGGTATGGAATGCCGATTTCCGGTTGGCGCGTTACGCCTACTTTCTGCTGCATGAGTATTTCCCAAAACACGACGCACTCTGCCGCGAGGAGGGAGAACTGCTGTTGCGGGCGGTCCGGGGCGACGAAACGGCGGTGCCGGAGTTGGACGCACGGCGCTACGCCGTCGCCGAACTGATGAAAAAGTACTTTCAGGCCGACGGCAAATGAGCGGATTTAAAAGACGCCCAGCCGGCCGAGCAGCACCGGCAGCGCCACTTCGGTGCGGAGGATGCGCGCGCCGAGCCGCACGGGCCGGCAGCCGGCGGCGGTGAGCCGGTCGACTTCGTAATCGGTGAAACCGCCTTCCGGGCCCAGGACCAGCGAAACCGGGCCTTCGAGTCCGCCCGGACAGCGGTTGTCGGTATAGGGATGGGCGACCAGTGCCGTCGTTCCGGCCAGGATGGCCGGCAGGGCATCCTCAACGAACGGTTTGAAGGAGCGGTGAAACGCGATGGCCGGCGTGAGCGTATCGCCGGATTGTTCGAGCGCCGCCAGAATTTCATCGGAGAGCGCCTCCGGCTGGAGCCGCGGGCTGGACCAGTAACTTTTTTCCACCTTGAAGCAGTGGATGAAATGAAATTCTTTGACGCCGATGGTAATGCCGGCATGGAGAACTTTTTTGAGCGTCTGGGGCCGGGGCAGGGCGATGACCAGCTTGCATGCCGGCGGTGCCGGCGGCGGCGAATTCAGCGTCACCGCCAGCTCCGCGGCTTCCGCCGAACAGCGGAGCAGTTCGCCGCAGCCGCGCCGGCCGTTGAGCAAACCGACTTTGCAGCATTTGCCGGGCGTAGCGCGCAGGACGTCGCGCAGGTGCTCCAGCCGGCGCCCGGTCAGGCGCGCCAGGCCGGGGCCGATGAAATCTTCCGTTTGCAGAATGATTAAGTTCACCGGATGATCCGCCGTAAATTTCTTTCGTAAATTGTTTTTTCGAAGCTATAGTATACCGGAAAAGTTTGAAAAAGCAACAGATCGGATGAGGAAACTGCAATGATTATCGGGCTGGGGACGGATATCGTGGAAATCGAGCGGGTGCGGAAATTGTTGAACGGTTCCATCGGCGAAGCGTTCCTGGAGCGGGTTTATTCCGCCGGCGAGCTGGCGGCCGGCCGGGAACGCGGCAGTGGCGGTTACGAATATTACGCCGGCCGCTGGGCGGCCAAGGAGGCGTTGTCCAAGGCGCTGGGATGCGGCATCGGCGAAAACTGTCATTGGCAGGACATTGAAATCGGCAACGACGCCATCGGCCGGCCGTTGGTGACGCTGGGCGGGGCGGCGGCGGAAACCTTGTATCGCCTGCATCCGAACGCCACGGTTCACCTGAGCATTTCCCACGAGCGCCGCTATGCGACGGCGATGGTGATCATCGAGGCAAATTGAACGGTTATTGCTCCAGTTCTTTGCCGATGGCGGCCGCTTCCTGCGCCGAAATCTCATGCGACTGCAAAAGATTCATCCGGTAATAAATGCCCTGTCGCGCCAGCAGCTCCTCATGGCTGCCGATTTCGGCGATTTCACCATGCTGCAGTACGACGATGCGGTTGGCGTTGCGGATCGTCGACAGCCGGTGCGCGACGATGAAGGTGGTCCGGCCTTTGATCAGGCGGTCCAGCGCTTCCTGGATCAATGCTTCCGATTCGACGTCCAGTGCGGAGGTCGCTTCGTCCAGCAGCAGGACGCGCGGATTGCGGAGCAGGGCGCGGGCGATGGCGATCCGCTGCTTCTGGCCGCCGGAGAGCCGGGCGCCGTTCTCTTTGACCCGGGTGTTCAGTCCTTCCGGCAGCGAACCGATGAACTCGGCCAGATTGGCGCTGCTGACGGCCTGTTCGAGGGCTTCCTCGGTGACGTTGGAGGCGCCGTAGACGATGTTGTCGCGGATTGTGCCGTCGAACAGCAAGGTTTCCTGGCTGACCACCGAGAGGAAGCGCCGGTAGCTGCGCAGGTCGATGTCGTTCATATTGTGGCTGTCGACCAGAATTCGTCCGGCGGTGGGGCGGATGAAACCGATCAGCAATTGCATGATCGTCGATTTGCCCGAGCCGGAAGGGCCGACCAGCGCGATGGTTTCTCCGGGCTTGATCTGCAAACTGAAATCGCGGATCGCATAGGATGCGTCGTTTTCGTAACTGAAAGTGACATGGTCGAATTCATAATAGCCGTCCAATTGGTGAACCGCCGGTTTGCCGGCGTTCATTTCAAGGTCCGGACATTCCAGCACCTCGCCGATCGAACGGACCGATTCCAATCCTTTGCTGATGGCCGGGATGGTGTTCAATAACTGCATGACCGATCCGGTGATGGAGCCGAAGTAAGTGGACAATAACACGATGTCGCCGACTTCGATCTGAATGACGCCGCCGCGCCGCAGCATGACGGCGGCGAACAGGGTGATCATGTTGAACAGCATGAAGGTCACCCAGTTCACCGAGTTGAAGATGGCGTTGAGAAAGTCGAGCCGCAGGCCGCGTATTTTCACCTCTTCCAGCTTGGCATTGACCCGGTTGAGTTCGTCGTCCTCGATGTTGTGCGCCCGGGTGATCTGGATCATCCGGAGCATTTCGATCACTTTGCCGGACATCGATTCGACGCTGAGGCGGAACTCCTGGTTGTAGCGCTGCATACGGCGGTTCATCACTTTGCAGATCAGCACCGCCAGCGGCACGGTGGCCAGGTAAAAGATGATGAAAAGCGGCGCCCGGCAGGCGGTGACCGTCAGCGCCACGGCGAATGTGATGAGGATTTGCGGCAGGCTTTCGACCAGCATCCTGGTCAGCATTTCGATATTTTCGACGTCGCGCAGCACTTTGGTCTGCAGCACGCCGAGCTTGTTGTTGGTGTGATAGGGGATGGACAGGTGCTGCAGCCGGGTGCACAGCGAGGTCCGCAGATTCATTTCGACTTTGCGCGTCACCTTGCTCAACACCCGGACGAACCAGACGTGGGTCGGGACGTTCTGGACGATGGCGGCGGCGCCGACCAGGAAATTCAACAAAATCAGCCAATCGGCATTCGGCGCTTCGGAATCCCATAAATTGATGATGTTGGCGGTGACGATCGGCATGATCCAGACCGGCGCCGCCTTCAGAACGTACAGCAGTCCGGCGTAAATCAGCCGGCCGATGTCTTCCCGGTAGAATTTGATGTAGTTGCGGAAAATCTTATCCTTGCTGTATTCCAGATGCAGCAGTTCGGGGGAGAACTTTTTCGGGGACTTGTTTTCCTTGGACTCCATGAGCGAATCTCCCAGAATGGTTGAGCATTTGAAAACGGGAAACCGGACCCGTCAATCCAGTTCCCGGCTGATGCGCATCGAACAGAAATCCGGGCCGCACATCGTGCAGAACCGGTCGTCGCCGTGCGGTTTGCCGCCCGCCTGGCTGCTTTCCTCGATGGCCTCCCGGCGCAATTCCCGCGCCCGGTCCGGATCGAGCGCCAGCTCGAATTGTTTTTCCCAATCGAAATCGGCGCGCGCCTGGCTGATGGCGTCGTCGCGTTTGCGGGCGAACGGCCGTTTGCGGGCGATATCGGCGGCATGGGCGGCGATCTTGTAGGCGATGACGCCGTTGCGGACATCTTCGGCGTTCGGCAGGCCGAGGTGTTCCTTCGGCGTGACATAGCAGAGCATCGCCGCCCCGTAATAAGCGCCGAGCGTGCCGCCGATGGCGCTGGTGATGTGATCGTAACCGGGCGCGCAGTCGATGACCACCGGGCCGAGGATATAAAACGGCGCATCGTCGCAGAGCTGCTGCTCTTTTTTCATGTTCATTTCGATTTCGTCGAGCGGAATGTGGCCGGGCCCCTCGACCATCGCCTGCACGTCGGCGGCGCGGCAGCGGCGCACCAGGTCGCCGAGCACCTTCAGTTCGGCGAATTGCGCCTCGTCGCTGGCGTCGGCCAAGCAGCCGGGCCGCATGCCGTCGCCGAGCGACAAAGTGACGTCATACGCCGCGCAGATTTCCAGAATGCGGTCGAACAACGTGTAGAACGGATTTTCGCAGTGATTTTTCTGCATCCACCGGGCCAGGATCGAGCCGCCGCGGCTGACGATGCGCAGCAGCCGTTTTCTGGCCAGCGGAATGTGGTCGTACAGCAACCCCGGATGAATGGTCATGTAATCGACGCCCTGTTCCGCCTGGTCCTGGATGACTTCGAGGATCAGCTCCCCGGTCAGCTTGTCGGCGCTCTTGGCGCGGGCCAGCGCCTCGTAAACCGGCACCGTGCCGATCGGGGCCGGACTGTTCTCGACGATCAATTTGCGGATTTGGACGATATTGGCGCCGGTACTCAGGTCCATGACCGTGTCGGCGCCGTATTTCAGCGCGGCGCGCAGCTTGGCCAGCTCCTGCTGCGGGCAGCTCGACAATGTCGAATTGCCGATGTTGGCGTTGATTTTGGTCGTCAATTGCCGGCCGATGCCGATCGGTTGAAGGGCGTGGTGATGGATGTTGGCCGGAATGACGATGGTTCCGGCGGCGACGCCGGCGCGGATGAATTCCGGTTCCAGGTATTCTTTGGCGGCGACGGCGGCGATTGCCGGCGTGATTTCGCCGGCTTTGGCGCGACTCATTTGGGTATTTATTTTCAAAGCGTTTCCTCCAGTAGCTTGATCACTTTGGCGGTGGCGCCGGCGTGCCGGGCGACGGCCGCATAGGCGCGTTCGCCGAGTTGACGGCGTTGAGCCGCGTCGGCGAACAGTTGGGTCAGGACCGGCTGCAGCCGGTCGTCGTTTTCGACCAGGCGGACGGCATCCGCTTCGGTCAGAATCTGCAGGATAAAACGGAAATTGCGCAGAACGCTGCCGGTGACGATCGGTTTGGCCAGCAGGGCCGGTTCGATGAGGTTATGGCCTTCGTCCTGCCCGGCCAGGCTTTTGCCCATGACCACGACGTCGGCGGCGGCCATCAGTTTCAGCATTTCGCCGGTGGTGTCCGCCAGCAGGCAATCGACCGGTTCGGCCGCCGCGGCTTCCCGGCTGCGGCGGGCGAACTTGAGCGACTGCTTCTGCAGCATGGCGGCGATTTCACTGCCGCGCTCGGCATGGCGCGGCACCAGCACCAGGCGCAACGGCGGGAAGGCCGGCTGTAAATTCCGGAACACCGAGGCGATCAACTCCTCTTCGCCCGGATGGGTGCTGGCGCCGAGCAGGATCAGATGGGGACCCGGACCGAAATACCGATTCAGGTCGACCGGCTGCAGATCGGCCGGCACCGGCTGGTCGAATTTTAAATTGCCGACCGGAACGACTGCCGCCGCCGGCGAAACGTGCCGGAAGCGTTCGGCGTCCGCTTCGCTCTGTGTCGCGATCAGGTCGAACTCTTCCAGCAGCGGCCGGAAAAATTTCCGGAACCGGTAATAACCCCGGGAAGAGCGGTCGGACATCCGGGCGTTGACCAGCGCCAGCGAACAGCCGACCCGCTTCGCTTCATAGATCAGCGCCGGCCAGATTTCGGTTTCCAGAATGACCAGCAGCGACGGCTGGACGAGCGTCATCGTCCGGCGGACGAACGGGAAGAAATCGATTGGACAGAAGATGACTTCGACCCCTTCCGGCGCTTTGCTGCGGGCCAGCGCCTGGCCGGTCGTCGTCGTCGTGGACAGGACGAATTTGTGATCGGGGTAAGTCGCCTGGTAATGTTTCAGCAGTGCCAGGGCGATGACCGTTTCGCCGACGCTGACCGAATGCAGCCAGATGGCGCCGCGGCCGGACGCCAGCCGGGCCCGGCGCTCGGGAGAAAAATGGCCGAAACGTTCGGCGAAGGTCGTTTTCCAGCCGGGCCGCCGCCATAATTTATAGAGCAGGCCGGGCAGAAACAACAGAAAGCCGATCGGAAACAGGATATGATAAATCAACAACATGAAACGCATATTTTCATCTCTTAACATAAAAACGGTTTCAGGGAATATACCGCTTCCGGCCGGGTTTTCAATTGTGTTGCGCCAGAAAGCGGCGATTTCCGGGCGGAATGCCCGGAACCCGCTGCACCGGAGTTTGGAGCCGGCGAAATGTTCCGGCGCGGCCGGTCAAGACGCGGTTCCGGCGGTGCACCTCCGGTTCCGTTCAGAATTCGTCGTTCCTGCCGCTCCTGGCCGCCAGTTGGTAGGCTGAAATGAGCGCCAATGCGGCCCAGAGCAGGTCATGGGCGCTGAAAAAAATTTTGAAAATTTCCAACCGGTCCGACAACGTATAGGAGGCCAGCCGCATCGCCGTGTCATCCCGGGCGGCCCGGCTGCGTAATTCGTCCAGATCTGACGGCTGCAGGGCGATGACCTGCTCCCACTGTTCGTCGTACAAGGTTTGGTATTGCTGAATATATTCGGATAGCTGCCGGTATTCTTCTTCACTCAGGTCGTCCGCCCGCGCCTGGAAGGCATCGATTTCCTCCTTCGTCAATGACGGAGTATATTCGCCATCGGTGATTTTCTGGCCGATCAGATAGAAAACCAGCGGCTGAGTCTGCTGAAATTGCCGGTACTCATCACGCTGCTCGTCCGTCCAGTTCGCCATCCGGTTGGCTGCTTCATCGAAATTGGCGGCGGTCTGTCTCTTCGCCTCCTGCTCCGCCTGTTGATACATCGCCCAATCGGCATCAATTCCTTCGGCTTTCAACTGATTCAATTTCTGGTCTGGATCGGGCAGTTCCCCGGCTTTGACCAGCTCATTGGCCAGCAGCGCCGGCAGGGTATCGTCTTTCACAAAATAGCGGGTTTGCATCTCTTCGCGGACAGAGGCCCGGATCTGGTATTCCACCGTCAGGATTTTGCCGACGGCCAAACCGGCCAGCGCCAGCAGAATTGCCACCATTCCGGTCCGCAAACTGCGCTCCGGGGTCAGTTTCCGGACCGCAAAACCGGTGGCAACGCCGATGGCGATGGCCAGCCAACTGCTTTCGACGTTGCTGACGACGACGATGGCCGCCCAGATCATACCGCAGATCAGCGAGATGGCGAGGCCGATTGCCACGGCCAGGCCGAACCGGCCGGCCGTCTTCAGGGCAGTTCCACTGTCTTTCAGATTCAGAAGAGTGCCGCAGTTGCGGCAGACGCGGGCATCCGGCGCCAGCGGGAAACCGCACTGCGGACATTGGGGCTCGTCATTTCGATGAATCATGAAATACTCCTCGTTATTTGTAAACTGGCCGGAATACGGCTGAAATATTGAAGACGGTCATCGGCGGAGCGGCGCCGTCCAATTCGCCGCCGCAAGCGTTCCGGCGGGCCAGCGGGGGGATGACCGTGGCAGCCGTGTCCGGCAGTTGTTTCAGTAAATGTTTCAAAATCGTTCTTTTGCCTGATTCTGCGGTTTTCGACTGAGAATATAGGGTTCCGGCGAAGAATAGTCAAGTCCATTGTCCGAAATCGGAAAAAAGTTAGGCCGGCATTAAGAAAATGTTGAATTGTACCAGTGCTGCATGTCTTTTAATTGACGGCGAAAAATACGCTGGCAATGATCTGTAAAAGAATTGTGTATCATTTGTAATAAATCTGTATTCATTTTGTGTAGCAATCTGTATAAGTTTATCATTTATAGCTAGTTGTTGAATAAAAAAATCGTTTTATTTTCGCTTTTCCCTTATACAGATATTGACATTGTAATGAAAATTTGCTATACTATCCCTTGTAACAGATATAGCACATAGGATATACAATCATGTACCGTCGGCTTACCAAATCACAATCGATCGTCGAAGCGGTCACCAATGCGATTACCAAAGGGGAATTGAAAAATGGTGAACGGTTGCAGTCGATCCGTCGGCTGGCGGCGCAATTCGAGACCAGCCCGCCGGTGGTGCAGAGCGCGCTGGACATTCTGGAGCGCAACGATCTGATCATCCGCAAGCCGCGCAGCGGAGTGGTGGTGAAGCCGCATTTTCCCGGCGGCGGTTCGAACAGCGGGAAAGTTTTGCTCTGCCTGCCGGCCAGTTGCCATATCATGCAGAACATGTGCCGATTGCTGGAAACCAAATTGAAAGGCAAGCCGGTCGCTTCCGAGCAGGAGTTGCACCGGTCGATCAGCAAGATACTGCCGCCGATCGGCCAGTTGTACCAGGACATCTTCGAACTGGTGCATGAGCGGCTGAATCTGAACGGCTTGCTGCCGGTGCTGGCCAGCCACGACCTGATCATGAAGCCGATGCCGAATCCGGCGCTGATGAACCATTTGAATGCGGCGCTGGAGGACGATTTGCAGGCGGCGATCGTGTTCGGCAAGGACTATATCGACAATCCGATTTTACAGAATTTTCCACCGCTGCGTTCGATTTTCCTGTTCGAGCTGGATTACCCGGAAATTCCCGGCAATGCGGTGCTGCTCGATTTCGAGCAGGCCTTCTATATGATGACGGCGCATCTGGCGAAACTCGGCCGGAAACGGATCATGTTTTCGGTTTCCGAGCCGCACCGGTCGCCGACCCAGCCGGGCTGGAACAACCAGCACCATTTCCTGATGATCTACGGCGGCTACGAACGGGCGCTGCGGGAGTACAATCTGGCCAATTACAATGTGAAATTCACCGGCATCTACGGCAGCTATATCACCAAAAAGGTGCTGGCCGACATCATGAGCGCGCCGAACCCGCCGGACGCGATCATGTGCCACATGGATTTCTGCGCCCTGAATTTCATCAAGGCGGCGCAGGAGCTGGGCATCCGGGTGCCGGAGGACCTGGCGATCACCGGGTTTTTCAACACCGCCTGGTCGGATTATTCGCCGGTGAAGATCACGACGGTCGGTTTCGACACCGAGGAGTTGGTCAACGCGGCGGTGGCGCTGGCCCGCGACCTGCCGGCGGAGCGGCGGGTGATTTACCTGAAACCGCAGTTGTGCATCAAGGACTCCTGCGGCGCGACTCTGGACTTGCTGTAGAAAGCGAAAAAAAGAAAATGGCCGCTGCACAATATTGGAATCGGGCGAAGGCATTTTGCCGGCGCAACAAAATGCTTGAAAGTCCGGTTTCAATAGGCGCGGGCGATTGTTTGGGCAACCTGAAAATCATTCAACATCTCTAAGAAAGGGTGAAAAAAATGAGGAAACAAAGTTTTACATTGATTGAATTGCTTGTCGTAATCGCGATCATTGCTATTTTGGCCAGCATGCTGCTGCCGGCGCTTTCACAGGCCAAAGCGAAGGCGCAGGCGATCAAATGCGTCAGCAATCTCAAACAGATCGGTTTGATGATGCAGATGTATGCCGGCGATTTCGATGATATGATCATCATGAATGCTCCCTGGTCCGGAGATCCCTATACCTATGTGTTCAGTGAAGGCGGTTATGGCCTTTCGAAGGATCTGGTTTGTCCGAGCAATTCCGGCAAGGGGGAAATGAACCTCGATGGCGAGGATGAATTCAACAATCCGGCTTATCCGGCGCTGTTCTATTGGCTTGATGAGGCTTACAATGCGCCGGGATCTTTCAAGACGTCCAACTTGAGTACGGTGAAATGCGCCTGGACGGATATTACCGTCGGCTCGTCGAATTTGGCCGTCGCGGCGGACGGAGCTGCTTCCGACGGCGCTTCGGTCTGGCCGAATTGTTTTCTGGACTATAATTTCGACGAAGAAGGGTATTACAGTGCCCCTTACTTGATTCATTCGAACCGGTCCAATGTCGCTTTTCTGGACGGCAGCGCCCGTTCCATTACGCTCGGTGGATTCAAAAGCGGCGCGGGGCGGGCGCCGTATATTCTGCCCTGCACCGGCGGCCGTGAAGCCAAGGCGTTCTATAAAGTGTTGCTGAGCGACAACAAAGTGATCACCGGGTGGGAGCTGTAAGGAAGAGGCGGCCCGGGGCTCCGGAACCCCGGGCTGGCCGGAAAACAGCCGAGTCGCAAGTTGAGGATTGAAAATAGAAAGACAAAAGATGAAAAGACAAAAATTTACATTGATTGAACTCCTGGTTGTGATCGCGATCATCGCCATTCTCGCCAGCATGCTGCTGCCGGCGCTCTCACAGGCCAAAGCGAAGGCGCAGGCGATCAAATGTGTCAGCAATCTCAAACAGATCGGGTTGATGATGCACAGTTATGCGATCGACAATGACGACATGATCATCATGAACATGATGTGGGGCGGACAATCCTATGTCGAAGCTTTTCATGACGGCGGATATGGTATGACAAAGGGATTGGTCTGCCCGGTCAACTCCGGCGACGGGGAGATGACGCTGGAGGAGCCGGACCGGTTGACCAACCCGGCCTATCCGGCTGTCTATTACTGGGAAGAAGGAGCCGGTTCCTTCAAGACGACGGCTTTGGCCGATACGGTCTGCCTGTGGAGCAATGGCGTTAAAGTCGGGGTATCCAATTTTGTCATCGCGGCCGACGGCGTGACGAAAAGTGACGGCCGGATGTATCCGAACGCTTTTCTCTACTACTATCCGGATGCCGGTTACAGTTGCGCTCCCTATCTGTGCCATTCGGGACGCGCCAATACGGCCTTTCTGGACGGCAGTGTCCGTTCCGTCACTCTGGCGCAGTATAAAGCCAACATCCACGGCGGCACGCCGTATATTCTGCACCGCTATGGCGGCAGAGAAGCGAATTTGTTTTACGATGTCGTCGACAAAGATGGTAAAATTGCCCGGGGCTACAGCTATGATTCGTTGAATTATATCGATGAGTTTTAAGAGGACGTCATATGAAATGGTATCAAATTCCAATGCTGCTGGGATGTCTTGTCTGCAGCTGTCCGGCGAGTCCGGCGGCGGTGACGCCGCAGACGATGCAGTTGAGTCTGGAGCCCAAGGCCGCCGGGAAGCCGATGGTTCTGCTGGGACAGAATTATTACACCGATGAAACGGAGGCCCGCCTTCTGGTGGCTGGAGCCGGCCTGGCCGGCGGCAGCTTCCGCCTGGCGGATGAGACGGCAACTTTGTTGAATACGGCGCTGGCCAGCGACTACCAGTTGCTGCCGTTGCCGATTGAAAAGCTGCCGGAAGGCCGGCGGCTTTTCCAATGGCAGCTGCAATTGCCAGGCGGCCGGGAAACCCTGCAGGGAACGCTGGCGTTCGAAAAGCTGCCGCCGAAGCCGCATACGGTGAAGATCAACCGGATATCGCGCGGCTTGATCGTCGACGGCAAACCGTTTTTTCCGGGCGGATTTTACACTTACTCTGAAGCGTGCGCCGTCACGTCCGGGCAGGTGGCGGATGCGGCGTTCGGGCTGTTCAATGTCGTCAGTCCCTACCAGACCATCACGTCCGATACGCTGGACAACCGTTTGAAATTCCTGGACGAATGCGCCGGGCATGGTCTCAAGGTGCATTACCAGCTCCAGAGCGTCGTCGACGATACTGCGGTGAAGCCGGACGATCCGGAATATCGGCGCAAAATGGCGCAATTGGAAGCTGAAGTGCTGGCGGTGCGGGAGCATGAGGCTTTGCTGGCCTGGTATATCAGCGACGAACCGACCGGACACGGTGCGACGCCGGAGGGATTGCAGGCGGTCTATGAGACGATTCGCCGGCTCGATCCTTATCATCCGATCAGCGTGGTGTTCATGTCGCCGAGCGCGGCGGTGAAATTTGCCGACGGCTTCGACCTGTCGATGGCCGATCACTATCCGGTGCCGTGGGGGCCGCCGTTGGGGCCGGTCGCCGAATATACCTGGTGGGGGTTGCGGCCGGGTAAACCGTGCTGGACGGTGCCGCAGGCGTTCGGCGGCGCGGAGTGGTGGGAACGGGAACCGACCGCGCAGGAGATGCGCGGCATGGTGTACTCCGCCGTCGCCGCCGGCACGACCGGCATCCAGTATTTCATCCGCCGCTGGCCGAACGGTTTTCCGAAATCCCGGGTGCTGTGGGGCGAATGTATCAATTTGAATCTGGAACTGCAGGAGCTGGCGCCGTTTCTGTTGAGTGAGGAAGATTATGTCCCGGTGGCGGTGGCGGGGGAGGCCGGCGATCGTTCCGGGATCGAGAAGATGTCCGAGGCGAAATTCGTCGTCGCCTCCGGCTGGCGGCGGGCCGGTTCATTGCTGGTGATCGCGGTCAATTATGAGAACCGGCCGAAACCGATTGAATTGTCCCTGCCGGGTTGTGGCTGGAATGGCGAGGCGGAAGTCAAATTCGAAACCGGCCGCCGGGTGGCGGTCGAAAACGGCCGATGGCGGGATTTCATTGACGGTTACGGCGTGCGGATCTATCAGTTGGAGCTGGCGCCGCAGAGGTTTGACCGGGTGAAAATCGATCCGGCCAATTTGACCGCTGATCCGAGCTTTGAAGCCAATACCCAGGTGGGGACGCCGGACAGTTGTTATTTCTGGTGCAATCTGGAACCGGAAAAACAGGGCGGCACTGTCTATGTCGATCCGACTGAAGCAATTCATGGTTTTCATGCCCTGCGCGTTATGGTACCGCGGCGGGAAGCGGCATTCTTCCTCGATCCCTACCCGTTGCGCAATCTCGAAACCGGCAAACCGCTGCGGTTCGGCATCTGGGCCAAAACGCAGCCGGGAAAAGAATTCCGCTTCGGCTTCACGCCGGTCGGCAGCCGGGGGGCCGGTGAAAAAGTGGAATTTACCGCTGTCGACTGCTGGCAGAAATTCGAATGTGATTTTATTCCGGACAGTTCGACTGTCCGCTGGCAGCTTGAGTTCGATTCGCCGGGCGTCGCCTGGTTCGATTTGATGGAAGTGACGCCGGTGGCGGAAGGAGAATAATAATTGGGAGATGCCGGCGGCGGCCGGCCGATTACCCGTCACCACGGCGGCCGCCGCCGGCATTTTTTTGATCCGCTGACTGATTGCGGCGGATTTTGTCCCTCTTCCGTTCAGTGAAATGGAAGAGGGATTGATTTTGAAAATTGTATTTTCCGGTTGCCGCAGTATATTATAAGCTTTTTCAAAACGTCCGGGCATATTCCGGGGGAGGAATCGGGCGCATTTTTTTAAGTGGAATTCTTGTTTTATTGCGGGTTGTCGACATGTTTCATCCTTACAGCTTTTCCGAATTGAAATCTTATTCCTGGCAGAAATTTTCCAGCGATCTGTTCGCCGGTGTCACAGTGGGAGTGGTGGCGCTGCCGCTGGCCATGGCGTTTGCCATTGCGTCCGGCTTTTCACCGGAACGGGGGATTTATACCGCCATCGTCGCCGGCTTTCTGATTTCGTTGTTCGGCGGCAGTAAAGTACAGATTGGCGGACCGACCGGCGCTTTCATCGTCATCATTTCGTCAATCTATCTGAAATTCGGCGATGCCGGATTGCTGATGGCGACTCTGTTGGCCGGTGTGATCCTGGTGCTGTTCGGCCTCTGCCACATGGGGGCGTTGATCAAATTCATTCCGTTTCCGGTGACCACCGGTTTCACTTCCGGCATTGCCGTGGTGATTTTCATGACTCAGGTCAACGATCTGCTGGGGTTGAAGCTGACCGGCCTGCCGGCGGATATGTGGGGTCGGGTCGGCTGTTATGCCGCCAATTTCCACCGGATCGACTGGCCGACTGTGGCAGTCAGTTCCTCGACGATTCTGGTCATCGTTCTGGTACGGCGCTTCCTGCCGCGCTGGCCGGCGATGCTGATCGGCATGCTGGCGGCGACGGTATTGGCGACCGGCTGCGGACTGGAGGTCGAAACCATCGGTTCGCGGTTTGGGGCTTTGCCGCGTACACTGCCGGAACCAGCGTTGGCTTTTCCGGACTGGAGCACCCTGCTGCAACTGATCATGCCGGCGTTTACCATTGCCCTGCTGGCCGGGATTGAATCGCTGCTCAGTGCGACGGTGGCCGACGGCATGACCGGTGACCGGCACCGCCCGAACACCGAACTGATCGCTCAGGGCCTGGGGAATATCGGCGCAGTTTTGTTCAACGGAATTCCGGCCACCGGCGCGATTGCCCGGACCGCCACCAATATCAAAAGCGGCGGCCGGACGCCGGTGGCCGGCATGATCCATGCGGTGACTTTGGCCGGGATTTTATTGCTGCTGGCGCCGCAGGCCGGAATGATTCCGCTGGCCTCGCTGGCCGGCATCATGATGGTGGTCTGTTACAATATGAGTGAATATCATACTTTTCTGCGGATGTTCCGCGGACCGAAGAGTGATTGGGTGGTGATGTTGACGACGTTCCTGCTGACGGTGTTGGTGGATCTGGTGGCGGCGGTGGAAGTCGGGGTGGTGCTGGCGGCGCTGCTGTTTATCCGGCGGATGGCGGAAATCGCCAATGTCAGCGCGATTACCGGAGAACTGGGGACGGATAAATTGTCGGACCCGGATGATCCGGATGCGATCGCCGGCCGGGAAGTGCCGGAGCATGTCGTGGTGTTTGAAGTGCAGGGACCGTTTTTCTTCGGTGCGGTTGATGAATTCAAAGATGCGGTGATGGCAGTTTTCCATCGGGAGAGTCGGGTCATTATTTTACGGATGCGGCAGGTGCCGGCCATCGATGCGACGGGCTTGAATGTGCTGGCGGACTTTTTGAAACAGTGCCGCAAGGACAATATTATTTTGATTCTTTCCGGCGTCCGGCCGGATTCGCAGCCGATGTGTGCGTTGGCGCATTATGGCCTGAGCGAAGGAATCGGGGCGGACAATATCTGTCCGCATATCGACAAGGCTTTGGAGCGGGCCAGAATATTATTGAAGGAGCTTCCGGCCGGGCGGCGAGCTTGAAATCCCGGTGATTTTCCCGATTTTTTTCATAAGTCCGGTTTGACAAATTCATCCGGCGGCAGTAATGTAATCAGGTCAACCGGCTTATCCGGGCTTGACGAGCCGAAGTGGCGAAACTGGCAGACGCGCTAGACTCAAAATCTGGTGATGGCGACATCGTGTGGGTTCGAGTCCCACCTTCGGTACCAATGAATATCAATGACTTACAGTAAAAAATACTGTAAGTCTTTTTTTTGTAGATAGAGGATAATAAAGGCTGATAAAGTACAATAGATGTGTTGAAAGTACACCAGTAAAAAATCTTCATAAATTTTACACATTTTGAAATTCCCATCCTCATTTTTCTGCATAAATCGTCTTCACAATTGAAAATTTGATTTAACCTGAACGTTTCGTGCAATATTCAGTCTGACCGGAGCGAAATAAACCCGAAGAAGCGCCGGATGTCCGGCGCCGGATTTTGCGCCGGGAGCCGGGGCTGCCGTTGCCTTTCCGGTGGTGCCGTTTGAAAATTTCACTCTGACGATCGAGGCGGCGCGGCACGATGATTTTGTTCACACCTATGTTGCAAAGGTGTGGAAGAAAACGGCGGCCGGCTCCTGGCTTCCGGCCGGCGAGTTTCAGTTCTTTTCCGATTTTTATCGCGGTTTGGACCGGGTGGCGGATCCGCTCTGCGTCACGGTGCCCGGGGAAAATTTCGACGGCAACTGTGATTACCGGCTGGAAATCGTTCCGGAGGAGTCTTTCGGGCGGCGGGGCGCCGAATCGGTCTGGGTCGAATTCCATACGCCGGACAAACAGGAAAAGCTCTGATCGCATGGAGGCAATCAGGTAAGCAACGATGCGCCGTTCCGCCCGCGAGCCGGGGGGAACGGCGGTCGGGTTCAGGGAATGCGCAATTTCCAGGTGTGTTCAGCCAGGAAGCCCAGCAGGATCAGCAAGCCGCCGATCAACGCCAGCGTCGGCGCGAACTCCTTGTATTCGACATATTTCGGCTGCTCGAACGAAGTCTTTTCCAGTTGACTGATTTCGTTCATCGCCTCTTCGAAGCCCTTGGCGTCGGCGGCGTGGAAGTATTTGCCGTTGGAGATCTTGGCGATATCCTGCAGCAACTCCTCGTCGAACTGGTCGGGAGCCGGTTCGAACCGCATCTGGCCGAACAGCTCCTGCATCGCGTAGGCGTTGTTGCTGCCGATGCCGACCGTATAGATGATCACATTGCTGTTATGGGCCAGCTCGGCGGCCTGGCGCGGCGTAATCCGGTTGTCGACATTGTTGCTGCCGTCGGTGAACAGCACCAGGACGCGGCGCGGCGCATCGCTGTCTTCCAGCCGTTTGGTGCCGCTGGCGATCGGTCCGGCGATGCCGGTCCGGTTGCCGATGGCGCCGGGCTCCAGCCGTTTCAGGTTGGCCAGCAGCCAGGCGTGGTCCAGCGTCGGCGGCGCGATGTTGTACGGCTGTTCGGCGAAGCCGATCAGGCCGATCCGGTCGTTGACCCGCTTGTCGATGAACTTGCCGAGCTCCTCCTTGGCCACTTCCAGCCGGTTTTTGACGCTGCCGTTGTTGATCGCCCGGACCAGTTGCTCGGTGGTGGTGATGTTGGTCGGGACATCGAATACCTGCATGCTGCCGGACAAATCCAGCGCCAGGACGATATCGATGCCTTCGGCTTTGATCACCACTTTTTCGTCGCCGATCCGGGGCCGGGCCAGCGCGACGATCAGCAAAACGGCGCCGAACAGGCTGCACCAGAACGGCCAGCCGGCCGGATGACGCCGGCGGCCGCCGGCGGCCTGAAACGCCTTGACGCTGGAAATCCGGAACGACGGCATCGGCCGGTAGTGCCAGAGGTAGTAGAACAGCGGCAACAGCAGCAGCAGGGCCAGCAACACATAACGATAAGCGAAACTGATCATGCCTGACCTCCTTCCGGCCCATTGGCCGGGTTTTCCGCTTCCGGCGCCGGCCGGGTGGCGTCGACCAGTTGTTCCGCCTTGTCCAGCGCCTGGTTCAGCAGTTGGACGTCCGGCGCGGCTTTGGCGAACTTGACCAGATCGGCGGCCAGCATGAATTCGCGCAGACTGTATTGCTGTCCGGCCGGCAGCGGCGAATCGCTGCGTTCCATGCTCTGCAGAAATTCACCGGTGGTCTGCCGGGTAGCCGGCAACTCGAAACGCTGTTCCAGATAATTGCGGACGATATCGGTCAGCATCCCGAAACCGCCGGACAAATCAGCGTCCCGGCTGTGCAGGTAATCGCGCAGCGAATGAAGTTTTTCCAGCGCCAGTTCCCACGGCGACAGGATGCGTTCGGTCAATTGCCGGCGACGGAAGTGGAGCCACGCCAGCAACGCCAGAACGATGATCAAAGCGATGACCGCCGCCGGCAGGCGCCAGGAAATTCCGCTGCTTTCCGTTTCCGGCGCCAGTTCGCCGGCCAGCGACAACGCTTCGCCTTTGGCAACCGGTCTGGGTTCGGACTGCAGCGCCGGCAATTCCAGCGTGATCGTTTCCGGCTGCGAACTGTCGGCGCGGTCGTTGGCCAGCATGATCTTGAGGCTGCCGGCCGGAATTTCCCCGGTCCGGTAGGTTTTCAGCTCAAAGGTGATTTCCCAGACTGTATTGCCCCATTGCCGGGCGGTCTTTTCGATGGTCGGCTGGTTGACCAGCGTCGCGCCGGCGCCGGGAACGACCTCGGCGGTCACCGGCCGCAGATGCCAGGGAGCCAGCAGTTCGACCCTGCCGCTGACCGGTTCGCCGAGAGTGACGTCGGTTCCCGGCGTCATTTCGACCGCCGTCGTCACCGAAAGCGGTTTGTCCCGGTAGTAGTTGACCGCATACGTGACCGCCAGCGCGACGATCAACAGGACGGCCGCTCCCAGCAGCAGCAACGCATATTTCAATAATTTTCTTTTCCAATCGGCTGTCATAATGGCTTACCTCCTGCCTACCGTCGGGTTTGCCGGCGCCGGCGCCGCTGGAAGAATTCGACCAGCGGCCGCAGCGGGTCCTCGCCGCAATGCAGGTCGATCAGGTCGACCTTGGCGCGGTCGCAGACTTTTTTCTGGGCGGCCTGTTCGGCGGCGGCGGCGGCGGCGAAGGTCTGCCGGTGCCGCGCACTGCCGCCGAAAGCGACCAGTTCGCCGGTTTCGGCATCTTCCAGCATGGCGTCCAGATGCAGCGGCCAGGCCGTTTCGCACGGGTCGGTGACGCGTACGGCGATGACGTCATGTTTGCGGTTGGCGATTTTCAGCGCCACTTCGTAATTTTCATCGAGAAAATCGCTGACCAGGAAAACGACGCTGCGTTTGTTCAAAATCCGGATGGTCTCCTGCAGCGCGAAATTCAGATCGGTGCCGCTGTGGCTGCTCTGGTGGGCGAGCATTTCGCGGATCAGCCGCAGCACGTGCTTACGGCCGGAGCGCGGCGGCAGGTAGAGCTCGACCTGATCGCTGAACAGCATCAGCCCGACTTTGTCGTTGTTGCCGATCGCGCTGAAGGCCAGCATGGCGGCGATTTCGACCGATAGCTGCCGTTTGGACTTGTCCCGGCTGCCGAAGGAGCTGGAGCCGGAGACGTCCACCAGCAGCATCACGTTCAGCTCGCGTTCCTCGACGTATTTTTTGATATAGGGTACGCCCATGCGGGCGGTGACGTTCCAGTCGATGTCGCGGATGTCGTCGTCGCTGGAGTATTCCCGCACCTCGTCGAATTCGATGCCGCGCCCTTTGAAAACACTGTGATAGGCGCCGCCGATGATCTCGTCGACCATCCGGTTGGTGCGGATCTCCAGTTTTCGGATTTGTTTCAATATTTCAGGTGGTAACATGAAAAGATTCCTCCTTGCGGACTAAAAAGCTGCAAACGGCCCGGTTTCCCGTCGCCGGGAAGGCGGTTCGCACTACGGCGTGCGCAGTTCGTCGAGCAGCATTTTGACCACGGCGTCGGAATCCAGATTTTCCGCTTCCGCCTCGTAACTCAAGATGACGCGGTGGCGGAGAATGTCCGGCGCGACGTCCTTGACATCCTGCGGGATGACGTAGCTGCGTCCGGCCATGAAGGCCATGCCCTTGGCGGCGATGACCAGCGCGATGGCGGCGCGCGGCGAAGCGCCGAAATCGATGAATTCCTTCAGTTGATCCAGTTTGGCGCCGCTCTGACGCTCGGAGAGTTCGTCGAGGTGGCCGGGCCGGGTGGCGATGGTCAGGTCGAGGATGTATTCGATGATCTTTTCGTCGATGTAAATCTGGTCGACACACTGGCGGGCGGCGATGACGTCTTCCAGTTTGGCGGCCGGCTGGACAGCCAGAGTCAGCGACGGGTGGGCCATGCGTTCGAGGACCGAGCGTTCTTCGTTACGCTTCGGGTAATCGACTTTCAGTTTGAACATGAAACGGTCGACCTGGGCTTCCGGCAGCGGATAGGTGCCTTCCTGTTCGATCGGGTTCTGGGTGGCCATGACCAGGAACGGCTGCGGCACCTGGAAGGTTTCCCCGGCGATGGTGACCTGTTTTTCCTGCATGCACTCCAGCAGGGCGCTCTGGACCTTGGCCGGCGCCCGGTTGATTTCATCGGCGAGTACGATATTGGCGAACACCGGACCGAGCTTGGTGCTGAAGGAGTGTTCGTCGGCATTGTAGATGCGGGTGCCGATCAGGTCGGCCGGCAGCAGATCCGGGGTGAATTGAATGCGGGAGAAACTGCCGTTCAAGGCCTGCGCCAGCGTTTTGACTGCCAGCGTTTTGGCCAGCCCCGGCACACCTTCGAGCAATACGTGGCCGTCGGCGACCAGCGCCAGCAGCAGGCGGTTGAGCAGATGTTCCTGACCGGCGATAATCCTGCCGAGTTCACTTTTCAACGGCTGCAGAAAGGCGGATTTTTCCTGGACGACGGCTTGCAGTTGCTGAATGTCATATTGCTGCATAATCATTTCCTCCTGTAAAATTTTTATGCCGGAAACCAGAGAATCATATTTTTTTCCAGACAACGGCAAATCCTGCCGCGTTCACCCGCAACTCCGGCATTTTGAAAAATACAGCCGGATTCTCAGGCAAACGGCCGGAAAATTCTATTTACGCAATCGATGATTCTCTCCTGTAACAAAAAAATAATACCACCGGCCGGCCGATTATGCAAATCTTTTTTTCAAAAATCCGCCGATTCGCGGCGGAAGTCACGGAGTTTGTTCCGCAGGTTATCGCTGAGCGCCAGACCGGCCGGCGGTCGCCGGAGGAGAACGACGCCGTCGAGCAGTTGAAAATCGGCCAGAACGGCGGAATATTCTTCGAGCTGGTCCAGCGGCACCTGGCCGGGGGCGTTGGCCAGATGCAGCAGCAGCCTGGCGCACCGCCGGCTGTCGCAGAACAGCCAGCGCACCGCGTATCGCCAGGCCCGCAGGGCCGTGAAGAATAAAAATGGACTCAGCAACAGGATGATCACCAGTCCTCCGCCGGAGAGGTTGCCGGGGTAAGGCCGAAACAACGGCTCGGGCGAGGTGACAAAGGAATCGTCATTCTCGTACTTCCTCTTGTACCACAGGTAAAAAACGGTGATCAGGAGGAAATTCAAACCGAGCGTCAGCCAGGAGTTTTCGGCCGGTTCGACCGGATACTGATGGCGTATGAGCCGGCCGGACAGGAAGAGAACCGGCAGCCACACCGCCGCGCAACCGATCATTGCCAGCCCTCCGCCCAGAATGCCGAGACCGATTTGGCGCCGGCGCTCCCGCTGCCAGAATTGCGATATTTCATTCAATCCATAAGACATTGCGGACCTCCCGAATGAATGGTCGATAATCCCAGCGCCATTATAATGACAAAAAGAAGCATTTGCAAGCCGGAACCGGTATTTTTTCGCGTAATTTTGCCGCGGCATTTGATCTTTGGCGGTCAGAACCCTATAGTGAGTGGGAATAAAAATCATCAATAAAATTCGGAGTCGTCTTCAATTATGCCCTGGGATAACGGTTTGTATGAGGTCTGGCTGGGATTCGCCCTGGTGTTCGGCTGCTGCATCGGCAGTTTTCTGAATGTTTGCATCTGGCGGATTCCGCTGGGGGAATCGGTGGTGTTCGCGCCGTCGCATTGCCCGAAGTGCGGTCACCACATCAGATGGTATGAAAACATTCCTTTGATCAGTTATCTGGGGCTGCGCGGCAAATGCAGCCAATGCCGCCAGCCGATCACCATCCGCTATTTCCTGGTGGAATTGTTGACCGGGCTGTTGTTTGTCGGCGCTTTTGCGGTCTCGGCGGAGCTGCCGCTGCCGCTGCCGGCGCTGGCGTTGAGCGCCGGTTTGATCATGATGGCGTTGCCGGCGGCGTTCATCGATGTCGAGCACCGCTTGATCCCCAACAAACTGACCTGTCCGATGATGGTGTTCGCCGTGCTGGTCGCCTGGCTGGAACCGGCCTGGTGGCAAGAGGATTCGCGCTGGGCAGCGGCCGTATGGTCGATCGGTTCGGGGCTGGCGGCCTGGGCGGTCATGGCGGCGCTGGCCTGGCTCGGCCGCCGGATTTTCAAAGCGGAAGCGCTGGGTGGCGGCGATGTCAAATTTATCGCCGCGGTGGCGGCGGCGACCGGCTGGCAGGGGGCGCTGGTGACGCTGACGGTCGGTTCTTTTCTGGGGACGCTGTACGGCATCGGCCTGATGATCCGGCAGTGGAAAAGCCGGAAAGATTGGAAACGTTTGACGGTGCCGTTCGCGCCGTTTCTGGCGGTGGGCGTCTACGTCTGGATGACGCTGGGACGGTACTGTTACGAATTGCTGCTGGTCAGGTAAGTCGCCGGATGACAGCATGAGATTGCATGGGAGGATTCGGCGTTTCGGTGAGGCGGAATGCCGATTTTTTTTTTACTGAGAAGTCAACAGGGCTGAAAAAGGAGCACAAAAGCGTATGGCGGAGCGGCTGAAATCCGATTTGCGGGCGGAAAATTTGCGTTGTGAATATTTGGCTGCGCCGGTGGGCGTCGATGCCGCCCGGCCGCGGTTGAGCTGGTGTTTGAGCGCGCCGCCGGAACACGATGCCAACCGGCGCCAGACCGCCTGGCAGGTGACGGCGGGGGAGTCGGCGGCGGCGCCCGACTCGCTGTTCGATTCCGGCAAAGTAGCCGGCTCGCAGACCAATGCGGTGCTTTATGACGGCAAACCATTGCGTTCGCATCAGCGGGTTTTCTGGCGGGTGCGGGTTTGGGATGAAAATGATGCCGTGTCCGGGTGGAGCGAAACGCAGTGCTGGAGTTGCGGCTATTTGAACGGTGAAACGATCGGCGGGGAGTGGATCGGCCGGCCAATGCCGGAATCGTCCCGGCAGGAGAACCGGAGTTATCCGGCGGCGACCTACTTGCGCAAGGAATTCGTTCTGGCCCGTCAGCCGGTCCGCGGCGTCGTTTATTTTTCGGCATTGGGTATTTTCGAGGGCCATTTGAACGGCCGGCGGCTGGGCGACGAATATTTCCTGCCGGGCTGGACCGATTACCGGCAGCGGGCGTATGTGCAGGCCTACGATGTCAGTGAACAGTTGACGGCGGGGTGCAATGTGCTGGGCGGCATCGTCGCCGATGGCTGGTTCCGCGGCAATATCAGCAATCTCGGACCGGGGTTTTACGGCTGGCAGACCCGGCTGCGGGCGGAATTGGTGGTGTTTTATCCGGACGGCGGGACGGAGCGGATTGCAAGCGATGCTTCCTGGTTCGTGAGCACCGGGCCGGAGCTGGAAGCGGATATGCAGCACGGGGAGACCTGCGACGCCCGGCTGGCGATGCCGGGCTGGGATGCGCCGGGATTCGATGCCCGGAATTGGGCGTCGGCGGTGACCGGCAGCGAGGTGGCGCCGCAATTGTCCGCCTATGCCGGCGCTCCGGTCAGAGTGCTGGCGGAATTGCCCGCCGTCGCGGTGACCGAGCCGAAACCTGGCGTGAAAGTGTTCGATTTCGGCCAGAATTTCGCCGGCTGGGCGCGTTTGAAGGTGTCTGCTGCGCCCGGCACGCAAATCGAGTTGAAATTCGGTGAAATGCTCAATGCCGACGGCACGGTTTACCGCGAGAATCTGCGCAGTGCCCGCAGTTGTGACATCTATATCTGCCGGGGCGGCGGTGTCGAGGAATGGGCGCCGAAATTCGTCTATCACGGCTTTCGTTACGTCGAAGTGACCGGCTGGCCGGCCGATGGCGAGCTGACCGGCATTGTCGCCGGTTCCGATTTACCGCCCGCCGGCGGTTTCGAATGTTCCAACGGCCTGATTAACCGGATTTTTCTCAACACGTTATGGGGGCAGAAATCCAATTATTTCGAACTTCCGACCGATTGTCCGCAGCGCGACGAACGGATGGGCTGGACCGGCGACACCCAGATTTTCGTCCGGACCGGCAGCTACAACCAGGAGACGGCGCGGTTGTTCAACAAATACATCGTCGACCTGGTCGATGCTCAGCAGCCGGACGGCGCTTTTCCCAATATGGCGCCGGCGCCATACGCGGACTGGTGGTCGCCGGGGTGGGGGGAGGCCGGCGTGATCGTGCCGTGGACGATGTATGAGTTTTATGCGGACCGGCAATTTCTGCGAATCAGTTATGAGGCGATGAAGAAGCATATCCGTTTCTGCCTGGACCAAAGCGAGGACGGGATTATGCCGGACGAAGGGTTTGGCGACTGGCTGGCGATTGGAGAGGAAACACCGAAATCGCTGATCGGTACCGCCTATCTGGCCCGGGCCGCCGATTTGACGGCGCGAAGTGCGGCGGCGCTGGACAAACCGGAGGAGGCGCGGCAGTTCCGGACGCTTTTCGAACGGCTTCGCGCGGCATTTCAACGCCGTTTTGTCGCCTCCGACGGCACCGTTGGCAGCGACTCCCAGACTTCTTATCTGCTGGCGATCTGTTTTCATCTGCTGACGCCGGAACAACGGCAGGCGGCCGGAGAACATCTGCTGGCCGCGCTGGCCCGTAACGGCAACCGGCTGGCGACCGGCTTCCTCGGCGTCAATGTGCTGTTGCCGGGGTTGACGGCGATCGGGGCGACGGCGCTGGCCTATCGACTGCTGCAGAGCCGGGAATTTCCATCCTGGGGGTATTCGATCGACCAGGGCGCGACGACGATCTGGGAGCGCTGGAACAGCTATACGCTTGAAAACGGTTTCGGTCCGGTGGAGATGAATTCCTTCAACCATTATGCCTACGGCGCCTGCGTCGAATGGATTTACCGGGTCGTACTGGGCATCGAGCCGCTGGAACCGGGCTTCGGCCGGGTCCGCCTCCGGCCGCAACCGGGACCGGGAGTCGAGTGGGCGGCCGGACACTACCGTTCGCTGCAGGGTCTCATCGGAGTTTCCTGGCGTAACCGGGAAGGGGCGTTTGAACTCAATTTGACCATACCGGTCAACACGACCGCGTTGGTGGTGTTGCCCGGCCGGGCCGCCGAGGCGGAATGGAACGGCAGAACTGTGAAAATTGCCGGTGAACCGGCCGGTATTGAAGTCGGCTCCGGCGTCCATCATTTCAGCCGGAAGTGGTAGAGGGGCGGCTCCCGCTTTGTCGGCGCCGAACTCTTTCCTGGCAAGACTTCCCGGAACCGGCCCGCAAAATGCCGGTCCCGGGAAACGTTCAGAAAGCCGCCCGGCCTGACCGGACGGCTATTCCTGTAGACCAGCCGGCCGGCTGAAATCGCGAAGTGATAGTCGGCCACCTCAAGCGGAATGAAAAAACCTGCACACGGCGTTAATTTATTTGTAGCATGGCCCGAGGGTCTGGCAGGCCCGGAAATCGGCTCCTTCCGGGTCCATGCCGAAAGCCGCCCAGGTGCTCGGCCGGAAGATCGTTTCCGGCGGCACGTTGTGCATGCAGACCGGAATCCGGAGCATCGACGCCAGCGTGATCAGGTCGGCGCCGATATGACCGTAGCTGAACGCGCCGTGGTTGGCCCCCCAGTTGGCCATCACTTCGTAAACGCCGCGGAAAGCGCCCTGGCCGGTCAGGCGCGGCACGAACCAGGTGGTCGGCCAGCTCGGATCGGTCCGGAGGTTGAGCTTTTCGTGGACTTCCGGCGGCAATTCCACCGTGCAGCCTTCGGCGATCTGCAATACCGGTCCGAGTCCCTTGATCAAATTGATCCGGCTCATCGTGATCGGCATACCGGTGCGCGTCGTGAAATGCGACGAGAAACCGCCGCCGCGGAAGTAACCGGTATTGGCGGGGCACCATTGGGTGGCCTCAAGGCAGGCGTCGACTTCCGACTGGCCGATTTCCCAGAATGGTTTCATCACCGGCCGGCCGTCGCGCTCCTGCCGTCCGGTCGCATCCAGGGTTGTCGCGCCGGAGTTGATCAGGTGGATGAAGCCGTTGGCCGCCATGCCTTCCGGCCGGTAACCGGTCGCTTTTTCCACCGCGTCGGGGCTCCAATAGGTCCGGACGTCGGAAAATCCCTGGGCGGTTCCGGTCAACAGATGGCCGAACAGCATGGCGACGCCGTTCAGCGCGTCATTTTCCGTTGCCAGCACGAACGCTTCGCGGATGCCGTTCCAGTCGAACGAGGAATTGAGCATGCTTTCCATGAAGTCGCCGTTCGGCATGAAGTCGGTCCACTGCCGCTGGCCCTGGAAACCGCCGGCGAGCGCGTTGTGCCCCATCGCCTCTTCGCCGAAACCGAGTTCCGCCAGTTTGGGATTGCCGATCATCAGGTCGCGGGCGATCATCATCATCTTGACGCAATAGCGCCAGATTTCCGCTTTCTGTTCCGCGCTCTTGCGGGCGGACGGCTGATTGTAATCGGTCCCTTCCGGACAGTTCGCCTTAACCCATTCGAGCGCCCGGGCGTATTCGTCGGCGTCGTAGATATGCTCGTTGACCCGCCGGATGATCTCGCTGGAATCGACCGACACGCAGCGCATGTTCAAATAATTTTCGAAGAAATTGCAGTCGACGATCGAACCGGCGATGCCCATCGCCACGCTGCCGATCGACAAGTAGCTTTTGCCGCTCATCGTCGCCACCGCCAAACCGGCCCGGACGAAGCGCAGGATTTTTTCGGCGACATCGGCCGGAATGCTCGGATCGTCGGCCGCCTGGACATCATGACCGTAGATGCCGAACGCTGGTTTGCCTTTCTGGCTGTGGGCTGCCAGCACCGCCGCCAGATATACCGCGCCCGGCCGTTCGGTGCCGTTGAAGCCCCAGACCGCTTTCGGCCAGTCGCCCATATCCATCGTTTCCGAACCGTAACACCAGCACGGCGTCACCGACAGCGTCAGACCGACCTGCTGGTCGGCGAATTTCGCCGCGCATTGCGCCGCTTCCGCCGCGCCGCCGATGCAGCTGTCGGCGATGACGCATTCGACCGGCAGGCCGCAGGAATGCCGCAGGGTTCCGGTGATCAGTTCGGCGGCTTTGAGCGCCATGTTCATGGTTTGCTGTTCCAGCGATTCGCGCACCCCTTTGCGACGGCCGTCGATGATGGGACGAATCCCGACTTTCGGCAACGCACCGTTGAGACGATTGCGCAATGTGACATTTGGGCTGCTCATGATTTGCACTCTCCTGACGATTGGTTGAAAATACGCTGAAAAATTTAAAAATTCTTCATTTGTTCACGTCAAACTACATATAAGGGCGACAGCGGTTTTTTACAAATGGAAATCTTTTTTTTTACAACTTTATTTGCGAAAAGCCGCCGTCAGATTATATTGGACGAACGAATGATTGACGATGATCGGGGGATATATGAAACGTCTGTACCGGATAGTGCTGGTTATCATTGGAATCGGAATGTCGCTGCCGGCGGCGGATGGCGCGGTCGGTTCGATGAATACGATGTTGGAGTCTGTCATCACCGCCGCCGACCGGGTGCGGGTGCGCAGCGGCGGCACCTGCCACCGGGTGCCGCCGGAGGAGGTGACGCTGGCGGAAATCAGCGGATCGGCGGAGTTGCGGGAGTTGTTCAAATTGCTGGCGGTCAATGAGCAGGCCGGTTTTTTCAGTTGCAGCTGCTGCGGCAATCCCAGCCTTGAGTTTTACAAGGGCAATCAGTTGCTGGCGGTGCTGGGCATGCACCACGGCCGGGCGGTCCGCTGGGGCGGCAGCTACTGGCCGGGCGATGGTCTGCTGCTGAACGGCCGCGGCCTGGTTGAATTTCTGGCGGAGCATGGCGTCAAGGAGCCGCGGGAAGAACTGGACCGTTATGAGCAGTGGCAGAAGCAGTTGAAGGACAACTTCAGCGCGTGGGAGGCGGAAACGCCGGAAATTCTGAAGCCGGTCATGCCGCAGATTGCCCGCGGCATTTTTCAGGAGCAGTACCACGCTCTGATGAAAAAAGCCTACAAGGACCGCGACGAACGGCTGCGCGCTTTGCTGCGCTGGTACGGCAGCGGCTTGCATCTGTGGGCGATGCACGTTCAGTTCGAATACATTCCGGCGTTGATGCTGCGGCATTATTCGACGTTTTCATTGGTCAAGGCGCTGAATGCCGAAGCGCTGAAGACGATGATGGAACAGGAGGATACCCGGGCGGATGCCGAAAAAATTCTCAACGGCGCGGCGCTGTACTTCAGCAATTATGTCTTTCTGGACAAACACCAGCAGGAGCTGCAGTTCGTCCCGGACGAATTGCGGATCGAAATGCTGGAAAGCGCGATGCGGAGCAGCGACGGTGAATTTTTCGACCGGGTCGACCGGGTGTTGAATCCGCCGCCGGAGATTACTGAGGATGAACTCGAAGAAGTGCTGCCTGCTGTCGGCGATTGAGCCGTCGGAAGAAACGCCGTCCGCCGAAAAAGGTTTCGGCGGACGGATTTTTTTTCACGTTCAGAACAGATTGTCTCCTTCCGGCTTTTCACGGAACAATTTCACCTGTTCAATGACAATTTCATTGGCCGTGCGGCCGCGAAACATCCAGATTTCCAGTTCGTTGAATCCTTCTCCCGGCGCGGTGCCGGTCGGATTGAATGGAAACGCCAACACGGCGCGGCCTTGTCCTTCCAGTTGCAGCTGCAGACCGTCGACGGCACCCCGGGGACCGTGAAGCTTCAGCATGGCCGAAGTAGCCTCGGTCATCGGATTGGACACCGTGAGCTGGATCCAGCGGTATTCGGCGGTGTCGCCGGTCAATTTCAGCCGGACATTCGGAAATTCGGTGGTCGTATCGAACCGGAACCCTTTGATCACGCTACCCGGCAAATCGAACATCGTCACTGCTGAGTCCTGCCACGGCCGGTAATATTCCTCCGCAAAACTGAAAACGGTCTCATGCCGCTGCCGGCCGCTGTCCGGCCAGTACTGCCGCGACAATTTCAATTCCTTTCCTTCCTTCCGTACCGTGACCGTCAGCCGAACCGGCTGCTCGACCGGCAACTGGAACGCCGCCGCATCTCCGGTCAGTTCCAGTTCGGCGCCGGTAGCCGGGTCAGTCGCCTGCACAACCACGTCGCAATCCGGTTCGGCGACCACCTGGTACTGCAGCAGCGTGCCTTTCGGCACCAGCCCTTCCGCCTGGGAGGCGATCAGGAAAGCATCCGGCCCGCCCTGTGCCATCGCAGTCAGTTCATTGATGACATCGAGCCGCATCGTCTCCAGCGTTTCGATCTCCCGGTTGAATGAGGCCAGATCGGACGCGGAGCGATTGGTCACCTCGAATATGCGCCGTTCGGCCAAACCCGGATCGAGCTTCAAATTTCTCAGCACCCGCCGGCAAGCCTCTTTGTACATCGTCAGCAGATCGAAATCTTCCTGGCCCTGCTTGATCATTTCCAGCCGGATCGTCGGCACCGGGTCGTCATCGACCGTCTCGCCCGGATAGATCAGGTAGCCGTCGCCGTTGGCGCCGGGAAACGCCGCCGGATCGTTCCAGAGGTCCCGTTCGATATATTTTTCCTGGACCGGGTCCCATTTTTTCCAGATATTGATCGCCCAATACAAAGTACCTTCGATGCCGTACTTGGCTTGAAAAATCGACATCATCCGCGGGCTGATGCCGTCATCGTTGATGAAATATCCCGGATAGGGCGGCGGCGGAAACACACAGGTATACCACCACACCTGCTCGCCGCGCGCCTGCCGCTGCTGGTAATAATTCGGATTGTAACCGGCGACTATCGGACACCAGATATCGACCTTTCCTTCCAGTTCCTCGGCGGTGCCATTGTTGATCGTCAGCAGGAAACGGACATCCGGCGCCAGTTTGTGCAGCGCGTCGGCGTAATCGGCACATTCCCGATAGCGTTCCCGGGGCGGTTCATCCAACGTGTAGACATAACCTTTGTCCAGCAGATTTTTCTGCCGCAGCCAATCGCACAATTCGACGAAACGCTGCGGATTGGCCGGGTCGTACGGAATACGGAAGCTGTTGACAACCGGATTGTTCAAATATTTCTCAGCTGCCGGCGAATCCAGCGGTACCGGCAAATCATCCGGCGGCAAACGGTAGCGGAGCATGAAATCGTAAATGCGTTCATAGAGTTTTTGCAACGCCGGCGAATCTGGAGTGAGCCCGTACGGCGCGGCAAGCTGTTCGCCGCCCCAGATCGGAAAGGCGCTCCCTGCCGTCGGCGTATCGGGCAGATTCAGTGGACGGACATCGACGGAAACCGGCGTCGCATGAGTTTTGCCGTTCACGTCGGCGGTAATTTCCCCTCGGTAAATTCCCTCCGGAGTATCTTTCGGCACCTGGATATCGACATAAATGCTCTGCAGCATACCCGGCGCCACCGTAAAAGATTCGCCGCCATAAGCAGGCAGGGCATCCGGATACCAGGTCGGCGTTTTGATGAATTCCCGGCAGCAGATGTAATGGGCTTTGCGCAGTTGGATCGCCTCGGGCGTGATCTGGCGGCCGTCCGGGCCGTCCAGTGCGCTCATCGCCACCTTCGTCACCTGCAAGGGATCCGCCGTCGCCTTGAAAATCAGTTGAAAGGCCTCCGATTCGTTGCCGAGCGCCGTCAGTTCCACCGGCGCGGGCGTTCCCTGCACATCGGCGTCACGGGTGTATTTGCACATCATATTGGCGGGGAACACTTCGCTGTCGGCGGCGGCGAGCAGGCCGCCGCCCAACAGGATGCCGCCCAACAGACAATGGAATAAGTTCATCATGCTTTTTTTTCCCATCAATTATGATTGTGGCGGCTCCATTTGCTGCCGGCGTAGTCCCCCCACCAGAGATTGCCGAGGTTACCGTCCAGGCAGGCCCGTTCGGTCGTCGCCCGGGAAGCCGGTCCGAGCCGGTACGCTGCGGCATGACCGTCCGCCCAAACCAGATTGACCGCATTGTTATGCCGGAACCACAGGACGCCCACGCCGGCTGCATCGGCAGTCAGCATATAATTCCCTTTTTCGGTATTCTCGAAATTATAAACCGTATCGCCGTGCATGATCGTATTCGACGGCTGTCCGAGCCCGGATAGTTTGGCCGGCTCATTGCTGATTCTGCTATAGGGCAGGCTCATATCGAAGGTGGCGCCCAGAAAATAATAATTGTAACCGTAATCCACATAGTTGTTCCAGCCTGCGTACGGATCGCCGAGTTCCGATTTATCGACTCCCTGGGCGCTGGAACCCGGACAGAAAAAGATGTCGGCCGACCCCAGGTAGTTGCCGACCATCAGCAGCCCCATCCAGCCGATTCCCCCCCACGGAGAATCTTTGTAATTTATCGAATGGACCGTCAGCGAATCATTGTTGTCTCCGGCATACATGATCTGTGCCAGACCGACCTGTTTCTGATTGCTGACGCATTTGATCGCCTGGGCGGCTGCCTTGGCTTTGCCCAGAGCCGGCAACAGCATGCTGGCGAGAATGGCAATGATCGCGATGACGACCAGCAATTCTATCAGTGTGAATTTTCTTGACATTTTTTTTACTTCCTTTTTGGTTGAGGATGTTGATTGATATTGATCTGGTTTCCTGATTTCCGGTTTCACAATTTGAGGAAAGACGGCGGAAGCGGATTCCTGCATCAGAGCCGCGACGATCTGTTCCAGAGGATGTTCCGCCGACAGGATCGGATAGATGCAGCTTTGGGCCGCGTGGGTATAGTTGAACCCGGCCAAAGCAATCCTTCGACCGGTCCGCCGGTAATGCTCCAGCAGTACCGGCGCCGCGCCGACCGCAAATGCGTCGGAATAGAGAAAAATGGCATCGACATCCGGACATTCCGCCAGAAGGCGTTCGGCCGCCTGTTGGCCGCAGAGCCGGCTTTCGGTGAAAAAATTTCCACTGTGCCGGATATCGAACGGCAGCAGGTGCAGCATTTTCTTTTGAAGCGTCGTCCGGCCATACTCCGGAAACGCCCGGCACAGACCGAGGAAACGCTGCTCATCCGGATCGACCGCCAACTGAAAGAAAGCAATGTTTTTATATCCCTCCCGGCGCCACAGTTCGATCATCTCGCAAACGGCCCCCGCAGTATCCGAATAAACGCCCGCGTAGCCGGCCGGCAACGGCAGCGTTTCATAATAGACGGTCATCCGGCCGTAGCGCCTGATCTCCCGGTCAAGTTTTTCCATTCCGAAAGGATGGCCGATGAAAATGAAACGCTCCACCCCGTAATCGAGCAGTTTCTGAATCCGGCGCATATTCTGTCCGGCATTGTGTTCCCCGCTGCAGAAATAACAGGAATAATCGAGCTCCTCGTATCGCTTGAACAAGGTCAGAATGATCCGCTGAATGTGGTCATCCAATTCCATCTGATTCATGCTCAACACCGTGGCGACCGATTTCAACGGTTCGCCGCGCATGATTTTAACCCCGACATTCGGGCGGTAGCCCAGTTCCCGGGCCAGTTTGCGTACCCGCGATTTATTCGCTTCCGAGCAAAAATCGACGGTCTTGTTGTTCAGAATCTGCGAGACCGCCGTCACCGAAAGCCCGGCATTTTCGGCAATCGTCTTCAGGGTTACCCGTTTCTGTTTGACATTCTCTACTTGCATTCGGTGGCATCCAAACGAACTTTAATATTTAATATGAAATGCTTCATACCGATATTATAGCAAAAAAAATTTCAAAAGTCAATAGGTGGAGCGAAAAAAGCGTCAATTTTTTCCGGGTCCCGTCCCGAACGCCTGCAGCGGCGATTTTATCTGCCTTGAAAGACGATCAGAACGGCAGCGGCGACGGCAGCCGAAGCTCGGGCTGCACGGTGATAACCGTTTCACCGCCGGTGAAATCGTCCATCAAAGCCCGGGTAATCTGTTCGAGCGGATGAGCGGCCGAGAGGATCGGATAAACGCTGCTCTGAACGGCATGGGTATAATTGAAGCCGGCCAGCGCGATCGCCCGCCCGGTCGTCAGATAATGGCGCAGCAGCACCGGCGCCGCTCCGACCGCGAAGGCGTCGGAATAGAGGAAAATCGCCTCGATCTCCGGTTGCTCCGCCAGGATTTTTTCAGCCGCCCGTTGGCCGCAGAGCCGGCTTTCCGTAAAAAAATCCCCGCTGTGCCGGATGTCGAACGGCAGCAGATGCAGCATTTTCTGCTGCACCGTCGCCGCGTCGTATTCCGGAAAGGCCCGGCACAAACCGATGAATCGCTGGTCGTCCGGGTCGACCGCCAACTGGAAAAAAGCCAGTTTCTCATGTCCCTGCCGCCGCAGCCACCGCACCATTTCGCAAACCGTCGCCGCCGTATCGGAGTGGACGCGCCAGTAACCGGAGCCGGCCAGCGGCACCGTTTCATAATAGACGGCCGTCCGGCCGCAACGCCTGATTTCGGCATCCAACTGCTCCACCCCGAACGGTCGACTGAGAAAGATAAAACGTTCGACGCCGTAATCGAGCAGCTTCTGAATCCGGCCCATATTCTGTGCGGCATTGCATTCGCCACTGCAGAAATAACAGGAATAGTCGAGCGCCTCGTACTTCTTGAACAAGGTCAGGATAATTCGTTGAATATGGTCTTCCAGCTCCATCTGGACCATGCTGAGCACCACCGCGACCGATTTCAGCTTCTCGCCGCGCATGATTTTGACCCCGACGTTCGGCCGGTAACCCATCTCCCGGGCGATGCTCCTGACCCGCTGCTTGTTCGCTTCCGAACAGAAATCGACCGGCTTGTCGTTCAAGATCTGCGAAACCGCCGCGATGGAAAGTCCGGCGCGTTCGGCAATCATCTTCAATGTCACCCGTTTCGGCTTCGATTCCTGTACCGGCATTCCGCGCTATCCTGTTTTACGATTTAATATGAAATGTTTCACTTAGAAAAAAATAGTTGATTTCCCGGCAAAGTCAACCGGAAAAAACGGGAAAACCGCCATTTTGCCGATCCGCAGCGGCGTCAGTCAAACCGCGGCTGCCAATGCGGATCGGCGGCCGCCTGGAAACACATCGCAATCTGCTCGGCGGTATTTTTTTCGAGCGCCAGCGGCGGCAGCGCCTCCAGCGGGAAAAAATCGCTGGAGGCGGTTTCGATATTGGCTTTGAATTCTCCGCCGCGCAGCCGGCACAGGATGAAAATTTTGCAGATGCCGTAGGCGTAACGCGGCGGATTGTGCCGGTTGCGGTCCTGCACGGCGATCAACCGTTCCGGCATCACATCGAGTCCGGATTCCTCCAGCGCTTCCTTGACCGCGTTGTCGCCGACCGACTGGTTGACGTCGACCCAGCCGCCCGGCAGCGACCAGCTGCCGTTGCGCTCTTCGACCAGCAGAATCCGGCCGTCCCGGAAAATGGCGGCCCGGGTATCCAGTTTCGGCGTTTGAAAGCCAGTCTCGTTGCAGAACAGGTTCTTTACCGTTTCCAGCGACAAACCGGATTTCACGCTCAACATTTCGGCGGCAATTTCCCGGATGCGCCGGAACCGTTCCAGATCGAACGGATCCTGGGAATAGGTCACCCCCGCCTGGCCGATGAACTGCAGCTCCACCGCCCAGTCCAGCCAGGGCGGCTCCAGCAGAGTCTGTTCCGGCATGATGATCTACTCCGCCGCCGGCCGGATGGCGATTTCCGCCGGGTCGGTCAATTTGAACAGCAGGTCGCCGGCCGGGTCGAACGGTTCGGCCAGGTGATTGCCGGCAATCGTCACGTCGGCGACATGTTCGAAAAAGAACAAATGGCGATTCCAGTGGAATGGCGGAAATTCGTCGTTCCGCCGCACCGTATTGCCGGCAAAAGTCAGATGTTCGATCGACTTCGCGTAGAGAAGCGGCCGGTCGAAGGAATCGAATTCGTTGTCGCAGATCCGGACGTTGGCGTGAAAATACGTCTGGCCGGCCGTCAGTACCGGAATCTCCGGATAGATCGAAATGACCGCGTTGGTGAACTGGTAGTTGGCGGTCAGGACATTGATGAAGCGGTTGCGGCGGATTTCGACATCCGTGCAGGCGCCGGTTTCGAACCAGCCGTTGCAGTCGCCGCACAGCAGAATGGCGGTGCCGTGGACGTGATCGAATACATTGTCTTCGCAGATTACTTCGCGCGGCGTGCTGAACAATGCGCCGCGGGCCCGGTTGTTGCGGACCAGGTTGTTCTGGAACAGCACGCGCGGCGACCAGGTCAGGTTCTCCACTCCGTAACCGGCCGCCGTTCCGGCCGGCTCCGGCAATTCATCGGCGAATTCCAGGATGAACTCCCTGGCGCCATGCGCCGTCGGCGCATCGGCCGGCCGGATGGCGGTCAGGCGATTGACGCCGCCGGCTTTTTCCATGCTGGCGGCCCGGATCAACTGGACTTCATCCCCCGGCTCACCCCAATCGAAGCCCCAGCTCTGCTCGTGCATATAACGGGCGCGCACCGTATGATTGTCCGTTTTTTCCAGAATTTTCAAGTAAGTGCCGTGGACGTTGATCGCATCATCCGCCATCGCCTCGTAACTGCCATTTTTCGAAACGATCGATCCCCTGCAGCCGGAGAAGTGAGTCGCGTCCGCCCGGGTCGTGAAATAACGTTCACTGCCTTCCCGGCGCCAGACCCGGAAGCCGTCGAGCAGGATGTTCTCGCTCATCTGCGCCAGCAGGCCCATGCCGTCGGCATAATGAAGCGTCAGGTTTTCAAGGCGGCTGTTGTCGGCATGGTGGAGAAAAATCCCCGGCGCCGGCCGCGTATGGAGAAACACGAACCGCTGCCCCGGCCGCCAGGCGCAATTGGATTTTCTGATCCGCAGCCGATACGGCTCGAGCTCCTCCACCGTTTCCGGCCGAAAAACCGGATCGGCGCATTGGTAGGTCAACCGGCCGTCCGGTTCGAACTGCATCCCGCCGCCCGCCTCATAGCGGTAATCGTCGCCGGTGAAAAACAATTTGCCGTCGACGAGCTCATAGGCGCCGCGCGGCAGGATTTCGGCGAAGTAATCCCCGGACTGTTCATCGCGTTCCCGGATCACCAGCTGCCGCGCAGTCGGCTCGGCGCTGTCGATGACGAAATTCCGCAGCGTGCAGTTGTCGCAATCGACCATTGAAAAAGCGATCATCCGCCCATGAAACCGGATTTCGGCGCCATTGCCGTCCAGCGTGACGTTGACCAGCTTCTCCAACGGGAGGCAGACCGCTTTCGACGGCGTCTGGTCATGATTGGAAATGAAATAATTGCGGCTATTTTCCGCGCTTGGATAAAAATGGTAAATTCCCGGCGCGAAGTTGACGACGATCCGATCGTATTTACGGCAATTTTCCTGCAGAAAGGCGATAAGTCCGGCAGCGGCGGGCGCGGCGTTTTCCGGCTGATCGGGAATACCGCCGAACTGCTGGAACGAAACGGTCAAAACGTTCATGTTCTGTATATTTACCTGTTGTTCTGAATTTTCAGAAGTTGTTGTTAATGAAAAATCCCCGGCAGAAGCTGCCCAGAGGCAGCTTAATCCGTAGAAGCCGATGCAAGAAAAGACGAATCTATTGAATAGGCTCATCACGCTTCCTTGAAAACGTTTTTGTATAATAAACAGAGGTTCGGAGAAAAATCAAGAAAGGAAATCGTGATAGGCTTAAAAAAGGTGATGGCCGAAATTATAATATTCCTGCAAGGGAAATGATTGGTCGCCAAAGAACTATTTGGAAGGGGCATGCCGCTTACCGGATGGCCGGCATGCGTTGAAACGGCCGTCAAGTCCGGCGCAAACCCAATGGCGGCTGCCGCCGGCCCGTGCTCCGCCGATCGGTGTCCCGAATGAACAATTGCATTCCGCCGGACTCGGATGTATATTAAGCCGTTTGTGTTTTTATTATGTACAAGTGGCTCGCCGCCATGGAGTACCAACGTTTCAAGACAGGATTCGACATGTTCAGCAAAGTTTTACCCTTTCTCCAGAATCTGGGCAAGGCCCTGATGCTCCCCATCGCCGTGCTGCCGATCGCCGGGCTGATGCTCCGGCTCGGTCAGGAAGACCTTTTGAATATTCCGTTCATGGCCAAATCCGGCGGCGTGCTGTTCGACAACCTGCCGCTGCTGTTCGCCATCGGCGTCGCGGTCGGCTTTTCGGTCGATGCCGCCGGAGCGGCGGCACTGGCCGGCGTCGTCGCTTATTTCACGTTGACCACCGCGCTGACGGCGATCAGCAGCGGCGCGGATATGGGAGTCCTGGCCGGTATCCTCTCCGGCATCATCGGCGGACTGATGTACAACCGCTTTCATAAACTTACGCTGCCGCCCTGGCTGGCCTTTTTCAGCGGCAAGCGTTTCGTACCGATCATTTCGGCGTTGACCGCGCTGGCGCTGGCCGGAGCGATGTCGCTCATCTGGCCGCCGATCCAGCACGCCATCAATCTGGTCGGCAACTGGATGGTCAATGCCGAAGCGCTGGGGGCGACGGTTTACGGCATCCTCAACCGGCTGCTGCTCTCGGTCGGTCTCCATCAAATCCTCAACACGCTCTGCTGGTTCAAATTCGGCACCTTCACCGATGCCGCCGGCAAAGTATTTGAAGGGGATTTGCACCGTTTCTTCGCCGGCGATCCGTCCGCCGGAATGTTCATGACCGGTTTCTTTCCGGTGATGATGTTCGGTCTGCCGGCCGTGGCGCTGGCCTTCTATTTGACTACCGACAAAAAGCGGCGGCCGGAAGTGGCCGGTTTGCTGTTCTCGCTGGTACTGACCGCCTTTCTGACCGGCATCACCGAACCGTTGGAATACACCTTCATGTTCCTGGCTCCGCTGCTCTATGTGGTCCATGCGTTGCTGACCGGTGCGGCTCTGGCCATTTCCCAGCTGGTCGGTTACAAAGCCGGCTTTACGTTTTCGGCCGGGTTAATCGATTTACTTCTCTCCTGGGGCAAGTCTACCAAGCCGTATACAATCCTGTGGATGGGACCGCTGTTTTTCGGGTTGTATTTCTTCATATTTTATTTCGCCATCAAATGGTTCAAGCTGAAAACGCCCGGCCGGGAACCGCTCGACCGGGACGATGCCGCCGATGAAGCCGCCGCCGAACCGCCGGTGCCGGGCGGCGACCGCTACGAGCAACTGGCCGTCGGTTACATCCGGGCGCTCGGCGGTCTGGACAATCTCAGGACCATCGACAACTGCATCACCCGGCTGCGGCTGCAACTGAACGATGCCGGCAAAATCAACGAAGCGGCGCTGAAAAAGCTCGGCGCCGCCGGCGTCATCAGAATGGGCGGCAATGCGCTGCAGGTCATCGTCGGTTCCCAGGTGGAATCCGTCGCCAATGCGATGAAGCAATTTTCCCGGGCGGGGCGACTGCCGGTTGCCGAAGCCGCGGCAAGTCCGGCGGCGGCCGAGCCGGCGGCTCCGGCGGAAACGGCCCGGCCGGCTGCCGGGAGCGCGGCTGAAATCGTGCTGCTGTCGCCGGTGGAAGGACGCGCCGTGGCGCTCGACGAGGTGCCGGACCCGACTTTCGCCGACCGGCTTGCCGGCGACGGCATCGCCATCGAACCGTCCGGCAATGTCTTCGCCGCGCCGGTTTCCGGCACCATCATTTCGCTGCCGGCCAGCGGCCATGCTTTCGTCATCCGCCACGCTTCCGGCGTTGAAGTGCTCGTCCATATCGGCATCGAAACGGTAGGGTTGAAAGGGGCCGGCTTCCGGATCATGGCCGCCAGCGGCATGGAAGTGGCGGCCGGAACGCCGATTCTGCAGGTCAACTGGCCAGCGGTGCGCGGGAAGATCAAAGCGACGGTATCGCCGGTGCTGATCGCCACCGCCGACAAGGTAACCGGTCTGGCTCCGGCTGTCGCGCCGGGCCAGATTGTCAAACCCGGCATGCCGCTGGTCCGGGCCAAACTGAAGAAATGAGGAATCAGCCATGTTGATCGCTTCCGAACATCTGATCGCCGCCGCCGACTGTGCGACTCCGCTTCAGGCGCTGGAACTGCTGAGCGGCCTGCTGCAGAACAATGATTGTACCGGCGCTTCATGCGCCGCCGCGCTGGAAGCCGGCGACCGCGCTTTCCCCTGCGTTCTCAACGGCATCGCCGTTTCCCACCTCGGCACCGCCGGCGAGGGGTTACTGCGCCGCGGCGGTGTGGCCGCCCTGCGGTTGAACAGACCGCTGGATTGGTACGGCAGTCCGGTTTCGCTGGTTTTCGCCGTCGCGCTGCCGAGGCCGCTGCAGCCGGCCGCCTTTGCCGCCATCGCCGCACTGTCCGCCGATGCCGAACGTCTGGCCGCCGTCGCCGAGGCGGCGCTGCCCTCCGATTTGCTGACGTTGTTCAATGCCGTTTCGGTCGCCGCCAGCCGGGCGGCGATTCCGGCACCGCCGCCGGAGCGGCGGTATGAGGCAACCCTGGCGGTTTTTCTGAAAGATCCCAACGGCATCCATGCCCGCCCGGCCGCCAAACTTGCGGCGGCGGCGGCCGGTTTCGACGGTGAGCTCCTGCTGCTTTACCGGGATCAGGCGGCCAATTTGCGCAGTGCCGGCGCAGTTATGGGACTCGGGATCGGCGAACCGGCTGAAGTGACGGTCGCCGCCAATGGCGCCGGCGCCGCCGAAGCGGTCAAGCGGATTGCCGGAATGATCGAAAACGGGCTGGATGACGCGGCGGCGGCTGAAAACGAGGCGCTCAATTTCGCTGCGCTGCCGACCTTCCCGCCCTCGCGGCAGGCCATTCACGGCATTCCGGCTTCGCCCGGAATCGGCATCGCGCCGCTTTTCCGTCTGGACATGAACGACCGTCGGCCGGCCGTTCCGGAACAAGGCTCCTCTCCGGCGGAAGAAGCCGCCCGGCTCCGGCAGGGCTGGCGTGCCGCCGCCGAAGCGCTGCAGCGCCTGAGCGCCGGACTGATTCAGCAGGGCGAGAAAACCTCCGCCGGTGTTTTTGAAGCGCATCGGGCGCTGCTGGCGGACGAGGCGCTGCAGCAGCGCGCATTGCAACTGATCGCCGACGGCAAGAGCGCGCCGTTCGCCTGGCAAACCGCTTGTGCGCAGGCGGCGGAAACGATCGCCAATTCGGAATCGCAGCGCATTGCCGAGCGGGCGATTGATTATCAGGATGTCGCCAAGCGGGTGCTGGCCTTTCTGTTGCCGGAAACGGCGGCGGCGACCCGCTGGCCGTCCGGCAGGTTCATTCTCGCTGCCGTCGACTTGACGCCGTCGCAAACCGCTCAGTTGCCCAGGGCGCAGGTGGCCGGCATCGTCACCGTCCAGGGCGGCCCCACTGCCCATACCGCCATCCTGGCCCGGGCGCTGGGCATTCCCGCCGTGGTGGCCGCCGGCGACGCGGTTTTGCAATTGCCGGAAGCGGCGGCGCCGATGATTCTCAACGGCGTCTCCGGTTTTCTGGAGCCGCAGCCCGATACTGCTCAATTGGCGGCGGCAGAGAAAGCGGCCGCCGAACTGGCCGGGCGGCAGAGCAAGCTGGAGCGGCTCCGGTTCGAAGCGGCCCGTACCGTAGACGGCATCGGCGTTGAAATCGCCGCCAATATCACGTCGGCCGCCGAGGCGCGGCAGGCGGTGGAAGCCGGCGCCGACGGCATCGGATTACTGCGTACTGAAATTCTGGTGCAGGATTGCCGCGAAGCGCCGCAGGAAGAAACGCTGCTGGCCGGTTTCGCCGAGATCGCCGCCGCGCTGGACGGCCGCCCCATCCTGATCAGGACTTACGACATTGGCGGCGACAAACCGGTGCCGTTCATGCCGGTGCAGCCGGAAGCCAATCCGTTTCTCGGCGTGCGGGGCATCCGGCTCTGTTTCGCCTATCCGGCAATTTTCCGGACCCAGCTCCGCGCTATCCTGCGGGCCATCCGCGACCACCATTTGAACGGTAAAATCATGCTGCCGATGATTGCCGCCGTCGACGAACTGCGGCGGGGAAAACAGTTCATTCAGCAGGAGGCGGCGGCATTGCAGATGAGCTGTCCGCCCATCGGCATCATGATTGAAGTGCCTTCCGCCGTCTGGATGATCGACGCGCTGGCGCAGGAGTCCGACTTTTTTTCAATCGGCACCAACGATTTGACGCAATACATCCTGGCGATGGACCGGCTGCATCCGGTGCTGGCCTCCCAGGCGGATTCTCTGGACCCGGCTGTGCTGCGGGCGATTGCCGCGGCGGTAGACGGCGCCCGCCGCCAACGGAAATGGATCGGCGTCTGCGGCAATCTGGCCTCCGATCCGATCGGCGCGGCGGTGTTGCTCGGCTTGGGCGTCGATGAATTGTCGATGGGAGCGCCGGCGATCGCCGGCGTCAAAGCGCTGGTGCGCGGCAGCCGCCTCGAAGCGCTGAAAAGCCGGGCCCAACGGGCGCTCCAATGCGTTTCCGCCGCCGAAGTCCGCGCCTTGTATTCGTGAACCATTTTCTCAGCTCCCCGGCGGTTGCGCCGGGGAGGGGGGCCGGCCGGCGGCGTTCTTGGGGGGATCCGCAGGGAAGATTCCGCAACCGGTCTTGACTTCGGCGGAAAATCTTCTATATTTCCCTGTCACCAAAAAAACAACGGAGGCCGTGACCATATGCCGAAAAACAGCTTTGTCACTTGTCCGCATTGCGGCGGGGAGACGGTACCGAAGGAGAAGGTGTTGCTGGACGGCTGGACCAGGCGCGGCACTGTGCTGGTCTGCGCCTTTTGCGGCGGCGAGTTGCCATCGGCGGAGAGTCCGGAAGCGACGGCTCCGGCGGCGGATCGGAAAACTTCCGCGTTGGCCGCGCTGCTTGGCAGCGAAGTGCCGGAAGCCGTCAAGCTGACCGCGTCCGCCGAAGAGCGCCGTTTTTGCCGTGACTGCCGTTACTATATCAAACATCCGTTTCTGTCGCGGTGCGAACGCCGGCAGGCCGAAGTCAATCCGATGGACGACTGTCCGGATTTCGCGTTGCCGGACCCGCCGGCGCCGGATGCAACTCCGAACCACTGAAATGATTTTTTCGCGATGAAAAGCTGTTTTCAAACTCTGGCGGACCGGGTGCGGGCTTTTGAAGCCGTCGATCTTTATCCGGTCATCTCCTCGGAATTCACCAACGGCCGGCCGGTGCTGGAAATTCTGCGCGGCGTCGCCGCCGGCGGGGCCCGGATTGTGCAGTTGCGGGAGAAAAATCTGGCGCTCGGCGCTTTCTATGAACTGGCGACCGCCGCCCGGGCGATCGCCAACGAGCACCGGATGCTGCTGCTGATCGACGACCATCTGGACATTGCGTTGCTGAGCGGCGCCGACGGCGTGCATCTCGGCCAGGAGGATTTGCCGTTGCGCCCGGTGCTGGAATCGGCCCCGGAGCTGTTGATCGGCAGTTCCACCCATAACTTGACCGAAGCCTTGGCGGCGGAGACTGCCGGGGTCGGCTATCTGAATATCGGGCCGATCTATCCGACCCGGACCAAGAGTGTGCCCTGCGGCGCGGTCGGGCTGGAAATGTTGCAAGAGGTGAGCCGGCGCATTCATACGCCGTTTTCGGTGATGGGAGGGATCAAGGAGCGCCATCTGCCGGAATTGCTGGCGGCCGGCGCCCGGCATATCGCGATGGTGACGGAAATTACCCAGGCGCCGGATGTTGCCGCCCGCACCAGCGAATTGCGGCGTTATTTCCATGCGTAATCTTGTTGTTTTTTCAAAAATACGCCGTGTGCGGGTTTTCAGATGGCGTTGGCAATCGTTTAAACCCGGAGGTGCAATACATCTGATTTGTACCACAGCCCGAAATGATGTGGTATTCTTTGCGTATCGGGTTGCCAATTGGGAAAAAATTATTCAAAAAAGGTCTGAAAAAGGAAGATCGCCAGAAGGCAAGAACCTTTCAAAAGGTTTTTTCTGCTCGCAGCCAGTTTTGCATAACTGACTAATTTACGGAACTTTTCTTGCATGACTCGTCGTGGAAATGAAAAAACTGGTTTGCAAACCGCGAATCCAGCTGCGGTATAGATTAAGAAATAAAATGATGCTTTGACCCGGATGTCGCCGCAGGACTTGTTTGACGTAGCTACGGGATAAACGTTCTTGATTTTGTGCCAAAATCGAAATAAAACCATTAAAAATTTTTCTATTTTTGATTGATGGGGATTGACTTCAGAAATTTTTTTTGCTATACTATATAATGTATTATTTTCAGAATAGTTATAGTCCTGGACTGTAATTGGTTTTATTTTTTTAAGAAATAATATAAATTTTAATTTTGTTAAGTACATTTTTTATAAAAGTAACTGTAATTTGGTGCTGATTTCAATGAATAGTGTTATAAGTAATTTATATTAAATATTTTATTTATAGTTTGCGGGAATTAATTTTCCGATATGAAGGTGGATAACTTGGATTATATCTTTAATTAAGGCATGTCAATGCTTTGAAACCATTGGAAAGGAGATGAGAGATGTTAAGAAAAGTATTTATTATGATTTCCTGCTTATTGTTTTCCGGAATATTTTCATTTGTTTCCGCATATGAATTTGTTGTAACCGAAGAAAGAGACCAGAGTACCATTGATACCATGGATACGTTGGAACAGAGAGTAAATTGTGGTTCATCTTCATTAAGAGTTTATTTGGAGTTTCCCAAAAGCACTACTGATAACACAAAGGGTAATGATCTCAATTGGGTGGAAACAAACGGTGTGTGGCAGTGTACATATTTTCTTACTTTTTTTCTTCCTGGCTTGGACCAACCATATCATAATGGCAAAGGTGGAGGCTATAACAGTGGACGGCTTGTGCGGCATATTTATCGTTTTGCCGTTTATGCAAAGTATTATGATGTAATAGAGAGCCAAGATCCAGTCCTCGTCAGAGAAGAGTTGATGCGTTTTCGTTATAAAGACTCTCCGATAGAAGAGGGGCCACACGCTCCCAATAAAGCTTGTGGACCACATGAATAAAAAACGGTTGACTCTTTCGATGAAACATCAGAAAACAATTGGGTTGGCGGTACTCTTATTCATTCTATTTGGTATTGCAATTGTTTATTTTGTCGCGAAATTCATTCCCGCCAACGGTCCCCGAACGATCGTTTATCTCGCCAATTCGCAGGGGGAGTGGGAGCCGGCTGATACCGCGAAAATGGCGGAATTACAGCCTTTGCTCAATGCTCCGCAAGTCGTCATATGGCTGGAAGGCACTGATCTGGATATGGTTCCCTATCCTCCGATATTTCTGGAGGAGCTCTGTCGCGGTGCCGACTTTGACTTGCCGACGATGATATTCGGGAATGCGGAAGTTTATGTCGCGGCACGCAAGTCGCCACGCGGAGAAGGCTGGTATGACTTCAAAATTTCCGACCGGGGTGTTCTTCTGGAACTCAATGAAGTCCCTTACCGGGGTGAAAAACGCCAAACGATCGCCCGGGGGGTTCATTGGCTGATCGAAATTGTCCGGGGGCCATACTTATGAAATTCGGCGTTTTGTTTTTAGTGATAACATGTGGTGTTTCTCTTTGGGCGGAAACGCCGGCGGCGGAAGAAAGCCGGCGCGGCAAACAGTTGATCCGGGAGGCGCTGACGGCCAGTGCCAATGCTTCCTATATCGCCCGACTGCCCAGGGCTGACCCGCATTCCCGGCGCAACCTCCCCGGGCTTCTCTACCGCCGGGTCGATGAGCGGGGAGGCGTTTGCAAGCGTCTGGAGTTGTCATCCGATTCGCAGCGCCGGGAAATTTATCTTGTCAATGACACCGGTCAATACGGCACTACCGGTGATGACTGGGTAAAGATTGAGGAAGTTTTGATTCTCTCACACTGGGACAATCTTTTTCAGCCGCTGACGGCAGGGGAATTCATGGTCAGCGTCTGTCGCGTCGAAGAGGTCAACTATCGCAATGTCGCCTGCTATCAGATAACGCAGGACTTGGCTTCCGATGTCAATCTGATTGCCTCAATTTCCAGTTTGAGCGTCACCGACGCCGTTACCAACCTCAACAGTACTTATCACAAGCTGCGGCCGGTCAAGCGGATCTTTCTGATCGGCAAAGAGAATCATCTGATTTACTCCCGAACTCATTACAACCGTTTCGGCAGAAAGTTACTGGATTTGGAATTGGGTGATGTTGATTTGACCACGCCGATTGATCCACAACTTTTTGTAACGCCGGAAAAGATCATTCGCCATGCCCGGTTTCGGAAAGATTTTCTCTCTCCGTCGCAGGAACTTCCTGCTTTTTCAGAAACCGTCCAAACCAAAGTATCAAGCGGGACGGCAGCCGTCGTTCAGTGGTTGCGCCAGAAGATGATTTCCTGGCTTCCCGTGTTGCTGCTGGCTGTCGGGGGTGTCGCGCTGGCCGGAGCTTATTGGCTCCGGCGACGAATGCGGCAACGTTAAGCGGTCGCAGTCCTGTTTGCGTTTTCCCCCCGCCGGAGCCAACCTCCTCTTTTACTCCGAGGAGTGGAGGCACTCCGTTGCCAGGCGAGAGTTTGGCCGATGGATCCCGAAACAAAGCAATGGCTCCATTCCTCAGACTGCTTCCGAATAAGTACCAAAAAAAAACTTGTGTATGGCACCGGAATACGGATTTTTTAATATGGACAAAACCATAACTTATGACTATATTGGTTACAGGATCAGAAAAGGGTGGTTCCGATGATCAAAATTTCAACCCGCTTTTCGGTCGGCGTGTACATTCTGACGTTGCTGCTGGTCATCTGCAAGGATTACCAGTGTATTTCCGAATTTATCGCCGGAAGCGTCAACTCCAGTCCGGTGGAGATCCGCCGCCTGATCGGCCGGTTGAAAAAAACGGGCTGGTCAGAGTATCCGCTGGCGTGACCGGTATGGTGCTGGCGAAAAATCCGGAGAAAATCACGCTGCTGGACATCTATCGGGCGATGGGAGCGTCTGATCGCGACCGACTGCCGTTTGAATCAGCGGATCGTTTTGTAATTCATGATGATCGTAGAGGTTCTCCGTTGCCGGCAACCAGCGCAAAAACTCTTTTACGAAGCATGTCCAGAAAAGAGTGTTTCACTTTGCCGGACTGTCGAATATCAAAAGAAGTCAATAATTTTCCGGCTCGGCGCGTTAAGCCGAGTTTGCAATCAAATTTCTTGACAAAGAGCAAATCTCCGTCATTGCTGATAGCTCCGTCACTGAAATTGAATTCTATTTTTCTGCTTTTCGGACCTTGAAAATTACAACTTGGAACACTACAGTTTGTCATAAGCAGACCTTTTTTGTTTACTGTGACGTAAGATTTTACAATATAATGCCTTACTTGAGGTTCTACCTCTTTGTTTGAGGAATTTTATACAATATTCAGCTTAAAGTCAAAGCTTCAGTATTATTAGGAAAACTTGAGAGGCCAAGAGGCAATGGCAATATGGTTTTCTACTCCGGAGATTTTGAAGCCACAGTTAATGCCGGAGTCGCTGCAGAATTAGGAATTCGGTTAGCGCTTGAAGCAGATGGTGAGATTATGGCGATGCTGGAAATATTATGATTAATAAAGTTATTTGTTTTATCCTTTGCGGAAGTATTATTTTGGGGGGAGGAGGTAGTCTGGCTAATGCCGATAACGGAGATATTCCGCAATCGAAAGAGAAAATTTTGAATTCTGACGAGCTGTCGGCTAACGAGAAGTCAGAAGGAGAAAATGAAAAAATAGCATCGCTATGGCAACAGGCAAGAAAAAATCAAAAAGAACGCTATTGGTGGTCAGTAATTGACGAAGAAACAAAAAGAGAAGAACTTATTGCCAAGGATAACGATAATGCCGTAATGCGACAGTTTTATCATGACTTCACCGACAGTTCATTGCAGACAATTCTAACGCAATACGCATCGTTTCCAGAAGTATTTCCGTATGTAATCACGGATTATAATTTTCTTAAAGCATACCGCGAATTTCTTGCTATGTTGAAATTGTATACAGATTGTACGCAACAAGATTATGAGCTTGCCGTTCAAGCGGAAGCGCAACAGGAAAGTCCAATGCGCTTTTTATTGAAACAGCAAATTCAAAATATTGGGAAAAGTATTTTTAAAATTATAACTCCATCTGGCCTGAAACATACTGTAAAAGTTGATGATGAGGGTTATTTTGAAATCTTGTCTTGCGAAATCCCCGAACATGATGAGCAGAATATGCTTATGGAACTTGCAGATTGGGAAGCCAGATGGGAATATGGAACTGAATTATTAAAGACATTTCCTTCTATGACCTTCTATGACCTAAAAAGAAATATGAGTAATTCAGTGAGAAATGCTTCTATTTTTTTTCAGCCCCAAAAACAAAGTGGCCGGTATCTTTTAGATGTAATGAAACGATATTGTATATTGGAAGATGGGAAACGGTTGAAAAGTCTTATCGGTTATACACGTGTAATTGTTGAAGTAACCTATCTGCCGAAAGATAAAAAATACGAACTGAAAAGCAAGATTTTATTTTCAGATCCTCCCATCAAGGATTCAGTGTTTACGTATGATGCTGAAACGGAAAAACCAGCTTATGGGGAATTGAATTCGATTACAGTATGGATTATGATCATGTTACATAATTCTAGTCTTCCTTCTGAATCAGTGACCAGGGAACAATGCTGGAGCGCTGATGGTATGCAATATGAACTGACATCGGTAGGAATAGCACAAGATAATTTGTTTGCACGTGTGAAAGAGGTTGCTGTATCAAACTCTACCGATGGTTACTTAGAAGGAAGTTTTTTATTTGATTTGAACAAAGGGAAATATGTATCTGCAGATTATCATTATGTAAAGACTACAAAAGAGCGAGATGTGCTTATAGAAGTTAATATTCGCTCTCTGGATGAATGATAAGATTGTTTTTAAGTATATAACGCCGTGTGCAAGTTTTTTCATGAGAAAACCTGTTTAAACTGTAGAATCGGATCCCTGCGGCATATGAAGAAAGCAATTGATATGGTATGAGTCAATAACTTTCGCTCAATCCGGACAGTCAGATGCCATAGATTTCTTGCTCTGACTTGTTCAATGTGGAACCGTTTTGTCAATTGCCCGATCACGGTTTCAATCAGGCGTCTTCGATTGTTCAATGCTTTAACCTGAGAAGCGGGTCTTGAGTCTTTCATATTTGTCCGTAACGGAGTATGAAGTGTCATGCCGACCCTCCAGAATGCCTCTTATATTGCGTCATTACAGAGATGTCCGTTATCTCCAAGTATATGTGGCGCAGCATATCTCCGTTGTTGAAGTGACATTTCACGTTCATCGATATTTGTCGGAGCTCCGGATGACTCCATATTGGGGCCACCGGCAGGTATCCCTTCAAATCGTAATAGAGCATTGCTTGGGCCGGTGGTGGAGCTGGTGATCGGTCATTGTAAAAACGAATACAGAATGGATCGTAACCGGCTTCGCAGCAAACTCGGCGATAAGCTCAAAGTGATTTTCGTCGTGGCCGGATTCAATAGGCTTTTGCATAGCCAATACATAAGGTTACCAGCTTGCAACGCATCAACGAGGCATTGGGAGCCGCTCTGCGCTTCCACTTGCGTAATAATAGCTCAAAAGTCCGAAAAAAATAGTGATCTCTAGATTTTTAATAAGTCAACAGATGCAATTTTTCACTGTGTTTTCTGGATGTTGAAAACAATCCACAACATTCCTGCCGTCGACAACAAGAGTCACAAGTTTCCGGAAAGAAAACCTTCCAATCGGAGATAGATTGACACGCATATGGATATAAACCGGGCGGCAGCAGACAATGCGGCAGATTAAAAATTGCCACCGGTATATCGTAAGCGTTTAAAATACTTACAGCTCTTTCTAACTCTTGTTGATATTCTGCCGGATCAATCCATACCTCAACTTCGTGCTGGATTGCCAATCCGGTAAATTCCAGTCCCATGAAAACCACGGAGCCTACAAACGGCAAATTCCGATAAATGAATTCTGCCACTTTCGGCAAACGCCGCCAATTCTTTTTTTGAATCACGATGCGCAGTTCGATTTCCGCTTTGAAGCAGGCAAGTTGATAAAGACCATGCATTGTTTCCGACCAGGAGCCCTTCACTTGGGTGATTTCATCATGATCTCCACAGAAATCGGAATGTAGTGGAATACTGATCAACAACCTGTCCAATCCGACATTATTCAATTTCTCTGTATATATCGGATCGGCAAAAGCACGACCATTACTCAACAGTTGAATCGTTGTTTCAGGCAGCGTTTCCCGGATTTGCTTCAGAAGCTCGAATAATCGATCTCCCAGCAAAGTCGGTTCACCTCCGGAAATTCCTATGGTCGGTAGCTCGACCGGAGCGTGTTCCAGCAACTTTAGGCTCCGCCGGAAGTGAAATTCGACGTCATCTCGCTTTAATGGTGGTTGCGCACACATCAGGCAATGGTTATTACACTGTGACGTGACGAATAGGGTATTGTCATTAGAATAGATATCCCACCTGAACTTTTTCATCCGTTCCACTCCGCCAGCCAACGCCGAAATACCGGCATGACTTCTTCTTCGCGTTCAATAATCAGAGAGAAAAGATGCTCAATGATGGCGGTACACTTTTTGCAAACTTCAGAAGCAGGCCTATATCCGTACCGATCTTGCTGAACCGCATAATTGCGGACCGGATCTGCACCGCAATATGCCTGAAATGCACAGTCGGAACAGCCGGCAATTCCTTCAACAGTATTTACATCGGCCAAGTCTTGCACCTGGATGCCATGAAAAAGCTTTTCGTAAGATTCCGAGACAGGTCCTATTCTGAATTGAAAATCTCCGCAAGCGGCTAACATCCGGGATTCATCGGAAGCATATACATATCCGTCGCAGTGATAAACCGCCACTCCTGACATGAGGCCGGAAGGCGAACGCAGGTCGACGAAGCCGTCAGAAAATGGAGTTAGGATTCGCCGCAGAAACAACAATGTCAATTCCTCAACCAGTACCGTTCCGTTCCGATTCAAAGAGATAATATAATCCAGTGCCTTCCGGTAAAATGCAATAAAACGCTCTCCATATTCGGTCCAATCGAGATTCTGCATTGCCACGCCGTAAGGATTCAAAGAACGCAAAAAAACAGAATGGAAGCCAAGCTCAAGATAAGTATCAATAATTTCATGCGGTTTCGTCAATGAAGCCGGCGCTGCGGTCATCAAGGCGGATACTCGGTCTTCACCCAGCCATTCCCGCGCCCGGGCAATCCCGGTCGTTACCCGAGAATAACTGTCCTCGCGACCCCGATTGTGATTATGCAAATTCTCCGGACCATCCAATGAAGTAGAAATCAAAACATGGTATTGCCGACATATTTCCAACACCTCAGCCGAAAGTTCCACACAATTGGTACAAAGAACATAGGTGATTTGTTTACCGCACTCTACTTTCCTGCGTTCTGCCGTTTCGACTGCCAGCCGGAATAATTCCGGAACCAAGGATGGTTCACCTCCTTGAAATTCCATCGTCAATGCAGCCGCAGGACTTTGGAACATCAGATCGATCGAATACAAAAGAACAACTTCCGGCATATCGTAACCGACTGCATCCTGTTTTTGGCTGGAGGCTTGGCAATAAATACAATTCTGGTTGCAACGCAGGGTAAGTACGAAAATGTGCAGCGAGGTAAATTCATTCAAAAAAGCCTTTCGGGTACGGAGCCTCACTGCATATAAATCAAGCCATTCCGGAATCAGGGATTCACTGATGAAGAAAGCCGCAATCAGATCTTTGTACAATTCTTCCGTCGGTCTTATCTGCCGTCCTACGATACGTGCAACGGTGCCTGCCGGAACCACCAGAAAATCACCGACCTCGTTTACCAGCAATTCCCGACCAGCCAAATGCCGGAACCGGAACGGCAGCAAAAAATATCGTTCATTCATCATTGGCCCCGAATTCTGCTGTTTTTTCAAACTCGGCAAATGCCTTCACATACAGAATCGTTCGAATATCACGCGTTTCGCGCTCGACGATCTCTCGCAATTTATAATCGGCGAAATCCCGACTCAACCGTTCTTCAAGCTTTCGCAGTTCTTGTGGAGAAAACTCACCCTGTTTCTTTCGCAATGAAATCTGTTGTTGTCTTTCTCCTGAGTTCTCCCGCATAATCAAATATTCAGATGCCATCCAGTATAGGACATGAGAAATTACTTCATCACTGTAAATAGACAGATCTACCACGAAAGAAGCGATTGTCGGAGCTTTCAACTGTATCGCATCGATCATTCAGTCTCCGTTTCCTTGAAAGTCTTCAAACTTTCAATCAGACTGGAGGTTGCTTTGCCGTCCTCCGAAATTTCCAAAATAGTCTGAAGTTGGCGAATCGCCTTTTGAACGACTTGTGTTCCGATTACGAGACCGGCACTATTTCGCTTAAGATCCTGTTCGGAAAGATACCGTTGTGTAATCAATAACCGGATTAATTCTTTCCATTCTTTTCGTTCCGTCCCATTCCAACAGAGTGCCGCCTCAATCAGCTCGCCAACGTTTAATTCAGTTTTCATGCCGGCCACGACAACCGCTTTCATCATTTGCGGATTGCAGATGTTTTTTCCTGCTGCATCATACTGCAGATCTGCCTTTGTCATATATTCATATTCTACCAAAAAAGCAGCCAGTATCGCAACATGTTCTGGATTGATCTGGTCCCAAATCAATAGAGCTTTGATTGTACTGCTTCTCGCAAGACCATCTGCAGAAAGCCCGGCGGCCAATTGAAAACGCTTCACTGCTGCCATAACATTTTTTTCAAAAATGACCTCTCCTGAACCATTTTTTACAACAGCATTGGCTGCAAGAAAATTATGTTTAATCAGAAGCCGTCCCAATTCTGCAACGTCCATTCCGTAACAACCTTCTTCAAGGTTGCGTTCACCCAGCTTATATTGTGGTACCGCTGTTTGAGGTGTCGAACGTGTTTGCTTCGGGGATATTGATTGAACAGGCTGCCGACGCGGCGCAACCGGCGGAGTTGCCGGAATCGACGGAACTTGTGGGACGTAATAACTTCCACCGCCTCCACCAGTTCCGGATCGATGAGAAGAATGGGACGAATGAGAACGATGACTGCTATGGCTGCGATGCGCAGCTAAAGTCATTGAAGTCGCTCCATGATGATTCAGAATCAGTGAGTCAGGGGCATTCTTCTTTGGCTTATTCCGATCCTTCATATAACTATTCCCGAAAATCACCGGAAATGAGACAACTTCGGATCCATGTGCATTGACCAAAGAACTTACCGACGCCAGCAAAATACCTTGCAGAATTCTATAGAATTTTAGTTCCATAAAAAGAGCATTTTATATTATTATATTTAAAGATAATATCTAACTGTAAATATGATACAATATAAAACTGAAAAGTCAACAATAATGTTAAAAAATTTCATTAAATCATATCGATAGTGTCTCCGACCATCAAAGAAGCTGCCACCATCTTGAATAAAATGAACCCGAACAAATCTGCGACCCACTTTATCATGATGCTTAAAACGGTTGCGTTTTATCAAGTTCTGTAAATTACAAAAGTCATGAACTTGTTAATTTACGGAGTTTTTCTTGCCGACTTGGCGTGGAAATGAAAAAACTGATTTGCAAACCGCGAATCCGACGGTATGGTATGATTAAGAAATAAAATGATGCTTTGACTTGGACGTCGCCGGATGGTCAGGTCAACGGAAAGCACTGGAAATTCGTACCGTTAGGCCCTGGGGTGCGAATGAGCCGGTGCTTTTTTTTTTGCGTTTGGGACGAGGCTTGAAAGGAATGTTATGAAAAGCGGAGAAACGGATATTCGGAGCGAATTTGCCCGGTATGTATCCTTAAACCTTTTCGGCATGGTCGGATTGTCGCTTTACATCCTGGCCGACACCTTCTTTGTGGCCCGGGGAGTCGGCCGTGACGGACTGGCGGCGTTGAATCTGGCTATTCCGGTCTTTTCCCTGATCAGCGGCATCGGCTTGATGATCGGCATCGGCGGAGCCGCGCACTTCTCAATTTTACGCGGCAGCGGCCGGAAGCGGACGGCGGATGCCGTCTTCTCCGGAGCGGTCAAGCTGGCCGTGCTGTTCAGCCTGCTTTTCGTGATGATCGGAATTTTCTGGACCGAACGGCTGGCGCAATGGCTGGGAGCCGACCGGACGCTGCAGCCGTTGACCATTCCCTATATCCGGACACTGTTGCTGTTCGCTCCGGCTTTTCTCGGCAACAACCTGTTGATCGCTTTCGTCCGCAATGACGGCGGTCCGCGGCTGGCGATGATTGCGATGCTGGTCGGGAGCGCCGCCAATATCGTGCTGGATTACCTGTTCCTCTTTCCATTCGGCTGGGGAATGTTCGGAGCGGCGTTGGCGACCGGTCTTGCTCCGGTTATCGGCCTGGCGATTCTATCGTTCCATCCGTTACCGGGACGGAACCGTTTTCATTGGGGATCCCCGGGATTCCTGCCGGAGGCGGCCGGAAAGATTCTTGTGCTTGGAATGCCTTCGTTCATCACCGAGTTTTCATCGGGTGTCGTGATGCTGCTCTTCAACTGGACCATCCTGAAACTGGCCGGCAACCTCGGCGTCGCCGCTTACGGAGTGATCGCCAACATCGCCCTGATCGCCGTAGCGGCTTTTTCCGGCGTCGGCCAGGGAATCCAGCCATTGGTCAGCCGTGCCCACGGCGCCGGACATCATGAAAAAAGCCGGACCGTTCTGTTGCTGGCGCTGTGTCTCGCACTGCTGATCGGTGCGGGGTTGTACCTCATTCTGGCCTGTTTCCCGGATGCGGTCATCGGTATTTTCAACCGGGAAGGGGATGAGGGATTGCAGGAAATCGCCCGGCAGGGAACTTATCTTTACTTTATTGCCCTGTTGTTCATGGGAGGCAATATCGTGGCGGTCTCGTTCTTTACCGCCATCGGGAGAAGTTTGCCGCCGTTGCTCATCTCATTCCTGCGCGGCCCGGGAATCATCGTACCGATCCTGCTGATTTTCCCGTATTTCTGGGGATTGACCGGTGTCTGGCTGGTCATTCCGGCGGCAGAGAGCGCCACTTGGCTCTTGACGGCGGCCCTGCTGCTGAAGCGATGTCACGCCCGTACCGGCGGCCTGGCGGCTTGACGGGATTGCGGACGGTTGTTTTGCTTACGACCGGCCGGGAAAAATGGATTTTTTTGGGAAAAAAATTTGACAAAACCATAACTTATAACTATATTGGTTACAGGTTCAGAAAAGGATGGTTCCGATGATCAAAATTTCAACCCGCTTTTCGGTCGGCGTGCACATTCTGGCGCTGCTGGTCGTCTGCAAAGATTACCAGTGCACTTCCGAATTTATCGCCGGAAGCGTCAACACCAATCCGGTGGTGATCCGCCGCCTGATCGGCCGGTTGAAAAAAGCCGGGCTGGTCAGAGTATCCGCCGGTGTGGCCGGTGCGGCGCTGGCGAAAAAGCCGGAGGAAATCACGCTGCTGGATATTTATCGGGCGGTGGGAGCGGCGGACAGTACGCTGTTCGACATCCATGGCGATACCAATCTTCATTGTCCGGTCGGGGCGCATATCCAGTCGGCGCTCGACGGCAGCATCAGGGACGCCCAGAACGCTATGGAGTTGGAATTGGCGTCACAGACATTGGCCGATATCGTCCGAAATATCGAAGCGGAATGCCGATGAATTTTTTTCTGTCAACCTGTAACTGATATGGGTACAAAACAATGACAACCGGTTCCGGCGACGCCGGAAGGTTGAAACAACCCAAACTACGTAAGGAGACCCGATCATGAACAAATCCGTCATCCGGAATTACCGGACCGCCGAAGGCCAGCCGGTGGAGAGCAACGGCAATTGCTTTACCGTCAAGCCGGTGGTGCCGTTGAGCGAAGCCAAACAATGCCAGGTGAATTTTGTCGAAGTGGCGCCCGGCAATTATGCCTATGGCTACCATTGGCATGAGATGAATGAAGAGGTGTTCTACATCATCGAAGGCAGAGGCATCGTCCGCACTGCGACCGGCGAAGTCGAAGTCAAGGCCGGCGATGCGATCACCTTTCCGCCCGGACCGGAAGGAACTCATGTGATTCGCAACGCGTCCGAAACGGAAAGATTGGTGTACATTGATTTCGACACCAACAATCCGGCCGAGATCGTCCATCTCCCGGAGGTGAAGAAAATCATGGCGATCGGACCGTTTTCGAACGCCGTTTACGACGAGCAGTAAGCGAAAAGAGGAAGTGCATCGGTGCGTGACATCTGGAATCCGCGGCGGGGCTGCCGGAAAGTCGGCGAAGGATGCCGGCACTGCATGTACTTCCTCGACCGCCGGTGCGGCGGAAACGGCGCGGCCGCCGTACCGGCAATTTCAATGGTCCGCTGCAATGCGACTGTCATGGAGGTTATAGACTCGAAGCTGACCGGTGTGCGGGGATTGCCGCCGAGTGGAACGCGCGCATTCCGGCGTATTTTTTTCATCCGGCCGATTGAAAAATAATAAAACAAATATATAGTAAAGTTGTTTTATTATTTAAATACGGACAGGTGAATCATGAGCAGAGACGTCAGATTGTTCCTACAGTACATCGCCCCTTCGATGATCGGCATGCTGATTGCCGGCTCGTTCAGCATCGTCGATACTATTTTTATCGGGCGCGGCATCGGCAAAACCGGGTTGGCGGCGGTGGCGCTCACCTGGCCGCTGGTTATGCTGTTCGGCGCGCTGGGGGATATGATCGGTTCGGGCGCGGCGGTGATCATCTCGCAGTCCCGCGGCGCGGGCGACGAGGCGAGAGCGCAGAAAGCGCTGGGCAACATGGTTTCGCTGCAACTGCTCGGCTCGATCGCCGGCGGACTGCCGGCGCTTCTCTGGCTGGAACCGCTGCTCCGCCTGTTCGGTGCGACGCCGGAACTGATGCCGGATGCCTTCGTCTATGCCCGGATCATGATCGTCGGCGCCTTTGCCGGCATGTTCATGACCGGTTGCATTGCGGTGGTCCGCAACGACGGCAGGCCTTTTCTGGCGATGTGGCTGGTGATCTGCGGTTTGCTGGGCAATATGCTGCTGGACTGGCTGTTCATCATGGTGTTCCAATGGGGGGCGGCCGGCGCCGCCTATGCCACCGTGGTCAGCCAGGCGTTGGCCGGTATTCTGGGACTGGTTTACTTCCTGTCGCCGCAGACCATGCTGAAAATCACCGGCGGCAGTTTGAAACTGTCCGGCCGTGCCGTCCGGCATATCTGCATTACCGGCATTCCGATTTTCGGCAACATGCTTTCGATCATCGCCATGTTGTTCATGCACAATTTCCAGGCGCTCCGCTACGGGGCGGTGGACGGCCTGGCGGCCTATACGCTGGTGGCCGGACTCGAATCGGTCGGTTCGCTGTTGATGAGCGGCCTGGCCGGCGGTGTCCAGCCGCTGACCGCTTATCTGTACGGCGCCGGCAAACACCGGCGCCAGAACCGCATCGGCAACTACGGATACTGGACGGCGTTCGGTTTGGGGATCGTATTGATGCTGGGGGCGTTCGCATTCCGGCGCATCATGCCCGGCTGGGTCGGGCTGACCGGGCAGGTCGGGGCATTGGCGGCGCACGGCGTGCTGCTCAGTTCTCCGGCGTTTCTGCTGCTGGGGGTGATCCGGGTCGCCGGTTTCTACTATCAATCGACCGGCAAAATCGCCGACGCTTCGCTGCTGATTTACGGCGATTCCTTTTTCGCGTTGCCGTTGTGCCTGTTCCTGCTGCCGGTCTGGTTCGGCATGGACGGAGTCTGGCTTGCGATGCCGGTTTCGCGGGTTATATTATTTGCCATCTTGTGTTATCTGTGGTTTGGAAAGCGGCGAAAGGAGAAGGCGCATGTCGACCGACCGTACTTTGCTGAGCGAGTGGATGGAACTGTGGCGGCTGACCGATAACGTCTACACCGTTTTTCTGAAACGCTGGAATCTCTCGCTGAATGCCTATTTCGTGCTGACCTGGCTTCGCGACAATCCCGCCGGGGTCGAACCGGCCAGGCTGGCCGACCTGGTGAATATCCAGCGCCAGTTGGTGACGATCATTCTGCGGGATTTCGAAGCGCGCGGCTTGATTCTCCGGCGGGAACGGTCGTCCGACCACCGGCGGAAACTGATTCTGCTTTCTGCCGCCGGCCGGGATTTTGCCGATGAAGTGTGCGGTGCGGTGGAGGAGATGGACCTGCAGGGGCTGGCCGCGTTCTCGCTGGAAGAACAGCAGCGCCTGGTCGAATATTCCAAACGGTTTTATGAGGCGATCCGCGGTTTTTAGGCGCCGGAATCGGATGATGCGGAACGGATTTTCGGCGTCATATCCGGTGAATTTTCGCAAAACCGGCCGCCGGGTTTCCAGGCGGAGTATTTTTCTTGTTCCCGGCCAGCTCCGGCACCGCTGCCCGGACGATGGAAATAAGGGGGGGAAGAAGATCCTGGCTTGGATTATTTTATTTTCAAACCTTGAAAAATGGCAATCCCGGATTAGTTATAGTTTGACCTTTTTCCGGAATCCATTCCGGGAGAGTCTAAAAAAATACAAACCGACGGGAAGTTTCGAATGAAAAAGACGGGCGTGATATTGGCGGGGTTGGCAGTTTCGATCGGATGTTTCGCCATGGATTTATCCGGCACTCCCGAATCGTCCGCTCCGCCGTCCGGCCGGGGTGAACGGTTTGAATCCGATTGCTTGCGGCTTTATCCGGTGCCGGCGGAGTTTCCGCTGGCAATGCCGGAGGCGGCATTGACGGTACGGGTGGATGGTCATGCGCTGGGGTTGTACGTCGACCGGAATTTCTGGCAGGGACTGGTGCATTTCGCTTCGTTCGATTTCGATCCGGCCCAGCCGGTAACAGTGGAAATCGAACTGCCGGAAACGGTGAAAACGTTCCGGCTGCTGCCGGAAAAATACGGGTTGCGGCCGGAACGGCAAGGGCGGACGGTTTCGTTTACGGTTGCCGAGCCGGACAGCATGATTACGCTGGTGACCGATGAAAATTACCGGACGGCGCCGGTCCTGCATTTGTTCGCCAATGCCATTGATCCGGACGCGCCGTCCGGATCGACCCCGAACGTCTGTTATTTCGGGCCGGGGTATCACGACCTGCAGGCCGAAACCGGCAGCGATGAATTGGTGGTCTCCGGCAGCGAAACCGTCTATCTGGCGTCCGGCGCGGTCGTCGACGGCAAAATCGCCCTGGCGCATGCCGACGGCGCGGCGGTGCGCGGCCACGGCATGCTGATGCGCAACCGGTATGAAGGCATGCTGCTGACGACCGGTTTTTCGCGCAACATTACATACGACGGCTTTCTTTTGTACAATTCCAGGCCGCAATGCTGGACGGCCGGCACCCACGAAGCGGACGGCGTCGAGGTGAGCAACGTCAAGGTGATCGCGCCGCATTACGCCAGCACCGACGGCTTCGATCTGGTGAATTCGCGCAACCTGCATTTCGTCAACACTTTTGTCCGGGCCAGCGATGACGCGGTGGTCATCAAGGGACTGGCCGACGGTTTGCCGGCCGACTGTCCGCCCAATGAGAATATGCTGTTCGAGCAGATGCAGTTGTGGAACGATTGCAACAATGCGTTCAACATGGGCGCCGAGGCCCGCGCTGCCGCTTATCGGAATATCACGCTGAAAGACAGCGATATTCTGTTTTCCTACGATGATCCGCATCACCACGGCAAACTCGACGAGCGTTCGACGATGTCGATTTCGGTGGTGCATGGCACTTTTTTCGAGAACATCCGTTTCGAAAACATCCGGGTCAACCGGTGCGAACGGCTGATCTGCCTGACCTTCCTGGAATCGTTCTGGTTCGGTTCGCTGCCGGGCGAACAGGAAACGCCCGGCGGCATGCGCGACATCACTTTCCGGCAAATTTCATCGCCGAACCGCTCGGAAAGCCCGATCGCCAATCAGATTCTGCTGCACGGCTGGCCAGGCACCGGCGATACGCCGGTCAAGCGGATTGAAAATCTGCGTTTTGAAGATGTCACCATCCGGGGGAAGCCGCTGACGACCGACAGCGAACATTTCCGGATCGATACCCCGGAACTGGTCGATTTCGAAGTCGTCGGCGCCGAATAACCGGTTGGGAAAAAAAGTTCAGGCGGTCAGGAAACGGATCGCTTCCGGCAATTCGGCGAAATGGTAGATAATGTAATCCGGTTCCGCTCCCGTCGGTCTTTGTTCGCCCTGGTTGGACCGGAAAAACACCGTCTTCATTCCGAGCCGCTGCGCTCCGTAGACGTCGCGGTACATGTCGTTGCCGATGAAGATTACTTCCGACGGCAGCAATTCCAGCTCAGTCAGCGCCGCTTCGAAGATGCGTTGGTCCGGCTTCCGGAATCCGAGGTCGCTGGAGACGATGACCGGGTTGAAATAGCCGGCCAGTCCGACCGAGCGGAGTTCCGGAATCGCCCAGAGGCTCTGTCCGTCGGAAACCGCCGCCAGGCGGTATTTCCAGCGCAGTTGGGCCAGGGCTTCGACGACGCCCGGATAGAGTTGCAGCTTGAAGCGTGACGCCGCCCGGAAGACTTCGGCCAGCATCACCGGCAGCAGTTCCCGCTTTTTTTTCGGCAGCGCCCGGGTGTAGGCGCTGGCGTGCTGTTCGACGATGTCGCGGAAGAGCGTAACGACGTCGAACTCCGGATACTCCTCCGGACTGTTGCGGCGCTGCTGTTTGTTGAGGTCGAAATAGAGGCGCTTGATCTCCTCCGGACTCAGGGCGATGCCCTGATAATCCAGCAGGTTGCTGAGCGTCCGGTAAAGGTCGTCGCAGCCTTCATTGGTCAGAATGTCGCTGACCGTGCCGTTGATGTCGAACAATAAGCCCCGGATCGTCATTGCCACCTCCTCAGACATTGTTTGGCTTCGTGAATGAGTTTTCGTCGGTACTCCGACCCCAGCCAGGCGTTGCGGGCGATCCGCAGCAGTGTGATGCCCATATAGAACGGCACCCGCCGGGTAGTGGCCCGGAAGGCCTGTTCCCGGTCGGGGAAATGGCAGGCGTATTCCCAGAGAAAATGGCCGATGAACGGTTCCGCCGCATATTTGTTGCCGGTGGTCTGCAGGAAAAAATGGAGCAGTTCGCCGGCAATCCGGCCGGTGTCGTAAACGCGGTCGGCGCGCCGGACCCGTTCCAGGTCGAACGAAATGACGCTCAAACCGTCGCCGAACAGGAAATTTTCCGGCGTGGCGTCGCCGTGCGCGAACACCTGGCGGTCTTCCCACATCCGGGGCTGTTCGCGCCAGCGGTCGCGTAAATAATAGAGTTCGCCGGATTCGTCGCCGCGGAGGCTCTGGTTGACGAGCAGCCGGTTGATCAGCGAGTCCATATAAAAGCAGGCCTCCTGGAAATCCACCCCGGCGTCGACGGCCGTCCGGTTGTGAAAGGCGGCCAGAAAGTAAGCCAGTGCGGTCAGTTTGGCGTACAGCAGCCGGTCGTCATGCTGCTGGATGGCCCGCTGGATGATATGGCTCAACAGCTCGCCATTGCAGTATTCGACGACCAGCAGCTTGTTCAGCCAGTCGTTGCAGCCGAGCGGCCGGGCGATGTAATGCGGCCAGCCGGTGAACCCGTAGCCGCGCATCATCGCCAGGTTGTGATATTCCCGACCGAGCCGCCGCGCGGCGATTTCCGGATTGCGTTCGCGTTTCGACAGGAAGAATTTGCCGATCACTTTGGTGAGGCTGTGTTTTTCTTCGTACAAATAAACATCGTTGGAGCCGTTCAATTGAAAGACCCGATACGTCGGCCGGGCCGGACCGGCGCCCAGTTGCGGCTGAATGTCGTACTTGAGATATTGATAAAGCGGGTCGTGCTCCGGCAGATGACCCAGATAATTTTTCCACATATTTTAACGTTTTTCTCCTCTCGACACAACAGGAAAGGCCCGCGGCCGCAACGGTGGCGGGAGTCCTGAAACATCGGATTTCTTGCCCTTTGGTTAGAATTCGATTCAATTTATCCCGGCAATGACCAAAATACAATCGGCGATTGCCGAAATGAACCAAAGAATGAACCGGCAAGACCGCCGGAGGAGAACGGGCGGCGGGCATCGGAAGCGGGAGCGTGCCTTTCAGGTCCGGTTGCCGGTCCGGCGCCAGCCGGTCTGCACCAGCCAGTCGTGGTATTGCCGCCGGTGGCGGGCCAGCGTTTCGCGGTCGGGGATGAAATCCTGTTCGCGGCGGAAACGGTCGGTTTGTTCCGCCAGCGGGCACAAACCGAGTTTCCGCCGCCGGCGGTCGACGGCGGCCAAATCGTCGCAGGCTACCGGCGCCATCCGGCCGTCATCGTCCCAGTCGAACTGGGTGCCGTAACGCTGCGGTTTGCCTTCATACATGTTGATGCGGTCTTCGAGGTAAGCGAGGTCCCGGGGGGAGATTTCGCCGGCCGGCAACCGGCGCAGCAGCCGCAGCATTTTTCTCATGAAATCCGGCCGGCCGATGGCGTGCTGGATGATCAGCCAGGCGGCGTTGGAAGCGTCGGCGCCGACCTTGGCGATCGTCGGGTAACCGATGACATCGATGATCGCTTCCAGCCGGCTGGAATTTTCCCGGTGGAGTTGTTCCATTTCGGGACAGTAACCGTCATACAATCTGCCGGCCTCCAGCAATTGCTGCCGGACGGCGAAGTCGTGTTCCCGGCGTTGAATCAATTCCCGGGCGATTTCCTCAAAACACATATTCCGTTCCTTCTGGCGATACGATGTCGAACGTCCGGGAAAATAGAAACCCCGGCAACAGGTTTTGCAAATCTGGCGCCGTTTTTTTTCGGGAAAGAATGAACATTTCCGGAGCTCCGACCAACCCGGCCCGCCAGGTGGAAGGCCGGAGGGGGAAGGCGCGGTTACGGCGAAAGCCGCGCCCCCATTGCGCAGAGTTCGGCCCGGATCTGCCTGCCGTCGAGTTCGGCCGGAGAACAACGGCCGGCAACCGCCGCGGCGGCGGCGACGCCGGCCGCCTGGCCGAGCGAACAGACCGGCGGCATGACCCGGATGCTGCTGTGCAGCGCGTGATCGACCGAAATGCAGCGGCTGCCGATCAACAGGTTGTCGCAATCGGCCGGCACGATGCAGCCGTAAGGTATTTCATAGAATTCCCGGTCGCTCATCATCATGATTTCGGTGCCGCTGCCGGTCGGGTTGTGGATGTCGATCGGATAATTGCAACGGGCGATGGCATCCGGAAACTTGCTGCGCCGTTCGAAATCGCTCCGGGTCAGGTAGGCCAGTCCGCGGATCCGCCGGCTTTCCCGGACGCCGAGCTGTACTGCCTGCGACACCAGTTCAGCCTGTTCGAAACCCGGGATGGTCCGGCGCAGCCAGTGCAGCAGTTCGCGTTCCTGGCGGTGGGCGATCCGGGTCGCTTCGGCGAAGCTGACGCCGTCGGTGGCATCGTGCTTCAGAATGCGGGTCGTGTTGAAATGGACGACATCGTCAGTGGCGCCGGGGAAGATCAGGATATTCTCCCGCGGGCAACTGAGCGTCCCGTCCTGCTGGGCCTGCCGGTAGGCGCATTCCATCGCCTGGCGCCATTGCGGGTCGAACAGGCCGCCGGGCGGCAACTGAACCGGCGCCAGTTTGAAACAGAGTGTCATCGGCTGGCAATAGCCTTCGCGGTTGCCCAGCTCGAAACGGCAGCCGAACCGGGCGGCCAGGTCGCCGTCGCCGGTTGAATCGACGTAAACGGCGGCGCGAATGCCGACCGGGCCGGAACGGGAGACGCCGATTAGCGCGTCGATGCGGCGTTCCTGCCGCTGGACGCCGATCAGCTCGTGGCCGTAGAGAATTTCAACTCCGGCGGCTTCCAGCAATTCTTCGGCGGCCAGCGCCGCATATTCCTTGTGGATGAAAAAATCCTCCTGCCACGGATGTTGCCGCCGGCGTCCGTCGGCATAATAACTCGACATTTTCTGCCGCCATTCTTCATAAATCGGCGCGTCGAGGCTGATGCCGTCGACATGGTTGCCCATGAACGGGGAGATTTCGCCGACGGCTGCCATGCCGCCGACTACGCCGTATCGTTCCAGCAGCACGACCCGGGCGCCGCGGCGGGCCGCCATGATGGCGGCGCCGAGTCCTCCGGGACCGCCGCCGACCACCGCGACATCGGTTTGACGGATGATCGGAAATTCCGTGGTAAATTTTGCCGTTTCCATTTTTTCCTCATAAATTTGGCGTTTGACGATTCCGGTACTACAATAAGTATAGCAAATTTTTAGCGGTTCGACCAGAGGGAAAATGGTCGAAAAAGTTGCGTGAAACGCTATTTAAACCGTAATAACTGGTAAAAGCGATTATGGAATCTGAAATGGAATGGGCCATCCGCTGTTTCGAACGCTGGAGTGAAACGCGGGTTGCCCTGTACGATCATTCCGGAGAATTCGGTCTGCTGTTGGGGCCGGAACGGTTCGTGCACCGGCATGTGCCCTGCCGCCAGGCCAAGGAGTATGACGAACGGCGCTGCATTCGATTCGACCAGACTGCCGTGGCGCGGGAGCTCTGGCGGCAGCCGCGCGGCCTGCTGAAACTCTGTCACGGCGGTTTGCTGGAATGGGTGGCGCCGCTGTTTGTCGACGGCCGCTTGAAATTGATTCTGAACGCCGGCTGGCGTTGCCCGCCGGAGAAGGAATTGGCCGGCTATACGCTGCTGGCCGACCGGCGGCTGGTGCTGACCGGACGCCGGGTCGAAGCCGATGAACTGGAGTGGATTATGGAAGGTTTGCGCCAGTTGGCCGCCCGGTTGGGGCAGTTGTCGCTTGCGGCGCTGCGGCCGCCGGAGGCGGTTTCCAGGCAGATGAAAATCCACGCGTTCCTGCTGCGGCGCTGCCGGGAAAAAATCGGCATCGCCGAATTGGCCGCGGCGCTGCATTTGAGCGAAAGCCGGGTGGTTCACGTCGTCCGGGAGGAGACCGGCTGCGGATTCCGGGAACTGTTGACCGGCTACCGGCTGCGGCTGGCCGCCGTGCAGTTGCAGGCATCCGACCAGCCGGTGCCGGAGGTGGCGTCGAACTGCGGATTTGGCGACGTCGCCAATTTTCACCGCAGCTTCAAGCGTTTTTTCGGCCAGACGCCGCTCAAGTACCGCCGCCTTTGCCGGAAGGCCGCACCGCCGGATGCGCCGGCGAAAATGTCGTGAATTTTCCGGATCGGCGACGTGTAAATCGTTGGCGGAACACTTATAGTATGCGATAAACAGGAAGGAAAAGAGAATGAAAAAATTATTTTCAGCGATGGCGGTGCTGGCCACGACGGCGCTGGCGGCCGGCGAATTGGAATTTACTTATACGAACAGTTACGACGGCAGCGAGCAACTGGCGCTCGGCTATGTGCCGCAATCGTACTCGCCGGAGCAGGCGGTGCCGCTGGTGCTGCTGGCCCATTCGGCCGGTTGCGACCGGACCCAGGCGCGGAACCTGGGATATTACGAGACGGCGGAAAAAGAAAACTTCATCGTCGTCTGTCCGGAGCTGCACGGTGAATACAATCCCGGGCAGACCTCGTTCGCGGCGCTGCCGGCGCAGTACGATATGCTGGATGCGATGCATTACATGCTCGAACATTACAACATCGACCGGACCCGCATTTATGTCGACGGCCGTTCGATGGGCGGCATGATGGCGGCGCTGTTGGGCTTGAAGCATCCGGACAAATTCGCCGCGGTGATGGCCGGCCAGGGCATTTACGAGATGAAGGACTGGGGCGGGGATTGGGTCCGGGAGTTCGGCGGCACCATAGAAGAAAAGCCGTTTGCCTATGCCCGCCGCTCGGCGATCAACTTTGCCCGCAACGGCCGTTACTTGCCGGTGTTCCTCTGGCACGGCACCAACGATACCTGGGTGCCGGTCGAGCAGGCCGACAACTTCTTTGACGAACTGAAAAAGTTCAATAAATACCAGACGCCGGTATTCTACCGGGTCGCGTCTTCACATTGCGAGATGAATTATCCGCCGCAATGGATCTACGACCAGTTGAAGACCTATCAGAACGTCCCGGAAAACGGTTTCGATTGTTCCACCCGTTTTTTCCGGGAGCTTGATTTGATTACCGACGAGGATGGCGAAATCTTTTATCTCGGTTTCAAAAAGGCCAACCCGGACGAATTCATCGAATTGCAGGCGGTGCTGGATGACGAGGGGGCATTGGTCATCCGCAGCGTCAATGCCGCGGAAATCACCGTCAACGAAGCGGAAATTCCGTTCCCGGTCACATCGGTCACCGTCGATCCCGGCGTCAAGTTGCAGCGTTTGCCCCGGCCGGCCCGAAAGTAGAAACGGCTGACGCAGTCAAGCCGGAAGTGGGTTATTGGGTGCCGGCCGCTTCGCGTTTCAAGACCAGTTCCAGCACCCGTTTGGCGCCGCGTTCCAGATCGGTCCGGGTCAATTCTCCGGCATGCAGTGCCGCCAGTAAACCGTCAGGCTGGCCGTTCGGCATTTTGACATCGCTGCCGGCTTTGATTTCCAGCGTTTGCAGGCTGTTGTTGCCCCAATCGGTCATCACCAGGCCGTCATAGTGCCATTCCTGCCGCAGGATTCCGGTCAGCAGTTCCCGGTTTTCGGCCGTTTCGCGGCCGTTGACTTTGTTGTAGGAGGACATGATGCACCAGGGAGCCGCCTCCTGAATGGCAATCCGGAACCCTTTGAGATAGATTTCACGCAACGCCCGCTCGGAAACCCGGCTGTCACTGTTCGTGCGGTTGTTTTCCTTGTTGTTGGCGACGAGGTGCTTCAGCGTGACGCCGACGCCGTTGCTCTGGGCTCCTCTGGTCAGGCCGGCGGCGATTTTGCCGCTGAGAACCGGATCTTCGGAATAGTATTCAAAGTTTCGGCCGCACAGCGGGTTGCGATGAATATTCATGCCCGGAGCGAGCCAGATGTCCAGGCCGTTCAATCCGGCTTCGGCGGCAACGGCCCGGCCGATCTGTTCGGCCAGATCCGGATCCCAACTGCTGGCGATGGCTACGGCGCAGGGCCAGGCGGTGGCGGCTTCCGCCAGACGGACGCCGGCCGGTCCGTCGAAAGTTTCGACTCCCCGGCTGCCGAAATCCTCCAGCACGCCGATTCGACCGGTCGCCCAAGGTTTGTCGCTCGGAGCGCCGCCGGCCAGCCTCGCCAGATCGGCGTCGGACAGTTGAGCCAGAAAATCGTCCAGTTGTTCCGGATGACCGACGAGTTCCGCATTTTCCTTCTGAATTTCCGCCTTTGGAATTCTTGTTTCACCGGTCCGGCCGAAAGAGGCATTTCACCGCCGCCGTCTGCTGCGGTTCCAGCGTCACCGCAAAGCCGTTGCCGGTCAATTCCGGCTCGCTGTCGCCGAATATCGCTTCGATCTCCTGCGCCGCCGGCAGGGCGGAATGAACAGTGAAGCGCCGCCGGCGTTTCCCGGCGTTGTGCAGTGCGAAAATCACTTCGCCGTCGTCCGGCTGCCCGTAGCGTTCGATCCGCAAATCCGGCGAATCGCCCACCGCCGCCGTCACCGGCTGCCAGTGCAGCGCGTGCATTTGATCCAGCACCGGCACCATCGGGCGCAGGTATTCGAGCCGGGCGTCCCGCCCCGGATAGATGCCCCACAACAGGTGGTATTCGACGCTGGCTTTCGACGGGTCGGCGTAATACGGCACGTAAGTGACGGTTTTATTGCCGGCCAGCATCCGGAATTTCGCCGGATCGGGAACGAACAGGTTTTCGACGCCGAACACATCCAGTTGCGGCGCGGCGAAGGCGAACTCCCCGAATACGTTGGCGAAGATCATCATGCCTTCCGGGCGGTAGCGCGCCGCCAGCGTGTTCAGAAAATCGACGGCCGGAAGCGTATTTTTGTTCATCAGTTGTTTGCTGTCCGGGTCGAAGCTCAACGGATAGCGCGCGAAGCGGAAATTTTCCCGGCGGTAATCGTTCGGAAACGGTCCGAAATCCGGGAAACAATCCAGCGCGATGCCGTCGAAGCCGCGTTCGTATTCGGCGGTAATTTTCTGCAGGGCCGGCTCGATGACCGTTTCGAGGTTCACCTGGCCTTTGCCGTCCGGAATGGCCGGCGACAGATTGCACGGAATCATCGCGCCGAAGCCGCTGTCGAAAATCCAGTCGCCGCGCCAGCCGAGGTTGAGGATCATTTCGCCGTCGGCGGAATATTGACCGCTGCTTTCCGCCGCTTTCAGCAATGCGGTGATGAACCGCTGATTGGCGGCCGGGTCGTCCGGCGCCCCGCTGTAAGGATGGCCGCAATGCGAGTTTTTGGTGTAATGCAGTTGATTGAATTTGTCCCATTCGTCCGGGTCCTGGGCGATCAGCTTGGTCAGCCGTGCCATCGTCTGCGCATTGGTCGGCGACGTGTAGTCTCCCATGCTGAACTGCAAGAATTGCGGTTCGATGTAGAGCAGGTTCTTGATGCCGTTGTCGGCGCTGCGCCGGAACGATTCCCGGTCGTCTTCCAGGGCTGTCCAGTTGAACCGGAAGCCGCCGTCGAGGATTGCCGGCAGCGTCTGGCCGGATTTTTCCCGGAAGTAGGTCAATTCCCAACTGCCGCCGTGGCCGATCCGGTCGGCGAAATATTCCGGAAAGATTCCGTAATATTTTTCGCAGATGCTCCGCAGACCCCAGGCCGGGTCGCCCTGGAAAAGCAGCGCTTTGAATTCCGCCTGCCGCAGCGAGCGGCCGTCGACGGCCCTGATATCGGCCAGGCCCAGGTTGAAGGCGACATAAATGACGCCGGCGGCCGGATTGAAGTTGAAATGGCAGTCGGTCGGCTGGCCGAGGTCGACGGCCAGCGCCAGATTCGCGGCTGGCCCGGCCAGCGAACAGAACGGGTAATCGTTCAACTGCGGTTCGTACGGTCCGGCCTGGGCCGCGTCAGTCGCGTCGATCGAACGGTTCAAGCCGTAATACCAGCGGCTGCCGTCGCAGCGGACCGGCAATGCCCAATAGACGGTGACGGCCCGGTCCGCCGGGTTGAGCGATTCGACCGTGCCGCTCAGCTCCAGATAGTCGTCCCGGACTGTTACACTCGCCTCGAAACGCAGTTGCAGCTCCTCCAGCTCGGCTTGCTGGGTCAGCTTGCCCGCTTCGAGTTCGACGTTGCCGCCGACCGGCTGAATCGCGCCGGAGGATTCGGCATCGCGCACCAGCCAGCCGGTCGGAAAATTCCTGATGGTACTGAGCGTCTGCCCGGAGTTGCTGACCTCGCCGACCATGCCGTCGGTTCTGAACTGCAGCGACAGACCGTCGGCGGTGGTCAGATTGCCGAGCGCGCCGACCGGCGCCGGTTTTGACGGGGCGACAACTTCCCGGTCGAACAGCAGTTCGCCGTCATCGGCGCCTTTGAGCCGGATCGAATGAACCCGGAAGGTGTATTCGTGCGGGTAGCTGTAGGGTCGTTCATACAGGTAAACGTCGATTTTATCGACTTTGCCGCGCTGCATCGGCGTCAAATCGGCTGCAACCGTTCGAATCGCGCCGGTCCTGACCGGCAGCAGGCCGCTGGTTTGTTGGATGATTTCGAACTGAGCCGAATTTTCCTGGCAGAACGTTTCATCATAGAGGCAGACGACGATGTTCTTGCCGTTTGCCACGATATCCGGATTGCTCGAGGTCAATTCCAGCTCCAGTTCCAGCTTCTGGTAGCGCCGCAGATCCAGCGGCTCCGGCAGCACGCAGCTCAGGCGCGGATAACTTTCGCCGCCGCCGTCGGCTTCCGCTTCGACCAGGAGGCCATTGCCGTCGAGCGGCTTGGCGGTGAGCGCCATGCCGCCTTCGGCTTCCGGCCGCCATTGAAACGGTTTGTCCAGCAGATCAAGTTCGGCTGCCGGGGCCGCCGCCCCGAACGCGGCCAGGCCGCCGAGCACCAGCAGTTTTAACAGTCGTTTGCTCATGATGTTGCTTACCAGCCGTATTTGCCGCTCTTGTTGTGCGTCACGCTGTAGCCGGGAAACGCCAGCCCCCAGGTGCGGAAATCCTGCGCGTAGGAGTCGTTGTACCCCTGATTTTCGACGTGGCCGTCGGCGAAGGCCAGATTGTGGCGTCTGCCGTGCTGTTTGAAGAAACCCTCCTGCGTCCAGCCGTCGTTCACCGCCATGTAGTACATATTCGCATCGATGATCTTCCAGCCGTAATCGTCATCCATCAGCGTCATCATCACCGACGGGCTGCCCAGCTCGGTCGTCTTGGTCGGCGCCACATTCGGCACCGACCAGCCGCCCATCCGGGAAGCGCCGGCGATTTCCGCGTTGTAACCATAACCGCCGGTGATGCTGGTATTCGCTTCGGCCGGGCAGTGGTAGAGGTCCAGCGAGCCGTTGTAGGGATGGATCAAATCCATGAAGCTCTCGTACCAGCCGGCATTTTCCGACAGGGAAACTGAAAACATCATGTTGTGGCCCGGCATCGCTTCGTCGTCGGTGGTCGTGTATTTGGTCGGGTCCGGCCGGTAGATCGGAAACATGTCCTCGTAATCCATCGCATACATCGTCGTGGCCAGAGCCAGTTGTTTCAGATTGCCGACGCATTTGATCTGCTGGGCTTTGGCTTTCGCCTTGCCGAGGGCCGGCAGCAGCATCGAAGCGAGGATGGCGATGATGGCGATCACGACCAGCAGTTCGATCAAAGTAAAGCGGTACTTCTTCATCTTCTTATTCTCCTTGGTTGGAAAGTTGTTTTTTTATTGTATTTCATGAAGCGGCGACCAATTTTTTCAATCTGCATAACCCTCCGGATATAAATAATAATGGATATTTTTCTCCCCGTTCAGAGCCCTGCCGCGCCGCGTATCAATGTCTTTGAGCGCCGCTTCCGAGGTACCCCGGTCGTCTCCGGAAAACAGGGAATAAACCGGCAGTCCGGGACGCTGATCCGTTTGGTTGTCCACCGGAGTCCCGGCTCCGACGTTGCCGCGGATTCCATGTTCCGGTCCGAACCGTGCCGTCAGTTCGACTCCTTCGGCGGCATAAAGCAGGTCGATGGCGGAGTGCAGTGCCGAATTGACGCCGGTCGGATTGGTGATCAAGCCGACCCGTTTGCCGCTGACTGAATCCAGAAATTTCTCGAAGAAAACTTCCACCGGCGGTTTGAATTTGGCGTCCGTCGCCGTCAATCCCGGGATCAATCCAGTCATAAGCAGCAATGCTGTGATAAACTTTTTCATGGTTTTTTTCCTGGCTGCCATTCGGTACTCTGCCTGGGGACGGCAACGCCGTCTGCCGGTTTTTCCAGCGTGACGAAGGTGCTGTTCCAGTCCATCTCTTCCAGCTTCTCCGTCCGGCAGCCGCAGCTTTCACCCAATACCAGCTCCGGTTGCAGGATGAGCGGCGTTTCCGGCAGCGGCTTTTTGTTGATTTTCCGCAGCAGCAATTGTCCGGCCTGCTCGGTCAGGGCGATGGCCGGTTCCAGTACCGTGGTCAGCGTCGGCTGGGTGAACCGGCTGAATGCCAGGCCATTGAAGCCGATCACCGCCGCGTCCTGCGGGACGGCGATGTTGTTTTCCCGGAAAAGCAGCAGCAATTTGCCGGCGATGTAGTCGTTCGACGTCAGAATGCCGCTGATGCCGTGTCGCCGGACGGCGGCGGTCAGCGTTTCCGCCGGATGCGGACAGTCGGCCAGGTCGATGACCCGGATGGCCTCTGGCGCGATGCCGGCCTGCAGCATGCCGACTAGTTTACGCCGGTTGTGGATATGGCCGGCATTGGTGCAGACCAGCGCGAATTGGCGGTGGCCATGCTGCAGCAGGTGCGCGGCGGCGAGCCTGGCGCCGGCTTCGACGTCGATGGTCACATCGCTGTTGCCGTCCGGTCCGAATCCTTCGACGACCGGAACTTCCAGCTGACGCCGGTTGAGGCTGTGGCTGACCCACAGCAGCAGGATGCCGTCGACGCCGCGGGCCAGATATTCATTGACCAGCTCCTGCAGTTCCGACGGCGGCGCCGCGTCATCCAGCGGCGTCAGGTAGAGCCGGTAGCCGAGCGGCGCGAACAGTTGGTTCAACTGCCAGATGATTTCCGCCCGGACGACGCTGTTGATGAAGACCGCCAGCGTTTTGGTCGCATTGCCGCGCAGTTGCATCGCCGCGAAATTCCGCTGAAAGCCCAGCCGGTTGGCGACCTCCTTGATCTCGCGGCGTTTGGCGTCGGAAACCCGGCAGTATTCCGCTTCGTTGAGCACTGCCGATACCACGACGCGGGAGACGCCGGTGAGTTCGGCAATATCTTTCATCGTCACACTCATAAGTCAATTTCCTTTGCGGTTTGATTCGCGGGCCAGGCCGTTTCGGGTTTCGGCGCGTCATTGGCGGTGTGATCCGCTTCCCGCTCCATTCCGGTCGTCGTCGCGATGACCCGGCCGTCGTCGGATGCGTCTTCCGGCCGGTTCTTCAGGTTCCGGAACAACCGCACCAGGTCCCGGGTGCCGCCGATCGTGAACCAGATCGAGGTGACGATCGCCACCAGAAAGCCCAGCGGTACGTTATAATATTTCCACCAGGCGAACCAGGTTTCACTGCTCCAGACCCCGAAGCAACTGTTCCAGACCAGTTGCAGCATGAAAACGGCAAAATTGTACAGTGTCCAGAGGATCACCGACCAGGCCAGGATCCGGTCGCCGCGGCTGTATTCCGCCGTGATGCCGAGCAGCCGCTCCCGCCAGTCGACGATGCACTCTTTGCAGACGGCCGGCCAGCTTTTTTCCGCTTCCGGCGGCCGGTGCAGCATGGCGGCCAGGTCGAATTTCCGGTTGGAAATCAGCGACCCGGCCACGTAGCAGACGATGCACAGGATGACGCCGATCATCGACATTTCCACCGCGGTGACCGGGAAGCGTTCCGGGGTGATCTCCCAGTTGACGATCGGCAGCGTTCGGCTGATGGTCTGGAGGATTTCGCCGCCTCTGGCCAGGAGGTCCGGATAATTTTCATTCAGGAACGGATAGATCGAACTGTGCCAGCAGGTCTGCGTCCAGAAAATGAGGCCGCCGGTGACCACGCTGCAGATCATCGCCGCCCAGGCGCCGGAGGTCGAACCGCGCCGCCAGTAAAGGCCGCCGATGATCACCGCGCCGCTGGCACCGGTGTAAAAAGCGCCGGACAGGGCGAAGAACATGATCAGGAAGGTCACCTGGCTGAAATAGAAACTGAAGAACCAGGCGAAAATCGCCACGCCGGTGATCGACAGGCGCAGCAGCCGCAGTTGGGTTTCCGGTTTGAACGGCTTCCGGCGGAACGGCAGGACGACATCCTGGATGAAGATGCTGCCCCAACTGTGCAGATAGGTCGTATCGGTGCTGAGCATCAGGAAGATCATCAGCGCGCAAAACGTTCCGGAAATGCCGACCGGCAGAAGGTGCCGCAATACCACCGGCACCAGCATCTGCTGCCGGATCGTGTTGGTGACCGCCTGGTCCGGGAACTGGATGCGGTCGGTCAACTCCTGCTGAACAGCTGCTGCGCCGGAGGCGAATTCCGGATTGTTCATATAAGTATAGGCGCCGATCGCCAGCAGCAGCACGACCAGTCCGAGGAAACCGCCGCGCCAGGCGCCGAGGACGCCGCCCATCTTCTGCTCGTGCGGCGAGGCGCCGGCGCAGTTGTACCCCTGGTTGCCCTGCCAGCTCATCCGGTAATAAACCAGCGAAAACAGGCCGATCAGGACGTACAGCACGTTGAATTCGGTCAGTTTCGCCGTATCGTACGGATTGATGAACGATTCGCCCGGGCCGCGCGACAGCATCGCGGTTTCGAACTGGTCGAACGAGAACAGATAAAAGATGACGGCCGCCAGCACCGTGAAGCCGATGTAGCAGAAGATGCCCTGCACGCAATCGGTGACCATCGTCGTCAGTTGGCCGCCGAACAGGACGATCAGCAGAGCCAGGCCGAGGAAGAGCGCCATCACCGTGCCGAACGTGGAGAAGGAAATGCCGAACAGCGTGAACTCGAGCGGCCAGCCGCAGTAGTAGATCAGAAACCGGCCGCCGACGGCCGGGAAGATCGCGTAATTGATCACCCCGCACAGAAACGCCACCAGCCCGGCGAAAATCCGGAAGGACTTCGAATAACGCAATTCGAACAGTTGCGACATCGTCATCACCCGCGTCTCCCGGTAGCGGTAGGCGACGAAACCGGTCAGGGTCATCATCAGCGTCACCAGCACACCGAAACTGGCCCAGAAGTTGATCGCCCAGCCGGATTGGTAATACATTTCGAAAGCGGCGATCACCAGCACCAGCCCGGTTCCGGCCGTTCCGTCGGAAACCGCCAGCAGGTAGCGTCCGGCCACCCGGCCGGCCGACAGGAAGTCGGCGACGCTTTTGACATATCGCTTGGTCAGGCCGGCGATCGCCAGCAGGACCAGCAACGGGACCAGGACGATGGCGTAATCGGTGATGCTCATTTCAATCTTTCTTGGCAAATTTTTTTTGATTTACTCGTGTTAATCATAAAGTATAGCAAATTTACGACCAAAAAGCAATCCCCCGGAATCAAAAAAATGCTTTTTCTTTGAAATTTTTCCAATTCGGATGGCGGCGGGCGCTTTTTTGCCGGGAAGCTATGAATAAATTGTTAATATCTTGTCATCAAGTTGTCAATTGGCCGGTTATGGGTTGCGGCCTGGAGAGGATTTTTTTATTTAATTTGTTTATTGCATGATAGTTATCATAATGATAGGATACGGTTTTTAATAGTTAAAAAGCTCGAAACGGGATTTGAAATGGATTTCCCTTTGTCAAGTCCCTTTCGTTAAAAAATCGTTGGAAAATTTTCCAAAAACCAGCCGCTTCCGATTTGCTTTGTTGACTTCCCGCCGCTAAATTGAATAGAGTTGCACCACTGGAAAAAGCCTCGGGGGGCTGTTAATAACTTGTGGGCAAAGTTGGAAATACTGTTGACAGTTTTCATAAGTTTTTAAATTCAGCAGAATTTGCGGTATTTACGTGAAAACTTGTCGAAAGTTGCGTATTGGAAAGTGAAACCGCAGTGGATCCGTGGGGATTTTGAGCTTAATTTTCCCTCGAATCCGTTGCGGAAGGCAAGCCGGATCGATTGTCATGTATATGGCGGCAGTTGAACAATTTATCGGCTTGGCGGCTGGAAAGGCGGGGCATTTCCTTCCGGCGGCTCGCTGTCAGCAGCCTGTTAATAACTTTTCAATAACCTTGAATGGATGAAATGAGAAACTAGATATAAACCGTGTAAAGTTAAAGGGAAACAACACCATGCAATCGGATCACTCATCGGCGGCCAGAGTCTGGACGTGTGTCGCCGACCGGTTGAAAACACAGATGCAGGAATCGACTTTTCAGCAATGGTTCGCCAATATCGTGCCGCTGAAGGTGGAGGACGCCACGCTCGTGCTGGGCGTGGCGGATGACTTCTTCGCCGACTGGCTGCGCGATATGTATGACGAGGTATTGATCGCCGCGCTGACCGCCATCGACGGGGTGACGTATCAATATCGCTTTGAAGTCGGATATCTGCCGGAAGTGCTGGAAAAGGAGCCGGAAGCGGCCGTTCCGGAGCCGGCCGCGCCGCCGCCGGAAGCCCGGGGCCGCCAGGCGGGCAAGACCATCGCCAACCGCCACACCTTCGAAAATTTCGTGGTCGGCGAAGAAAACCGTTATGCGTTTGCGGCCGCCCATACCGCTGCCGAAAATCCCGGCGTCTACAATCCGCTGTATATTTACGGCGGCACCGGAATCGGCAAGACCCATCTGTTGCAGGCGGTGGCGACCGAATACCTCAACCGCAACCCGCGGGGGGTGGTCCGTTACGCCACCTGCGAGGAGATTCTCAACAGCTATGTGGAATCGTTGCAGAAAAATACCCAGGCCGAATTCCGCGCTTCGGTGCGCGAAGTGGATATGCTGCTGGTCGACGACGTTCATATGCTGGCCAACAAGCCGCAGTTGCAGCAGCAGTTTTTCGACACTTTCAACACGCTGTATCACCGGAATCGCCAGATTATTCTGACCAGTGACAAGCAGCCGTGCGAAATCAAAGGGCTGGAGGAACGCCTGGTGTCGCGTTTCGAATCGGGCGTGACCACCGAAATTTCGCCGCCGGGTTTCGAAACCCGGCTGGCGATTCTCAAATTGACCCAGCAGGAGCACCTGATCAAGCTCGATGAGTCCATCCTGCAATTCATCGCCTCCAACATCTCCTCCAGCGTCCGCCGGCTGAAAGGCGCATTGCTGCGGCTGGTGGCCTTTGCCTCGGCGATGTCGACGACGATCACGATGAACCGCGCCGAGGAGCTGCTGCACAGCCTGATCGAGGAGGAGAACGCGTCGAAGCTGATTTCCATCGAGGTGATCCAGCGCAAAGTGGCCGAGCATTTCGATATCCGGCTCAACGACATTCTCAGTGCCAAGCGGCCGCGGAATATTGCCGAGCCGCGCATGGTGGCGATGTATCTGTGCCGCCGGCTGACCTCCTACTCCTTCCCGGAAATCGGCGCCGCCTTCGGCAAAAATCACGCGACGGTGATGAACGCGATGAAAAAAGTGCCGGAGTTGTGCGACCGCAGTGAGGGCATGCGGCGTTCGGTCGCCTTGATTGAGCGCCAGTTGCGCAGTTAAGCTGCCGTTTCTGCATGGCGGTTGCCGGCCGGTTGTGTGGTTCGGAAGAGCGGGGCGGCCGGGCGACTGAAGCGCGCGAGAAGAAAAGAACCGGTCTGGAAAAGGTCTTTTCTTCTCGCTTGTTGTTTGGAGTTGTGAAACAACGAATTGAGAGCAAAACATGAGCGTTTCCCCCGATGTCAGCATTATTGTTCCGGTTTACAATTCGGCCGCCGGTCTGGCTGCGGCGCTCGATTCGCTGCTCGGCCAGAGTTTGCCGTCGACTGAATTGATCGTCGTCAACGACGGTTCCACCGACGATTCCACGTCGATTTGCCGGGAATATGCCCGGCGATACCCCGGTTGGCTCAAATTGATCGAGCAATCCAATGGCGGAGTCGGCGCCGCCCGCAATGCCGGCCTGGCCGTCGCCGCCGGCGACTGGATTTACTTTGCCGATTCCGACGACATCGCCGAACCGGAGGTGTGCGCGGTCCTGCTGGCTCTGGCTGTCGACAATCATGCCGAAATGAGCTGTTGCGCCCTGCAGTGCGATTCGTCCGAACGGGAAGACATCCGTACCAATCTGCCCGGCAGCGGGGACGAGGTGCTGGAAATCGAGGCGATCCGTTCCCGTTACCTCCGGCCGCTGTTGCGCCTGAATTGGAGTGATGGCGCCGTGAGAGGATATTGTCCGATTTCGCTGTTCCGGCGTGAGGTGATCGAACGGCACGGTCTGCGTTTTACGCCCGGCATGACTTTTGCCGAGGACGAGGCGTTCATTCTGCGTTATCTGCCGTATGTCACCCGGCTGGCGTTGACCAGCCGGGTGCTTTACCATTACCGGCTGTCCGAAAACTCGGCTTGCGCCCGGATTTTCAGAAAACGTGCCGCCGCCTTCCATGAGCTGGAGCGCAACTGGTTCCTGGCCTGGGATAATCGGCTGCGGGTTTATCGGGAACACCGCCTGGCGCAGTTTTTCCCGGAGGCCGGAGCGGCGCTGCTGATCAACACTCTTTATCACCGGTCGCAGTGGGTGCTGTCCGATTCGCGGTTGTCGGCACCGGAGCGGAAGCGTGAACTTGACCGGGTGCTTGCCGCGTTCCGGGCGGCGGCCGGGGACCGGGAGTTCTGGCGGCGGGGAAAATTGTCACGGGCCCAGCAGGGGTTCAAGTGGATGCTGTCGGCCGGCCGGCCGGGGATCGGTTTGTTCTGCCGGTTGGCGCGCTGGCGGAAAATGTCGGCGTGATTTTCCGGCGGAAACGGAACCCGCCGGCTTGTTTTTTGGGGCGGGACCATGTAATGTAAAAGGTTGGAGTAACGTATGCCTTGCCGGAAAACGCGATTGGGGAGCCGGCGGACAGGAACAAAGAGTGGAAGAAGGGGTGATGAAGATTCCTTTTACGATTGTGGTGCCGGCCTGCAACGTTGCCGGCTATGCCGCCGAAATGATCGCTTCAGTCAAAGCGCAGACCTTTCCGGAATTTGAAGCGATCATCGTCAACGAGGAGAGCAAGGACGGTACCCGGCAGGTCCTGCATGAGGCGATCGCCGGAGACGGGCGGTTTGAGTTGGTGACGCTGCCGCGCTCCGGGTCGGCCTCGGTCAGCCGGAATTACGGCATCGACCACGCCGGCGGGGAATATATTGTTTTTCTGGATGGCGACGACTGGCTGGAGCCGGAGGCGCTGGCGCGGTTCGACCGGCTCATTCGCGAGGCGGATCATCCGGACATCGTCATGGCGGCGGTTCGCTGCTGGTATTGCCGGGCGGATGGCGTGTGGGAGCCGCGCGAATGTCTGGGCTTGGGCCGGGAAGGGGAGCGCTTCGCCTCCGGCGTCGACGCGATGCTGGCGGACGGCAAGCTCGAACATTGGATTCCGGGCAGTTGGCTGAACATTTTCCGGACCGGTCTGTTGCGGGAGAACCGGCTGTACCAGGTGCCGGGTCGCATGCACCAGGATGATGAATGGACTTACCGGGTGTTCCTGGTGGCCGGCAAGACGGCGGCGACCGAGTATTCCCATTACAATTACCGCTGCAATGAACAATCCATCACCAATACCCAGAGCCGGAAATCGATTGCTGACCGGGCCGCCAATGCGGAGTCCGTTTTGCAGTATTGGCGGACGCATGACATTCCGGCGCGGATCAAACGGCCGCTGGCCGATTATTATTGCAAAAATTTTCTGCACCACAGCTTCTTCACGCGTTCCCGCCTCGGCAGGCTCAATCCCAATCGGCCGTCCTGCGCCGAGCGCCGTGAGATGTTTCGGCGGTGTTTCGGGCCGTCCGAACGGTTTGCCGCCTACTTAGCGGTTGCCCGCGCGGCGAAAAGGTCCGAACGGCTGATGATCCCGGTGATGCGCCTGGCCCGTTGCCGGTATGGTTTCAAACCGGCGGAACTGTTTTTTAACTTCATCTATTATCCGGCGATTTTTGTCTTCTGGCGGAAATTGAAAAATGCCGGTTGGCTTCACCGCAAGGCGCCGGACGCAAAATGATAAAAATTCCGATCGTTAAAAATACGCTGACCAATTATCTTTCGATGGGCGTGAAGCTGCTGCAGGGGGTTCTCGTCACCCGCTGGCTGATCGCTTATCTGGGTGAAGAATATTATGGCCTGTGGGCATTGCTGTGGTCCTTTTTCTGCTATTCGCTGCTGTTGGATTTCGGGTTCGGCGTCACGGCCCAGAAATACACCTCCATCGGCATTTTTCAACAGGATTTGAAACGGTACAACCGGATTATCTCGACGATTTTCTCCTTTCATGCGGTGATGTCGCTGATCATTCTGGCCTGTACGGTGGCCGCCTCATTTTTCGTCGTCACGCTGTTCCATCTGGACGACACGCCGGCGGAACGGATCGAATACTGCCGCCGCTGCTTCCTGCTGTTCGGTATCGGTTCCGCGCTGATTTTCCCTTCCGGCATCTTTCCGGAAATCATGGTCGGGCTGCATAAAATTTATCAGCGCAACTATGTGATTATCGTTTCCAAGCTGCTGGAATTGGCCGGATTGCTGCTGGTGTTTGCCTGCAAAGGGGAATTGCTGCTGCTGATCTCCTTCACGCTGGTGCTCAATCTACTGACCAACCTCGCCATGCTGTTTTACATCCGTCCGGCCATTCCCGGTTTCCGGCTGCGCCTGTGGATCAGCCGGGAGGTGTTTCGGGAAATTTTCCAATTCAGCGGTTTTGTCTACCTCTGTTCGGTGGCCAGGCTGTTATGGGGGCGGGTCAGTCCGCTGCTGATCAGTATTTTCTGCGGTCTGCAGGAGGTCGGCTTTTTCCAGATCGGCAGCCGGCTGCCGAATTTGATGAATCAGTTGACCGGCCCCTATCAGGAGAATATCACGCCGATTTCCGCCTCGTTTTACGCGCAGGGCAAACACCGGGCACTGTCGAGAATCCTGGTCAATTCGATGCGCTGGAACAGTTTTCTGTCTTCCGGCATGATGGTGGGAATCTTCGTTTTCGCCGCCGAATTGATCCGTTTTCTATTCAAGGTTGATCAACCGCTGGTACTGGCCATCTGCCAACTGATGGTCGTCTCGCTTTATATCGGTTTGCTGTTTCGCAGCATTCCGGAGCGTTTCCTGCTGATGGCCGAAAAACATAAGCTACTCTCCTGGATCACCATTTGGGAGTCGGTCGCCAATTTCGCCGCCTGCATCGTGCTGTTGCAGTTCTTCAACATCACCTGCGTGGTCTGGGCGGCGCTGATCATCAAGGTATTCACCACGGTCTTTTTTATCGCGCCGCCGATGCTTCGTTACCTGAAAATCGGCGTTTGGAAATTGCTCTATGAAATTTGCTTCCGACAGTTGGCAGCGGCGCTGCCGCTGGTGGGGATTGCTCTGCTGCTCGAAACATTCGCGGCCGGCTCACTGTCGGATTTCTGGCTTCTAGTGATCGGCGGCAGTTCCGGCGGCCTGGCCTATGTGGGATGTTCCTACTGGTGGGTGCTTTCCGCCGATGAAAAGCGGTTTTTCCGGCGCAAATACCTGACGCGCTGGCGGCAGATTTGGCGGCAGTGGAAAGGCGGCCGCCGATGAGCTGTGATGTCGGCAAACCAGTAGCGGTCTCGGTCATCGTGCCGATCTACAATGTCGAAACCCGGCTGGAAGCGTGTCTGAATTCGCTGGTCGGCCAATCGCTGACTTCGCTGGAAATTATCCTGGTCAACGACGGGTCGACCGACCGCAGCGGCGCCATTGCCGAAAAATTTGCCGCCGCCTGTGATTTTGTTCATTATATCACACAGCCGAACCGGGGCGTCAGCGCGGCCCGGAATGCCGGTTTGGCCCGCGCCCGGGGCGACTATGTCGGCTTCTGCGATGCCGACGACTATGTCGACCGCGAAATGTTTGAAGTGCTTTACCGCAATGCCGTTGCCAACGACGCCGATTTGAGCTCCTGCCGTCTGCAGTTGGCCGACGGGGAATGCCGCAGCAACCATCCGACACTGCCGGAAGGGGTGTTCGAACATGGCGAATACCTGTCGGAATGGTTTTTGCCGCTGCTGTTGCGGCGCGGCGTCAAAGTTTACGGGTTTCCGGTGATATCGCTGTTTCGCCGGGAGTTGCTGGAAACGTATTCGATTCGTTTTCCGGAGGATTTGCATATGCTGGAAGATACGGTGTTTTATCTGGCGGTGCTGCCGCGGATCCGGCGCATGGTCACCACCCGGCAGGTGCTTTATCACTACATCTTTTTCGAAAATTCGGTCACCGCGCAATATTTCACCCGCAAAACGGTATCGCGTCTCAAACAGGAGACCAATGCCGCCAAAGTGACGGCGCATTATCTGGACGCACTGCGTCAAAGTGGTTTGACGGCCGCCTTTCCGGATGCCGAGGATGAATTGCTGTTGAATTTATTGCGTCAGCAGAGCCAGATCGAAATTTTGTCCGATCAGCCGTTGAGGGAAAAAATACGCCGGATTGGAACGTTCGTTCAAATGTTCCGCAGTCAAGTCGGCGGCTGGCGGCTGGTGACCAACCGGTCGCTGCCATTGAAAAAGCGGTTGCTGTTCGTGGGGGCGCTGCTGGGCGCTCCGGTCGTTTACTGGTTCTGCCGTCTGAATCCGCCGCATTGACTCCGGCAGTCGCCTGCCGGTGCCGGAGCGTTTCGGTTTGAAACGCGGTTAAGCTCCACCCCGGAACCGGCTTGAGAGTTTGCCGGCTCCGGGAAGGGGCCTGGGGATCACGGCAGTTGCAGGTTCAACATTTTATGGACGCGTTCGACGCCGGGAAAATCGCGGAAGTAGAACACCTTGGACTGCAACTGCGGATAACCGGCCAGCAGGGATTCGAATTCCTCTTCTTTGAGCAGGGACCGGTCGATGCCCAATAATAAAGCCGGCGTTTTGTCGCTGTTCGTCAGCTGGGCCAGGCGCTGTTTGAGCTGGGTGTAGTGCCAACGGTGAAACAGTTCCAGATGGACCGTCGTATCGCCGCCCGTATGGTGGAAACTCAGATCCGGAAAGATCACCTCCTGACCGCCGACCGGCAGAAACGGCGTTTCGCCGACAATTTCCCAATCGGCGATTTTCTCTTTGAACAATTTGTGAAACATGGCGATCTCTTCCGGCACGTAGCTGGAAAAGTTGCGGTAATGCGACACCAGCTTGCTGTTTTCGTCCAGCACCAGCTTGCCGGCCTGGCCGTTCAAACGGATCGCGGCGCTCAACTGCCAGCATTGCAGCGCACAGACGGCCGGAAAAAAACAGGCCAGTTGCAGACCGTATTTGCGGCTGTTGTCGAACAGCGCAAACGGTCCGCTGATCTCCAGTTGCAGCGCGGTTTTGCCTTTCCAGCGCGGCGAGTTCGATCGGTAACGCCGGATGGTGGCCAGCAGCCGGAAAAACTTCAGGTACTTGAACAAACGCCGCAATTTGGCCGGTTCGGCATCCGCCACCGTCAATTCCAGGCGGTCGGCGTAGAGCAGCAGCGACTGAACCAGGGAAACGTTGTAGCGTTCCAGAAGTTCGCGCGGAAACAACCGGCGCATTTTGAGCAGCCGCTCATTCTGCGGCAGGTCGGCATAAATGTCTTCGGCCGCCCACGGCGCCGCCGCAAGAATGGTTGCCCGGTAAGTTGGATAGTCCGTCCCCTTCGACAGCGCGGCCGCACTGCAGTCGAACAATTCCGCCCGGTTCGGGCCGTAGTCGCCTCCGTCGGCACCGGAAAATTCGCAGCCGTCCAGAATCAATTTGTTGAGGCCGCCCAGCAATTTCGGTTCGCCCTGTCCCTTCAGCAGCGGATCGAGCAACTCCTCCAGCTCTTCCCGCCGCATCCGGTCGGTCAGCGCCTGCCCGTAAATTGCCAGCAGGCGGGCGGCGGTCTCCAGCAGCCGCGGCTGCAGCGGATCGATGAACGGCAGCTTCAGATATTCCCCGCGCCGCCGGTAGCTGAGCAAATCGCGCGTCAGCATTGCGGTCAGTCCCGGCCGCCGGCGGTCAATTCGGCATATTTTTCGGCATCGAAACCGACCAGTACCAGATCGTCGCCGATCAGCAGCGGCCGTTTGATCAGCATGCCGTTGGAACTGAGCAGGCGAATGGCTTCCGCTTCGGACAGCTCCGGCAGCCGTTCCTTCAAATGCAGGCTTTTATAGAGCAGGCCGCTGGTGTTGAAAAACTTTTTCAGCGGCAGCCGGCTGCGTTCGATCCAGGCGGTCAGTTCCGCCGCGTTCGGGGTGTTTTCGACGATATGGCGGTCGACATGGGCGATCCGGTGATCGTCCAGAAATTTTTTTGCCTTCCGGCAGGTGGAGCAGGGGGGATATTCGACAAACAGATATTTCATCACAGTTCCTCCTCGATGATGCGTTGCACCCGGCCGACCTGATTGCCTTCTTCCAGCATCACTTTGATGCCGTGCGGATGGGTGGGACTGCTGGTCAGGATTCGTTTGACGTGGCCGCGCGTCAGCCTGCCGGTCGGTTGATCTTTTTTCAAGACGACATCCACCAGCAGGCCGATGCCGATGTCGGAACGATTGCGTCCATTCATGTTCTGGTTTCCTCGGTTCAAGCGTTTCGGGCGCCATCATTGGGCCCGGATGAAACTTTAGCGGCCGGAGGCCGGACTGTCAAACGCCGGTTGGGGAAAATCCGGCCGGAAAGCGCGTTCAGGACAATTTTTGCCGCTGCAGCCGGACGGCGTTCAGAATGGCCAGCAGGGCGACGCCGACATCGGCGAATACCGCTTCCCACAGCGTCGCCATGCCGAAACCGCCGAGCAGCAGCACGATTCCCTTGACGCCCATCGCCAGCGCAATGTTCTGCACAACCACGTTGCGGGTCAGGTGGCTGACCTGCAAGGCGGTCAGCAGTTTGGACGGCTGATCGTTCTGGATGACCACATCGGCGACTTCGATGGTGCCGTCGCTGCCGAGCCCGCCCATGGCGATGCCGACCTGGGCCAGCGCGATGGCCGGCGCGTCATTGACGCCGTCGCCGACGAACGCAACTTTATGGCCCGCGTCGACCAGGGCTTGCACTTTGGCCAACTTGTCCTGCGGCAGCAGATCGCCGCAGGCGGCATCTACCTGCAACTCCCTGCCCAGCGCTTCGACCAACGTCCCGCGGTCGCCGGAGAGAACCACCGTCTGCAGGTGTGCCGCTTTGAGTCCGGCGACGGCTTGCTTCGCATCCGGTTTCAATTCGTCGGCGATGATGATGCAGCCGAGGTATTGCCGGTCGCGCGCCAGCGCCACGACGGTTTGCGGCGTCTCCAGGCTGACCGGGGCGACGGCGATTCCTTCGGCGGCCAGCCAATGGGGATTGCCGAGTTGGAATTGCCTGCCGCCGATCGTGCCTTCCAGGCCGCGTCCCGGTATTTCCCGGAGGTCCGTCGCTTTCACACCGGCGTCGGCCTGCGGGGCGAATTCCAGTAACGCCCGGGCGATCGGATGGTTGGAGTGCCGTTCCAGCGCGATGACGCCGGCGAGCAATTCGGCTGGGTCGATTGCTTCGGCCGGAATCAATTCGGCGACCTTGAAGACGCCGCGGGTCAAAGTGCCGGTCTTGTCGAGGACGACGCAGTCGATCTGCCGCAGCGCGTCGAGATAGTTGGCCCCTTTGAAGAGGACGCCGTGGCGCGAAGCCAGGCCGATCCCGCCGAAATAGCCGAGCGGAATCGAGATGACCAGCGCGCAGGGACAGGAGAGCACCAGGAACACCAGCGCCCGGTAGAACCATTGATCGAACTGATAATCGGCGACGAAAAAGTACGGCATTGCGATGATCAGCAAGGCCAGCAGGATGACCGCCGGCGTGTAAATCCGGGCGAACCGGGTGATGAACAATTGCACTTTCGATTTCCGGGCCGTCGCGTCTTCGACCAGGTGCAGCACCCGCGACAGAACCGTATCGGCGTAAGCGGCGGTCACCCGGATGGTGCAGGCCGTCCGGCCGTTGATCATGCCGGCCAACACCGGTTCGCCGGCCCGGCGGGTATCCGGTTTGCTTTCACCGGTCAATGCGGCGGTGTTGAAATCCGCCTGCGGCGACAGCAGAACGCCGTCGAGCGCCACTTTTTCATCCGGTTTGATCCGGATGATTTCACCGATTTTGACCTCGGCCGCTTGAACGGTGGCGGTTTGGCCGTCGCGTTCGACGGTGACCCGGTCGGGACGAATGTCCAGCAGTTTTTTGATTGAGCGCCTGGCATGATCGACCGCCGCGTCCTGAAAGAGTTCGCCGATGCAGTAAAACAGCATCACGGTGACGCCTTCGGCATATTCGCCGAGATAGAAAGCGCCGAAGGTGGCCAGGCTCATCAGCGAAAACTCATTGAACACATTTCCCGCTTTCAATTCCCGGCCGGCTTCCAGCAGAACCGGATAGGCCGCCGCCAGATAGGCGGCGACGTACAGAGGGACGCGCAGATAAGGACTCAGGTCGATTTGATCGATCGCGTCGATGACGATCAGACACAGGGTCAGCAGCGCCGAGGCGATCAGCAGCCAGTGATCTTTCCAGACCCAGCTTTTTTCCTCCGGACCGGTTAAATTGAGTCCTGTGGATTCACACGAGCAGCCCGGACAGCCGCCGCAGCCGCCGACCGGCTGGCGGGGGTGTTCGTGCCCGTGGTGTTGTTGATGGGAATGAGCCATAATCAATCATATTCCTTTCAAATCATCCGACAGTTCCGCCGGCCGGGCCGGTTACTTCATATACCTTGTGATCGTCTTGAAATCTTTTAAAACATGTTGGGCTTCGGCCGGATTGCGGATTGCTTTGTCCAGACAGTCGTTGATGTGCGACTCCATGAATGTCACCTTGGCATTTTCCAGTGCGCCGACGACGGCATGCAGTTGCTGGGCGATGTCCATGCAGGGTTTGCCCTGTTCCATCATCGTTATGACGCTTTTCAAATGGCCTTCGGCCCGTTTCAGCCGTTTGATGACTGCTTCATGGTTGACATGTTCACTCATGGTCGTTGCTCCTTTCATGCAAAGGCCGCTCCCGTTGCCGGGAAAAGCTGTTTTTTGATTTTATATCCTATACTATAGGATAGGATATTGAGAAGTCAAATCCTTTTCGTGTTAAAAAAGCGGGAATGGGGGGGCGGAGAAGCAGTTTGGAATAAATTAATCGATTAATGGATTGCATTGAAACTTTTTTGGTTGAATTATTGTGATTTTTTGAATAAAAAGCAACATTTTTTTATTAAAGCAGTTGACTTTTTTTATTTTATTTGCTATAATTTAATTGTTGAGTAAATGAATTAAGGCGAGAGGCGTAATTGTGAAGAGTGTGAGGAGTGGCGCGGAAGAGGAGCGCGTGTAGGCTCCCGGCGCTCTGTTCCGGTGATTCGCGATAACCGGCAGAGCGTCGGGAAGGGGGAGGCGTGTCTCAGGAAGGCTGGGCCAGCGCCAGCATGAGGACTCCCAGTAAAATCAGCGCCAGCGCCCAGGCTTTGCGGCGGACATTGCGGTCATGGAAGTAATAAACGCCGAAGACGAATGTCACCACGCAACTGCCGCGGCGCACCAGCGACAGGATCGAAATGTGGATATCCGGCAGGCTGACTGCGTAAAAATAAAGGTAATCGGCGGCAACCAGCAGAATACCGGTCAGCGGGATCGACCAGCGCCATTGAAACGGCCGGTTGCGCGCCGGCAGAAACCGGCGGATGAGATAGGCGCCGCCGAGCAAAACGACCAGGTCGAGCGAAAACCAGAGCTGGACGGTATCGCGCGGAATTTGGATGACGTTGAGCAGGTATTTGTCATAGAGAGCGGAGATCGCGCCGAGTACGGTACCGAGAATGATCAGATGGACGCCGCGATGTTTCCGGAACGAGATTCCTTCCTGCAGACCGAGAATGGAAAATAGGTAGTACCCGAGGAAAATCGCCAGCATGCCGACACCCTGCAGTACGGTCGGTATTTCGCCGAACAACAGCAGGCTGCCGAGAAACGTCCACAACGGGGCGGAAGCGCGGATCGGCGAAGCGATCGAAATCGGCAGTTCCCGCATCGCATAGTAAACGCAGGTCCAGCTGGTGCCGACCAGCAGAGATTTGACCGCCAGCAGCCACCATTGCCGCGGCGTGCAGAGAATGGCGGTGGTGAAATTGCCGCTCAGTGCGCTGCCGGCGACGAACAGCAGCGTGCCGGAGAATGTGGCGAAAAAGAGCACCGGCATCACGGAATTGTCGCGAACCGCGTGTTTCTTGCATAAATCGTAGATGCCCAGCGCGAGCGCGGAGCAGAGAATCGGCAACAGCCAGGCCGGTAAGTCGATCATCGGTGAAAACAATCCGGAAATGAACGGGTGATGGTTGGGCGGAGGGGTGAAAAAGTCAACCGCGTCATTCGCGGGAAAACCGGAAGAATGCGGTTGGCTTTTTGACGCGCCGGTTCGCTCAGAACCACGCCCGGCGGTTGACGATATAGCGCTGCCGGAAGTCTTCCTGGCTGCACGTTATATACAGGATGCCCTCGATGATGCCGATGATTCCCATTGCCGTCGAAGCCAGGCCGAAGGAGAGAGCTCCGCCGGCAATCGTCACCACCAGCATGATGAGCCCGGCTTTCGGGTAGCCGAGGATGAATTTATGAATGCCGAAAGCGCCCAGCAGGATTGCCGCGAGACCGACGATAAAGCGGTTGGTTTGCAGGGTTTCCAGGCCGGTCGCGACGGTTGCGGCGCCGCCGTCATTCAGCCGCAGAGCCGGAACGGCTTGCGAGGCTTCGCCGTCCTCCTGATATTCCGGCAGGACGATTGTTTCCGCCTGGCCCTGCGGCCGCCAGCCGATGAAAAATTTACTGAAACATTTGCCGCAGACGCCGATCTGGCCGCATTGGTTGTCGGCAACCAGGCTTTTCCGGCCGCAGTCGGGACAGACGATATATTTTTTCATCGTTTATTTTACCCCCTTTGCAACGCCGATTCGTTCCACCGCCCGTCTGAATCCGTCGGCGGAACGCCGGATGACCGTTTCGTCCATGCAGAAAGTCAACCGGAAATAACCGGCGCAGCCGAAGCCGCGACCCGGCACCGCCAACACCCGTTCCGCCAGCAGCGCCTGGATAAAGATATTTTCATCGGCCGTCGGCGATTTCGGGAAGAAATAAAATGCGCCGCGCGGCAATGTGAATTCGATGCCGGCAGCGGTCAGCACCTCCGCCATCACGTCGCGGCGGCGGCGGTAGATGTTCAAATCGACCTGGCTGTCGAGGCAGTCGAGCAGAATCTTTTGCGCCACGGCCGGCGCGTTGACATAGCCGAGAATCCGGGTGGTCAGAATGACCGCGCCGACCAGCTCCGCGACCCCGGGAATCGCCGGATTGCAGGCGACATAACCGATCCGTTCGCCGCCGAGCGACAGCGTTTTGGAGAAGGAGCCGATGACGATGCTGTACTGATAATGCCGGAATACCGACGGAATTTCAACCCCGTCAAAATTGAGAAAACGGTACGGCTCATCGGAAATCAGATAGATGACCCGGCCGTATTCGGCCGACTTGGCCGCCAGCAGTTTGCCCAGTTCGGCGATTTCCGCCGCCGAGTAAATCTGGCCGGTCGGATTGTTCGGCGAATTGATGATGAACGCCCGGGTGCGCGGCGTGATCGCGGCGGCCAGCGCCGGCAGGTCCAGCTCGAAGCTCAACGGCCTGGTCGGCACCGCATGCAGTTTGGCGCCGTAATTGCCGGCGTAGAAATCGTATTCGACGAAGTAGGGCGCCGGACAGACCACTTCATCGCCCGGCGTCAGAATCGCCCGGAAAAGCGCATTGATGCCGCCGGCGGCGCCGCAGCTCATCACTACCTGGCCGGCGGAAAGCTCGACGTCCTGTTCGGCGGCGACTTTGGCGGCGACTCTGGCGCGCACCTGATCATAGCCGGCATTCGGCATGTAACCGAGGGAAAAGGGCTGGCCGGCCTGGCCGGCGATCTTCTCCAGCGCCTGTTTGACGCTCGGCGGCGGCGGCAGGTCCGGATTGCCGAGGCTGAAATCGAAAACCTGATCGTTGCCGTACTGTTTTTTCAATTCGATGCCGGCTTCGAACATTTTGCGGATCCACGAGGAATTCGCCAGGAAGCCTTTTATTTCATCGGAAATCAACTGCATGATCGTTACTCCATCGGTTGCTTGGTTCGCATTGGTTGATCAATTGGGTAATGTATCACCAAAGCCGGTGATTGACAAGGCTTTTCCGGCTGGAAGGTTGACGTTTTTCCGGTTTTCACCGGTCCATGGCGGCGATCGGCGCGCCGGGTCGGAGCAGGAAGAAGGAGTATTGATTGTCATGAAAACGAATCGTTATCAGCCGGATTTTCCGGTGCGCGCCGCTGCCGTGATTCGGAATGGCGGCAGCGAATCCGCGGTGGCGCAGGCGCTGGGCATCACTTTGACCGCACTGAAAAGGTATCGGCAATTGCACGCCGAATTCGAAACGGCGTTTTGGCCGGGCGAAACCGCCGACCGCGACGTGGAGCAGGCGCTGTTCAAACGGGCCAGGGGATTCCGTTATGAGGAAGTGCAACTGGAAGAGCTGGTCGACCGGGAGGGGAAGGTGCTGGAAACTCTGAAAAAACGGACCGTCGTCAAAGAGGTGCCGCCGGATCTGCGGGCCGTGCTGTTCTGGCTGACCAACCGCTGTCCGGAGCGTTGGAAGGAGAAGGGAGCCGGCCCGGCGGGCATTGAGGAATCCTATGCGTTCGATGAAGCCGACGAGCGGTTGTGAAATTCGCCCGGTTTATTCGCCGCGGCCGGAGGCTTGACATAAAATGAAAAAATTCGCTGCCGGTCATTGAAAATAAGCGGGAAAAGAAGTATTATTGCACGATAATACTCAACGACGGGGGCGATGATGAAATGGTCTGGCGGAATTTGGGTCGGAATCGGCGTGTTCGGATTACTGCTGCAGTTGCCGCTGGCAGCCGGTTCGGTTTTTGAGGAGCAGATGGCCGATAGCGTCGCCTGGGGCGGCGATGAAAATGCGTTGGTGGCGAATGAAACGCTCGACGGCCGGCCGGTTTTGAAGTTCACTTTGCCGGGGCGGCGCCATTGTCAGTTCAACGGCAACGCCGTCGGCAAAAATGCGCTGAAGTTGGAAATCCAACGGCTCGATACCGATTTCTGGTTGACGATCCGGCTGGGCAGCCGGCCCTATTACGATTGTTTCAGCGCCATGGTGCCGATCGCCGGTGAAGGATGGCAGACGGTGATCGTTCCGTTCGAGCAATTCCTGCCGGGGTTCGATGTCGTCTACAGTTCGCCGTCGCCCCTGGCGCCGGAGGCGGTGATCCGCGGGAAAATCGGCGGCGCGATTCTGCCGCTGGAAGAACTCAATACCGTCACTTTCGGTTCCTACTGGCAGATCAGCCACCGCAATGAGCCGATCGCGCCGTATTCGTTCCTGGTCCGTAATATCGAACTGGCGGCGATCGGGGAAGGGGAACGCCCGGCCGGTGCGGTTGAGCCGGAACGCAGCCGGACGCTTGATGAAGTGGTGAAAAAAATGGCGGCCGGCGAGGCGGTGACCATCGATTGCATCGGCGATTCCATCACCGCCGGCACTTCGGTGGAGCAGCCGGAACGGAACGCCTATCCGAGTTTGCTGCAGGCGCAGTTGCGCCAAGCATTCGACAATGAGCAAATTGTCGTCCGGAATCTCGGTGTCGGCGGCGCTTTCAGCTTCGAGTTGCGGCTGTGGGCGCAACGCGATTTGACCGAGTTTCCGGCCGATCTGGTGACGGTGATGGTCGGCTTCAACGACCGCATCTACAACGTCGACCGGGAAATTTACCGCCAGGCTATGCTCGATTACGTCGACCGGGTGCGGCATTCCGCCGCCGTGGCGCCGGCGCTGGTGCTGCTGACTCCGTCGCCGGGCTTGGGCGACCGTTATCATACCCAGGATGAGCTGGCTGAGGCGATCCGGACGATCGGCGTAGAGAAGCAACTGCCGGTCGTTGACGTTTCCGCCGCGTTCCAGGCTTTGCCGATGGAGGAATTCGAATCGTTGATGGCGGATTTCGCCCATCCGAACAAGCGCGGTCAGGCGCTGATCGCCGACCGGCTTGCCGCGCTGTTTCGGCAAGCCCGCTGATTGCGCTGATAAACGCCGGTCATCTCTTCCTGCCCAAAAAATATTCGCCCCCGACGCGTATCCGGCGCGGTTCAGCGGGCGGATGCCGCCGGCCGCTCCGGTGACGCCGGAATGATCTTTCCCGGCAATTCACCAGCCCGGATTTTTTCGAATAAAAAATGCTCCGGGACGTTTCCGCGTCGTCCGGAGCATTTCACTGGCGGATGGATCGATCAGGCTTTGACTGCCATCGGCGTCAATTCCTGCTGCAGCGCCGCATCCATCTCCGCAATTTTGGCGGTCTGCTGACGGCGGAATTCTTTCAGTTTGCCGGCCAGCTCGGCATCGCCGAGCGCCAGGATGGCGGCGGCGTACAGCGCGGCGTTTTTGCCGCCGGCTTTGCCGGCCGTAACGGTCGCCACCGGAATGCCCGGCGGCATCTGGACGGTCGCCAGCAAAGCGTCAAGCCCGTTGAAGGGCTCCGAGGCCACCGGAATGCCGATGACCGGCAGCGTCGTATGCGCGGCGATGACGCCGGCCAGATGTGCCGCCATACCGGCCGCACAGATGATCACCTGAATGCCGTTTGCCGCCGCCTGCGCCGCAAATTGCGCCGCGATTTCCGGCGTCCGGTGCGCTGACATCACCCGCGCCGTATAGGCGATGCCGAACTCTTCGAAAACCTGGAAAGCGCCCTGCAGAATCGGCAGGTCGCTTTTGCTGCCCATCAGCACGGCGATTTTTGCTTGCTTTTCCATGGGAATTTCCTTTAAAATGACGAGGCCGGACTGCCGGAGCGGTCCGGCGGGAACTCAGTGGCGTTCCTGCCGATTTTCCGGCAAAGTCATATCTTTGCCGTCGGCGACGGCTTCGCCGCCCGGCTGCCCGTCGAAATCATAGGAAATCAGTCCTTCGGCGATTTCCAGCAGCGCGACGTCCAGTTGATTGTCCGAGTCGCACTTGACCATCGGCCGGGCGCCCATCGATAGCTGTTTGGCCCGTTTGGCGGCGACGACCGATAAAATCTGCGGATCGACGATCTGCTTCTTGGCGCGGTCGAGATAACTGTTGTTCATGGTGTTTGCTCCTTCCACAAAAGTGATGGAAAACGGAACGTCCGTCCGGCTCGCAAGGGTTGGCCGGAGGACGCTCCTGTCAAAAAAGAATTAATATTCGATCACTTCACGATGACTGTCGATGACGCTGACGTCATCGCTCATCACCCGCAAATGACGCTTGGTGAATTCCGGTACCGCATCCAGGATGTAGCGTTCGGCCAGCACCACCCGTTCGGCGTCATGGCAGGCATCGCGCAGCATCAGCAGACCGACGAACACGTAGGTTTCCATGTCCACCAGATGGCGAGCCATCAGGTCGTGGTATTCCGGACAACGCTTGTCGGCGACGAATCTGACCGCTTCGAGATGCTTGGCGTAGAGTTCGCCGAGCATTTCCTTCAAGCGCGCCAGTTTGCCGGTATAGGGCAGCGCGAAGAGTTCGGCGATCCGTTTGTCGTTGTCGCGCTGAATGACTCCGCCGATGGCGGCGACGACCTGCAACTGTGTGGTGCCTTCGTAAATATTGGTGATGCGGGCATCGCGGTAGAACCGTTCGGCATTGAAGTCGCGCATATAACCGGTGCCGCCGTGAATCTGGATGCTGTCGTAAGCCACCTGATTGGCGATTTCGGTGGACAGCGCCTTGCACATCGGCGTCAACACCGCGGCAACGCGGTTGTAATATTTCTGGGCGGCGCGGTCCTCGGGGGAAACCGTCTCGCTGTGCTCGACCAGATGATTGTAGCCGTTGCGCAAATCGACGGCGCGGGTGGTTTCGTACAGCAGCGTGCGGGCCGCCAGGATCTTCGACTTCATCGAGCAGAGCATGTCATAAATCGCCGGGAACTGGTCGATGCTTTTCTTGAACTGTTCGCGCTCCGAAGCGTATTTGCGCGCTTCGCGGTAGGCTGCTTCGGCGACGCCGAGCGCCTGGGCGCTGATCGCGACGCGGGCGCCGTTCATCAGCGACATCACATAACGGGTCAGGCCGCGGCGGCGCTGGCCGCAGAGCTGCGCCGGCACATCGTTGTACTGCAGCTCGCAGGTGGCGACGCCGTGGATGCCGAGTTTGTTTTCAATGCGGCGGACGACCAGCTTCGGACCGGCTTCGCAGATGAACATCGACAGCCCGCGGCCGTCGGTGGTGTTGTCCTCGGAACGGGCCAGCACCAGATGCACCTGGGCACAGCCGTTGGTGATGAAGCGCTTCATGCCGTTCAGGTACCACTGACCGGTCTTGGGGTCCTGCCAGGCGCGCAGCCGGACCGATTGCAGATCCGACCCGGAATCCGGTTCGGTCAGGTCCATCGAGCCGTCGACTTCGCCGGTGGCGAAACGGGGCAGGAATTCCTGGCGCTGTTCTTCGCTGCCGAATTCGCAGATGGTTTCGGCGATGTCCTGCAATCCGAACAGGTTCTGCAAGCTGGCGTCGGCACGCGACACCATCTCGGTCATCATCGTGTAGATGGTCACCGGAAAATTCAGCCCGCCGTACTGGTGCGGCAGCATGACGCCCATGACATCGGCCTTGGCCAGGTCGGCGAGGTTCTGCCGGGTCAGCGGATGATAGGTCACGACGCCGTCGGCAAAATGCGGACCTTCCTGATCGACGGTGCGGGAGCGCGGTTCGATGTTGTCGCCGCAGATTTCACCGATGACATCGAGCAGCCGGCGGTAGTTGTCCATCGCGTCGGCATAATCGGTGGGAGCGGTTTCGAATTGCTCGGCGAACGTGTAATTCGCTTCGCGCAGTTTCACCGCTTCGGCCAGGTCGAGGTGGTCGAGCGTGAACTGAAGGTCGCGGTTGTCTTTGAAAAAGTTAGCCATTTTTTACATTATCTCCTTCGTCGCACTTACGCCTTGGCCTTGAAGGCTTTGATCATTTGCGGGATTACCGTGTTCAAATCGCCGACGATCGAGTAATGCGCCACCGAGAAGATCGGCGCATGCGGATCGGTGTTGATGGCGATGATCTTTTTGGACTCATCCATGCCGGCGCGGTGCTGGACCGAACCGGAGATGCCGCAGGCGATGTACAACTTCGGACGCACCGTCACTCCGGTCTGTCCGACCTGGTAGTCATGGCCGATCCAGCCGGCGTCGACGGCGGCGCGGGAAGCGCCGACTTCGCCGCCGAGCACGTCGGCGAGTTCGCGGATCAGCTTGAAATTCTCCTTGCTGCCGACGCCGTAGCCGCCGGCGACGATGATCTGGGCGCCTTTGAGGTCGACTTCCTTGTCCTCGCGAACCCGTTCCAGCACTTTGATGACGGTTTCGGCGTCGCTCAACTGGGCGGCGACTTTGACCAGCTTGCCTTTGCGCTTGAAGTCCGGCTCGGTCATCTTCATAACGCCTTCGCGGACGGTGACCATCTGCGGATCGTCCCAGGTGTTGACGATCGTGGCGATGATGTTGCCGCCGAAGGCCGGACGAATCTGCATAAGCTTGTTGGAGTAGAATTTCTTGTTGACTTTATCGTCGAAGTCGTCGATCTGCAGATTGGTGCAGTCGGCGGTCAGACCGGCGAGTTTTTCGGAGGCGACGCGCGGCGCCAGCTCGCGGCCTTTCAACGTCGCGCCGAACAGCAGGATGTTCGGTTTGTGGGCTTTGATCAAATCCATGATCACTTTGGCGTACGGCAGCACCGTGAACGGTTCGAGCCGGGCGTCTTCCACCAGCAGGACCGTATCGCAGCCGTAGGCGTACAGCGTGTCGACGCAGCCTTCGAGCTTGTCGCCCAGCAGCAGCGCCTCGACCTTCACGCCGAGTTTGTCGGCCAGTTCACGGCCTTTGCAGACCAGTTCCAGGCTGACGTCGGCGATCTTGCCGCCTTCCTGTTCGATAAAAACCCAGACATTTCCAATTTTTTCAGCCATGTCAATCACCCTAAAGTATGGTCAGCAATGAGTTCGTGCATCAAGGCATTGATGCCTTCGACGGTCGGCTCGACCGACTTGGCTTCCCCGGCGGTCAGCACGACGCTTTGAATGTTTTTCACCTTGGTCGGCGAACCGGCCAGACCGGTGCGCTGCAGATCCGCCTGGACATCGGCGGCGGACCACTCGTGGATCAGCAGATTTTTGGCCTTGAGCTTTTCCAGCTCGGCTTCCAGCGCGCTGGCGTCGGTATAAGCGTTGTCGGCGTGCTCCTTCATCAGCTCCGAGGCGGTCCGGGCACGTTTGTATTTCATAATTTTGCGTCCGGCCATCGGGCGCGGTTCATTGGCGTCGATGACTGTCAGCAGCACCGGCAGTTGACAGGAGAGAATTTCATAGCCGCCTTCAATCGCCCGGCGGGCGACGATCCTGTCGCCGTTCAGCTCCTTGACCTCTTCGACGTAGCAGATTTGCGGGATTTTGAGTTTTTCCGCCAACTGGGGGCCGACCTGGGCGGTATCGCCGTCGATTGCCTGGCGGCCGCAGAGAATCAAATCGAATTTACCGAGTTTGCAGGCGCAGGCGCTCAACGCATAGCTGGTCGCCAGCGTATCGGCGCCGGCGAAGGCCCGGTCTGTCAACAGATAACACTCGTCGGCGCCGCGGAACAGCGCGTTGCGCAATACTTCGACTGCCGCCGGCGGCCCCATCGTCGCGACGATGACTTTGGCGCCGTAACGATCCTTGAGCTGCAGCGCCAGTTCCAGCGCGTTCAGGTCCTCCGGATTGAAAATCGCCGGAAGCGCGGCCCGGTTCACCGTCCCATCCGGCTTCATGGCATCGCCGGTGATGTTCTGGGTATCCGGAACCTGTTTGACAAACACGAGTATGGTGTAACTCACAGTTTCGACTCCCTTATTTGGTTAAATATGGCTATGATTGAATTCGCAAATTAACTCACACTATAGCACAATCCGGCAAAATTCATAGCCCGGTCGCCGATTTTTTGCGAAGTTTTACCGGAACCACTTGGGAATGCCGCGGGCTCTTAACCGTTTGACCACCAATTCACGGCGTCGCAAAATGGTGTCCGCGTCGGCGGCGAGTCCGCGGTCCCGGTAGGGGACGCCGGCGGTGGAGCCGAGGATGATGTTCCACTCCTTGTCGCTCAACGGCGGCAGCGGCCCCCGGCGGGCAGCCAGCGTGCCGCCGCGTCTGCGGCCGAACGGAGTGGTTTCGCCGACGGCGAGGCCGGCGCGGTGCAGCGCGCCGCGCAACGGGTAGGCGCTGCAGTAGGTGACGATCCGGCCGTCGGCGGCGAGATGTGTTTTCAATTGGCGGATGAAGTCGTAGCTCCACAGTTCCGGGTTGACGTCGGGAGAGAAGCCGTCCATGAAGATCAGGTCGAAAACACCGGACAATTGCCGGATTTGCCGGCGGGCGTCGCCGAACAGCAGGTGCAGGGCGGCAAACCGCCCCTGCCAATATTGCCGTCGTTCCAGCGCCTTCAGAATTTCCCCTTCCCGGCTGTCGGCCGGATACAGCGGCAAAGCGGCGGCCAGCACCCGGCGGTCATTTTCCAGTGAAACGATGTCCAGCCGGCCTGTCCCGGCCTGTTCGGCGGCGGCCAGTGCGGTGAATGCGTTGACGCCGAGGCCGAAACCGATGTCCAGCAGCCGGAGACTCCGGCCCTGCTGCAATTGTTCCGGCAGGTTTACGGCCTCGATGAATTTCTTTTCCGCTTCGCTTCTGGCGCCGGCCAGCGAATGAAAATGCTGCCGGTAACGGGGATGGTACAAGGTGTAGCTGCCGTCCCCGGTGGCGACTTTCGGAAATAATTCCGGCGATTCCCGGGCGAATTCCCGGCGGAAGAATTCGAGGAACTGTCCTTTGCTCATCCACCATTTCGGCGCGATCAGCGCATCGGAAGCCGCGTCGCCGGTCAGGCGCATGACGATGCGTCCTTCCGGTTGGCGCCGCAGGAAATCGGCGGCGGCGGCGGCATATTCATATTCGTTGAGCAGACGAAGCTGCGTCCTGCGGCCCGGATCGCCGTACCAGGCGGCCAGCGGGCTGTTCTTCAATACCATCAACTGATGCAGTTTGACCGCCTGGAACGGCAGTTCGGCCAGCAATTCGGCACTCCGGCTCCACATCTCCGGCGTTTCCTGCGGCAAGCCGAGGATCAGGTGCGCCGCCGTCCGGAGCTGCCGTTCGGCCAGGCGCTGCGCCGCCAGTCTGACGGCGGCGAAATCGTGGCCGCGGCGGATCAACTGCAGCGTCCGGTCGTGGCAGGATTGGACGCCGAGTTCGACCCAGACTTCATAGCGCCGGTTGAGTTCGGCAAGGTAATCGAGCACCGGTTCGGGCAGGGCGTCCGGCCGGGTGGCGATGATGACCAGCCGGAAATCGGCCTGAGCGAGCACGGTTTCATAGTAACTGCGCAGTTGTTCCACCGGAGCATACGTGTTGGTGAACGACTGGAAATAGGCGATGTAAGGCGGTTCGGCCCGGTAGCGCTGCCGGGCGAAAGCGATGCCGCGGGCGACTTGTTCCGGCAGTTGCAGCTGGCGGGCCAGGTGGCGGGCCCGGCTGCCGTCGGCGGCGCAGAACAGACAGCCGCCGCGCAGTTCCCGGTCCCGGTTCGGGCAGCCGAGCGCAAGATCGACCGGAATCCGGTAGAGCGGCTTGCCGTACCGGCCGGTCAGGTAGTCTTTGAAAAAAATCAGTTTCTTCATGTCTGGAATGTAACGATGCGGCCGAGGAAGAGAATCATTCCGGTGGCATTGTCGATGATGGCATAAAGGAACGGCCGGTCAAGGCGGAGCGTAAGAGGCGGCGGCTCCGGCCTCGGAACGCTGCCGGTCCACATCCCAATCGCGGTGGCGGCGGTTGCTTCGCTGCCCCGTTCATCGACTTCGAGGAACACTTTCTGCTTGATCAGGCCGATATAGAGCGGAAAAGCGTCGGTGATGCCGGAGAAGTCGGCTTTGCCGGGCGTGAATACGTCGTCCAGGCCGAGCGCTTTCAATGGCGGTATCAAATTCATCTCGCTGGTCAGTTTGAATTTCGGCAGGAAGAGGTCGATCTTCTGCTGGGAGAGTTGTTGGAGAACCTTTGCCCATTCCTCGGCGGAAAGCAATTGTTCCAGGGTTTCCAGTGAGCTATCCGGCTCCGGCAGCAGGAACAGCATGGAAAGGTCGCCGGGACGGTAATTCAATTGAATGGCCTGACCGTACGGCAGTTTCGCGTAGCGGTAATTGGCGGTTTGCCGCATGAACGGCACCGGCGTGCTGGTGCCGTCCGCCTGATGGAATTCTTCCGGCCGGGTGAAATGTCTGTCGAACGGCGATTCCCAGCGTCCGAGGAAATAAACGCAGTTCAACAATACCATGTAAGCGTTTTTGACATCGTCCGTATCGACGATTTTGGTGATTCGGCCATGCGTTCCTTCAGCGGCGGCGGCATTGATACGGGTGACGGCATCGGCCGGGCGGCGCAAAAAATCCACCAATTCGAATTGCGGCGCGAAAAACTGCTCGATTTTCCGCCGGTAATCCGCCCGCGGCGGGATGTCTTCCTGCAGGAAAATTGCCGAGAGGAACTCCAAAGTGACGTCTTCCTTCTCCGCCGTCCGGGCGAACCGTTGCTGTAATGCGGCAAAAGCGGTCTCCGGGCGGTCCGGATAGTTCAGCGCCGTCTGGAGTTCGGCCGCGCTGCCGCTGTCGGCTCCGAGGTAGGGCATGGCCATCAGGCAGGAGATGGAATAAGGCGAAAAACAAAAATTGTTCTTGACCCCGGCCAGTTCCCGGTAGAGTCGGAAAGCGAACGCGGTATTGCCCTCGACCAATTCCGCCGTTTCGGTTTTTACCGCCGGTTCGGCCGGACTGGCGTCGCCGGGCGGCAGCCAGATCGCCGCCGCCAACAGGAAAATTGCCAAAAGTTTCATTTTTTATTTCCTGATTCGATAAAATTATTTTTGCTTAATTTCCGAATCTGATCGCGCAGTGTCGCCGCCCGTTCGAATTCCAGCGCTTCGGCGGCGGAGAGCATTTCGCCTTCCAGTTCCAGGATGAGTTCCTGAAGCTCTTCGCCGGTCAGGCTGCCGCCGTCCGCCGCCGCCGGCACGACGCCGTCCAAAATGGCCCGGGCGGCATCGGCGTTGCCGAATTTTTTCTTCGATTCCTGGCCGTTGGCGACGACATCGGCGATGCTGGCCAGTTTGTCTTTGACGATGGTTTTGGGAGTGATGCGGTGTTGCCGGTTGTATTCCTCCTGGCGGGCGCGGCGGGCCTGGCTGCCGTCGATCAGGGCCTGCATGCTCGGGGTGATATGGTCGCCGTAGAGGATGACCCGTCCGTTGACATTCCGCGCCGCCCGGCCGGCCACCTGGATGAGCGAACGCTCCGAACGCAGGAAGCCTTCTTTGTCGGCGTCGAGGATGGCGACCAGCGCCACTTCCGGCAGGTCGATGCCTTCGCGCAGCAGATTGATGCCGATCAGGCAGTCGAAATCGCCTTCCCGCAATTTGGCCAGCACCCGGACCCGTTCCAGCGCGTCGAGTTCCGAATGCAGGTAGCTGGTTTTCAAGCCGAGCTCGCTCAGGTAATCGGCCAGCCGTTCGGAACTCTTTTTGGTCAGCGTGGTGACCAGTACCCGTTCGTGTTTGGCGGCGGCGGCGCGGATTTCGGCCATGACGTCGTCGACCTGGCCCTCCAGCGGCCGCACTTCGATCAGCGGGTCGAGCAGGCCGGTCGGCCGGATGATCTGTTCGATGACGCCGCCGGAGTGCTCCAGCTCATACGGGCCGGGAGTCGCCGACACGAAAACGATGTCATTGGTCAATTTTTCGAATTCATCGAATTTCAACGGCCGGTTTTCGAGCGCCGAAGGCAGCCGGAAGCCGTGGTCGATCAACGTCTGCTTGCGGCTGCGGTCGGCCTTGTACATGCCCTGCACCTGCGGCAGCGTCACATGCGATTCGTCGATGACCGTCACCAGGTCGGGCGGAAAGAAGTCGAACAGGCAGTAGGGCCGGCTGCCCGGCCGGCGTTTGGCCAGGTGCATCGAGTAATTCTCGATGCCGCTGCAATAGCCGATCTCCTGCATCATTTCAAGGTCGTAATTAACCCGCTGGTAGATGCGCTGGGCTTCGACCAGCAGCCCGTTGTTTTCAAAAAAACGAACCCGCTCCTTCATCTCCCGGCGGATGGCGTCGGAAGCCTCTTCGATCCGGTGGGCCGGCAGCACGAAGTGCTTGCAGGGGAAAAAAGTGATTTTATTCGGCCGGGTTTTCAGCTGGCCGCTGACGGCGTCGTGGCGGGAAATGCTTTCCACCTCATTGCCCCAGAAATTGATCCGGATGAAATCATCGCGTTGCGGTTCATGAATTTCCACCGCGTCGCCGCGCACCCGGAACTGGCCGGCTTCCGGCGCCGTATCGTTGCGTTCATACTGGATGTCGATCAGCCGGTGCAGCATTGCGTTGCGTTCGAGTTGGTCGCCGACCCGGACGGTGACGCACATGTCGGCATAATCGTCCGGCGAGCCCAGGCCGTAGATGCAGGAGACGCTGGCGACGACGATGACATCGCGCCGCTCGACCAGCGAAGCGGTGGCCGACAGGCGCAATTTTTCGATGCTGTCGTTGATGCTGGCGTCTTTGGCGATGTAAGTGTCGGTCTGCGGAATGTAGGATTCCGGCAGGTAGTAATCGTAATAGCTGATGAAATATTCGACGGCGTTTTCCGGGAAGAAACCCTTGAATTCACTGTACAACTGGGCGGCCAGCGTCTTGTTGTGCGACAAGATCAGCACCGGCCGCTCCAGCTTGGCGATGACATTGGCCAGCGTGAAGGTTTTGCCGGAGCCGGTGACGCCGAGCAGCGTTTGATAACGTTTTTTGGCGGCAAAGCCCTGCAGCAGCGCTTCAATCGCCTGCGGCTGGTCGCCGGAGGGACGGTAGGAAGATTGTAATTTGAATAGTGCCATGATGAAAGACAATTTAATGTTGCAGGGCGGAATTGTCAACCTTCGTCCGGGCCGTTTCCGGCAATTTGAGCGGTCTTGGAAGTTGATTGATGCCGTACAGGGCCAGCAGGCAGCCGAGCGGCAGCAGCGGCAGCCGGAAACGCCAGTCCAGATTGCCGAGCGGCAGCAGCATGAAATAACCGCACGACAGCAGCACCGCGATCACCAGCGTCCACTGTTTTTGCCGGCAGAGCCGCCAGAAGCCGTAACCGGTCAGCAGCCAGAGCAGGCCGTACCAGGGCAGGTAGAGGACGGTCAGCACGGTCGCCGGCAGGTTGCCGGCGAAATAGTGGCGGATTGCCGCGAACAGTCCCTGCCGGCGCAGAATATCCAGCGTGCCGCGGTTGCCGGCAGCGATTTGCAGCCGTTCCAGCAGCGGCGTGATGTCCGGCTGGAAAAAATCGATCAGATTGCACGGCAGCCACCGCAGGAAGCCGGATAGATTTTCCAGAATGAGTTGCCGGCCGAGTTGTCCGGCCAGCCGGCTGCGGAGGAATGTGTCCGGTTCGGCCGGCAGCCTGGCGTCCAGTTCGCGGCGCACCTGGTCGAAAGGGTGGCCGTCCCGGACCGACAGGTAGCTGCCGGCCTTGTAAAACAGCAGATAATAGCCGCCATGCGAAGAAAATTCGAAATGGCCGTAATGGAGGTAGTTGCGCCAGCTCCAGGCCAGCGGCAGCGAATTGGCCGCCAGGACGAACCACAGCAGCGCCAGCCAGCGGCGGCGGGTCAGGGCGTGCCGCCATTGCCACAGCAGAAAAAGTGTCGCCGGGATGAAGAAGAACATGGCCGCCGGGCGGCAGCAGCTAGCTGCTGCCAGGGACAGGCCAGCTCCTGCTGGCCTGTCCCTGGCTATTAAAAACAACATCAGGGAGAAGAAAAACAGGAAGGGAATTTCGGACAACGGCACTGCCGTGCAGGCCAGGAAACCGGCGCTGCCGCCCAGGAAAAAGACGACGAACCGGCGGTAACGCAAACGAAAATAGTTCGCCAGTCGCAAGATCAGAAAGGTGATGCCCCAGGCGGACAGCAGATTCAGCCAGAGATAGCTGCCGAACAAGGCCAGCAGCATCGGAACGCCCGGCGCCCGCCAGCCATCGGGAACCGCCGCCGGATAATCGAACTGACCGGTATTGCGCAGTGTTTCGGCCAGCACCAGGTAATCGCCGCAGTCAGGGAAGGGGGCGTAATGAATGCCGCCGGCCAATGCGACGAGAAATCCGGCCAGCGGCGGCAGGCAGGACCAGAGAATATCAGGCAGGAGAACTTTGAATTTCATCGACGGCGGCTTGGAATGATGCCGAAAAAAATATGGTCTTTTCCCGACCGGCGGCGCCGGCCGGAAAAAGACGGCAAAAGCTCTGGCGAAGGAAGAACCCGGCAAGGCGCCTTCTTTCAAGAAGGTTTTCCCGCCCGCGTCCTTCCTTTGCCGGCCGGCTCAGGCGTCCGCCAGGGCGACGACGCCGGGCAGGGCCTTGCCTTCGAGGAATTCGAGGGACGCGCCGCCGCCGGTGGAGATGTGCGACATCTTGTCGGCCAAACCGCTCTGGTTGACCGCCGCGACGGAGTCGCCGCCGCCGATGATGCTGATGCAGTCGCAGTCGGCCACCGCTTTGCAGACGGCCATCGTGCCGGCGGCGAAGTTCGGCATTTCAAAACAGCCCATCGGACCGTTCCAGACTACCGTCTTGGCCTTGGCGATTTCAGCCGCGTACAGTTTGATGGTTTCCGGACCGATATCGAGCGCCATGTAGCCGTCGTCGATATCGTCGCCGACGATTTTGGTATCGGCCTCGTTGTCGAATTTGTCGGCGATCTTGTTGTCGACCGGCAGCAGGAATTTGACGCCTTTGCGCTTGGCCAGCTCCAGCGTTTCCCTGGCGGTGTCGAGCAATTCGTCCTCACAGAGCGAATTGCCGATGTTGTGGCCCAGCGCCTTGAGGAAAGTGTAGGCCATGCCGCCGCCGATCAGGATGGTATCGACCTTTTCCATCAGCGACTTCAGCACTTCGAGTTTGCCGGAAACCTTGGCGCCGCCGATGATGGCGACGAACGGCCGGGCCGGATTGGCTACCGCTTTGCCAAGGTATTGCAGCTCCTTGTCCATCAGGAAGCCGGCGACGCAGTTGGCTTTGTCCATGAATTCGGTGATCACCGCCGTCGAAGCGTGGGCGCGGTGGGCGGTGCCGAAGGCGTCGTTGACGTAAACGTCGCCGAGTTTGGCCAGTTCCTTGGCGAATCCGCGCAGCGCGGCTTTGTCTTCATCGGTCTTGGCCTTGAGGTCCTCCTCCTTGTGGAAGCGGGTGTTCTCGCAAACCATCACGTCGCCGGCTTTCAGCGCCTTGGAGGCGGCGACCGCTTCCTCGCCGATGCAGTCGTTGACGAATTTCACCGGCTTGCCGAGCAGCTTGGCCAGGTAGTCGGCGGTCGGTTTCAGCGTGAATTCCGGATTGGCCTGACCTTTCGGACGGCCGAGGTGGGACAGCAGCACCAGCGATGCGCCATGCGAGAGGATGTATTCGATCGTCGGCAGCGCGGCGCGGATTCGGGTGTCGTCGGCAACTTTGCCGTCTTTCAGCGGGACGTTGAAATCGACGCGCATGACGACGCGCTTGCCGTTCAGATCGATATCCTTGACCGTTTTTTTGTTCAGATTCATGATAAAAACTCCTCAACTGTATGTTGTTTGGAAAACAAAACCCGAAGAAACCGTAAAGTCATGCCGGTTCTTCGGGTTCAAAAGCGATCACGCTTGATTCATCAGGATTTGACAGTTTCCGAAGAATGGCTGCCAATACCCCGGCTTACAGAGAAGCCATATAGGTGATCAGGTCAACAACCTTGTTGGAGTAACCCCACTCGTTGTCGTACCAGGAAACAACCTTGACGAAGTTGCCGTTCAACGCGATACCGGCCTTGGCGTCGAAGATGGACGTCCGGGCGTCACCGGTGAAATCGGTCGAAACGACGGCGTCTTCGGTGTAACCGAGGATGCCTTTGAGTTCGCCTTCGCTGGCAGCTTTCATCGCCGCGCAGATTTGTTCATAGCTGGCTTCCTTGGCCAGGCGGCAGGTCAAATCGACGACCGAAACGTCCGGAGTCGGAACGCGGAAGGACATACCGGTCAGTTTGCCGTTCAGTTCCGGAATGACTTTGCCGACCGCTTTGGCCGCGCCGGTGCTGGACGGGATGATGTTGCCGAGGATGCCGCGGCCGCCGCGCCAATCCTTCTTGGACGGGCCGTCGACGGTCTTCTGGGTGGCGGTGGCGGCGTGAACGGTGGTCATCAAACCTTCGACGACACCGAAGCTGTCATTCAGAACCTTGGTGATCGGCGCCAGGCAGTTGGTCGTGCAGGACGCGTTGGAAACGATGTTCATGTCCTTGGTCAGCTTCTTGTTGTTGACGCCCATGACGAACATCGGGGTGTCGTCCTTGGACGGCGCGGACATGACGACCTTCTTGGCGCCGGCGGCCAGGTGGCCTTCGGCTTTTTCCTTGGTCAGGAAGAGACCGGTCGATTCAACGATGTAATCGGCGCCGACTTCACCCCATTTCAGGTTGGCCGGTTCTTTTTCGGCGGTGATGCGGATGGCCTTGCCGTTGACGACCAACTGGCCGTCCTTCACTTCGATCGTGCCGTCGAATTTGCCGTGGACGGAGTCGTATTTCAGCATATAGGCGATGTAGTCAACATCCAGCAGGTCGTTGATCGCGACCACCTGAACATCTTTGCGCGACTGCGCGGCGCGGAACACCAGACGGCCGATACGACCGAAACCGTTGATACCGATCTTAATCATTTTTCTCTATCCTTTTATGGTTAATGCTTTGACCTTCCGGTCATTTTTCGAGAATTTTCCGGCACTACCGCAAGGGCGGCGCAGCCTGGCCGCGCAGTAAAGAAACCTCTCCTTCCGGTTTGCGTAATATAACCTCGTATTGCGGAATTGTCAAAATTGATATTTCCCGAATCGATAAAAAAAGAACTATTTTGAAGGAATCGGTTTCCGTCTCCTTCGGAAAAGAGTGAAAATGTCCGGAATTTTCCAGAAATGGCCAGCTTGCCGCTTGCGAAAATATGGCGATCGGTTTACATTGCTTCCATCATGAATTTTTGAATGCAATGCGGGGGGCTTCCATATCGATGACGGAACTGGATTTTTCCAAGGGTGGCGGATTGATTCCGGCCATCGCGCAGGATTATTTGAGCAATGAAGTTCTGATGCTGGCTTATATCAATGCCGAAGCGTGGCAGGAGACGCTGCGGACCGGTTACGCTACTTATTTTTCCCGTTCGCGGAATCAGTTGTGGCGGAAGGGCGAACGCTCCGGCAATGTGCAGTTGATCCGGGAAATCCTGATCGATTGTGACGGCGACACGGTGATTTTCAAGGTGGAGCAGATCGGCGGCGCGGCCTGTCATACCGGCCACCGGAGCTGTTTTTACCGCCGGATTGCCGACGGCGCGGTGACGGAGGATGAGGAGCTGGTGTTTGAGCCGGAAAAGGTTTACGGCGGCGGCAAACCGCCCAAGGATGGGTTGAAATGAGAAATACCGAACTGAGTGCGATGATTACGGAGCTGGAGCGGCAGTTGCCGGAATTGCCGTTGAAATATATGGTTTCCTGGCGGGAGATTACCACGCTGGGCGTCGGAAGCGAGATTCCGGTGGTGGCGGAGCCGACCGACGACATCATGCTGGCGCGGCTGCTGGCCTTCTGCCGGGAGCGGACGCTGCCGGTGCTGTTGGTCGGCGGCGGTTCCAATCTGGTCGGTTGCGATGCGGAATTTGCCGGTATCGTCGTCCGGTTGCGGCAGAACGACTTCGTCCGGCTGCGTTTCGGGCGCAATCATGTGACGGTCGGCGGCGGCGTGCGGCTGGCCGATCTGGTCAACAGTTGCGCGCGGCACGGTTTCGGTGCGCTGGCGCCGCTGGTCGGGATTCCCGGCACGGTCGGGGGCGCGTTGCGGATGAATGCCGGAGCGCATGACGTGACGTTGAGTGAATTTGTCATCGAGCTGTTCGGCTGGCATCTGGACGGAACGCCGTGGACGGCGGTGCGGGAGGATATCCAGTGGCGTTATCGCGCCAGTTCGCTGCCGGAGGATGTGGTGATCACCGGCGCGATCCTCCGCCTGGATTCCGGCATCGACAAGGAGGCCGCCCGGAAGGTATCCTATTATCTGGATCTGCGGCGGCAGCACGAACCGCGCGGCCGCAGCGCCGGATGTGCGTTCCGGAATATCGCGCCGGACGAACCGGCCGGCCGGCTGATCGACCGCTGCGGCCTCAAAGGCGCCGTTTCCGGCGGTGCCGGAATCAGCGACAAGCATGCCAATTATCTGATGAACGGCGGAGAGGCCAGTGAGAACGATGTCGTCGAGCTGCTGTCCCGGGTGCGGCGGGAAGTGGCGGCGCAGACCGGTTTGTACCTGGTGCCGGAGTACTGTTTCGCCGATCCGGCCGCGTTGCGCCGGGTGCTTGCCGCGGCGATGCCGCCCCGGGTGGCGGTGTTGAAAGGCGGCGACAGCAGCGAACGGGAAGTGTCGCTGCGTTCCGGCGCGGCGGTGGCGCAGGCGCTGCGCAATGCCAATTATCCGGTGCGGGAAATCGATTTGAAGTCGTGCGAGGTACTGCCGGAGATGGCGGCCGCCGAGGTGATTTTTCCGGTATTGCACGGTGGTTTCGGAGAGGACGGCTCGTTGCAGGCCGTGCTGGAAGCGGCTCACCTGAATTTTGTCGGCAGCGGCAGCGCAGCCTGCCGGCTGGTGATGGACAAAATCGCCACCAAGCAATTGCTGGAGACGATGCAATTGCCGACGGCGCGCTGGGCGACCGTCAGCCGCGAACATCCGGAGTTTCCGGACGGTCTGCAGTTGCCGGTGATGATCAAAGCGCCATGGCAGGGATCGACGATCGGCATTGCCAAGGTGGAAAAAGCGGCCGACTGGGCGGCGGCGCTGGAAAAGATTTTCGTTTATGACGAGGTGTTGCTGGTCGAAGAGTTCATCGCCGGCAGCGAGATCACCGTGCCGGTCGTCAACGGCCGGGTGATGCCGGTGGTGGAGATCCAGAGTCCGCACGGTTTTTACGATTACGATGCGAAATATGTTTATCAGAACGGCAAAACGAACTATTTCTGTCCGCCCCGGACCATCTCGGAGCGGACCCAGCGCGAAGCGTCCGCCGCGGCGTTGAAATTCTACGTAGCGGCCGGTTGCCGGGACTTGTTGCGGGTGGATTTCATGGTGGACGCTGCCGGAAACAGCTTTATGCTGGAAGGCAACGCGCTGCCGGGCTTCACGGCGACCAGCCTGGTGCCGAAAGCGGCGCAGGTGGCCGGCATGTCCTTCGAAAGGCTGTGCGCGTCGCTGGTCCAAGCGGCGCGGCAGCGGGCGTGAAGGACGCCGGGGCAGCCGGATGGGCGGCTCGGAAAAATCGATCGGTTCGGCCGGAAGGCCATTGCATTTTCAAATTTCGCAAGGTATGGTAGCGGATACGGATATTTGGAACCGAGGGACGGGTACGGGTGAACATTCTTGGAATTTCTGCCTATTATCATGATTCGGCAGCCGCTTTGCTTTGCGACGGCGTCGTCGTTGCGGCGGCCCAGGAGGAGCGTTTTTCTCGGCGCAAACAGGATGCGTCGTTTCCGTCGCGGGCGGTGGATTTTTGTCTGAAACAGGCCGGGCTTGCGGTCAGTGAGCTGGATTATGTCGTCTTCTACGAGAAACCGCTGCAGAAATTCGACCGACTGCTGGAAACTTACCTGGCCTTTGCGCCGCGCGGTTTCGCCTCGTTCAGCCGGGCGATACCGCAGTGGCTGAAGCAGAAGCTTTTTCTGCGCCGTGATATCCGGCACCGGCTGGGCCGGGATTTCCGGGGGAAATTGCTGTTTACGGAGCATCATCAGTCGCATGCGGCCTCGGCGTTTTATCCGTCGCCGTTTGAGCGGGCGGCGGTTTTGACGGTGGACGGGGTCGGCGAGTGGGCGACTGCCAGCATCGGCGTCGGAAACGGCCGCCGGCTGGAATTGTATGAACAGATGAATTTTCCGCATTCGCTTGGCTTGTTGTATTCCGCCTTTACCGGTTATTGCGGTTTCCGGGTCAATTCCGGCGAATACAAGCTGATGGGGCTGGCGCCTTACGGCCGGCCGGTGTATGCCGGGCTGATCCGGGAAAAATTGGTGCGGATTTTCGATGACGGTTCGATTCAACTGAATCTGAAATATTTCAACTACTGTACCGGTCTGACGATGACTTCACCTGCCTTTGACCGTCTGTTCGGCGGCCCGGCCCGGCGGCCCGAATCGCCGTTGACCGGACGAGAAATGGATCTGGCCGCGTCGATTCAATCGGTTACGGAAGAGATCATCCTGAAGATGGCGCGCCATGTCCGGCGGTTGACCGGAGAGGAGAACTTGTGTCTTGCCGGCGGCGTGGCACTGAACTGTTCCGCCAACGGCCGGTTGGCGCGGGAAAAAATCTTCGAGCGGATTTGGATACAGCCGGCTTCCGGCGATGCCGGCGGCGCGCTGGGGGCCGCTTGGTTTGTCTGGCATCAACTGCTCGGCCGGGAGCGGGTAACGACCGGCGGCGATCGCCAGCAGGGATCCTTGCTCGGTCCGGCCTACTCGGCGGCGGAGATCGGCGCTTTGCTGAAGCGGCGGCAAATGGTTTATGAAGAATTCGATTCCGAACCGGCTTTGCTGGCCGCTTGCGCCGCATTGCTCCGGGAAGAGAAGGTGGTCGGCTGGTTTCAGGGACGTATGGAATTCGGGCCGCGGGCCTTGGGGTGCCGCAGCATTCTGGGCGACCCGCGCAGCGAGAAAATGCAGGCGCAGATGAATTTGAAAATCAAATTCCGCGAATCTTTCCGGCCGTTTGCTCCGTCGGTTCTGGCGGAACGCGCTGCCGAATATTTCGATTTTGCCGGCGAATCTCCCTATATGCTGATGGTGGCGCCGCTGGCGGCAAACCACCGGCGCAAATTGACGGCGGCGGAAGAGGCGGTGATGGGCGATGACCCGGATCTGAACCGCCGGCTTCAAATCAGGCGTTCCGATTTGCCGGCGGTCACTCATATCGATTATTCAGCCCGGCTGCAGACGGTGGATGAAACGCGTCACGGCCGTTACCGGCGGCTGCTCGAAGCATTCGCCGGTTTGACCGGTTGTCCGGTGCTGATCAATACCAGTTTCAATATCCGGGGAGAGCCGATCGTCAACACGCCGGAGGAGGCGCTCCACTGTTTTTTGAATACCGACATGGATGTGCTGGTGCTGGAAAATTTCCTGCTGCGCAAGGAGCGGCAGCAGGTCCGGGCCGACAGCGTCGCTTACCGGCGGGAATTCCGATTGGATTAGGAGCCGCAAGTATGATCAATCCGTTTGAAGAAATCAACTGGCGCCCGGATCGTGCCGCCCTGCGGCGGTTCCGCTGGACTTTGTTGGTTGCCGTGCTGGCGATCGCCGTAATCTTATGGGCGGTCGGCCGGCTTTCATCCGCTGGCGCGCTGCGGGTCGGGCTGGCGGGAGCCGCCGTGTTCGCGGTGAGTTGGCTGCCGCTGGCGGGGCGGGGAATCTATCTGGCCTGTTATGCGGTCGGCGGCGCGATCGGGCTGGCGGTATCCAATTTTCTGCTGCTGCTGTTCTTTTTCGGCATGTTTACTCCGGCGGCGTTGATCGGCCGCTGGCGGGGCCGTGATGTCCTCCGCCTGAAAAATTCGAAGCTGGACAGCAATTGGCGGCCAACTGTGAAAATTGCCGATCTGAAGCGATATTTCAAACAATTCTGAAGGGCATTATGAAACAGGAGAAACAGCACTCTTCCGGCGATGAGTTTGAGCGGTTGGAACATCATGGAACAGTAGTCGGCGAACTTTGGGAACTGATCCGGGAAAACAAGAAGTACTGGCTGATTCCGCTGCTCGTCATCCTGTTGCTGCTGGGCTTGCTGATTTTTCTCGGCAGCACGGGAGCCGGGCCGTTTCTTTACACCTTGTTTTGAATGGACGAATCATGACGTGGCCTGAGAGTGTCAGCCGGCGGCTTGCTGTTGGGGCGGCATTGACGGCGATCGCCGGGGGGATGGCGGGTTGGCAGACGCCGTTCAGCGGAATCGTTTTGATGCTCGATGCCGCGCTGGCGGCGCTGCTGGTCGGGCTGTCGGTGCGCCGGATTCGCTGGCTGCGGCTGGCCGCCTTCAATCTGTTGCCGATTTTTCTGTTTCTGGCGGTGGTTGAAACGGTGCTTTTACGGCCCGATCGGGTGGTGTCGAAAGCGTTCGGTGACGCGATGACCCGGCCGGACCGGTCGCTCGGCTATTTCGGCGTGCCGGACGCTTCCGGCGGCCTGCGGCTTGTGATGGATGACGCGGTGCTGGCCGAAGGACATTATCATACCGATGCCGTGGGCCGCCGGCGGACGCCGGAAGGCGATTGGCCGTCCGTCGCCGTGCTCGGCTGCTCGATGGCGTTCGGGCAATTGCTGGACGATGCGGCGACGTTGCCGTGGCGTCTCGGCGAATTGAGCGGCCGGCGGGTATTCAATCTGGCCGTGCCCGGTTACGGCGCCCATGAACCGTTGGCGATGCTCGAGGATGACGGGCGCTGGCGTGAGCTTACCGATGCGGCGCCGGTCGAATTGGTGTTGTATCTGGCGATCGACGACCATGTCAAGCGGACCGCGTTGCTGGCGCCGTGGGAACCGCTGTACGCGCCGCATTATCGAATTGCCGGGGATTCGTTGGTGCGCGGCGGTGTTGCCGGTCGCCTGCTCGGTTTCAAATTGCTTGGGCGGCTGTTGCCGAATACCACTTTATTCATCCGCAAGGCGCTGTTCAGCCGCGGCCGCAACGTGGACGACCGGCGGGCCTTGCGGCTTTACCTGGCGGTTGTGGAGGCGATGCGGAAACGGGTGGAAGCCGCCGGTGCCCGTTTTGTCGTGCTGTTTTACGATTCGACACCGGAGTCGACTGTTCTGATTGAGGCGTTGCGTCGTCAGGGGGAGACGGTTGTTCTGGTCAGTTCGTTATTGGCTGAACCGCTGGATAATTGCCGCTACGTGATTCCGTACGATTCCCATCCGGCCGCCGGCGTCTGGCGGGAGGCGGTACCGCATCTGCTGGAACGACTGGCGCTGTCTCCCGGGCGGGCAGATGAAGCCGGCCGCGAGGAGTGCGCCGGAGGGCTGGGGCGGACGGAATGAAGAAAAAGCGCAAAAAAGCCGGTAAGCGCATTTGCTTTTTTGCCGTTTTCATGTATTTTAAACGACATCACATCGAAGGTGTGATTATTGCGCCCATAGCTCAGTTGGTAGAGCAAATGACTCTTAATCATTGGGTCCTGGGTTCGAGTCCCCGTGGGCGCACCATTATAAAGTATTCCGCCATAAGCGGTTAAGTGCAGTGGCAGACGTAAAAGTCTGCCATTTTTTTATATTGTCAGCCGCCATTATTTGCCATTTTCCGGTTTATTATTTTTTAAGTTACCTGAAATGACCTGAAATATCGAACTTTAACGATGCGTAACCTCTGTTTTTTTCTTAAAAATTTCTTTTTTTATCTTCGCGGATATTCCCTGATTTTCTTGTATTTTTGCGCCACCAAAAGGCATAAATACGCAATTTTATATCATGAAATTTTATAATTTTAGAATCGAACCAAAAAAAATCAGCCGCCATTATTTGCAATTTTGCCTTTAAATTCTTAATTACAAACATATTGTGCAGGATTTTTTATTTGATTCCTTGCTCAAACCCACTTTTCGCGATACTGTGATGGTTGTCCTTTAGCCTGAATATTGCGTAAATTTTCAAAAACAAAGAGGCAGATTCTCGACTAATATATTATATTGTAATATTTTACGTGACAATATAACGCCGAGGTCTGCCAATGACAAAATGTAACGTTTCGATTCCGTTCTTTCAAGGTCCGAAAAGCAGAAAAATTGAATTCAATTTCGCCGGTGGAGATATCAGCAGTGACGGCGGGTTGCTTTTCGTGAAAGAATTCGACCGCAAACTCGGTTTGACCCGGCGCGCCGGTAAACTGCTGGATTCTTTTGATATTCGACAGCCCGGAAAAGTTGAACATTCCTATCTGAGCATGCTTCGTCAACGAGTTTTTGGTTTGGTTGCCGGCCATGAAGATCTCAATGACCATCATGAATTGCGAACTGATCCGCTGATTCAAACTGTTGCCGGTCGTGATCGTCAACTCGCCACTCCAAGCACTTTATGTCGATTCGAAAATGGAATCGATCGTCGTGCTTGCGTAGATTTGAGCCGATTGTTTGTCGAATTCTTTATCGAAAGTTTCTCCACGCCGCCTCGAGAATTGATTCTTGATTTCGATGCTACCGATGACCTCACTTACGGGATGCAGGAAAATCGCTTTTTTCATGGCTATTATGACCACTATTGCTTTTTGCCGTTGTATGTTTTCTGCGGGGATCAATTGCTTGTGGCTTATTTGCGTCCATCAAAAATTGATGCGGTCAAGCATGCTTGGGCGATTCTCTCGCTACTGGTAAAGAGCTCTCGGCAGAAATGGCGGAAGGTTAAGATTATCTTCCGGGGAGACAGTGGCTTTTGACGGCAGAAAATGCTGCACTGGTGCGATAAAAATGAGGTCAAATATATTGTCGGATTGGACAACAATCCACGTTTGCTGGCACTATCAAAAGATCATCAAGGGAACACGGAAGCACTTTACAACGAAACACATGAAAAACAAAACTGTTTACTCAGTTCGAATATGCGGCAGGAACTTGGAAATACCCGCGCCGGGTGATTGCCAAAGCGGAATTCAACTCCCCCGGACCGAATAATCGTTTTATCGTCACCAATCTTGATGATGATGGACAATATCTTTATGAAAAAGTCTATTGCGCCCGAGGTGAGATGGAAAACAGGATCAAGGAACAGCAGCTGGATCTTTTCGCTGATCGGACGAGCTGCCATGACTTTGCGGCAAATCAATTCCGGCTTCTGCTTTCAAGTTTGGCTTATATTCTCATGGAACGGTTTCGGGCATTGTTGTTGACAGGAACTCAATTTGCCGAGGCTACCTGCGGCAGCATTCGCTTATACCTGGTGAAAATCGGTGCCATTATTCGGCGGAATACCAGAAAAATTTATGTTGCTCTTTCAAGTGCTTGTCCAAATCAGGAACTCCTCCGCTTGATCGCTGCGAAAATCATCGCTTGGGAATAAAACCTTGGAGAGCTGTCCCCGGCTCGCCGAACAACAACGGGGGAAAGGGGGAATATGCTCAATTTGCAAAAAAACGACAATATCCGACTCTGAAAATAAAAACTTCCGAATCTTCTGAACATTTCTCGACGATTCGAAAGTTTCATGCAACATTCAGGTTAGCCGTTTTTATAAAGAAACTCATTTTTATCTTTTCTTTGAATCAATGCTGTTTTCGAGAAAAACTCCATCGTCAAGTTACTCTATTTTCAGCGATTGGCAGCAAATTACTTATTTTGCAGTTGCCTTGAAATCTATACAGATTTCAAGGTTAACTCTTTGATTTCCAATTGTTTTTTTTTTCATATTTACCATTTTATTGGAAAATATGAAAAAAACAAAAAAAGGAACCATATTGATGCCTAAGGCTATACTCAATAAAAGACGTAATGGAACCGGGTCGTTGAAGAAAATGCCGAGCGGATTCTATGCGGTTCAATATTACGATGATGACGGCAAGCGGCGTCAGAAAACCTTACTGGACAGAGCCGGAAATCCGACAAAAATAAAGGAGGAAGCAGAACAACTCATACGTCAGCGTTTTGCCACTAATACAGCTCTGGAGCAGCTTGAATCCAAAGAAGAAGCGATTCTGAAATTGATGGAAACCCGGCAGATGATGGTTAAGTGTAGCTTGACTCTGACGGAGGCTTGGAATAAGTTCCATGAGTTCAAGGAAGGAACGGTTGAAGCCATCACATTGAAAGGCTACGAAAGTGCGTGGCGAACTTTTATCGGTTATATGTCAAAAAGACATCCGATCATTGAAAAAATTGGAGAAGTAACCCAGTCGGTATTGGAAGATTATTTCAACTTTCGCAAAGCCCAAAAAGTTTCCGCTCAAACTTTCCGGGTTGATACGATCACTTTGAAAAGCGTCTGGCGTAAAGCCCTGGGACCGGAAACCGAAAAACTGTTTCTTGATTTGCCTAAAATTCCGAAAAGTCAACAATCGCGAGAGCCATTGACCCTTCAGGAACTACAACATATATTCAGTTTATTGTCCTCCGACAGCTTGTATGAACTTAATGATAAGGATGAATATCGCTGTCTTCTGAAGTTGATGGCTTTTACCGGAATTCGCGGTGGAGAAGGCACTCAAATGACTTGGCAAGATATCAATGAATCCTTTACTGAAATATCATTTGTACCGAATAAAACGAAAAGATCGTCGCCAGATCCGGTGACTATTCCGATTCATCGTGAATTACGAGCAGAATTATTATATCGCTTTTCCATCCGGGCTTCCGGTGACGTTTATATCATGCCCAAGCTCCAAATGCGTTATCGCTCCTATACCGGCGCTATCAGCAAAATTATAACCAAAATACTGCAGTCAGCCGGTATCATCACGTCTGTGGCTCCGAATGCCCAAGTCAGACGTGCGATACGTAAAACTATTGATCCCCAAACACAAAAGGTAGTAGCAAAGCAATGTAAAATTTGTCGAAAATCCATGCACAGTGTTCGGCATTATTTTGCTACCATTGCCTCAAAATTGAGTATTGATCCTTTAATCACCCAACGGATTTTGGGACACAAAACACTGAAAATGACCAGCCACTATACGCACATCGATATTGAGCAGAAGAGCGAAGCGATTGCCCGATTGCCGGACATTTATCCGGCAGATACAATTGATGTGGTCGCTGTTGATGTTACCGCGAATACACGGCAGGACTTATTGTCTGAAATAACGCTTGCATTACATGATTTGCCACTCAATCACCTCATGCTGATCCGCGATCAATTAAGGCTTGTTTCACACCATAATCATGAGCTGCCGCTGAATATACCTCTGCCGGCCGTAACTGAAAAAAGATTGAATGAAGTATTGTTTTTTAACAATATAGAAGTCGGAAAGATCTTCGGCATATCGGATTCGATGGTCACTCGTTACCTGAAAAAATACGATTTGCCCACTAGCCTGAATGTTGCATGAAACTTTCGAATCGTCGAGAAATGTTCAGAAGATTCGGAAGTTTTTATTTTCAGAGTCGGATATTGTCGTTTTTTTGCAAATTGAGCATATTCCCCCTTTCCCCCGTTGTTGTTCGGCGAGCCGGGGACAGCTCTCCAAGGTTTTATTCCCAAGCGATGATTTTCGCAGCGATCAAGCGGAGGAGTTCCTGATTTGGACAAGCACTTGAAAGAGCAACATAAATTTTTCTGGTATTCCGCCGAATAATGGCACCGATTTTCACCAGGTATAAGCGAATGCTGCCGCAGGTAGCCTCGGCAAATTGAGTTCCTGTCAACAACAATGCCCGAAACCGTTCCATGAGAATATAAGCCAAACTTGAAAGCAGAAGCCGGAATTGATTTGCCGCAAAGTCATGGCAGCTCGTCCGATCAGCGAAAAGATCCAGCTGCTGTTCCTTGATCCTGTTTTCCATCTCACCTCGGGCGCAATAGACTTTTTCATAAAGATATTGTCCATCATCATCAAGATTGGTGACGATAAAACGATTATTCGGTCCGGGGGAGTTGAATTCCGCTTTGGCAATCACCCGGCGCGGGTATTTCCAAGTTCCTGCCGCATATTCGAACTGAGTAAACAGTTTTGCTTTTTCATGTGTTTCGTTGTAAAGTGCTTCCGCTTTCACTTGAAGATCTTTTGATAATTCCAGCAAACGTGGATTTTTCGCCAATCCGACAATATATTTGACCTCATTTTTATCACACCAGTTCAGCATTTTCTGCCGACAAAAGCCACTGTCTCCCCGGAAAATAATCTTAACCTTCGGCCATTTCTGCCGAAAGCGCTTTACCAGTAGCGAGAGAATCGCCCAAGCATGCTTGGCCGCATCAATTTTTGATGGACGCAAATAAGCCACAAGCAATTGATCCCCGCAGAAAACATACAACGGCAAAAAGCAATAGTGGTCATAATAGCCATGAAAAAAGCGATTTTCCTGCATCCCGTAAGTGAGGTCATCGGTAGCATCGAAATCAAGAATCAATTCTCGAGGCGGCGTGGAGAAACTTTCGATAAAGAATTCGACAAACAATCGGCTCAAATCTACGCAAGCACGACGATCGATTCCATTTTCGAATCGACATAAAGTGCTTGGAGTGGCGAGTTGACGATCACGACCGACAACAGTTTGAATCAGCGGATCAGTTCGCAATTCATGATGGTCATTGAGATCTTCATGGCCGGCAACCAAACCAAAAACTCGTTGACGAAGCATGCTCAGATAGGAATGCTCAACTTTTCCGGGCTGTCGAATATCAAAAGAATCCAGCAGGTTACCGGCGCGCCGGGTCAAACCGAGTTTGCGGTCGAATTCTTTCACAAAAAGCAACCCGCCGTCACTGCTGATATCTCCACCGGCGAAATTGAATTCAATTTTTCTGCTTTTCGGACCTTGAAAGACCGGAATCGAAACATTACATTTTGTCATTGGCAGACCTCGGCGTTATATTGTGATGTAAGATATTACAATATAATACGTTAGTCGAGAATCTGCCTCTTTGTTTTTGAAAATTTACGCAATATTCAGGCTAGACGGAAGGCGACACAAACGTTGTGTCCAGAACAATTAAATACTATTAGGTTGAAGCTTTTAAGAATGTGATGTATTCGCATCGGAACCATTTTTTCTATATAACAGAAAATTATTACTGTTTAGAATGGAAAGTGATACAGCCAGTTAAGTTTCGGAATCCACTGGGATTTTTCTTCCTCCAGCGGTTTTGAACAGACGATGTGCGAGGCTTGCAGCGATCCATACCAGTGCAAACGGCCAAACGTTATCACCGTCGTAAAGCGCGTTCTGGAGCAAAACAGCCAGAGCAAAGGAAAGAATCAGATACATCCAGGTGAAGACCACCAGCGGCATCCGGTTGATGGTTTTGACCTTAAGCCTCGGTTTATGCCGAATTGCGCACCAAATCAGCTCCAGTCCGACCGTGCACATCGCCCACAGCATCTCCAAAACAAAGGCAGCGCACCACACCCCCAACGTCGCCAGAGTAACGATGCCGATGCCTGGACAGCGCCAGATAAAACAATCGTTGCCGGAGTAGATCAACCATATTCCGCCGAAAACCGGCAGCAGAGCCACGGTAAAAACGGCGAGACGGCAATAATCGTACCAATAGAACCAGCGGGTTTTCAAATTGCCGTTTTTTCCCGCCTCCTGTGTCGCCGGGCAATGGCGTTCAACCCGCGCGCCGCAGACTTTCCGGCATTTCTGCTTGAATGCCGACCGGACAAAAACATCGCCGTTTTTCAGCAGCCGTCCTGATTGCCAGAATATGTACCCGACCTGGCATTGTCCGCGAGGCCCGCCAGCCTGAAGTGTGGTGAAGGATACGATGTCCACCTTATAATCTTTTTGTTCCGACCAGCCTTCGGAATAGTTGTCGGACCTGGAGTAATCGCCTTTCAGTCCGCCTGATTGAGAGTCGCCGAGATTTTGGCTGCGTCGCCGAATTACCTCTTGTCCGATACTGTCGGCCGCCCATTTGTTGGTTTCATGATCGCCGTTTTGGCAGAAAAACTTCGTCCCGAGGTTTCCCAGCAGCGACGCAGCTTTTTCCTTGCCGTAGCCGTCATGGAGGTTGCCCAGATTCTGGGTTGCATACACCGTCAAGGTTCGACTGGATCTGGCGGTGGTCTGAAACTTCTGGTCATAATCGATGGCGAAAAACTGGCATTCATCGGCCCACAGAAAAACCGGACGGGCGTCGGGATTGGTAATGTCTTCACGGCGCTCAATCATTTTTTGAAAACATAACTTGATGATGGCGGCAGTCATTTGTCCGACCAGTCCGTATTGTTTGACATCCTGATCGACAATCAGGATTTTGCCCTGCCGGTAAAGCTCTTCCATATGCAGAGAAGAACTGCGGGCGCCAAAGCAACGCAGAAATTCTCCGCGAAGCATGGAGTCGGCCAGTACGGTAAAACTGGAAATGGTATTGCTGCGGGTACGTTCGTCCAGTTGCGGAAATTCGATCAAAAAATAATTCCAGGCCAATTCATAGTCCGGGCATTCGGTATGACCGTGATATGCTGCTTGCAACAGCAACAGGCTGGAATATTGCTGCGCATGTTCCAGCGTTTGATGGTTTACCGCATCGCCGTTGAGTTCAATATAATATTTCTGATATGCTTGGGCGGTCGACCTGAAATCTCCGTATTCATCCGCTTCGGCTTGACAAAAGACGACAAAGCCTTCGACGTATTTTTGAATATTTTCCGCGACTTCATTGGAGCGCAGCGCAGTATCGATGGTTTTCTTGATGTTGGGCAATGTTACCTGCTCTTTGGCAAGAACCAGCAGCGATATGGCATTGCGCAGAAATTGCTTGATCGCATTTTGCCAATATTCATCGGAAGTGCCGGCTTGTTTCTTATCTTTCGAGATTTTGACAACCTCCAGAAAGATATTGACCACATTCTCAACCTGTCCGCCGCCGGCTTCCCTGGGGCGGGAAAATTCTTCATCCAGAAAAGCAAATGTTTCATTACTCAGCCGGAGCAGATCGCCGGTCCGGCCGGTTTCGGCGGCATAGTCTTCCCATGTGCCAGGTTCGTCCGGTTTTGCGCAGAAGACGATTCCGCCATACCCAAGCTGCAGGAATTTCAAGGCTATATTCCGCAAAGGGCCGGAGGATTTTCCGGAGCCGGTCATGCCGAAAACCATGACGCCGGTGGCCGCATCACGGGTCGTCCAGGCATTGCCCTCCAGATTCAGTATTTCGGTGTCAAGAACCGAGGCCATCAGGTCCACCACCAGCAGTAAAGATGAAATGCTCCGATGCCGGCCAGCAGCGCCAACAGCAACAGACAAACAGTGAAGACACATTTATTGGCAAAACGTTCGCGATGAATAGCGATCAACCGGCGAAACTGCAATCGGTAGTGAATCTGAAAACGGGTTGCCAGCTCCAGTGTCTGTTCGTGGTTCTGCTGCAGAATCGCGTTGATGCGCTCCAGCATTACTTCATTACGTTTCACTTCGGATTGGAGCCTGCGATCCTGTTCGCGATGCAGAAGTTCCAACTCCAGAATGATGCCATAGGTCAGGTCGTTTGGATCGCCGGTTTCGCGATATAATCCGAGCAACCGGCGAAGTTCCTCGGACGAAACCTCCGAGTCGGCCATCGTATTCATGCACAGTTCTCTCAGGTTCATAAAATCTCCTTGGCCGCCGCTTCCGCGCCGGATTATTCCGGAACGGAAACCGGCGGCCTGAACGTTTATCGGGACATAGCTGGTTCCTGAATGGTTTTACCGGGCGCTTTGTTTCTACCCGGTTCCGGCGTTTCTTTACCTGGTTCCCTGGCGGCTTTTGCCATCAGGTCCTTCGACAGATCCCGAAATGTGCCTTGCGTCATAGCTGCAATTTTCTTTTCGCTCATGACGGGAACCATGCCGCGTTCCATCCATTTCCGCAGCATACCTTCTTGCTGGATGGTTATCGGTTCGGCCTGAACTGCCTTACCAATAATTTCGGACGCCTGTTTTTTCGTGATGTCAGTGGGAATTTCATCGATTTTACCGGTCTTGTGAAGTTCCTCCAATTTAGCCAATTGATTCTCCGTGGCCGGTCCATCCGGTTCCTGTTTATGAACTTGCGCCTCATTGGATTTACCGGAACCAATATCCAGCAGTTTGCTGGCTTCGGCAAAAGTCAGATTGTCGTTTTCATATTTTGACAGAGGTTCGAGCCGACCTTGTTCCACCATGTTGCGGATGGCGTTTTTTTGTTTGGAGGACGCCGGCGCATTGGCAAGAATCTCCCGTGCCTGTCCGAAATTGATCTTCTCCAGTTGCGTTTTGGACATCGGTTCGATCCGTTTCTGGTCGATCAGTTCCTGAATCCGGGCCAGTTGTTTGCCGGTAGCCGGATCGTCCGGCTCATGCGGTTTTGACTGGGAATATGCGGCATCCAGAATCTCACTGGCCGTCCCTTTGGTCAGATTTTTCGTATCCACAGGCTCAATTCTCCGGTCGGCAATCAACTCTTCGACTCGCTTGATCTGTTCTTCCGAAGCCGGCCCCAGCCCCAGAATTTTACTGGCTTTCCCCATGCTCAACGTGGCAATCTCCCGTTCTCCGATAGTCGGAGACGGGATGATTGCCGCCAACGCCTTGCCGTCAAAGCCGCCGGCTTTCAGCATTTCGCGCACCGCCTGCTTCTGGTTTTCCGTAGCCGGAGCCAATGCCAGTGTGATATTGATCATCTGTCGGGCTTCAGGTTCAGTCAGAATTTTCCAGCGTTCCGACTGCATCCGGGGAACCAGCCCTTTGTCCATCAGCCGACGTAGTTCCTGTCGGGTGCGATCCGTAACGGCGGGAGCATCTGGATCAGGGGCAATATTGCGATTTGGAACGTTTTTGAAAATTATTCTGGCTTCACTGCCGGAAATATTTTCAATGTCATCTTGTGACAGCTTAACTCGTCCCTCGGCAGCCATGATGCTCAACGCCACCTTTTGTTTGATGGAGGCCGGAGTATCGTTCATCTGAACCAGATCCTTCAGAAAATCCGGCGAGAGTTCCCGCATTTGCTGTTGCGTCATCTCCAACCTGCCGGAAGCGATCAACCCCGACGCGATGTTCTGATAATCCTCATTTGTCAATTCGTAAGCAGCCATTTTCGTTCTCCTTTCGTTTGTTTCACTTTGCGGCGCCGGAAGCGTCGCGCGAATTTTGTCTTGGTCAAACGGGATGCCGGACGCTTCAAAAAGCAATTCCAGCCCGGTTATATTTTCAGGGGTTCCCGCCACGTTCAAGGTATCAAGCCAATCGGCAGGCCGTGCCTGGGTCAACAGCATCGGCAAGCCGTTGACAATTTCCTCCGCTTTTTCCGGTGACAATTTTCGCCATGCCTCCAGAGGCAATGGCGGAATGACGCCGGCGGACACAGTTTTGGCGATAATCTCCCGATGATACAGCAGTTGCGCTTCCCGCAGATTGATTGCCGGATTCGGTTCAAAGCCGTCCGCCAGCCGGGACGGTGAAAATTTCAACTCCCAGTTTTTCAGTCCGGATTGCAGGTTGCGAAACGAGTGGGAGCCGTCCGCCTTTACGATCGGATCGGCGGCGTCAATACCCTGCTTGAAGTAATCCAGCCAGGCCACTCCGGCGCGATAGGAAATCGTCTTGTGCAGCACCCGGTCCTCCCATTCAGGATGCTGTGCAAAATAAGCCCGCTCCTGCAATTCAAGATGATACTGTTCCTTCGGATTCCGATCCTGCACATATGAGCGGGCGATGCCGTCAGAACCGATTCCGCTTTTCCTTTCCCGCGGATATTTGAGCGGCTCTTCCCGTTCCATTTCCTCCCGATAACGCGCCCGTTCGATTTCTTCAAAGGAGGCGTCCGGATAACGGCTGCGCAATTTGCTTTCCCACTCATAATCGAAGCCGTATTGATTCTCGCCGGCCAGGTGACTTGAGCGGCTATAGTCCACCACATCCAGCAGCTCCAGATGGCGCACGCCGCCGTCCGGAGTCGCCATGGCGATTTCCGCAACCGCCAACAGCGGCAGTTTGTCGATTTCCCGTTCGATATGTGAAAAGTCTAATTCTGCCATATCAACTGGTTTGGAAAGTCCCATCCGAACCATGCGGCTAAACAGATCAATCTGGGCGGCGCGGTATATTTTCTCCGCCTCCGCCAGATTTTTGCCAAGGTCCGGTTCAAACGCCTTGCGAATGCCGGCGTCGGAAACCGGAAAATTCCAGCGCCGCAAATTTTGTTGCAAAGCCTCCAAATCCACCACATCCGGACTGGAATGCAGGAATTGTTTCCAGGCGTCCGGCGAATATTCCACGCTGATGCGTCCGGTCGGCATATCGGCAAACGCCTGCTTTTGCAGCAGTTCGCCGGCGCGTTTCTGGAGATTTGTCCTGGAGGCGTCGAACATCGATATTTCGACCGGCTTGCGCTGTGAATCCAGTCCGCTGACGACACCATGATAAATCTCTGGAAGATTGTTCACCATTTCATCGAGCCGTTCCCTGGTCAAGCCGTCAAGAGGCATGGGGGCCGCAGCCCCCATGCGCACCAGCCTAGCGGCCAGATCACGCTCTTCAAGCGTTATGCTGTTTTCTTCCGCCATCGAGACTTAACACCTCTTTCTTTATTTTTGTTTGCTTTTCCGGCCACAGCACCCGGAATCTCTGGGCGGCGATTTCATACTGCTTGCGAATGCGGATGATTTGCATATATTGCAACCCCTGAAGTTGCGCCTTGTCCCTCAGCATCTGTCCGTAAGTCAATCCGGCTTTCCGACTCAAAGTAAGATATTCCGGAGTAAAAAACGGCATTTCGATAATTCGCGTATGCGGCAGCTGCTCCTCCAGTACCGGTTTCAGCGTTTTTTCGTAATACCAGAAATTTTGTCCGGCAATCAGGTTTCGGATCAGGATCAAGTTAGCCTGCCCGGAAACAAACATTTCCCGGCAATAATCCAGCCAGCGTAGAAACGTGATGCAACTGTCCACCTCGGCTGTGACGCAGCCGACGATATTGACAGCGATCCTGGCTGCCGCCAATTCCGCAACCGGCACACAATCCAGCCACTCCAAAGTGGATTTGCTGGTGCCGGCTTTCATATCGACAATAAAAGCCTTTTCCTGATCGGAATTTGCCTTGAGCTCATTTACGACCCGATCCAACGGATATGCTTCCCGGCCATTCTCCGGATCAATGGCGTGCAGCGTTATGGTCGAATTCTTAAATACGGCCGTCAACGATTGATTCTCATTATCACAGTCGTAGGCGACCACCTGGATTCCGGCATCGATAGCGGTATCAATCAACATCGATGCGCACAGTGTCTTACCCACGCCACCTTTGGTTCCGGCAACAAGAAATAATCCCATAATCATCTATTCCTTCGATTTGTGGTTTTTTCGATTGAAACTACAATCATTTCTTTTCTGTTTCCGGCAATATTCCGACGAACCGTGTTCAATCAGAATCTCTGCGTCGTGCAACGTCAGCTTCGACAGCTCGGCATCGGTCATGGGAGCGATAAAGCCCCGTTCCATCAACTTCTTCAAACGTGCCCGCTGTTTAGGGGTAATACCGGAAGCATCAATATCTTTGCAACCGGCCAGCCAGATAATTCCCTTTGCATATTCCATCGAAATTCCTTTCTCAATATCGCTTTCACGAATATTCGGCAGTATGCCGGAACGAACAATACGCAGCGCTTTTTCCAGAGTTTTCCCCTCGGCCAGTTCATATCTGCTCAAGGTTTCGACCTGAATTGTAGCACTCATACCATCTCCTTTTTTCATCACGCGCCATCAATCATTTGGACTTCCACCGAAATTTAACAGCAGGCCGGGATTCGGCTTTTCCGCTTTCGGTTTGTTGCCATCATGAACATGTTGAACCAGCGCCCGCATAATCATTGTATTTACGGCAATGATTTCCGACTGCTTGAACAACAACATTTCAAACTGTTCCTGCCGCGCCCGGAATTCCGCCGCTTCCAGATGGGCTCGGATTAACCTGAATGTTGCATGAAACTTTCGAATCGTCGAGAAATGTTCAGAAGATTCGGAAGTTTTTATTTTCAGAGTCGGATATTGTCGTTTTTTTGCAAATTGAGCATATTCCCCCTTTCCCCCGTTGTTGTTCGGCGAGCCGGGGACAGCTCTCCAAGGTTTTATTCCCAAGCGATGATTTTCGCAGCGATCAAGCGGAGGAGTTCCTGATTTGGACAAGCACTTGAAAGAGCAACATAAATTTTTCTGGTATTCCGCCGAATAATGGCACCGATTTTCACCAGGTATAAGCGAATGCTGCCGCAGGTAGCCTCGGCAAATTGAGTTCCTGTCAACAACAATGCCCGAAACCGTTCCATGAGAATATAAGCCAAACTTGAAAGCAGAAGCCGGAATTGATTTGCCGCAAAGTCATGGCAGCTCGTCCGATCAGCGAAAAGATCCAGCTGCTGTTCCTTGATCCTGTTTTCCATCTCACCTCGGGCGCAATAGACTTTTTCATAAAGATATTGTCCATCATCATCAAGATTGGTGACGATAAAACGATTATTCGGTCCGGGGGAGTTGAATTCCGCTTTGGCAATCACCCGGCGCGGGTATTTCCAAGTTCCTGCCGCATATTCGAACTGAGTAAACAGTTTTGCTTTTTCATGTGTTTCGTTGTAAAGTGCTTCCGCTTTCACTTGAAGATCTTTTGATAATTCCAGCAAACGTGGATTTTTCGCCAATCCGACAATATATTTGACCTCATTTTTATCACACCAGTTCAGCATTTTCTGCCGACAAAAGCCACTGTCTCCCCGGAAAATAATCTTAACCTTCGGCCATTTCTGCCGAAAGCGCTTTACCAGTAGCGAGAGAATCGCCCAAGCATGCTTGGCCGCATCAATTTTTGATGGACGCAAATAAGCCACAAGCAATTGATCCCCGCAGAAAACATACAACGGCAAAAAGCAATAGTGGTCATAATAGCCATGAAAAAAGCGATTTTCCTGCATCCCGTAAGTGAGGTCATCGGTAGCATCGAAATCAAGAATCAATTCTCGAGGCGGCGTGGAAAAACTTTCGATAAAGAATTCGACAAACAATCGGCTCAAATCTACGCAAGCACGACGATCGATTCCATTTTCGAATCGACATAAAGTGCTTGGAGTGGCGAGTTGACGATCACGACCGACAACAGTTTGAATCAGCGGATCAGTTCGCAATTCATGATGGTCATTGAGATCTTCATGGCCGGCAACCAAACCAAAAACTCGTTGACGAAGCATGCTCAGATAGGAATGCTCAACTTTTCCGGGCTGTCGAATATCAAAAGAATCCAGCAGGTTACCGGCGCGCCGGGTCAAACCGAGTTTGCGGTCGAATTCTTTCACAAAAAGCAACCCGCCGTCACTGCTGATATCTCCACCGGCGAAATTGAATTCAATTTTTCTGCTTTTCGGACCTTGAAAGACCGGAATCGAAACATTACATTTTGTCATTGGCAGACCTCGGCGTTATATTGTGATGTAAGATATTACAATATAATACGTTAGTCGAGAATCTGCCTCTTTGTTTTTGAAAATTTACGCAATATTCAGGCTAACCACACAATATTTTTATAACGCCAAAAACCAATTATTCCGGGTTACAGAAACAGGACATCCTGTCATGCTCTTCGTTTACGACGCACTCGGCAACCTGACCCAGAGCGGATATGATGCCGATGATAACAATAATTTGACAGTGGCCTCATCGGATCGGCTTTTGGTGACAGAGCAACTCTTTGTCAAAGAAAGCAACTTCTGGTTTTTCAAAACCATCCAATCGGCCTATGCCACAACCAATAACGGAACTGCAACCACCATACTTCAATCGAAAGAAAAATTATCTGGTCTCCCGACCGGAACTGTTGCCGAAACCCAACATATTGATGTGAATGGAAATGTCATTACCGACACGATTCAGGTGGATAGAGCCAATCGCAAAACCACTCTGAATATCCTGTATCCGTTTTCAACTGTAGCGCAGCAGGAAATTACAGTCAATGGATTGCTTCAGTCCTCTCGAACACCATCAAATCTGACAACAACCTATTCCTATGATGCGCTTGGCCGGGTTATCGGTATCACAGATCCCAGAATTGGAGAAAGCCAGATCACGTACTATTCTTCCGGTTCCGGTAAAATAGGGAAACTTTGCACACAGACCGATGCGGCAGGAAATATGGTTACTTATGACTATGAAAGCACAACCGGGTTAGTGAAATCAGTACAAAACGCCTTGAATCAAAAGACATATTATACATACAATAACCTGAACCAGGTTGTCCGAAGTTGGGGGGATTGTGATTATCCGATGGAAAGAATTTATGATTCACAAGGACAGTTAACGCATTCCAAAACATATCGCAGTGGCACCAGTTGGAGCAATGTGTCATGGCCTGGGGGCAATATTACGGCTGATGTTACTCAATGGACATATGACGCCGCATCCGGTCTGGTTAAGGTGAAAACCGATCCGGCTGGAAAATCAATATCTTATATTTATAATCCAAATGGAACATTGCAAAAGAGAACCTGGGCAAGGCAGAGTAACAATCAGCCGCTGACAACAACTTATACCTATAATGTCTTCAACGAATTGATAAAAATCGATTATTCGGATACGACGCCGGACATCACTATCACTTATGATCGGCTCGGACGACCGCTTACCGTAGCGGATGCCGTTGGTACAAGAATATTTACCTATAATGCGCAATTGGCTTTGCAAAAAGAGGCAATCAATGGTATTTATACGAAAGAGCTAATTCACAATTATGCGACCACCGGCATGAAAGGGCGCAGCCTGGGTATGAATATCGGCAATGTCAATTTATACACTTATGGTTATGACCAATATGGACGCTTGAATCAAGTGTCCACTTCTGCCGGTGCTTTCAACTATGTTTATCTTGCCAATAGTGACCTGATCGCGTCCATTGGACGTCCCAACAGCTTGACAACCTCCTATACCTATGATGATGATCGCAATCTGTTGACGAAAATCATCGATGGCTCCATGAGTACATTGACTTATCTCAACGACGCTCTTGGGCGTCGTACCAGTGTAAGCCGAACTGGCAGTGTTTTCTCAGCACCTGAATTATTGAGTTATACTTATGATGCCCGCTCGGAACTTGCCGGCGCTTCATCCAACAATAATGCCTCCTATAATTATACCTATACTTACGATCCGATCGGCAATCGCAAGGCTGCCGGGATCGCCGGAGTCAATTGGACTTATACCGCTAATAACCTTAATCAATATACGGCATTGAACAAAGCCGGAACGGTTCAGAACCCGACCTATGACGCTGATGGCAATATGTTGACCCGTGACGGTTGGACGCAAACCTGGAATGCCGAAAACCGATTAATTAAAGCGGAAAAAGGATCGGCAAAGCTGGAGTTTGTTTACGACTACATGGGCCGCCGGGTTGAGAAGAAAGTTTATAACGGCACTACTTTGACCAGCCATATCCGTTTTGTTTATGACGGTTACAAACTAGTCGAAGAACTCAATGGTTTGAGCAACAATGCCGTCATGCGCCGCTATACCTGGCAGCCGGTTATGATGGATGTACCTTTGACGGTATTCGACGCCGCCGCCAGCAAGACGTATACTTATCATGCCGATGCCAACAAAAATATCACTGATTTGACGGATTCTGCCGGAGTCAATGTCGCTCACTATGAATACAGTCCTTTCGGGCAACTGGTGAAGTCTGGCGGAAGTTATGCCGCGACCAATGTTTTTACCTGGAGCGGAGAATATCTGGATCGCGAAACCGGTCTGGTCTATTATAATTTCCGCGAATACGATCCATTGTTGGGACGCTGGTTGTCCCGTGATCCTATCGGTGAAAACGGCGGAATCAATCTATATGCCATGAGTGCAAACATGGTGACCAATGTGTGGGATAATTTGGGATTACTGAATTGCGCTAAGCTGCGGGAGGATATCCTCAATAACGATCGAATGATGGACAATTATCGCGATAGAATCAATGAAGCTTTAAACGACAGCGGATGGGGGGAGGTTACCACGACAGCTTCTAGCGCCGCAATTGCTGGCTTAGATTATGGACTGTTTCTTGTGCAGGAGAGAATGGAAAACCTAGGGGAAGCTGTGCCTACGGGACTTAAATATACGGGGTATGGTATTGGAGGTCTCGGCATTGGAATGGGATTATACGGAGCTTATCAAGCATTTTCCACAGGTGATATAACTGAGGGAATGGTTTCCGTTGGGGAATCACTTGGTGGTGCAGCTGTTATGGCAACTGGTTATAGACCATTTGCATTTTTAGCACCGCCTTTAGCATTTCTCGCAACAGGAGAAGCAATTGGGCGCAGTGCTATCAATATTGGTTATGGAATATATATAGCGAAAATTGAAGATGAAACAAATCAAAAAATGTTGGAAGGATATGGAAAATTATTGGATAGGCGTATGCAAAAGGGAGAAGATTTGCGATATTTGTATAATAAATGTTGTGTTAAATACTAAATCAAGGTTTTTGCAATGCGTGCTTTTATTTTATATACCATTTGTCGTTACACAATGCTTATGGGCTTAATCATTGCTATTTCATTGTTTGTATGCCATTCTATAAATACTGGAATAAAGTTTAAAATTGTCGCTACAGTGAGTTTATATATTATCCCGCTGTGGTTACTTTTTAGTTGTTTCAGTAAAATGACATTCTTTGGAGCTTATTTGGGGTATTATCCTGTTTCTGTTAAGCAAATAAAGAAAAAAATTGCAAAACAGAATGAATATATGTTAATATCTTTTTGCTCAGTATGGAGGTTTCATATATTACTAGTTTCAATTTTAGGAATGGCTGTATTATATTTTATAGCAATCATACTATATCCCAATGTTCCATATTTCATTACTGTAGGAGCTATTCTAACCGCTATCGCTTATTTTTATACGGCACTTTATATTTATTACGTTTATGGCTACAAGATGCATAAACATTTGAATGATAGATTTAAAATAACAAATTTTGAAAACGAAGGAATCAAGGTGATAAATAAATATAATTTTCAGACTGCTCAAGAAATCGGCAAATATTATTTTTCACAAAAACTTGATTACAAAAACGGTTATCGCTGGTTCTTCATGACTTGGCTTTCTGCTAAAACTTCAATTCCCGCAGATTTGCAACAATATATAGATTCAAGGGATAAAGCATTAATAAATTTATTTCTCCCTGATCCTAATGCGGAAGACCCCTTGGAAAAAGATCTTTTTCCATTATGGGCATATATTTACTGGACACTTATCGGTAATGACAATGACATAAGAGAAAAATATTATCAGGAAGCCGCAAAAATCGGATTTGATGATACGCAATGGCAATTATTTTGCCCGAAACAGATATCTGCAACAGCATAAATAAAAGGTGGAAAAATGAAACGCGTTTTATGGCTTCCCACGGGATTATGTCTGTTATTGTGTGATATTGCTCAAGCAGATAAATTACCTGAATCTAAGGCTGATCTTCCCGTAATAACAATTACTTCTTTACCTGATAATGTCAAGCTTATCGTCGGGATGACCGACGATAATTCTTACCTTCCTCGTGTTCAAGCCATACATGCACTGGGTAGAAATCTGCCGCAGGACCAGATTGATGCTTTTTATGATTTTCTCTTTCAAAAGCTTGAAGATCAGGAATTGCCGGATCTGGAGTTCAACGGCTTGAAAAATGAATTGACCTGGGCATTGATCTGGCAGGAGAGAGTTCCAAAAGAGCTGGCCAAACATCTCGATACCATGTTCCGGGATAAATCCTATGATGTGACCTGGCGGGATTACTGCGTCCAGTTTTTCGGCAAGTATTATCGTTACGTCGGAGAAGCCGACCGCAAAATCCTGAAAGCCGGGCTGGAAGAGGCCTTGAACGAATGGCAGAACCGAATCGCCGGAACTGCCGGTTATATGCTCTGGCAGATGTCCGACTATCCCGGATTCGACAAGCAAGCTATCATTGACAAGATTGTCGAAATATTGAATCAACCGGATTGTTCCAATGCTTCAAAGTTACCCTTGCTGCAAGCCTGCGGCGAAGCCGGAGATAAGCGAGCTCTACCGCAAGCCCGCGAGCTGATGAAAACCTGCAAAGATATCATGCTTCGCGCCTCGGCTATCGCCGCAGTCGGCTATCTTGGTGACGCCACTGACATCCCATATCTTGAAACCCTGAGCAAACAAACCGATCCCAGAGTACAAAAACCTGCCCAGGCCGCTTTGGTGAAGCTGCAAAAGTAAAAGAGATATAATTTTATAAATAATAATTTATTTATAAAATATCAAAGCAAGGGAGAGGAAAATGAACAGAAATCATGTTATCGGTTTCAGTATGCTATTTGCAGCCTTATTTTCTAGTTTGGCTTATGCGAATCTCCCCTGCGAAGGCGGCGAGAACTGCGAAAAGGAGTGTGAATGTGGTGAAAACTCTTCATCATCCGGTAACGGTGGCGTCGGAACCGGCGGCCCCGGTCATGGCGGTGAAACCGGTGGCGGAGCATCCTTTGGAACCGGCGGAGGAACCCAAAGTTTTGCTGATGGTTCTGGCGGCGGGGTTATCCAACCGACCGTGATGCGCAACGCCGGGAGCGGTACNACCGGCGGCCCCGGTCATGGCGGTGAAACCGGTGGCGGAGCATCCTTTGGAACCGGCGGAGGAACCCAAAGTTTTGCTGATGGTTCTGGCGGCGGGGTTATCCAACCGACCGTGATGCGCAACGCCGGAAGCGGTACGACAAAAGTCGGCAGCGTCGATATCTCGATCAACTTCGGCATTCCGGCCAATGAAAACATTGATGTGCTGGGCCGTTTCAGCATCTACACGATCGCGCCGAGTTCGGCGATCTACACCCCGCAGACGCTGCAATACCTGAACCGTCTGCTCGACCGGTTGACTATTGCGGTGACCAGACCGCCGATGGGCTCCTCCGGCTCGATGACCCACGAAATGTACGCGGCCGGAGATGCGACGATCGGAATTCATCCGAATAATAATACACCTGGAGCAAATAATGACGCCGGCGGAGCCACGCCAGGGCAGGGAACCGCAACCCTGAGCGGCACCTGTCCGGATTGCGGCGGCAACCACAGCGATATGCCCGGCAACACGGTCCGGCAGGTGAAGCTTCTGACCAAAGACCGCGAGGTGTTGATCTTCAATTTTCCGCAGAACGAAAACACCGCCAAGCTCTCCGGCCAGAAAGCTTACTACAACTACCGGCTGCAGATGGTCAACGCCACCGGCACCCCGGTCACCGACAACCCGACTTATTACGACATGTTCATCGGCGACGGCTATGTGATGCGTTATTCGGCCGAAGACGGCCAGGTGATATCCCTGACGACGCCGTTCGGCCGGACGATCAAGCCGGACTCGCCGAGCGTCGGACTGGAAATCATTTACGACGAATCCGGCAACATCAAGCAGGTGTGGAGCAGCGCCGAGGGGCTGGCCGACGTCGTCGTCACCGCCCCCGGCAACAGCTACGAGATCCGCATCTATCCGCCGGCCAGCGCCGGAACCAAGACCAACGGCGCTTATGTGCCGACCGGCGATCCGCATACCGTCTGGAAGATTGAAAACCCGAATCCCGGTCAGGCCACCCAGGTCCAAGTCACCAAATCGGTGACGGTCAACGGCGTAACCACCGATGAGGTGAGCCTTTACGACTACAGTTATGCGCAGGAAGGCTGGAAGCTGGATTCGCCGGACGGCCTGGAAGTCATCTCGCAGAGCACCAGTTGGAATTACTCGAAAACGGTGCGGACGATCAGCGAAACGGTTAAGACCGCCGCCGGCGAAATCGCCAGCAAAAGCACTCGCGTCATGCAGAAGTTCCCGTTCGGAGATCGCACCGTGGTCAGCACCCTCGATCCGGAAGGCGCCAACCTGCAGACGGTCTATACCTATTATTCCAGCGGCGGCGGCATCGGCCGGGTCGAAACCATCAGTTACCCGGACGGCAACTGGGTCTGGTACAAATACGATGATGAAGGCCGGGTGATCGAAGAAATCAAACCATGGAAAAACTCACCGCTGAAATCCCCGGCCAGCCAGGCCCGTTCAATCACTTATTCCTACGCGCCGCTGGACTCCCGCGACACCGTGCAGCCGAACGACGCCCGGCCGCGCTCCATTGAGGAAAAGATTCTCGGCGTCACCGTGAGAAAAGAGTTTAACGCGTATTATTTCGCATCCAATCAGTATTACGAGATCAACCAGCAAGGCACCACCCAGGATGCCGCCTGGAACGACGCGGCGAACCTGAAAACCGAAAAACGATACTACGCCAAAGGCGACAGCAGCTCACCGTCGGCCGGCCGGTTGTACCGGATCACCTATCCGAACGACACCACCGAAACCTATACCTATGCGTATGGCAACTGGAATGCCGGCAGTTCATTGGGGGCCGGAACCTTTACCGCCGGCACCGGCACCGCAGTCAAAATGACGGTGACTTACGGCACCACCGCCAACCCGAACGGCGTCGCCAACAAGACCGGCCAGCAGGTGACGATCTTCGACGGCATCGGCAATGTGGTCATGAAAGAAAAGTATGTGTATACCGGCAGCGGTTTCGAGCGGTTCGGTTGGACCGCCGCCAGCTACGACGCCTGGATGCGTCCGCTGGCGATCAAGACCTCGAACAACGAACTGACCGAATACACCTGGAACTGCTGCATGAAGACCTCCGAAACACTGCCGGATGGAACACAGTACACTTATGCCTATGACGCGTTGAAGCGGCTGATTTCCAAGACCAAAGTGGGTATCGGCGATCAACCGGATCTGGTGACAAGTTATACCTATGACGCTCAAGGACGTGTATTGAATACAATAGTATCGGGGGGGAACTTGAGTTTGAGTGAAAGTTCAACATATAATTATGCCGGACAAATAACTTCAACGACTGATCAGTCTGGTTTGACATCTACCTATACCTATCTTAACGGTAGTAATGTTGGTTCGAACCTGCATGGTTCTATCAAAATTACAACAAAACCAGGGAATATAACTGAAATAATAGAAGCATTTTGTGATACAAATATTTCATCTATGACAGGAAGTGGACAAACTTCACAATATAGTGACTATGGGGTTATAGCCGGAGGATTGCAGTGGAACAAAATCACAGTAGGTAGTGTCGATTCCCCTAGGTGGTATAAGGAATACTATGATTTATTAAATAGAAAAATTAAAATTGAACTGCCTGGTGCTAATAATAGCGTCTTAGTCGCGGAATATTTCTACAATACTAAAAATCAACTAATTATGATAACTAGTACCTATCAGCCAACAATTTTTTTTACTTATGATTCTATTAGTGAATTAAAGCAAATTGGCTTCGACATTAATAAAGATGGTAATTTAACGGCAATTTCTGATGATGTAATATTGCTCACTAATAATTCATTTATAAAAGAGAATGGTAATTGGTATAATCACAAAACTGAATCAACTTATGCAACTTCAAATAGTAATATTATAACGATACTTAATCAGAAAAAAAATAAATTATCAGGGTTTAACACTGACATTATTACTGAATTAGAAGAGATTGATATCTATGGTAATGTGACTTTAACGCAAACAAAGCTGAATCGTCAAACCCATGAAATGATTATTGATATTGATGTTCCTTTTTCTTCTATTATTATGCAAAGTAAATATTGTAATAAGTTGCTAAAGTCAAAAAAAGATTCTTCAGGTATAACAGTTTCATATAATTATGATTGCTTAGAGCGATTAATTGATACTTCAAATGCCAGAACTGGTACAGAAATATTAACTTACTATCAAGATGGAGTTGGTAAAAAAGGAAAAATTAAGACAGAGCCTCATGAATCTAATGGATATATAACATATGATTATGATTCAATAACTGGTCATATAAAATCAATAAAAAACAGCTTGAATCAATATACCTATTTTGCGTATAATAATTTCGGCGAAATCAATAAAACATGGGGAGATAATGTCTACCCCACAGAGCATCTCTATAATTCGTATGGCGACTTAATACAAATAAAAACTTATAGAAATGATAGCAATTGGACTTCACCTATTTGGCCATCAGATCAAACGAATGCTAATATTACGACATGGAATTATGATATTGCTACTGGATTAATAATTGAAAAAATTGATGCTGCGGGGAGAAGTACGCTTTATGATTATTATGATGACGGAAGACTGCATATAAAAACGTTGGCACGAAAATTCAATAATCAATCTTTGCAAAAAATATATACTTATGATGCACTTGGCAAACCTCAGACAATTGATTATACAGATGAAACGCCATCTATTTCATTTACTTATAATCGTATCGGAAAAATATCTACTATTATTGACGAAACTGGAATTCATACCTTTAGTTATAGTCCACAACTGACATTACAAAAGGAAGCAATTGATGGTATCTATACGAAGGAATTAAATCGTATATATTCAGCAGCTGGTTTCAAGGGTAATTATCTCGGATTGAGCATTGGTAATACCAGTTTATATTCATATCGCTATGACCAATATAATCGTTTAAATAAAATAGCGACTGCAAGTGGAAATTTCGACTATACATATCTTGCAGAAAGTAATTTGATTGCTTCAATAACTAGGCCGAATAATGTATCGACAAGCTATACCTATGAACCAACCAAAGATCTGTTGACCACAGTTGCCAACGGCTCGATCAGCACTTTTCAATATACTAATGATGTACTCGGACGCCGTACCAGCGTAAGCCGTAGAGGCAGCGCTTTCACTGTTGCCGATATCTTGAGTTATACCTATAACAGTTACTCTGAATTGACTGGCGCTTCGTCAAACAATAATGCGTTCTACAATTACAGTTATAACTATGATCCGATCGGCAACCGCAAAACAGCCGGTCTGGCTGGTAGCAATTGGAGCTATACGACTAATAATCTCAATCAATACACAACCATAAATCAAACTGGATCAATTCAAAATCCGACCTATGATGCTGATGGCAATATGTTGACTCGCGACGGTTGGACACAAACATGGAACGCCGAAAACCGACTGATCAAGGCCGAAAAAGGTACCGCAAAACTGGAATTTGCTTATGATTTCATGGGCAGACGCATAGAAAAGAAGGTTTACAGCGGCAACTCTTTAACAAGTCATATTCGATTTGTTTATGATGGTTATAGCCTGATTGAAGAACTTGATGGTTTAAACAACAATGCTACATTACGTCGCTATGTCTGGCAAGCAATACAATTCAAGACACCGTTGACAGTTTTCGATGCTGGCATAGACAAAACTTATTTTTATCACATAGATGCCCAAAAAAATATAACTGATTTAACCAACTCTGCAGGAGAAGTTGTTGCGCATTATGAATACAGTCCCTTTGGACAACTTGTTAAGTCATCTGGAAGTTATGCAAATACAAATGTGTTAACTTGGAGTAGTGAATATTATGATCAAGAAAATAATTTAATTTATTATAATTACAGATATTATAGTCCATTATTGGGACGATGGATTTCAAAGGACCTTATCGATATTGATAAATTCAGAAACTTATATAGTTTTGTCAATAATAATCCTATAAATTATACCGATTCCTTAGGATTAATGAGTCTTGATTCTGTTTCTGCAACTATGGAACAAGCTATTTTACAGGGAGATATTGATACAATTTTATGGTTGCTTCAAAATGAGGGGGTATACCTAACTAAGGCTGCTGTAGCTGCAGCAACGGCTTATTTGGCAAGTGTGGCATATTGTGAATCACTTTGGAATTACTATAAATCTTTCGAATGCAGAAGATGTAAGGGTTGTTGGACTCGTGAAGAACTTTTTGCCATGGCAACAATCTGCCTGGACGAAGTAACAGGACGTATGAATTACCTTAGAAATAAATGTGATTTTATACTTCCGGGTAGTATTAGGACAGGAAGTACATTAAAAGAGAATAACCATATGAATGAATTAAATAATAAATTTAGAGCCGCTTTACATTGTTTGGATTTGGCCATAAAAACAATTAACTAACTTTAATTTAATTAGGTTTTATTGATTATGAACACCCAATATAGCTTTTTATATATTCAATATATTTATAACTATTTAGAAAACAAAAAATTATCGCCGCAGAAACTTTGTGATCACATCAGCGAATTATGCGGAGTTGATATGTGGCTAACAGAAGATGAATTACTCACATTAATTACTCAAGGCCAATATATAGGGGAATTTAAGAATTTAAACGAAATAATTATATCGTACTTATTGATGATTGTTGGTTCGAAAACTGATAAACTTTCTGGTATGACAATTGCTGGAAGTATTTTTTCCCTATTTATGTTAAACAGAATTACTAATGAGAATCAAGATGATTGGAGTGAAATCTTTCGGCCAGCAATAGCGACCTATGTAAAAATTATTCCATATATACGTAGTTGGGATGCTATTGGTATATTTTTAAATTGTTTTGATACAGATTCTTTATATAGATATATGCAAGAGGAAATAGAATATGCAAATCCAAAAATAGAAGATTTTTATTTACAAACAATGAGAAGAATAAATCAAAAAAAATAATTAGGTAACTATTTCAAATTGAACATCGGCACGACCAATCTTTATACTTATGGTTACGACCAGTACAGTCGCTTGAATAAGGTGACTACCGCAGCCGGTATTTTCAATTATACATTTCTGGCCAACAGCGACCAGATCGCTTCCATGACCCGACCGAATAATGTGGCGACAACCTACACTTATGAAACCACCAAGGATCTGTTGACCAAAGTTGCCAACGGAACCATCAGCACATTCCAATATGCCAACGACGCGCTCGGACGCCGTACCAGCATGAACCGCAGCGGCAGCGCTTTCACCGCTGCAGATGTTTTGAGTTACACTTACAACAGCTATTCCGAACTGACCGGCGCTTCATCGAACAACAATGCTTCGTATAGTTACAACTATACCTACGATCCAATCGGCAACCGCAAGACGGCTGGCCTGGCCGGAACCAACTGGACCTATACCGCCAACAGTCTCAATCAATATACAATTTTAAATCAGGCAGGAACAATTCAGAATCCGACCTATGACGCCGATGGTAACATGCTGACTCGCGACGGCTGGACTCAAACCTGGAACGCCGAGAACCGGCTGGTCAAAGCCGAAAAAGGGACCGCAAAATTGGAGTTTGCTTACGATTATATGGGACGGCGTATTGAAAAAAAGGTTTACAACGGCAACACGTTGACCGGTCATATCCGTTTTGTTTATGACGGATACAAACTGATCGAAGAGCTGAATGGGATGAACAACAATACCGTTTTGCGTCGTTATGTCTGGCAACCGGTAATGCTTGATAGCCCGTTGACGGTTTTTGATGCTGTTGCGAATAAAACATATTTCTACCATGCCGATGCTAATAAGAACGTGACTGATCTGACGGACTCTGCTGGCGCGATAGTCGCGCATTATGAATACAGTCCTTTTGGACAACTGGTGAAATCCTCCGGTGCTTATGCAAATACTAACGTCCTTACTTGGAGCAGCGAATACACTGACCGGGAGACCGGTTTGATTTATTATAACTTCCGGGAATATGATCCGAAACTGGGGCGTTGGTTGTCACGAGATATACTTGAAGAATTTATAAGCATAAATCTATTTTCTTATGCAAATAATTCACCAATTAGTTTTTATGATAATTGGGGATTGGCAATATCATCATTAGATGGAAGTGTTGAGGCCGCTATAAGAGCTGGCGATATAGAATTAGCACAATCACTTTTACAAGAATTAATTGCTCAGCAAATATATGATCAAACAGCTCTATTAGCAATGGCAACTGCGATAGCTCAAGCACAAGTCATCTCTGAATCGCAACAAAATTGTTCAAATTCTACTGAACCACCACAATGTGAAAAACTTCGAGAACAATTGAAAAAATTACGAAAAGATCAAGCTGGTGCTCGAAAAAATATTGAAGAACATGAACAAAAACTAAAAGATTATCTTGAAAATCCATTTAGATATGATAACCAAGGTATATTAAGACATCTTTCAGAAATTGGTCGTCAAGATTTAGTTGAAAAAGCTATAAAGGGTAGAGCTAATTTTCTTTGGAAAACTATTAAGAAGCATAGTAATAATTTAGAGAAATTTCAAAAACAGATATTGGATATTATTGATAAAATGAGAGATTTAGGTTGCGATATGTAATTTAAAAAAATATAAAGGAATTATGTGATGTTTAAAAAATTTGTATGTCAAAATCCACAGAAAATTTTTAATGAAATTATTTTAATCCAAAATTATAATGACATAGAAATTAATAAAAATAAGATATTTATGCCATTTGCATGTATATACGATCAATGTGATCTTAATACAGATGAAACCTCTTTTCTCAAAAGATTATTATTAGCAGGAATGTATTATTTTGATGCAATAGGACCAGATAGCTCTAAGAAACATGATTCTGTTGATTGGCTTCAAGTGATGATCACGGATATTGATGGAGAAATGAATATTGAAGACATTGAAACATTTTGGGAAAAAGGAGATAAATATGATAGTATTAATGATACTATAGATCGTATTTGTCAAATCATGACGGATTCAGATTTTACGCATTGTAATCAGCTTATTGTGGTAACATTAGATTTACGATACTATGAGCAATTAACTCAGAAATTGGAATATATAATGGACGAGTAATGCTAAAAATTCTCAATGGTATCTATACGAAAGAGCTGAATCGCGTTTATACCAACAGCGGCTTAAAGGGAAGTTACAGTGGATTGAACATCGGTACGGTCAATCTGTACACCTATGGTTACGACCAGTATAGTCGCTTGAATAAAGTGACTACCGCGGCCGGCGTTTTCAATTATACCTTTCTTGCCGACAGCGATTTGATCGCTTCAATGACCCGACCGAATAATGCATCGACCAACTACACCTACGAAACTGCCAGAGATCTGTTGACCAAAGTTGCCAACGGATCAATCAGCACATTCCAATATAACAATGATGCGCTTGGACGCCGTACCAGCATGAACCGCAGCGGCAGTGCCTTCACCGCTGCTGATGTTTTGAGTTACACTTACAACAGCTATTCCGAACTGATCGGCGCCTCATCGAACAACAATGCTTCGTATAGTTACAGTTATACCTACGATCCAATCGGCAACCGCAAGACGGCCAGTCTGGCCGGTACGAATTGGACCTATACCGCCAACAATCTCAATCAATATTCAGCATTGAATCAGGCAGGCACAATTCAGAATCCGACCTATGACGCCGACGGCAACATGCTGACCCGCGACGGTTGGACGCAAACCTGGAACGCCGAAAACCGGATGATCAAAGCCGAAAAAGGAACGGCAAAGCTGGAATTCGCTTACGATTACATGGGCCGACGCATTGAAAAGAAAGTCTATAATGGCAGCACTTTAACCAGTCATATCCGCTTTGTTTACGATGGATATAAGCTGATTGAAGAGCTTAATGGACTGAATAACAATGCCATCCTACGTCGTTATGTCTGGCAGCCGGTAATGCTTGATAGCCCGTTGACGGTTTTCGATGCCGCAGCAAATAAAACTTATTTCTACCACACCGATGGCAATAAGAATATAACTGACATTACCGATTTATCCGGAATAAGTGTTGCACATTACGAATATAGCCCATATGGACACCTAATAAAATCTTCCGGAACCTATGCAATCACCAATGTTTTAACCTGGAGCAGTGAATATCTTGATAGAGAAAACAATTTGATCTATTATAACTTCCGTGAATACGATCCGAAAATTGGCAGATGGTTGTCCAAAGATCCAATAGGAATAAATGACAGAATAAATGTATTGTCCTTTGTTCGTAACGATCCAGTTTCATCATATGATATTAATGGACGAAAACAAAAATTCGTTTTTGAAACTCGATCGGAGCCTCCAGAACATACATCTCCTATATATCATCTACAACCTATTGCTGTTACTATTACTCTCTTTAGTCCAGAAAACGATTCTATACTGAGTGATGAAGATAAAATGAGTATTAATCCTGGAAATAATGCAAACATAGAAAATATAAGTGGTTATGTTGCCCAGCCATCTGAAACATCATGTTGTTGTTCCGATGGATCTCAAGGGAAACCTGTCTTAATGCAACTAAAACAAAATGGCAAAGGGGAATGGGAGGTAGATAGTTATGAAGAAGAACAAATTACAGGTGGATATTGGTTAACCTGAATATTGCGTAAATTTTCAAAAACAAAGAGGCAGATTCTCGACTAACGTATTATATTGTAATATCTTACATCACAATATAACGCCGAGGTCTGCCAATGACAAAATGTAATGTTTCGATTCCGGTCTTTCAAGGTCCGAAAAGCAGAAAAATTGAATTCAATTTCGCCGGTGGAGATATCAGCAGTGACGGCGGGTTGCTTTTTGTGAAAGAATTCGACCGCAAACTCGGTTTGACCCGGCGCGCCGGTAACCTGCTGGATTCTTTTGATATTCGACAGCCCGGAAAAGTTGAGCATTCCTATCTGAGCATGCTTCGTCAACGAGTTTTTGGTTTGGTTGCCGGCCATGAAGATCTCAATGACCATCATGAATTGCGAACTGATCCGCTGATTCAAACTGTTGTCGGTCGTGATCGTCAACTCGCCACTCCAAGCACTTTATGTCGATTCGAAAATGGAATCGATCGTCGTGCTTGCGTAGATTTGAGCCGATTGTTTGTCGAATTCTTTATCGAAAGTTTTTCCACGCCGCCTCGAGAATTGATTCTTGATTTCGATGCTACCGATGACCTCACTTACGGGATGCAGGAAAATCGCTTTTTTCATGGCTATTATGACCACTATTGCTTTTTGCCGTTGTATGTTTTCTGCGGGGATCAATTGCTTGTGGCTTATTTGCGTCCATCAAAAATTGATGCGGCCAAGCATGCCTGGGCGATTCTCTCGCTACTGGTAAAGCGCTTTCGGCAGAAATGGCCGAAGGTTAAGATTATTTTCCGGGGAGACAGTGGCTTTTGTCGGCAGAAAATGCTGAACTGGTNATCAAAAATTGATGCGGCCAAGCATGCCTGGGCGATTCTCTCGCTACTGGTAAAGCGCTTTCGGCAGAAATGGCCGAAGGTTAAGATTATTTTCCGGGGAGACAGTGGCTTTTGTCGGCAGAAAATGCTGAATTGGTGTGATAAAAATGAGGTCAAATATATTGTCGGATTGGCGAAAAATCCACGTTTGCTGGAATTATCAAAAGATCTTCAAATCAAAGCGGAAGCACTTTACAACGAAACACATGAAAAAGCAAAACTGTTTACTCAGTTCGAATATGCGGCAGGAACTTGGAAATACCCGCGTCGGGTGATTGCCAAAGCGGAATTCAACTCCCCCGGACCGAATAATCGTTTTATCGTCACCAATCTTGATGATGATGATGGACAATATCTTTATGAAAAAGTCTATTGCGCCCGAGGTGAGATGGAAAACAGGATCAAGGAACAGCAGCTGGATCTTTTCGCTGATCGGACGAGCTGCCATGACTTTGCGGCAAATCAATTCCGGCTTCTGCTTTCAAGTTTGGCTTATATTCTCATGGAACGGTTTCGGGCATTGTTGTTGACAGGAACTCAATTTGCCGAGGCTACCTGCGGCAGCATTCGCTTATACCTGGTGAAAATCGGTGCCATTATTCGGCGGAATACCAGAAAAATTTATGTTGCTCTTTCAAGTGCTTGTCCAAATCAGGAACTCCTCCGCTTGATCGCTGCGAAAATCATCGCTTGGGAATAAAACCTTGGAGAGCTGTCCCCGGCTCGCCGAACAACAACGGGGGAAAGGGGGAATATGCTCAATTTGCAAAAAAACGACAATATCCGACTCTGAAAATAAAAACTTCCGAATCTTCTGAACATTTCTCGACGATTCGAAAGTTTCATGCAACATTCAGGNGCTCGCCGAACAACAACGGGGGAAAGGGGGAATATGCTCAATTTGCAAAAAAACGACAATATCCGACTCTGAAAATAAAAACTTCCGAATCTTCTGAACATTTCTCGACGATTCGAAAGTTTCATGCAATATTCAGGTTAGATCCTGTGATGAAAACTGGAAAACCTTATCTTGTACATGGAGATGATGGTCTTACTTATCAGATTTTTGCTGTAAGATATTACTCATACATAGATCCAGTCCCGGGATCAACATTAAGAGGACGACCTTACAGAGGGGGGCCTAGAATAATCGATATACCAGGAACGAGTAAGTTAGCCGAATCGTCGCGCGTGTCTCCTCCTGTTTTTGGTGCTTCATATCGTTTTCGAATTGAAGTTTTCTGTCGATGCCCATATAATGACGAATATACTGGTTCTTCAATAGAATTTACATATAAATACCCTCCTGGTAATAAACCATCAACACTCCATGATGTAATTCAAGAAGTCGCATCTCCAGTCAATCAATCAAGATATCCATTTAAACCACATTATCGTGGTCCGGTTGGTATTCCTATTGTCAAGTAATGAGGTTACATATGACGCAAAAGATGATTATTTCATTAAAGCTGTTTGCCCTAATAGTTCTAGTTTTATTATCATGCTTTTATCGTTCGAGTTGTTGTAAAACGGAGATAATTCCATGGTGGCTTTTATTTTTATTAACTACAATTGGAATTTTCACCGGAAAACAATTATGTAAACCTCTTTCAATGCACTGCTGTCCGGTAAAAAATTCAGCATAGAAACTCGTTGAAAAGTTCGAGTTGTTCGGGAGCATTCCAATCCGGCGGCTTCGTAATGGTTTTGCGGTTCAGAGCGAGGACTTCGAGCAGGGAAAGATTCTGCATAAGCGTCTCGCGGATTCGGTTCGTTAATTCCGAGAGGCTGAGCTTGAATCCATGCAGGAATTTGATGTATGCGACCAAAAGATAATGGATAAGCGCGACATAGATTTGCGTCATGACGGCGTTTTCACTGGTTCCAAGAAAGCTCTTGATTTTGAGATTTTGCTTGATCCATTTGAAGAAGATTTCGATCTGCCAACGCTGTTTATAAATTCCGGCAATGCTCGCTGCCGCCAGTTTGAAGTTGTTGGTAATGAAGCGGTATGTTTTTCCGGTCGATTCATCCAGGAACTCAATCAGCCTCAGTTCTCCGGGATATTTTCTTGCTGATTGATATCCGGTAAACCACACGGCTTCATCCCGCAAAACCCCACGTTTTTCATTTGCCTCCCGATGCTGTCCGAGAAACTCAATTTTTGCATTGTCTTTCAGTCTCGTGACAAAATAAGCCTCGCTGTCCGCAATGTGTTGAAACCAGTTCAGATCATAGTATCCTTTGTCAAAGGTGTAGATGCTGTCCGGAACGATGATAATGTTCTCTCGTGCCGCTCGAATATCTGCTATTTTCCCGTTGCTCAGCATCACAAAGCAGGGCAGATTTCCGGATAGATCAAGCTCGGTATGAAGTTTGATAGCACCCTTGTTTTTACGATAATGCGCCCAATCGTAAAGATTTAGGCACAGATCAATCGTCGTGCTGTCAATCGCGTACAGCGGATTGTGGAATCGGAACTTGTGCGAGGGCGCACATTTCAAAGCCCGGTCAAGAATTTCCTCAAACAACGCCTTGAATATCTCCGGATCACGTCGATTCATCGCTTCGGACAAGGTCGATTTTGGAACAACCTCCATGCCGAGGTGATACAGCCGATCATGGTTTGCAAGAAGACCGTTTTCAATTTCTCGCAAGGAGTCTTTGCCCGTAATTTGCGCGTAAAGGCACGTCAAAAACTGCCGCCATGCGGTAAAATGTTTGCAATAGCGGTCGCCGGATAAGTTTTCTACGGATTTCTCAAAACGATGTCTCGGTATGAAATTGAAAAGCTGCTGAAAGATGCTACTGTAATGCATTGTCGGGACTTTCTTGTTCAATATTATGGGTTTGAGCTCTTCTAATATAGAACAAGTCCCGATTTTAACAATCAAGTCCGGAAACTTTTACCGGACAGTAGTGCTTTCAATGAAAAATTTAATTTTACAATCTCTATTTTGTGTAGCAATGTTTTGTCTGATTATAATATTGTATTTCCTTGAAAAATAATAGAGAGAGTAAAAGAAAATGAATGTTAAAAATATGCAATCATTATTTGCCTTAATACTGCTATGTTTTGTTATTTTCATTGCGGCAATAATCTGCTTATCATTCTTTTATCAAATATGGTATAATATTTTATGCGGTAGCCTTGTCGTTTCTTCATTATGTATTGAAGGATTAATTATTGGCTATTTGTTTCAATGTTTTATAAATCATAAGCATTTCTGTTATTTGTTGATATTGTTGATATTGATATATCATTTTCTCTCAATGTATTTTTTGGAGAACAGCGGTTTTTGGATATGGGTTATTAATAGTTTTTTAGATGAAAAAATTGGCTATACAGTTAAGGTTGATGGAATCGTTTACCCTGAATTCATGGACTTTATTAAAAAATGGCAATATTAATATTAATTTGGACATAATACTGATTAGATTTCACATTTATTATTAATAAAACCAATGATTTAAAAAAGGTTTTTTATGAAAATAAAAGATGCAGCACAAAAAACATTGTTAATAATTGGCATATTTAGTTGTTTTATTCATTATGCCAAAGGAAACGTTCATCAATCAATATTTATCTCTTCTCTTCCCCAAAATATCAAACTTATCGTCGGGCTGACCGACGATAATTCTTACCTGCCTCGTGTTCAAGCCATACATGCACTGGGTAAAAATCTACCGCAGGACCAGATTGATGCTTTCTATGATTTTCTCTTTCAAAAGCTTGAAGATCAGGAACTGCCTGATCTGGAGTTTAACGGCTTAAAAAATGAATTGACCTGGGCCTTGATCTGGCAGGAGAGAGTTCCCAAAGAGTTGGCCAAACATCTCGATACCATGTTCCGGGATAAATCCTATGATGTGACCTGGCGGGATTACTGCGTCCAATTTTTCGGCAAGTATTATCGTTACGTCGGAGAAGCCGACCGCAAAATCCTGAAAGCCGGGCTGGAAGAAGCCTTGAACGAATGGCAGAATCTGGTTCTGCAACTATGGAACAAGCTATTTTACAGGGAGATATTGATACAATTTTATGGTTGCTTCAAGAAAAGGGAGCATACCTAACTAAGGCTGCGATAGCTGCAGTAACGGCTTATTTTGCAAATGTCGCATATTGCGAAACTCTTTGGAATTATTATAAGAATTTTGAATGTAAACGATGTAAAGATTGTTGATCTCGAGAGGAACTTTTTGCAATGGCAGCAATCTGTCTAGACGAAGCAAGAGGGCGCCTTGATTATCTTACTCATGGATGCGATTACATACTACCTGGCAGTATTAGGGAAGGTAGCGCAGAAAAAGCAAGGAAGCATAAATTCAGTTAATTAGTAAAATGGAGGCTGCTGGTCGTTGCTTAGAATTAGCCTCTAGGGCAATAAAATGAAAATGTAATGCATATGAAAACTAAAGAATATAGCTTTCAATATATCCAATATATTTATAATTATATAGAAAATAAAGAATTATCATTAAATGAGCTGTGCAGCCACCTCCGCAAAATATGTGATGATGATATGCATTTGACAGAAGATGAGTTATTAATACTAGTTTCTCATGGTAAATATATTGGAAAGATTTGGAATTTAAATGAAACCATTTCCGCATATTTATTGACACTTGACCTTAAAGGAATTTATCACTATACCGGAATTGAAATTAGTGGATGTATTTTTTCTTTATTTATGTTGAAAAAGATAGTTAATAAACATCATGAAAATTGGGCTGATTTGTTTGAGTCAAGCATAAGGATATTTGCCCGAATTTTACCGTATTTACGTCGCTGGGATGCTGTCGATATTTTTTTAAGTTGTTTTGATTCAGAGTCTTTATATGAATTTCTAAAGGAGGAAATAGAATATGCAGATCCAGAAATAGAAGATATTTATTTACAAACAATAAGAAGAATAAATCAAAATAATTAATTAGGTAACTATCTCAAATTGAATATCGGTACGGTCAATCTGTACACCCATGGTTACGACCAGTATAGTCGCTTGAATAAAGTGACTACTGCGGCCGGCGTTTTCAATTATACATATCTTGCCAACAGCAATTTGATCGCTTCAATGACCCGACCGAATAATGTGCCAACCAACTACACTTACGAAACAGCCAGGGATCTGCTGACCAAAGTAGCCAACGGATCAATCAGCACATTCCAATATGCCAACGATGCGTTCGGACGCCGTACCAGCATGAACCGCAGCGGCAGCTCCTTCACCGCTGCTGATGTTTTGAGTTACACTTACAACAGCTATTCCGAACTGACCGGCGCCTCATCGAACAACAATGCTTCGTATAGTTACAACTATACCTACGACCCAATCGGTAACCGTAAGACGGCCGGCCTGGCCAGCACTAATTGGACCTATACCGCCAACAATCTCAATCAATATACAGCCTTAAATCAGGCAGGTACAGTTCAGAGTCCAACTTATGACGCTGACGGCAACATGCTGACTCGCGACGGCTGGACGCAAACCTGGAACGCTGAGAACCGGCTGATCAAAGCCGAAAAAGGTACGGCAAAATTAGAGTTCGCTTACGATTACATGGGCCGACGCATTGAAAAGAAAGTCTATAACGGCAGCACCTTGACCAGCCATATCCGTTTTGTTTACGACGGATATAAATTGATTGAAGAGCTTAATGGGTTGAGCAACAATGCTGTCCTGCGACGTTATGTCTGGCAGTCGGTAATGTTTGATAGTCCTTTGACGGTTTTCGATGCCGCTGCCAATAAAACCTACTTCTATCAGACTGACGCTAACAAGAACGTGACTGATCTGACGGACTCTGCTGGTGCGATAGTCGTGCATTATGAATACAGTCCATTTGGACAATTGGTGAAATCTTCCGGAGCTTATGCAAATACTAATGTCCTTACTTGGAGTAGCGAATACGCTGACCGGGAGACCGGTTTGATTTATTATAACTTCCGGGAATATGATCCGAAACTGGGGCGCTGGTTGTCTCGTGACCCAATTGGACATAATAATCATGTAAAAAATACTTTATCTTTTGTTAATAACAACCCGATATCATTAACCGATAAATATGGCCTTCTCTCTTGGCGTTTTTGGGAATGGTTCAGTGAAGGTGACGATGAATCTCCTCAAGAATTATTGGAGATAACTAAATCGGAAGATATAATCACAATTGAGGAGAGATTGGATGCAATTAATTGCCTCGGATATGCATGTGGAAGGGGCCATTTTGTTAGACCGGGGTACGGACAATCATTGGAACAAGCGACTCAGGAACTTGGATATGATTGCACATTAACCGTTGAGCCATGTGACCCATCATCAGAATGTGAAAATGTTATGGTCCTCTATATTTATAAATATGAACAAAATTTGGGTAATAGAGATCCATGGTCGGATCCGTGGTTTAGATATCCAGATAATGATTATCATGCAATTCGCGGCCCAACTCATTCCAATCCATCATGGACCTATATTCCATATGCTATGTTAAAAACGAATCCAGAAAATTACCCACATATAACGCCTGATCCGAACGATCCAGATTCATTTTGGAAAGGAAAAATCCCATCAAGAAGGTATTGTTGTCGTAGTAAGAAAACAACATGTGAGTGTCAATCTGATGAATGATGAGTTAATAATGTCAAGAATAAGAAAAAAGCAAATGAATGATTTGAGTAAATTGTATTTGTTGTTAATACTTGTCTCTTTAAATTGTATTTCATGTATAAGTATTCCATTATACGAAGGAGATATCAAAAATCGTACCAATTTTAGTAAGGAGATTGATCCAAATGCCATTAATTTTCAACTCTACAATCTAAAACCTGGACAATATTCAGTAGAGTATTTACTATATTTTGCACGAAAAAGTTATAAAGAAAGAACTGGAAATACTTTTATCATTTCTTGGCCAGAAGAGATTACACAAGAGATTTTATCTCATGAAATTTATATTACTCATGCTCCTGGTAATTTATCGTTTATTCGTTTACTTGATATTGTTGGAAATGAACTTGATTTAGAATGTCGCATTAATAAAACTTCCGCACAATATCTATATGATGAAATTATCTTTGATGATATTCCTGTTGTAACATCAGAAAATTCTTATAATGATATTATTTTTTATTCCATTGATGATCTTATTAATAACCTAAAAATTAATAAGGTAAATATTGTTTATTACGGAAATAATCAAAGAGGAAAAACGTTACCTGAAAATGAAAATAGTTTTATTCTAGAATTACTTCAAAATAATTTCACCATAATGTTTGGAAAACACCATAAAAGTAGATACCCATTATTAAGTAATGATTATTTACCAGAAGATAGTATCAAGAATAAACATGATTGATTGCTGTCAAATAATATGATTGATTGAGATATATAATGTATATTAAAGGAAATCATTAGTAATCCTCATCTGGAAATAGAGAAACATTGGAAATAAATTGTCACCGGAATTAACCTTTGGAGATGACAGATGGAACGTGAAAGACGGAGTCGGAAGCAAATTTATAGGACACTGCCGCCACTCTTCAATGTTGCCGTAAATCTTCTGATTTAGCTCGCTTACCGTACTTGTGCTGACTTTCGCGTTCTACAACGCCTCGGTTATGTCTTCGATACGGCGTACCAACACTCCGGCCAAATACATCTCAACCAGTGTTCCCTCTATCGAGCTCTCACGGTACTTATAGCGTTCGATGATCTGCGTCTCAAACGGCAATGAGCAGAGGCGCGGAACCTGCAGTGACACTTCACCAACGCCGGTGGTGAGCTTACACGAATAGCTCCCGGCGCGGATGTCTTGACGGTCATGGCTGCGCTCATAGCGTCCGATTCCGCAGATCGCGTCTACCTCCGTGTTCAAAAGCTCGTTCAACGTTTCCTCAACCGATTCCTTCACCATACTTGCCAGATGATTTTTTATCTCTTTTTCATCGATCTTAAAGGCATTCGACAAGACTTTTTCATCAATCGGTGCTACATTTTCCATGACGGATTTCCTTCTTTTGATTGTTATTCCGGTGACCAAATAATCAATCGAATTTCCGCTGCTTTTTCAAGCAACTATTTTTAAATGTGCGCAATTTTCAGGACGTTATCCGCTGTTTCGTCACCGTTCAGAGCAGAACCGGCAGTTCCGATCACGCCGGATTATATTCGCAAAATCCGAAAATCTCTGGCTTTGACTCAAGCAAAATTTGGAGAACGTTTAGGTGTTTCCGCCAGTACGGTTTCCGCTTGGGAACGCGGCAAATCCAAGCCGCAGCCGGCACCGGCAAGCAAGCTCCGAGAACTTGCGGCGAAAGCGAAATAAGTGAAACTATTTAGTTTCGCTTTGTTTTTTGGCTTGAATCCGGGCCCATCTCACCAGATGACAGACTGAACCCATTTTCGGCTTGCCGTTTTTATCGTATATCACGGCCTTATACTATTTCGCTTTCAAACACAGACCATCCAATCAAAAAGAGAAAATGATTGTATCGTTTTCGGATTTTCGGAAAGTTGAAGCAAGACCTCACATAATCTGTCTTCGAGTTGTTCGAGCGACTGCCAGAACCAGTTGTGAGTTAAAACAGTTCGCATATGTTTCCACAAGTGTTCAACAGGATTGAGTTCCGGACTATACGGGGGCTGAAATTTGATGAGAATATTGGGATATTTCAGCAAAGATGAACTTTTATGCCAAGCAGCCTGATCCATGATGATCAAGGTTGGTTTTCCGGCTCGTTGCCTGGCAAATTCATCCAAAAAAATCTGCATGCAGTCCATATTTGAATATGGCATGATCAGCGAACACAGGTCTCCTGTATCCGGGCAGAGGGCGGCATAAACATAGCTGTATTGACGAATCCGTTGTGAAGGTAATTGAGGACGGATTTTTTGTGGCGCCCAGCAGGGAACCGGATTGGACATGCGTCCGAAGATTCCTTCATCCTGGAAATAGACTTCCAGTGATTCGTCGGATGTGAGATTCAATTCTTTTCTGGCGGAATCCAGCAAATTCGAGTAGTTTTTTTAAAGGCCGAGCGAGCATTTTCATCTCCGTTCGGGTGATAAGTATGCGGCATGATTCTCCGCCACCGGTTGCGATGCAACAAATCATAGGCATAGTCTTTTGGAACTTCATGTCCCACTTTTGCTTCGACGGCAATCTTGACCGCATGAGCCGTGATGATTACTCCCCGTTCAGCTTTCTCCTGTAGCGACTGGAGCAATTCCTGCTCGGCAGTTTCAGAAAGAATGAAGCGATGACGACCGCCACGCCCAACAAGAATATAGTTCTCTGGGCCTTTTGTGTTATAAAGCCAAGTCCATTGAACCACCGTCTTGCGAGATACAGAACAGATATTTGCGATCTCACAAACGCTCAAGGAAGGAGTTTGAAGACGCAAAAAGATCGCCTGCCAACGGCGGAATTGAGCAACACTACAAGCTTCCTTCATTCGCAAGGATATTTCTTCTACGGTTAAATGCGGTTGAATCATCGGTAACCTCCTGTTTCGGTTACCGATAATATAGCATCATTTTTAATCGATGTCTATGTTTGAAAGCGAAATAGTATTACAGCCGAGTTTGGCTTTACACTCCAGTTCAACGTCTACGGCGGCCTGCAACGACACTATGGCCCGTATCATTTCCCGGCTTATCAGTCATATTGCAGCACCTTTCTCATTGCCGTATTAAAAAATATAACTCTTCCATATCTTTGTCAAAGATCAATTTGATCATTCGCCCGGAATTATAACCAATCTTCCTTACCCGGTTTGTCACGGTCATCAAGGGGACTATCGCCGCTTGATTCCCCGTTTTTCGGACAAACCGGAAAGGAAGATAAATCCCATGAATGAAAAAGAACAAATGGTCGTCGCCGCCTCGATGACCGGAATGCTATGGCGAAAGTTTCCGCAAGACTCCGACGGCCGGCTGGAACTCGATTCTGCCCGGATACATGTCGCCGGCTGGATCCAGACTCTGGAATTTCTCATTTCAACCTGTTCTCCCAGATTCCGGGAAGATTGGCAACTTGAGCTGAACCGGGTTCAAGCCATCAACTTCCAGATCATCCCCGGAGAGGAATATTCCCGACTGATTACTCAACCCACATTTAGCGAAAGGAAATAATTATGGGCGGGCCTTGCATCTACAGTCATCTTTATGTTGATTTGGCAACCTTGGAGGAAACAAGCCGGTTTATCGAAATCTTTACCGCATTGATTGAGAAGAATCCTGATTATGAATTCTTTAAAATTTATCCGGTTGAGAATTCTGTTGAAGTCGATTTTGTTGGCTATGAAGGTGGCAAATGGTTTGAAACGCTGCTGATCGACTTCAATCGCTGGTGTCAGGAAAACTTTCAGACCGGTCTGCAGGGTTATTATTACAGCGAGGAATACGGTACAAACTACCGCTGTGAAATCAGCAACAACGAAATCGACAAAGAAGATATCGAATGGCTGGTTAACTACACTAATGAAGAAATCCGTTTCCTCGCAGAATTTGCCCACGAACATTTTGATTAACAATAGCCTCCGGAGACAAACATGAGTAATTTCCCAAATCCTGTCACACCGGAAAAGCAGATTTCCACGGACAAATTTAACGGCTATCTTGAAATGTATCGCGCTCATCTTGCCAAAGTGAATTATCCGATTTCTGTACAATTATTACATTTGCCGCTTTGATACAATCTCACGGCCTGCTTGCGCCGCTCTTCAAGAGCGACCTTATCGAGTTTTCGTGCATCTTGAGTTTCCATGATGATAATATACACCCTCAAGCAAATATTGCACGTATGTTAATTGCCGAATCTATAAATGGGTCCGTGTTAATGAGGTTGAAATGGATATTTCGACGGATTCTGTGGATCACCCAAAATAATAGTTTCTCCAGAAACTGTACCTGAGCCAGTCGGATGCCTGGTGTAAGTAAAGTCAACAGAAGAACCGGTATATTCATCATTGTAAGCACAACGGCAAAAAACTTCTATTCTAAAATCCAAGCTGAAGTCATGACTTGGCAGTATTGGTTCTTGTGATAGAGCTCTTAGAATATATCCCTAAATAACAGTTGAAAACATGAAAAATATTGCTATATTATCATCAACCACTAGAAGGAGAATATGGCAATGAATTCGTGGGAAGTCTCTGATGCTTTTTGGTCGAAGGTCGAACCTTTGATTCCTCGTGCAAGGCGTGATAGCAATCGAGAGTATCAGCGTCGTCGCGGAGCTGGACGAAAACCGTTGGAAGCGCGTCGAGTGTTTGAGGGTATCGTGTATGTTTTGCGAACGGGAATACAATGGAAGGCGCTTCCCCGAGAATACGGGAGTTCAAGCAGCATACATCGTTATTTTCAGCGCTGGTTGAAAGCCGGATTGTTTCAAAAATTGTGGAAGAAAGGTTTGGCGGAATACGATGAGTTGGAAGGGATTTCCTGGCGTTGGCAAAGTATCGATGGAGCAATGAACAAAGCCCCATTGGCCCGGGAAGCAGTAGGTCCCAATCCCACAGACAAGGGAAAAAAATGGGACCAAACGTCACGTTCTCGTAGACGAGCGTGGCATCCCGTTGTCAATAGTCGTAACCAGAGCAAATCGGAATGATGTTACGCAAGTGAATGCCGTTTTGAGCGCAAGAATGAGAAAGCCGCGAGGAAGGACAAAGCAGAATCTTTGTGCGGATGCCGGTTATACCGGCTCTGGAGAAGTTATGAAGGCGTACCGATATATTCCGCACATCAGACCGCGGGGAGAAGAGAAAATTGCAGTCAGGCAAGGTTATAAAGCTCGACGTTGGATTGTGGAAGTGGCCCATTCATGGTTCAATCGCTTCAGAAAACTTCTGGTGCGTTTTGAAAAAACACATGCCGCATATGAAGCGTTGCTTCAACTGGCGGCAAGCGTGATTATTTATAGAAAACTTGCGGTTATTTAGGGATATATTCTTAATCATTATCTTGAACAATACAATATTGGTTTTGTCTCTGTAACTCAAGATATAAATACCAATACATCGGCTGGTCGAATGTTGTGGAATATTCTGATGACTTTCGCTCAATTCGAGCGAGAGACAATTTCAGAACGAGTTCGCGATAAAATTGCTGAAAGTAAACGCATGGGAAAATTCTGTGGCGGTATGACTCCTATGGGTTATAGACGCAATAACGAAACTCGTCGAATTGACATTGACTCCAAAGAAGCCATTATTGTTCGTTGGATTTTTAAAAAATACTTGAAATGGAAATCTTGCGGTCTCGTGGCAAAAGCATTGAATCTCCGTGGCCTCAAGACACGAAAATGGACTTCAAGTCATGAAATCAATCATGGAGGTAAAAGTTGGTGTACTGCACGTATTCATTCTATTCTCACTAATCCGTTGTATGCCGGCTTGATTCGTCATCAGAAACAAATGTATCCGGGAGAACACATTCCTATCATAACTCAAGAAATGTGGGAACAGACTCAAGAATTGTTGAGTCATAACAACCAAGGCAGACACAAATGTTTCGGTCAACGAGAAGCTACGCTGCTGATGACTCTTTTGCATTGTGAAGAATGCAACTGTGCTTTAACTCCTACTTATACCGATAAAAATCGCAAACGGTATTTTTATTATGTTTGTCAGAAATCACGAAAATATCCGGATCATATCTGCCAATTGCCCCAATTGCCATCTAAAGAAATTGAAAATGTTGTTTTCATGCAATTGGAAATGCTCATTCAATGTTATTCGTTTCGAGAAAACATTATCGAGGCAATCAGACAGACACAAGTCGAATATTGCCGTATAATAAAAAAAGAATGTTCTGGTTTACAAACCTTGATCGCGATAGGAAAAGACCACGATACGAACATGGAGATGAAAGATAGGCTTGAGATGCTTGATCGTAAGTACGGAGCCTTTCAACAGGAGATAAAAGTCAAAGCGATAGATCGTTATCTAGATCAATTTTCTGTCCTATGGAACGAAATGGGGTCTCAGACAAAAATCGAACTGTTAGACTTAATCGTGGAAAGAATAGAGGTTTACCCCACCAAGATCAGTATATTCTTGGTGGAAGATTTTATCTGCCTGAAAGAAGAAATTGCCAGCCGCTTTCGGTCAGAACAAAGTTTATTCTCCGTTCATCAAGAAGATGGATGTTTAATTTTGGAATCTCCAATTGTGTTGAAGAGAGTAAATGGACAAAATAAAATAGAAGCGACGGGAGTCAACTATGACAATAATCGTCGTTGTCTGCTTCATGCAATAGCTCTTGCGTGGCGTTGGAATGAAGAGTTATGTGCCGGAAAATTCAAAAATGTTTCTGAATTGGCAAGAACACTCAAACAAAGTGCTGCATATACTGGACGCATTTTGGCTTTGAGCAATTTAGCGCCGAGCATCGTAGAAGCTATTGTATATGGCGATATCCCAAATGGTTTAAGCTTGCCAAGCTTCATGAAGACGATTGGGAAGAGCAATATAAGGAATTAGGATTTTCAACCGTAATAAATTAATCCTTGTTGCAGAATAACCGTTTCAGAGTTTACAAAATTTAAAAACGGTTATTTTGTGATAAAATATTTTTTCTGATTTCGGAGTACGTGTAATGAAATAAAATGTGTAAAATCCTGAGAATCAATAGAAAAACAAAACAATGAAAAAGTTAACCGAGAGTTTGTGAATAATAAAATGGCGGAGAGAGAGTCGGCTTCTCGCAACCTCCTGTTGAGCTCAAATTGGCGTTACAAGACTCTCTATTTCAAGAAGTTATTCTCTAATTTAGCTTTGGGTCTTGCAGACGTTTCAACCTATCGAAAAAGGCACTTTTCGGTACTTACAAGTTCTAAAACGGCACAGTTTGGCACCTAACTAAACTCTGCTCAAAGAGATGGCTCCTGCCTGATCTGTCGATCCCTGTACAGAGAGCGATTCCATAGCCATTTGGGGCTGCATTAGAACCTGTTCCAACGGCACTATAATGGTACCTCAGACAGCGACCGGTTGTCCTCATCGACCCCCTGCAACATGCCAACTGCACCAGAATGGCACCTCATCACCTCTTCGATTTCAGTATCGAAAATGTTCCATTCGTCCTAACGGTACCATAGTGGCACCCCATCTATAATGAACCCGGCACATGTTATTATCAGGTGCCACCTTACTATAATGCCATTAAGGGAAATTGCAAATGTGACATGCAGAATCGTCTTAAGAAAGATGAATGAAACAAAGTGAAGAGCGTATGAAACGGATATACTGATATGCTCAATACAAGCTCCGTGTGTCTGTTTCCCATTTGCATTTTACTCCATCAGAAGTATATTTACTCCATCGATGGAGTAAACGGAGATCAGGAGGACCAAGAAATGAATCAGTTGCAACAGTGTGATGAACTCAAGAAGAAGCTGGATGCGCTCCGACCATTCCCAGCAGAAACGCTGAGATCGCTCCGTGAATATTACCGGGTCGGCTTGACCTATTCCAGTAACGCACTGGAAGGCAACTCACTGACGGAATCCGAAACGAAAGTTGTGATTGAAGACGGCCTGACCGTGCAAGGGAAACCGCTTCACGATGTCTATGAAGCGCTTGGTCACGCGGATGCCTACGATCATCTACAACTGATGGCAACAGACAAGCAGTTGAAGGTTGCCGATATTCTGAAACTTCATGAACTTTTCTATAAGCGCATTGATCCATCGCAGGCAGGTAAGTTCCGAACCGTCCCGGTATTCATCAGTGGAAGTCACTATCCGCTACCATCTGCGGAAGAGATTCCTAAGTTGATGGACGAGTTCCTTGCATGGTATCGACAGCATGAGCTCCTGCTGCATCCTCTCGAACTGGCAGCACTGGTACATCAGAAATTTGTCTTTATCCATCCGTTCGTAGACGGGAATGGACGGGTCGCGCGTCTGCTGATGAATCTGGTTCTCCTTCGCTTCGGATATCCCATTACAATCATTCCTCCCATCCTGCGATTGGAATACATTGCGACTCTTGAAAAGGCCCATCGCAGTACGAATGAGTTCATCCAGTTTGTTATCGCCCGTGAGATAGAAACACTCCGGGAACTACTGCGACTTCTCGGCTGTATCCTTGAGAAAACTGAAGCCTCCACTTTGAGTCACGGAGCTGCTCAGATACTACAACTTTTACAAACTCATCCCGGCTGGCGCGTACCAAATTTTGCAGAAGCGTTGCAGAAGAGTCGTCCTACGATAGAACGTCATCTGCGGGAACTTCGCAATGCTGGTCGAATCGAGTTTCGAGGTGCCCCAAAGAACGGCGGTTATTTTACCAAGTAATGCGATGGCGGTACTCTTACTCTGATCAGTGCAATTTTATTCATAGCGAGAATTTTATTATTGTATCGGCAATTAAGGGTATTTGCTTTTGTGGCAGTTTCAAGCACGACAAACAAGCAACCTAAATTGCCGAAACTATAAGTTACATATTAAATAGAATGATATATAACGCGGATGGGATTCTGGACACCAACGGTTACAAAGTGGATTTTTGCCCCATGATTTTGGACAAAAGGGTATGTCCATTGGACTATTTGGGTGAGTAAATGGACTCTGAATTTTGGACTTTTAGCCTCAAAAGTCCAAAGTCCAATCAGGAAAAGACAAACTATATATACCTCGTTTTCTTCTGCCTTGTTTCATCAATTTCATCCATGAGAATGTATCGCGATCAGCCCCCCTTATTCTGCGATAGAGATACTTGTTTATAGAAGGTATTTATCATGCTGTAGGCTACGGCCTAGCCCCCCCTTAAAACCATTAAGATTCGGCTCATTCTCTCCAGTATAGCAAGGCTTTTTGCTCGCCTTTAGTCGAGTCTTCGAACTTCCTCCTTCTTTAGAAGGAGGAAGCCGTGGAGAAGCGTTGTTTCAATAATCGTTGTTCAGCTTCCTATAAGGCTCTGAATGAAACGCCTTGCGGTTCTTCTGTCGAAGAACACTGATTGTTTTCATGTTGTCGGCCATCACGGCCATGAATGAAACGCCCTGCGGCTCTTCTGTCGAAGAACCGCAGGGGTTATGTTTACTCTGTCTGGCTGGATTCGTCACTTGCCAGAATGTAATGGATGATGTCGGTGTTGCGGAATCGGACTGCGTGTCCGACCATCTTACGTTTGAAGGGCAACTGTGGTTCCAGTTTTTTGAAGTTGGCGAGGCTAACTCCAAGCATTTGTGCAGCCTCATTCATGTCAACCAGTTTAGGAACAACATTCGGTACAGGTGTGCCCTGGGCAGCAAGGTGCTTGAGCTGGGCAATGATCTCCCGATATTCAGGAAACGGAATCAAGTTGGATTCCGTTAACGGGTGAAGTAGCTTCCCAATCAGGACAACGGTTTGATGACGAATAGGATGTGGCATGTTGCGCCCCTCCTTCTCTGGCGCATACAATCGCAAGCCACTGTAGTTTTTTACTCTGCGGTTTTCTGAGAAAGACTCGCTCCTTCCATATGTCACTTAGACTGATTTAAGTTTTTCATAAACGCCTGTACCATCGCATCCCCAAGCGCATCAGCAAACCGAATCGGCCGATCCAAAGTCAAACTATCGAAAGAGCGCACTCTTGAGAGCGCAGTGTATAATTGCCCCGGTGCGAAACAGCCATCACCAAGGATGACATGAGCCTTCTCCAGCGTCTGCCCCTGCGTTTTGTGGATCGTAGTGGCGTAAGCGGGCATGACGGGGTATTGCCAAAACTTTCCTGTTTCATCTTGAACGATCTGAAGCTTTCCCTCTTCGTTCCGCCAAGTTGTATATTCATAATGCGTCCAGCAGGTTTGTGTAACTTTTACGATGGGACCGCGATCAAGTTTGACAAGAATAACTCGTGCAATCGGATCGTAGCAAAGGACTTCACCCTGATCACCATTTACATATTCATATTGCTGAATATCAGTGCCGTGACTGCGGTTGCCAAGCAACATTATCCGCATTCCGCGTTTGAGCAGGAGTACCTGACTGACCGGAAGTTCGTCATCAGGAAACTCACCCCACTTCTCTCCCATGATCTCCACGCCGCTGTCGGGCAGTTGAGCCAATGCCTGAGCATTGATCTTATTCGCCGTGTCTCTGGAACAGCAAAGACAGATCGGACCGTTTAAACCGTCCGTGGAGCGGTTGGCTGCGATCCGTCCATTGGCATCATGCAAGCGTTCCTGAAGATCGGTGTCCATCTCTCTGACAGAGTTCAGAAAGGCAATAAATTCTGGTTCTGTCTGCCGATGTATCTGAGTCAGTTCAATGTTTTGAAACCGTGCGCTCTGCCATGCGAGCGTATTGAAAGCGTAAATACCATTCAAGTGCTCCTCAAGATATTCCTCAACGGCCTGTTCACGAACGACCGGAGGAAGCTGATAGAAATCTCCCACAACAATGATTTGTTTCCCTCCAAACGGTAACCCTGAGCACCCGGAAGAAGCGCTTTCACGGAGTAGGCAGTCAATAACGTTGAATGTATCACTTCGAACCATTGAGATTTCATCAATCAAAAGAGTTTTTACTGTGCTTAGAAATGGCCTTTTTTCCAGTAGGATGTAAGCCAGATTACCTGGCTGTAACACACCGGATGGTAAACCAAAAGTTCGATGGATTGTTCCAGCTTCTGTCAGATTTCGGGCTGCAAGTCCGGTAGGTGCAACACAAACGAGATTGGCTGGATGGTGACGGATGAACGCATTGATGACTGCGGATTTGCCAGTTCCTGCACGACCGGTCAGAAACACATTTTGTCCAGCCAGCATCGCATCAAGTGCAACTTGTTGTTCGTGATCCAGTTGCATTGTTTCAACCCCTTTCGGTTTCAGGTAACTGCGATGCGTGAAAGCAGTTACAATTAAATGGTGTAGCTTCCTTGGTATTGATCTTGGCAATGTAGGAGCCGAAGCGGATCGCTTCCTCCTGAAGCGCCCGATTGTTTCGCGTGACGATCAAACCATGATTGATCTGCTGGCTGTGATAAACGCTTTGATCTTTGTGGATCAGATACGGTGAAATCGTTGCTTGAGCTCCCGGATTGAATTTACAAATTGCCTTGACCCATAGCCATTTGGCTTCCTTCATCCGGTTAAAATACTGAATACGGTTGGCATCCAGAAACAGTACAAAATGGTAATGTGGATTCTTGGATGTGTGCTGTTCCCGAACCCAAACATACTGAGGCGAAAAACCGTGCATCATCAGCTTGCGTCGGTATTCTTCCATAAAGTATTGGAAGCACTGGTTGCTCTTTTCCGCATCCACTTCGTCCGGATATTTGGCAACCAGCCTTATCATCAGCACCTTGCCGTGGACTGAAAGTTGATACTCCAGCCGATCAATCAACCGATCAAGGATGGCGGTATAAAATCCTTTGCCGGGTCCGTTGTAATCAAGCAGTGGATAATCTCGGTAGTTTGAATCACGTGTAATTGCTAGTTTGCTCATATTCTGCGGCTCCTTTTCTCCGCATAATATTGAGGCGAATCATGCAAGTATATATTCAGTATTAAAACCAACGATACATGAGCCATATTAAGCCAATAATATATTAGCCATCTAAAACTAATGGTATTACAATGATTCTAAAAACTAACAGTGTCTTACCCCGACCCAGAATATCCACGATCACATCCAGACGGCAGAACGGTTGTGGGAGAAGACGCTGAACCTTCATCCGAAGCATGATGACGCAGGACGGACAACCAGCTACGGACTGATTGACGATTGTATGAGGAACCGGCAAGGTCAGCCGCAGGAGAACGGTGTTATGCTCCGCAAGGATGATCCCGAATATGAACGCAAATACGACCAGTGTTTCCGACGTTGCAGCTACCTCGCCAAAGTCAACCAGAAAGATTCCTCCCCCAAGCATCAACGGGAACTATTCTCATCCCGTATTCAACATTAACATTGAAAGGCTATCACCATGACCGAACAAGAACTGAACGTATTCCTCGACCTGGAATGGAACTGTGCAGCTTTTACTCCCGAAGAGCCATCTGTTTCCGCTCCGCTCTCTCCGAAGCAGTGGGCACGCATCATCTCCCGACACCCGGAGCTTCAGGAACTCTGCCCCTTCTCCGAGTTCACCTCGGACGAGTGGCTCACCGTTCTTGAAAAGCAGCCATCGCTTGCATGGCGGTGTATGTACTGGAAAGATTTCACCCCCGCTAAATGGCAGCGTCTGTTACGGCATCAACCGACCTTATTGCATTACTGCGAAATACCGGATCATCCGGCTATACGGGGCGGATTACTGGCAAGTGACAGTTATTTCAGCACAGATATCGATACGCATGATTTCACTCTGGGCGACTGGTTCTGGGTCGTCAAGCATAATCCGGGCATTTGGTATAACTGCCCCTGTCAGGAACAGTTCACGAAACCGATGTGGTGGAGCATCCTTTACAGTTCAGCCGAGTTGCTGACGGAGTGCCCGTGCCTTGACCAGTTCAGCGATGAGGACTGGCGCAGACTCAACATCCTTCCGAAGTTGAAGTCACGGATACGCAATGGCGAGCAGTTCCGGAAGCTGATCGATCTGGTCAGGCATCCGTTTCGCAACCTCAAGTTCGATGACGACCTGCCGCTGTAGTTCCGTAAATGAAGCGATATGATCCCTGTCACAGCAGGGATCTTGATCGTTCTCTCTGGCATCGGGAAGGCATCCTGATCTACGGTACACCGGCTCGTGAACGGTGTAGTAAAAAAGTATTCGCAATCGCTATCCGATGAGCCGGAACACGGTGTTCGCTGGCTCGTTTCAATCAACAACACGAGGATAGGATTATGAAAAGATCCAATGAACTCTCCAACACGCAACCCGCACCACAACCCAAGCAAGCCGCAACCAAGACAATCGAGATCGTACTGGAAATGCCGTCATTCATCACCGACACCACTGCCCGCAAGATGGCCGTTAAACACTTTGTCAACTATGCAGAAAAGAACTATTCCAAAGCAGCGGAACAACTGGAGCCCTTTCTCAACGGAGCGACCTGTTCTGTGAATGAATCGGGGCACCTGAAGATCGAACGGGAGGTGCCAGCCAACTTCCCGCCTCGCAGACTAAGCGTGCTCTGTCACAAGGCCGAAGAGGTCTGGAGCAGCAGTCTGCCCTCCCTGCTTGAAAGCAATGGCATGATCAAATGTGAAATCAAATAACCGGACAGGGGATAACTTACCATGAACAAACGTAAAAGCGACATTGACGGTTCCCGCTTGCAAGAGGATGGTTCCGATACAGCGACTGACCCGATAGCACCTGAGTGCGAAGAAGACGCTTCTGAGCATCAGATTGACTTCGTCATGAAGATGCCAAACTGTGTGGTTGACCCTGAGAGCAGAGAGCAGCTCATCCGGTATTTTCAGCAACAAGCGGGAAGCACTTACTGCTGGAAAGAGATCGGCGACTTTCTGGAGACAGCGGAATGCACTGTTGACGAAGACGGGAATCCGCACTTCACCAATCGGTCTGGTACACTGAAAGACTTGACATTACAGGAAACCATGACCGAGCTTGACTGGGCATGGCGTAACTCTATCTTCGATATCTTCCTGAAATCTGGCATGGTCAACTTCAACGTGAAACCTCAATAACACAAGATCATCAGTTGGAGGCAACGGCTTCCAACTGATGATCGACCGTTTGTTTCTGACAGAGCATGTTTTATGCCCGGTATAGCAGGGATGTTGGATTTACTGACGATGCTGATTTGACCATCTCTGCCCGGTAGTCTACAACCATCGAAATGAGCTGTTCCTGTAAGTCATTTCAGGGCATCCTCCAGCTTGACAACTACCCCGGTTTACACAATCAACATCTGCATGGAGAGCAAATATAAAATAATTATAACATGTTGATTATTAATATATTACAGTCAAACCACACAATCGGGCAAGTATCATATTCTACTCTACGACATCCTCGGTCTGCCAGTCGATGAGCTGGCCTTTCTCCGAATCGAAGTTGACTCCGATCATCGTGATCTTCTTCGAGGACTGAAGATACTTCTTGAAGTAGGCTTTTTCCTTGATCTGCGACAACGCAGTATCGTCATCGTCCAGCTTGAACTCAAACAGATAGATATGATCGTCCGTCTGGACAACCGCATCGATCCGACCGTCGTTCGTGCAGGACTCGGCTTCGACGTTGAATCCGAGCAGCCGGAAGATCGCGTAGAAGACGGACTGGAACGTCGCTTCACTCTTCTTGTGGATCGTGTAAGGCACCCCGGCGAAGAACGATTCGAGAACCTTCCTTGCCTGATTCAGATTGCCCTCCAGGAACGCGGTTGCAAGATCAGCGGAGAAGCTGCTGACCTCTCGCTGTGTTCTGCCTACATAACTGTTCAGCAGATAGGTGCTGAAAGATTCTGCCACTTCCTCATTCGGGAAGTCGAGCCAGAACCAGCGTTTGTTGAAACGAATCTCACTGGATTTGATCGTCAGATACCCCGTCTGCAACAGCAGCGTTACAGGATCGATATTGGGTATCTCGAACGCATCGAACGTCACACCGGGAACCGCTTTCGATACCGCATCCTCAAAGTTGAAGTCGGTCTTCTTGGCAAGCTCCATCAGGAACGAAGGCGTTCCGGTGGCGAACCAGTAATTGTCAAACTTGCCGTCATTCTCAAAGAACTTCGCAATGGACACCGGGTTGTAGACCGTTTCCGAAGTCTCCTCGAAACAGTAGCCGTCATACCACACCTTGAGTTTCCGTTTCAGCTCCTCCACCGAAACTTTCTGATCCTGTGCGGTCGCTTCGATCCGGTCGCTGAAATAATGTTCCAGTTCCGATTGCGTATAACCGAACATCGTCGCATAGTCGGAACGCATGGTGATGTCCGTAAGATTATTCAGATCGGAGAACAGCGATACATGGCAGAACTTCGTCACTCCCGTGATGAATACGAAACGTTCCAAATCCTCGCAGGTCTTGATCGTTGAATAGAACCCTTTCAAAACACCGAGAATCGCATCGGCTTCCGGATTCGTCACATTGTTCAAGATCGGTTTGTCATATTCATCAATAAGAATGACCACCTTTCCACGCTTGCTCAATGCTGAAATCAGGGATTCAAAGCGTGTAGCATAGGACTGACCGCGCAGCGTTACATTATGCTCTGCCGCGACATCGCACAGTCTGTCCTCAATGAAGCTTTCCAAAGCCTGGGGTGTTTTGGCAGAACAGTTGCCCATATCAAAATGAATGACCGGATATGATTTCCAGTCATACTCTTTCTTTGAGATCGCCAAGCCGTCGAACAGCTCCTTGCGTCCCTCAAAGATCGCTTTGAGAGTGGAAACCATCAAGGACTTGCCGAACCGACGGGGACGCGACAGGAAGTAGATGCCCTTATAGGAACGAACGAGCTTCCAGACATATTCAGTCTTATCAACATACAGGTATTTCCCCTGCCGGAGATCGGCAAATGCGTAAACACTGTCTGTGAGTTCCTTCATCGGTCATATCCTCCAATACCTTACTATACAGCAATTCCAATGATTTTCAAGCATGGGTGCGACAAGATTGCTATGAGTTCAGTTCCTCCCTGAAGACAACCGGTCTTCAGGGAGGAATTGCCATCTGTCATGATGAAGCCGAAAACGTCAACTTTTGTCCCTGTGCCAGCAGGGACTTTCGATCTCCAAACCGTCTGTTTTGCGCTTCTCTGCTCTACTGTCTTCGGGGGGCGAATTGAAGGGATGTTAACCTTGCCAACACGAACATTCTTTCAGCAATTATAACGATGTGATTTGACAAAGCCGCGAATGTCCCATATATTACAGACGTTCTTGTAACGCACTAATCTAACAGGAGGTTATGAACTGACCAGAGTATCAATAATCAATTGACAATCAGATAACGTAAACTTTAAGTAGGTTTCACCTAAGGAAACGCCAAAACTCCGTGAATCAAACCTGCGACTTGAGTTTGCGCCCAAGCTTGGGCGCTCTCTGTTCGTATAGGTTTGATAGGCATTGGCGTGCCTCTTAGGTGAATACAGCAGAGGGCGTCTTTTTTATGTCTGTGATTGATTCAGAACCACCCATACTCATTTCAGGCATATTACGAAGCCCTCCGGTCAAAAGTGGTAGATCACACGCAAGGAGGCACGTAATGGATACCCCTGACTTCAAAGAACATTTCAGTTCGCTGCTCACCGAGAGCGAAGAACATCTGTCCACGCTGGATCAGTTCCTGGCGGAACGTCTAGCTCAAGTGGAGATCAACGATCCGCAAACCGTCATCACAGGCATCGACGCGGTTCTCGACTCCATCGACCGCAATCACGAGAACCTGACCGCAAGCAAACAGACCGGAACAAGCCGTACCGCCTGGCTTCAGCAGAACCTGACGGAACAGACCTCCTCCCTGAAAGAGAATCAGGCGGCAACCCTGATCGACACCATTACCGGTTCCATGACCGGAGAGACCTCAGCTACTATAAATGAAAACGGCTCCTTCTCCGGACTGGATGCCGTGGAGAAGGTGCGCAATCTGGATCAGGCGTTGATCGCGACCACCTGTCAGGCGCAAGCCGAGCTTCAGAACGCCGTCCTCAGCGCTCCCGATGACACCATCCGGGAAAGCCGATTGATGCAGCAGGCCATCGAAGGGAAAGACCCGGTCGCCTTCAAACAGATCAGGAAGATCGCAGCGGTCTGCCTGATGACAATGGGATTGGAGAAGCCACTGGATTACGTTTCCGCTTCCATGTTCGCAGACCGAGGCATCTTCTCTGTGTTGACTGACTTCGCGGTCGGTTCCGGTGAGTGCAATGAAACCGATGCTGTGGAACGGTTGATCGACCGTGGTGCGGCTCAACTCAAGACATGGCTTGAAGTGACTGTTCCACGTCTGGTAGATGCCGGTCTTACGGCAATTTCAACCTATGTGGTAGCGCATTGTCCCGCTGCGGCTCCGGTGGTTGCCAAGGTCGCCCCCGTTGTTCGTTCATTGTGTCAAATGGCTGCCATCCCAGCCATTCGCAAAGGTGCGGAGAAGATTCAAGCTGCGGCGAAGTCATGGTGGCAGAAGCTGAAGAACAAGAGCAATAGCGCTTTCGTAAAGATTGTCAATACGGCAACGAATTTTCTGGCCGCTGATTAAGATTGGAGAGATACGGATATGGTACGTTTACCATTGCTGATTAACAAACAGAGGATCAAGACTCTCGAAGAACTGCGGGAGAACTTCAATCTTACAGAGCTGATCGAACGCTATAAAGGAGGTCAGCTACGTGCATGGCTGAACTGCTGGGACTTCAGTTCTGAACTGGAACAACTGGAAGCCATCTCTCCTGATTTACCGGAATTAAAACTGCTGGAAGCCCTGTGTCGTATCTTCGGAGTCGAAGGGGAGGCAAAAGAGCAAGCGCTGACCGCCTTCAAAGAAGAACAGGAGAAGCGGGATGAGGAAGCGAAGCGTCGCAAGGAACAGCTGGAAGCGGAAGAACGAGCCAGGACAAGCATCGCAAAACCTTTAACATTGGACGAAATTGAATTCGACTGGCAGGAAGGTATAACGCTGAATAAAGAAAGCCTGTATGACATAAACGTTGGAGAAGATCGCTTTTTTGCTCTTTCAGATTATAATTACGAACGTATATCAATTTATAGCTATGATGGAATTCATTGGGAGCCCTCCTCAAGTTGTATCAATAGTACCATGAGAACTACCATGTTCTCCAATGGTTTTTTCATTATTACAGGGGATACAAGTTATCAATATAGCAGAGACGCTATCAACTGGAGTAAGGAGATCATTATTGATGATGAACTTGTACATATCCGAAAAATTCTTTGGACAGGCAGTCAATATGTTGCGTTAGGGGAAATAGTCCAGAATTACCATTATACCGAAAGTGGTACTTTCTTATCAAGAACAAAGTCAGCTTATTATAACAAACCCGTTATCTATGTTTCTGATTCAATTACCGGTCCATGGCACAAAGAGTCAATCGGGAATTACTGTCAAGGCGATTTGATTTATGACATTATTATTTTAAATGGAACGTTCTGTTTGGGAGGAGAAGTAGACACACACTATGCAATAAACACAGAGCAACAATCTGATGAAGACAGCATTATTCTTTACACGGGACATTCTTTTATGGAGTTAAAACGCAGTGTAATCACTGGGTTGTTTGGGATGGTGAGTTTCTACCGCCACAAGAATAAGTGCTTCTTTAATACTGACGAAGGGGAATGGGGATATCTTGATGACGTGCGTTATGATTTGATTTCTCGTGATGTATGGTGTAGAACTGTTACAGACTGCTTCATAATTTCATCAAACCAGAAACACATTCATATTTCTGTTGACGGGGTCAACTGGCGAAAGCTGAACGCTCCCTTGCAGAATGGCAAGATGGCTTATCTGGCTGGCAAGTTGCTTATTACGGATGGGAACAAGATCGCTGTCGGAACCTTGAAGATTGCTCATAAGGACAATACGTCAAGCCGTTCGACTCATTCCTCCAATACTTCAATAGAAGATCGTGATTTGCATTACAACGTGGAACTCAATGCCGAAGAGGCGAAAACCGGAACGATCAAGGAAGTTATTGTTACACGCTCAGAGACCTGCTCTTTATGCTCCGGTTCCGGGCGTGAGTCCGGTGCCGGAGAAAGGAGCTGCTCCAACTGCAATGGATACGGCTTGGTGCAAGGAAGCAAATCCATCAAGGTTCGGATTCCGGCTGATGTCAAATCCGGTGCCAAGCTTCGGATTCAGGGACAAGGTAATGCCGGATGTGGAGAAGCGCAACCCGGAAACTTGTATGTGCATATCACCGTTGTAGAGCAAACGAGAGTTTATCAATCCCGATACCAACAACCAGTTGAAGACTCCGATCATACCAAACCGTTGGATAGGATCATTGATTCAATAAATCCGCTTAAGAATCCAACGGTATTGATTTCTCCAACAGCCGGTGTCGTCAAAGCCGTTACTAATATACTCAAGAACAAATGATACTAAGACCGGAGACAACAAACATGCCACGTTTACCACTAATCATCAATGGACTGCGTCTCAAGACTCTCGAAGAACTGCGTGAAAACTTCAACCTTACGGAACTGCTTGAGCGTTTCCGTGGAGGACAATTAAGGAGATGCCTTTACAGTTGGGATTTAAAGGCGGAACAAAGACAGGTAGAGACTCTGTCTCCAGATTTGCCGGAACAGGAACTTCTGGAAACACTGTGTCATATCTTCGGCATCGAAGGTAATACCAAAGAACAGGCGTTAGCCCGTTTTACAGCGGAGAAAGTCCGTAAAGAACAGGAACAGATATTAGAGGCTCAACGTATACAAGAGCAGAAAAGACAGGAGGAAGAACGTCTTCGAGAAGAGGAAGAGCGGAAACAGCAGGAAATTGAAGAGCAGAAACGCTTGGAGCAACAGAGACAATTTGAGCTGACGAAACCATTAAAACTAGAAGAGATTGAATTTACTTGGTGTGAACAGTATGGACTTCCAATCACCAGCTGTATCTGTACTTCTAACCGTCTTCTTTTTATTGCTGAAGATGAGGATGAAGATGGACGCAAACAAAATATCTTGTATGTCAGTGAGGATGGTCTCCAATTAAAAGAATGGGGACCTGTACCGATCAATGATTGCTTTTGCCTCAATGATAAATTCATCATTATTGAAGACGGCGATAATGATGGGGGGGCTTATTATTCTAACGATCTTATCCACTGGAATAAGATTGATGTTGCTTGTCCTAAGGTAAAAAAGATAATTTGGACAGGAAACAGTTATATTCTTTTTGGATATCAATATTTCACAACCGGGTGTTCTCGAAAGTGGAGACCTCTCGGATATGCTCTCTGTCCCAAACCTGTTATATTCACTTCAGAGAAGTTGGAGGGGCCTTGGCATAAAGAAACTTTTTCGAAGGAGAGTGTCGGGTATGGAGAAAGTTTCGGGTATGGAGAATGTGTAGAAGATTTTACTTGGTTTGATAATAAATTTATTTTTACGGGTTTGATACCCCGTATATTTGAAAAAATGGAATCTGAATATTTTGTTTACAGTGGCCGAAAACTAACCAAATTAAATAGGTATTCACTGGGAATAAAATTGGGCTCCGGAGGCTTAAAGGTTGGAATGGGAAAATGTTTTTATTCCTATGGTTATGGTGAGGGTGACACGCGTAACACTTTTATGACTAAGGACGGTATTCACTGGATACCTCAAGGATATCATTTCGACACAAGTGAATATCGTAATTTTTTTGATACAAAACGTTTCATTGTTGCTTACTTTGATTACTATGGAAATAGTTGGCATGGATGGCATATCTCTCTGGATGGAATAAGGTGGAAGGCGCTAAACCCTCCTGAAGGTTATGATGGGGACGGTAGTAAGATAATGGCCTATTGGAATGATATACTTTTTATCAAGAATCGTGAAGGGAAAGTGGCAGCGGGGATACGAAAACATTAGAGCAATTAAGTACGTTGAGTGCGAGATGCGTCATTTGAAACACATCTCGTACTATAGGCACCCCGGAGACTTGTTTACCGTTGCAGAGTAAACGGGGCTTATTCGAGCCGGATACCAACAACCGGAAAGCAACACAACTTTTAACAGCAAAGGTTCAGATATGAACAAATCCATTGAAAACAGTTCTTCATGTAAAATAGATCAAATTGCCCGTAAGTATCTTAAAGATAGCGACAATGATACTATCCGACAGGCATTGGAAGTCGTGATGACAGATCGCAATGTCAGTGTCAGCCACTTGCAGAGACAACTGAGAGTCGGCTACAACCGTGCGGTAGAAGTTATTGAGGTTCTGGAGGAGCGGGGGATCATCGGACCGGGTGACGACGCAAACCAACGGAAAATTTTGATTCTGGATGAGCTCAATACCAAAGCATCCAGTGAAACAAATATGAATTGATAGCCAGAAAGAACTGTAACAAGAATACGAGTGTTCTACTCATATCGTTTTATTTAAGAGCCAAACATTGGAGATGCCGATGAAAGAAAAGATGTCCGACAGTCTGCTCCGCTACATTGACGCGGGCAGACCGTTGATCTATATCAACCACTTCGACTTTGAAACCGTGGATCGGATGCTTGCGGAAGCCTTCCCGAAAGCCACGATTGCGGAATACTGCGATGCGGACGGCTGGGTTGATTTCAAGACCAAGCAGCCGCACGGCTCCACGCCTTACACCCTCCCGGAGTTCCTGATGCTGTTCAACAACGACCAGCTCTATCAGGATCGCAAGGAATATCTCGTGGTGCTCAAGGAGATTCACGACTCCATCGGAGACAAGCAGGTCTATTCGCTTCTGCAATCCATTGCCCGCAGGAAGTTCATGCGCGGAGACTCCAAAGGCTACAACGTCACGGTTCTGATCGTGGACAGCAAACTGGTGATCCCTCCGGAGCTGGAGAAGCTGATCACGATGGTGGAACTGCGTCCGCCGCAGGAAGAGGAGATACGGGAGCTTCTGAACGGTATCGCTTCGGAGAATCTGCTGACCATCGACGACGACTCCATGACCGAACTGGTGATGGCCTTCAGCGGCCTCTCCGTCTTTGAGATCAAACAGATCGCCAACCTTGCACTCGCCACGGATGGGGAGATCAGCAGACACAGCAAGAAGCTGATCCTGTCCGAGAAGAAACAGGCAATTCAGAAGTCGGGACTTCTGGAACTGATCGAACCCGGAGATCTGGAAATCGGCGGTTTGGAGAACCTGAAGGAGTATCTGCAAAACAACAAGGCAGTCTTCAACAATCCCGGCATCGCCGCTTCGCACGGGATCGACATGCCCGCCGGAGTCATGATCGTCGGTATGCCCGGATGCGGAAAGAGCCTGACCGCCAAGTGCATCTCCAAGGAGTTCGGAGTGCCTCTGCTGCGTCTGGACATCGGCCGATTGATGGGAAAGTATGTCGGCGAAAGTGAAGAGAACCTCCGCAAAGCCATCCGGGTTGCGGAAGCCACGACCCCCTGCATCCTCTGGATCGACGAGATTGAGAAGGCCTTTGCCGGACTCGGCTCCGGAGGAGAGGTAACGACCCGTCTGTTCGGTCAGTTCCTCACGTGGATGCAGGAGAAGAAGAGCGCGATCTATGTGGTTGCGACAGCGAATGACATCTCCAATCTTCCCCCGGAGTTCCTGCGTCGCGGACGGTTCGACGAAATCTTTCAGGTGCGTTTCCCCAACATCAAGGAACGGGAGGCGATCTTCAAAATCCAGTTGGAGAAACGGAACGGGAAACGGCTTCCGGATGGAGTCGATCCCCATGCTCTTGCCGCGATGCTGAAGGATCAGGACAACTATTCCGGAGCGGACATCGAGAGCATCGTCAAGGAGGCGATGAAACGGGCGTTCGTGGACGGACAGCGCAAGGTTACGCAGCAGGACTTGCAGGAGATCATCCGAAACACGAAATCAAGCTATCAGTCGCAGAAGGAGAAGCTGGACAAGATGCTTGAGAAGTTGAACAGCCTCGGAGTCAAACCGGCAAGCCGTTGAGGAAGGGGAACAGCAAGGCGCATGGGACAGGACGAGGACAAGTCGATGAACATTGCAGGTTGCGGATGCCTGCTGGGACTGCTTATCGGTTTCATACTGGTCGTGGCAATGGTGTTCTCCGGTTCCATGATTCGGAATCTCAAAGGGATTCTGATTCTGATTCCGCTGCTTGGCCTGTTCTGCGGAAGTGTTCCCATGCTGGTCTTGAGTCCGGACAAGGGATTGCGCGTCGGAGCAGGCTGTATCTGTTATCCTCTGCTCATCTACATGATCCTTGCTGTGTCTTTGGATCGTGGCAGGATCGCGTGGGGATGGATTGCTTTTCTTGGCGTTCTTGTTCTCGCGGGCATCATTGCCGGTGCGGTACGCAAATATCGAAGCAGACAATGACAGAGTTGAATTGGCATGGAGTTTACAGGGAACTCATTCAAACGAAAATAGAAAACAACAGGAGCGTGTAACATGGCACAGTATCAGGCATTGGTGGAGTACAAGAGAATCGCAAAAGGGACGACTTCCGTCCACAACATGAAGGAGTTCGTTTCCGTCGGCATGAAGAACGTCCAGCTTGCCAAAGGAAAGATCAAGGCCAAGTATCCGAATGACAAGATCATGTTCGTGAACGTCACTTGGAAATAACAGCCAGGCGGGAGCGGAAGAGTTATGGCGATACAGAAAACGCCTTGGACAAGAGTCAACGTCAAGGTCTGCTGCACCTGTGAATACTGGGACGGGGAACGGGAACTGCAATTCCTTCCGGGAGTGAGGTTGAACGCAATCCTCGCCCAGTTCAATCCACAGGGGCACTGTCAGGCAAAGATGAACTGTCTGATGTCTTACAACAATCCCGGAGCGGCATATTGCGCGACTTACAAACGGTGGCACAAGTTGCCATGAAGGAGTATGAAGATGAGTGAAGCTGAAGAATCAAAAGCATTGCAAGTAGCAAACTGGTTGACGGAGAAAGCTGTCGGTGGGGTCGGTCCCCTTTCCAGTGCAGAAGATCTTGCATTGGAATACTTGAACGATTCAAATTATGAAGATAACGACAAACGTGTGGATAGTTTGATCAACTGGGAAACTTCCAAAAACTTCTCTACCGGGTTTATTACAGGACTTGGAGGCTTTGCTACATTGCCTGTTGCGATCCCGGCGTCCTTGGGAGCATCTTGGGTGTTACAAGCTCGAATGGCTGCTGCCATCGCTAGAATTTACGGGCATGACCTCAATGAAGAACGAGTTAAAACCTTGATCCTTTGCGTTATCATCGGACAGGATATTAAAGAAGTCTGCAAACAGGCTGGCATAAAAATTGGTACCAAACTGACTTATGTTGCCATCAGGAAACTTCCCAGTGAAGTGTTGAAACGAATTAATCAAGCTGTCGGTTTTCGATTGATAACTAAAGCTGGTGAAAAAGGGATTATCAATCTGACCAAACTTGTTCCTGTCGTTGGCGGTGTTGTGGGTGGAACGTTCGACGCGGTTACCTGTAGAATCACAGCGAAAGCCGCGCGGGAGGCCTTTCGTCAGAAATGAGTACAGGCTTCATACAGCTTCCCGGATTCTTTCGGAAAAAGATTGAACCAGTGTATTATCGTGTATGCTGTCCGGAGTGCGGTTATACGGAGATGGTGGAGCAGGAGAAGGGATGCGGTGATTCGGAAGAGCATCGGAGAGTGACGGCATTGCCGAAGGTCTGTCCTGTATGCGGAGCCGGGGTGACACGGAAGCGTATTCCGGTCTTGCTTCGATATTGACAGATTGGATGATGAAGTTGAAATCGAGGTAAAACATCCCTGTAAACACAGGGATCATTCGATTCGAGATCAGGCGAAAAGTAACCGTGTAGGCAGAGGGGCAGGACAGGTCACTGGATGGAGGAGAGTAAACGGTATGGCGACAGAAGAAGACAACGAGCCTTACAAGTGGTATTGTAGGCATGAACCCTATCAACTACTGATAACGGCAATGCAAATTCGCAATATTCAATGGATCAGCTATCTCATCCGTTCCGGGAAAGTTGATCCGAATCTGTGGGATGGAACTGAACCATTATTGTTCGTTTTCATTGATTCCAGTTTTTCGTTGCCACAAAAGAAAGAACTCATTCGTCTGGCTGTTGCTCATGGAGCTGATATTCATGTCCAAGACAAAGAATGCAGGAATATACTGCAATGGACAAGATCAGGACCGTTACTGAAATTCCTGCTGACAGAGTTCAAGTTCAGCAACGAAGAAATGTGGAAAGCCTATAATACCACCAATAAACCTTTAACCTGAATGTTGCATGAAACTTTCGAATCGTCGAGAAATGTTCAGAAGATTCGGAAGTTTTTATTTTCAGAGTCGGATATTGTCGTTTTTTTGCAAATTGAGCATATTCCCCCTTTCCCCCGTTGTTGTTCGGCGAGCCGGGGACAGCTCTCCAAGGTTTTATTCCCAAGCGATGATTTTCGCAGCGATCAAGCGGAGGAGTTCCTGATTTGGACAAGCACTTGAAAGAGCAACATAAATTTTTCTGGTATTCCGCCGAATAATGGCACCGATTTTCACCAGGTATAAGCGAATGCTGCCGCAGGTAGCCTCGGCAAATTGAGTTCCTGTCAACAACAATGCCCGAAACCGTTCCATGAGAATATAAGCCAAACTTGAAAGCAGAAGCCGGAATTGATTTGCCGCAAAGTCATGGCAGCTCGTCCGATCAGCGAAAAGATCCAGCTGCTGTTCCTTGATCCTGTTTTCCATCTCACCTCGGGCGCAATAGACTTTTTCATAAAGATATTGTCCATCATCATCAAGATTGGTGACGATAAAACGATTATTCGGTCCGGGGGAGTTGAATTCCGCTTTGGCAATCACCCGGCGCGGGTATTTCCAAGTTCCTGCCGCATATTCGAACTGAGTAAACAGTTTTGCTTTTTCATGTGTTTCGTTGTAAAGTGCTTCCGCTTTCACTTGAAGATCTTTTGATAATTCCAGCAAACGTGGATTTTTCGCCAATCCGACAATATATTTGACCTCATTTTTATCACACCAGTTCAGCATTTTCTGCCGACAAAAGCCACTGTCTCCCCGGAAAATAATCTTAACCTTCGGCCATTTCTGCCGAAAGCGCTTTACCAGTAGCGAGAGAATCGCCCAAGCATGCTTGGCCGCATCAATTTTTGATGGACGCAAATAAGCCACAAGCAATTGATCCCCGCAGAAAACATACAACGGCAAAAAGCAATAGTGGTCATAATAGCCATGAAAAAAGCGATTTTCCTGCATCCCGTAAGTGAGGTCATCGGTAGCATCGAAATCAAGAATCAATTCTCGAGGCGGCGTGGAAAAACTTTCGATAAAGAATTCGACAAACAATCGGCTCAAATCTACGCAAGCACGACGATCGATTCCATTTTCGAATCGACATAAAGTGCTTGGAGTGGCGAGTTGACGATCACGACCGACAACAGTTTGAATCAGCGGATCAGTTCGCAATTCATGATGGTCATTGAGATCTTCATGGCCGGCAACCAAACCAAAAACTCGTTGACGAAGCATGCTCAGATAGGAATGCTCAACTTTTCCGGGCTGTCGAATATCAAAAGAATCCAGCAGGTTACCGGCGCGCCGGGTCAAACCGAGTTTGCGGTCGAATTCTTTCACAAAAAGCAACCCGCCGTCACTGCTGATATCTCCACCGGCGAAATTGAATTCAATTTTTCTGCTTTTCGGACCTTGAAAGACCGGAATCGAAACATTACATTTTGTCATTGGCAGACCTCGGCGTTATATTGTGATGTAAGATATTACAATATAATACGTTAGTCGAGAATCTGCCTCTTTGTTTTTGAAAATTTACGCAATATTCAGGCTAACTTTGCGGCGGGGAAAAGTTCTTTCCATAAGGCGTGAGTATCCTGCATCGCCAGCATGATTTCTTCCGTCGAAATCGTAAAATCCATAGCCTGAATGTCGCGGCGGATGACCACCAGTTTTTCTCCGGTGGATTTGATTTCATCGAAGTCGGTCGTTCCGTCAATCAGGCCGTCTTTCAATTTCTGCATGTGCTTTTTGATTTCCGTCTCCTGTCGGGTGAGCTCGGCAATCTTTTGTTTCTGGCCCTCCTTGACGGCGAGCAAGGTTTCCTGAATCAGCATCGGCGTTTGGAGCACGCCGGACAGAAGCGTCAGAACCATGCCTTCAAGCTCCCCGGAAGGAATCCGGCGCAGGGGACACTGATGTTCCGGGTTTCGCGAATGCTGCTGGCAGAAAAAGTAGGTGTACTTTTTGCCGCCCTTGTTCGTGTAGGTCGGGGTCAACACGCTCCGGCAATGCCCGCAGAAGACAACCCCGCGCAACGGCGTCACTTCGCTCCGGCTTTTGCGGACGCTGGTTCCGTTGCTGTGCGAGTTCATGAGCGCCTGTACCCGCTCCCATTGTTTCCGGTCAACAATGGCTTCATGCTCACCCTCGTAACGGGCTTTGTAATGCTTCACATATCCGGCGTACAAAGTGTTGATCAGAATTTTATGGACGCTTCCGGTGTCCCATGCTTTCCCGCCATGCCGGATGCCTTTGGCGGAGATGAAAACCTTCGTGGTATAACCCATCCGGTTAACCTGAACCACCGTTTCCGCAAGCGAACCGATCTCTTCGTAGGTATTGAAAATTTTCCGAACCACTTCCGCCTCGTCGGGGACTATGTGCAGCTTTTTCGTTACCGGATCGGAGGCGTATCCGAGTACCGGCGTTCCTCCGCAGTGGATACCGCGTTTCTTGCTGGCGGCGATTTTGTCGCGGATTCGCTCGGCGATGATTTCCCGTTCGTATTGCGCGAACGACATCAGAATATTCAACATCATCCGCCCGGCCGACGTGCTGGTGTTGATTTCCTGCGTTACACTGACGAAAGATGCACCATGTTGCTCGAACACGCCCTGCAGCTCGGTAAAATCCAACAGGGAACGGGAAAGTCGATCTATTTTATACACAACGATAATATCGACTTTGCCCTTTATCACGTCTTCCAGCAGTTTCTGCAATGCCGGCCGGTGCGTGTTGCCACCGGAAAAGCCGCCGTCATCGTAATGCTCCGGCACGAGAACCCAACCGTTCGATTTCTGGCTTGCAACGTAATTCTCACCGGCCTCGCGCTGGGCGTCCAAAGAATTGAATTCCTGCTCCAGTCCGTCTTCCACCGATTTTCGGGTGTAGACGGCACACCGCAAAGTTGTCTTTTTTGTTTTTTCTTTCATGTTTATACTCCGAAGAATTTTTTACCGTTCCAGCTCGTTCCGGTGATCGCCTTGGCAGCGCCGCTTAAAGAACGATATTGCCGTCCATTCAGCTCGAATCCGTTTTCGCGGGCGATCACAACGTATTTGATTCCCTTCCATTCCCGTTCGAGAATGGTGCCGATTACGATGCCCGCGGAATTCTGCTGCGGCTTGGGCGCGTCACCGATGGCTGCGATTTTCATTTTGTCGGATTCGCCCAGGCCGCCGAAGCGGAGCTCCTGAATTTTGTATGCGAGCTTCCGCCGCATGAACATCGTCGAAAGCGGCGGCGCTTTCGTCCCCAGGACCGCGCGCCATTCTCGCTTGAGCCCGTTTTCATCCAAGGTCTGGATTTTTAGGAGCTCCGACCGAAGGTCTTCTATTGTAGTTATTTCCATCTTTTCGCCTCAGAATTGGTTTGCGCTATACAGAAAGCTCTCATCAAGAAGGATAGCAACTACTTCTTGCGGGATTCCTTGATCTTTCTTGCAATAATCGCCTCGGCAAAAATTTTGGCAAGCTGTTTGACAAGATCGACATCCATGGTTATTAACTCCGTTTTCTAAGTTCGGAAAGTTTCAATTTCGCTTTCGGCGCGGTTTTCGGAACCAGCGAGGAAACGCCTTCCACGGGCGCACTGTGCGGGGTTTTGCCGGTTCTCTGCTCGGACAGCCGGAGCGGCGGGCGATTGCGGGTACGAACCCTTACCGCGCCGAATTCGGGCAACGTCGCGCCAAGCATCGACGCGCAGACCGCACAACCGGCGCAGCAGTCCAGCCAATGGTTGTCGGAGCGTTCCGGGCGGAGCTTCCATTCGTCGACCGTCCGACCGCGGCCGATGGTCTTGACGCGGTATTCCGCTGTCAGGTGCTCCGCGATCAGCTGGTGGATCTGCGGATGCCGTCCATACAACGCGAGGCAGCTTTTATCTCCCATCGGTACGGCGAGCCTGGCGTGAATGAACGATTTCCAGAAGTTCGAGTCAAAGATCACATGCCGGATCGCCCGCTTGCCTTTGACGGACGGCATCATCCAATTGAAGCCGAGCTTGTCGCCCTGCTGCTTCTTATATTCCGTCATCGGTTTGGAGCTGGCTCCGACGTACCGGCCGTGCGCCGGGAGGATCACGCCGGAGTAAATGCTTTGACGGCAAAACTGGTAAATCAGATCGGTCGACTGCCCCCAATTCGCGTCGATCATCGCCCGCTCGATTTTCAACAGCGCCCCGTCCTCGCGTTCCCACTCGCGGGCAAGGTAATCATCGGTCAGCGCCTGAAGCGCGGCGTACAGCCCGCCCTCGAAGCCCGCCTTGGGAAACGTGGACTGGATGGTCGGGTTCGCATCGGAAAGCGAGAACTGCCGCCGATGCTGGTCGGGCCACGCGCCATAGTCGATCACCGTTCCGGAAAAATCCTCCGACCAGGCGATGACCACATAATAGAGCAACGCTTTCTGGACGTCGATGAACATCGTGAGCTTATCACACGCCAGCGGGACGCGGCCGCGGGCAAGCCCGTTCACCTTTTCTGCGATCTCGTCCACACTCATCAGCGAATCATCCGACACATCTTCCGGGAGTGGGTCATTCTGATATTCCGATTGAAACGCTATTTCGTCCTGGAGTTTCAGATTCATCGCGTGTTGGAGGGCGCTGACCTCGTCCGGGTTGAACCGCGCCTCCCATTCCACCACCGCACCTTCGTCCATGGCCTCCCGATTCGCAAGGTAGAAATCCGTCGCCGCCTGAAAGTTGCCGTCCGTCCGCAGTGCCTCCGCGCGAATCTCCGCATATTCCTCCCAGAGCTTCATGTTCTTGGGAAACTGGTACAGCATTTTCGTCCGTTCGCCATTCCAGTCGGGGTGAGTCGTCCGATTCAGAATCGTGTCGGCAAGGTCGCCCGGACGGATTACCGTGCAAGGCATGATCCCCGAGATTTTTTGTCCGGGACCCGCCAAGCCCAGAATGTCACCGGCCAACACACGAACACGCTTTCTGGTCTGCTCCAGCGAACCGGCCGACTCCGACGTCTGCGGATCGTCGATTATTACCAGCGAAGGACGCACACTCCGGCCATCGCTCCGTTTATATTTCATCCCGCGCACCCGCCCGGTAATGCCCGCGACGCGAACGATGATCCCGCTCGCCTTGCTATTCTTGACCGTTGGCAGGACGATTTCGCTCGAAGTCCAGGTAATCCGTGTGCGTTCACCGCCGTAGAGCTGTCCGGCACATCTGTTTGCGATTCCGTCCAAGCTGGCAATCGGGAAGCATACCTCGGGAAAATCCGCCGCGAGGTTTTCGTTCACTTCCAGCTCGGTCTTCAGTGAATCCAACAGCTCCAATGCGGCAGTTTCAGTTGCCCCTATCAGAGTCACAAATTCTCGATGCCCATAAAGCATCGCCCAAAGACAGGCACACTCAACTAACGAAGTTTTGCCTGACCCGCGCGGGAGTGCCAAAGCAAACAGTCCACCGGCCAATACCGCCGTCTCAATTTTATCAATCACCTTCAAATGATCGTCCGACCATGCCAGGGTAAACGTATCCGGAAAATAGGATTCACTGAACAACCGGAAGTTTCGCTCACAATCGGCTTTCCGCTGCGGATTCTGTACTTCCGGCATATCGCCGATGTCGCGTCCGGCGAGCGATTGCGCCGCATTGCGGGCGCGTTCGGCATCGCGTCGCTCATCGTAGGAACGAGCCTGGGACGGTTGCTCGACCGGTTCGGTGTGCTTTTCGTCGCAGAGCCAGGCGATGTATTTCAGGAGGTTGATGTTTCGGGAATTGTCGCTCGCTGCGATTCGGAATCCCACGCGGTTGAAGTCCCGGTAGACCCGCGCTTGGCTGATGACAAACCCGGCAGTTGTCGAATTGATCAGACGCCCGACTTCCACCGGGCGCATGCTGGATGGATTAATCGGCATTCTCTTCGGTCTCCTTTGCCAGCCAAGCGGCGTATTCAATCAGGTTCACGGTTCCGTCCGGATTCCGGGGCGCACCGGTCTCGAAGTCCTCCTGCAGAACTTCCTGCGTAAGAAACCGGCCGCCCGCCTGTTTGAGCAACCGGACGAGCACATCGGGCTGGAGTGCGGTTAATTTGAAGGCATTTTCCATAAAAGTCCTTTATTTTCAACTATTTTCGAGATGTTGACTGGCTATGCCCCGAGATCGACGCTTATGTATGCCCCAACGAAGGGAAACCGAATTCAGGAACAACAAAAAAGGAGATCGGAGATGAGGCGAAACGAATACAAAATGGCTTTCAACCGCTGGGAGTACATCGAGAGCTGCCAGAAGAAAAGCGGCAAGAAAATTGCCCGGCGGATTACCCGCCGCCACCTGAATAAACTTTGCGCCAAGACGGCGCAGGCTTGAATCAAAACACAACCACAACGGAGGTCAGAAATGAACAAGAACGAAGTCAAAGTCGGAAGCATCGCCACGGTCAAAGTCGGTCGCAACCTGGTCGAGGTCGAAATTCTCGGAGCCGAGGACGACAAGTGGAAAGTCAAAAGCGTTTCCAGCGGACGCGAATTCACCACCGCCAAACTGGAATCGATCAAAACCACGGGGCCGATCCCCGCGAACACGGAGGACACCATGAACGAAGGAACGCAGAACGCCGCCGAAACCGAAACGCCGGTCACCGGAGCCACCGCCCCGGCCACGCCGGAACCCGGCGCTGAAAACGACCGGGAGCAGATGGATGCGGGAGCTTCCGCTGAACGTGCGCCGGAGGAAGACAAGCCCAATCCCGCGCCGGAATCCGGCACCGCCAAGGCGGAGAAAAAGACCGGCCTTTACGAAGCGGCGGTCGAAGTCCTGCGCCGGAGCGAAACCCCGCTGAACTGCAAGGCGATTGTCGCCAAAAGCATCGAGCTCGGCCTTTGGAAGCCGACCGGAGGCAAGACGCCGGAGCAGAGCCTCTACTCCAGCATCTTCTGCGAGATCAAGACCAAGGAAACGCCCCGGATCATCAAAAGCGAAACGGTCCGCGGAGCCTTCGAATTCAACCGCGGCTGAACCGACACGCACCGCCCCCGCATCACGCGGGGCTTTTTCGCTTTCACACCAAATCAATCATGAGAAACCGCCTCCGGGGCGATTTCAACATTTGCCTCGACCGGGGGAGTCAGGGCTTTCCAATCGCAACCTTCTCCGTGAACGAACTCCGACCAGCGACGACGGATCACATCGCAATATTTCGGGTCGAGCTCCATCATCCGGCACTTGCGGTCGGTTTGCTCACAGGCGATCATTGTGCTTCCCGAACCGCCAAAGGTATCGATGACCAATTCCCCACGCTGACTGGAATTTTGGATGAGATAAATCAGCATCTCGATTGGTTTAGACGTCGGATGGCCAACGTTCTGTGTCGGTTTATGATACTCCAAAACTGTGGTTTGACATCGGTCGGAATACCAGTTATGTGCTGCGCCTTCTTTCCAGCCATACAAAATCGGTTCATGCCGGAAGTGATAGTCGCAACGTCCTAAAACAAGAGCATTCTTTACCCAAATCAAACATTCCCGAACCTGCATATCCACATCGCGGCAAGCTCCTCGAAAATTGAATCCCTCTGTATCCGCATGGAAAATGTAGAAGCTCGCTCCCGGCTTCATCCAGTTCTTGACATTTTCAAAAGAGTCTTTCAGAAAAGTTCTGAATTTTGTGTCTTCCATGTTGTCATTAATGATGGATTGCCCGAGGCTGTTTTCGTAGGCAACGTTGTATGGCGGATCGGTGAGCCAGAGATCGGCGTCGCTATCATCGCTGCCGTCATTCATAAGCGCGTCCATGTCATCGGCATTGGTCGCGTCGCCGCAGAGAAGAAGATGATTGCCGAGCCGATAAAGCACACCGCGTTGGCTGTCGGATTCCTCCGGGACTTCCGGGACGGCGTCGGGATCGGTTTCGCCTTCGGTGACGATGTCCGTTTCTGGGCCGTTCAGCAGCCGGTCGAGCTCGTCGGTATCGAAGCCGAGGAGCGAGAGGTCGAAGTTCGCGTCCTGCAGCTCCTTGATTTCAAGCGGCAGGAGATCATAATTCCACTGCGCGATTTCGCCGGTCTTGTTGTCGGCGATGCGGTAAGCTTGCACCTGTTCGGGCGTGAGATCGGTAGCTACAATCACCGGAACTTCAGTCAATCCAAGCAGCTTTGCACTGCGAAGTCTTGTGTGTCCCGTAATGATTACGTTGTCTTTGTCAACGACAATCGGAACCTTAAATCCAAACTCTTTTATGGATTTTGCCACAGCCTCCACCGCATCGTCATTGAATCGTGGATTTTTTTCATAGGGCACGATCTCATCGACCTTCTTGATGACGATATTCATCATTGGTAAATTTCCTCTCTGTATGTTTTCAAATTGTGAATTCCATCAATTACTGCACGCGAGCAATGGAATTTTCTGGCTATCGCTGAGCACGACACGCCGTTATCTATAAGCCGTCGAACTTCACGAACCTGTTCGGGGAGAAGGCGTCGGGATGCAAATTTTGGCATCTGTGCCATTCTATGCAGTTCATCGTATGACCGAAGCCCGGTTTGAAACGCATGCCTACTATTTTCGCTTCTTGTGCACCATTCAAGATTTTCAGCAGTGTTATGGGTTTTTATCCCATCAATATGATTGATTTCCAAGTAGCTATTGGGATTAGGGATAAAACATTTGGCAACAATTCGGTGAATATATTCGTCATGGCGATTGATATTCACTCTCAGATAACCATGACTATTGGGGCGGCCTTTTTGTCTGTGGATATTCAAGCCACCCTTGATTCCCATGCTATATACAGCTCCGTCCGAGGTGATCAAATATCGGCCTCCATAAATTGCTGCGCGAATTCGCCCCGGAGGGGCATTGGCGACGGTTTTCTGCGTTTCGGGGCGACTTTCAGTGATTTGCATGCAATAACCTTTCTTTAAGGATTAAATTCGATCAACTCCATAAAAACTGATGGATTCAGGGAGTCAAGTCCGTTTTTTCTTTGTTTTTTCTTGAACTCCTATAAAATCGTGCTATTTTAGGAGTAAACTCCAAAAAATAACAAGTTAAAATGGAGTTGGAGGTAGTATGGCTTATATATCACGCTATTTAGAGCCCGACATAAAGCGGCGCCTTTTCTCCGGCAAAGCGATCATTGTTTACGGTCCGCGCCAGTGCGGCAAAACCACCATGATTCGTCATATTACCGATGAATGGTCTGATGATGTTCTTTGGCTGAACGGTGACAGCCCGGATGTTCGGGAGGAGCTTGATCGCGTCACTGTCGCCAGATGGAAACTGATTCTTGGCAAGAAAAAAATTCTTGTTCTTGACGAAGCGCAGCGTATACCCAATGTCGGACTTGCGCTGAAACTGATTACCGATGAAATACCGGAAGTTCAGGTTATAGCTTCGGGCTCATCATCGTTTGAATTGGCGGACAAAGCCTCTGAACCTTTAACCGGCCGCAAATTCGAGTACCGTCTTCTGCCGCTGTCTTTTGCTGAAATGGTCGCGCAGGATGGACTCTTGCAGGAAAAGCAACATCGTGAACAGCGGCTTCTTTACGGCGGCTATCCCGACATTGTGGTTCATTCCGATGATGCTGAGCGTCTGCTGAGCGAGCTGGTCAGCAGTTACCTCTTCAAAGACATTTATGCGTTAGAGGGACTGAAGAAAACCAAAATCCTCGACAACCTTGTCAAAGCCCTTGCCATACAAATTGGTTCGGAGGTTAATTTAAATGAACTGGCTGGTTTGACCGGAACCGACCGGAAGACCGTTGAAAGCTACATTGACCTCTTAGAGAAAACCTACGTGATATTCTCTCTTCCCGCCTTTAGCGGTAATATGCGTAACGAGATCAAGAAAGGGAAAAAAATCTATTTCTACGATCTCGGCGTTCGCAATGCCGTGATGGGCAATTTCAGTCGGCTGGAATCTCGAACCGATAAAGGTGGGATGTGGGAAAACTACCTGATTCTGGAACGCTTCAAAAACACGATGAACCAGCCGTTTCAGCCGCAACGTTTCTTCTGGCGAACCACCGCGCCGCAAGGCAAAGAGATTGATTATCTTGAGAAAACGGCAGACGCGCTGAGTGCATGGGAGATCAAAGCAAACCCGGCGTCAAAAGCAAAAATCCCGTTGTCATTTCGGAATGCCTACCCGGATGCGCAGACGGCAATTCTTACGCCGGACAACTACGACGATTTCCTGTTGCCGCCGCTGTCCTGACAACGGTGACCGAGAAGGCCCACACAGCCCCGCTGTTGCGCCTTTTCGGGTATCCCGAATCCATGCCCGAACCGGCCCGTAAAGCCCCGGAAACGGAGCTGTCTGCGCCCCTGTGGGTGCACTGGCGGCATGGCGCATAAGTCCTTGATAGGCAATAGCTGAAAAATTTTATCGGACCGCAACCAACTCTGCTTAACACGTCGAGTCCTTCCGCCGCCCCTCGGAGATAGTCCTCTGAGGGGGGAACCATTGCCATTTTCGGACATTTCCACACTATCCCGAGCTCGGGGACGGGTCCGGCCTACCCGAGCCCTCACGCGCGTCAGAACGCGTGCTGGATAGCTTAAAAAGCGTCCGTCACTTTGCAAAAAAGTGACGGAACGAGCCGCCGCTTTGCGAGGCGACCACAATACGTAGTGGTATCGGCGTTGATTTGCGTTGCATTGCTTCGTATATCTTGTGGTATGGCTTTCGTGCGAGTTCTGCTCTGTTGCCCCACGCTCATAAACGCCCCGCCGACGCACGTCACCGCGTTATGGCGTTTGTTCACCCAAAGACTCACTACGCTCCGCTTCAAGCGGTGTCGGGGGCTTTCCAAGCGTTTGTGAGCGCCTCTTACCCTTGGACGGAAACCATCTGAAGAATCGCCTTGTACGGTTTTCTTCCCCTCTTTCGGAACGGGTTGTGCCTACCCAGCGAGCGGGCGAGCTGGTAGACCCGGCTTATTGAGATGCCGAGTGAGGCGGCGACAGCTTCGGCTGACAGTCCGTTGCGGACGAGCAGAAGAACATCATCGTGGGCGGCTGGAGTTCGAGCGGGAACCCATATCATGCCCTGCCAGTGCTTTTGAACCTGGGCGAGCAGCTCAGGGGGAAGCACATCAGCGGCGTTGGTGTAGAGTTGAGCCATGGTTTTTCCTTTTTCCAGAAGAAAGATCCCCAAATTCGCACCCTTCTATACACACATACGGATTTCCTTCCAATGCGAGACTCCTTGCGAATTTGTGAATTATCTCTAAAAACATATATTTTTTATTATTTTTACCCTCAAATAGTCTCTTTTTGGTTTTCGAGATAGTTCGCAAGATAGTTCACAAGTTCGCACTTTTTTCCGAATTTCGGACCTTTTTTTTGCCGGGCAAAACTGCGAACTTTGAAGTTTCCGGGGAATTGGGGTGAATTTCCTCAAAGCAGGACATAGTTTTTCATCGGCTTGGTTTTGCCGGTGTCGATCTCGAATGAAATCGTCCCGTTCTCGATGAGCGTGTCGATGATCTTCTTGAACACGTCGAGCGACTCATGGCTGGAGCGGAGAAGTTTGCTGTGTCCTATCTTGCCTCCGGCCCGGTCAATGAGGCGCACGACTTTCTGGCACTTCTCCTCAAATTGCGACTCATAGACATAGTATTCGGCCATGAAGAGTGTCCGTTTGTTGACGTACTCGATGAAATCGCGCGCCCATTTGACGGCTTTACAGGAGATGGAGGGGTTATAGACATTCTCGCTGAGGGCATAAAGCATCGCCAGCTTGCACACCTTCTCGTAGCCGCGGGCCCAGACAGCGGAGGCGACATCTTCGCCATTGTCTTTGTAGAAATCGACAAGGTCGTCGAATTCGTGCTGAATCTGCTCCAGGAGGACTGTCGCGTCCGGCTGATCGGGAACCAGCATGGGCTTGGGATTGATACTGCAGAGGTTGCCGTTCAGGGAGTCGATGTTGACGATGTACTTGGCGGCGCGGAGTGTTTCGTCGGAGGGGATGATTTCCCGCTGGGACTTGCCTCGACCGCGCTTGCCGGCTTCGATGATGATACAGCGGGCGGCAAGGCCGTTTTCGAGCACACGCCGGGACATCGCTTCATAGAAATACTTCGGAATGGCGGTTCCGAAGATGACGAGGTTCGGATTGACGATGCACTCGATCTCTTCGCGGTCGCCGTTGGAGCGTGTTTTCACCAAGGCTTTGCGTCGCAACGGATAAATGGAGTTCGCGGCGCCATAGAATTTGAGCAGTTTTTCGTTCATGGATTCTGTCCTTTGATCCTTGTTGTATTTCATGGTATTGAAGATGGAGTCGATTTCGTCCGTCTGAAACAGCATGGACGGGTGCATGAAGAGCGCGTCTTCGAGCCCTTCGCCGGACGCGAACGCATCGCCGATACACGCGCCCATTCCCGCGGCAAAGGCGATATTGAAATTGACTTTGCGCGGATGGTCTTTGCCGGTTCCCGAATCCGCAAGGGCTATGAGGTAAAGATTCGAGCGGTTATTCCGCTCGTCTTTGACCTTGCGCCCGGCGAGAAACGCCAGGTCCGCCAATGCTCCGATGAATGCCAGGATGGTATTGGGATACGGTGCGGTGTCCATGGTCAGTTTCATGACATCGGCGACGTACCCCGGCATCTTCAGGAGGCGTTCGGGAATCGCTCCGGGATTGGGGAAAAGTTTGTCGTCGTTTTTCGCCAGCTTGCGACCCTGATTCAAGATTCCCGTTAGATCGACGGGCGCAGGTTCAGGCTTCCGCTCGTAACAGCCGGGTTCTTTAAGCTCGCGGAGCTTCTTCCAGTCGTTGCCGGAACACGAGTTGTGATGGCAGGTGAAAGCGATTGCTCCGTTCGCATGTTGAATCAGGACGGCGGAGCGGTTCGCGTGTGCGTCGTTGAACGGACAGACGGGGAACACCCATTTCCGGCCATCCTTCCACACCTTGGGAGCTTCGAGCTCCGGGCAGTATTGCCGAACCCATGAGTCGAGATCGAACTCGTCGGAAACCGAATGCGGCTGCGCTGTTGCCACGGGTTTCTGCGGCTGCGCGGTGAAATTGGCGACGCGCTCCAGTTGCTCGCGGGAAAGCACCGAAAGCGTGCTCGGAACGGAGAGGAGTTGCGCCATGCGGTGCGGTCGCGCTGGAATGCTGTCTCCTTTGCAGTTCATTGTTCCCGGGATGCGCCAGATCCGGGCGGGATTGTGAACGGTTTTATCGATTTCCACCGCATCGGTCGATGCGCTGCTCAACGATTCGATGGTTCGCTGAATCAGCCCCTCATCATCGGGGGGAAGACTAGCGCGATAGAGCATCTGCGCCCCGTTCCCGCTGTCGCATATCACGGGTTCCGGCCAGGTAACGGAAGCCATATCGTCTCGGAGCTCACGCGCTTTCTGAATCGCCGCCTTGTGTTCAGCGTCGGTGCTGGAAACGCCGGAGACGCGCTTGGGATCGCAGTCAATCAGGAGCCAGCGGCGTTCGGCGATGTCGGAATCCGCGGTCGTCGGCTCCCGGGTGATACCGCGAATGCGGTTACAGGCGCGGGCCAGGAGATCGGATTTCACCGGATTGATGGTCACATAAGCTCCGCGATAAGACCGCAGTTTCGCGATGGCGTCGGCGGCTGCCGGAATGTGCTCATAATCGAAATACCCGGACTCCATGTGCGGTCGCATCCAGTCGACTGAAACGGCGTCGAGGATGCGAATTTCAAACACGTCACCCGGCAGAAACCACAGTTGCAGCGCACGGATTATCATTTCCTTATCGGTCATGCCTTGCGCCCTCGGTTCGGTTTGAGTTTGTTTGGAAAATTCGGAACGCAGAAGATTATGTCGGGCTGCTCCTCGAAGGGAACGCTCATGATGCTCTGCATGAACAGCAGATGTGCCAGATGAAAGTTGAGAATCTCATCTTCCTTACTGGTACGGGCATCTTCCCGGGCTGTTGCCGCTTGCTGTTCTTTCCGAGCCGCCCACGGCGGACGCGGCAGGAACTTTTCGCAACCGGGCCGTTTGCAGATTTCCGGTATGATTTCGCAGAAGACCCATTGCCGAAGGGCGCCGGAATCTCTCATCGCGCTTGTGATGGAAAGGATCTCGTCCTGTTTGATCAGGCGAACCATGGTCGAATAGACCGGGGTTTGGATGCGGTGATAGACCGGCGAGCCGTTCACCCGTTCTGCCGCGGAGCGGAACCCGGGAATCCGGCACAGATCACGGTAAACAAAATAAATCCCGTCGTCTTTCAGAACGATACGGATGGTGTTAGCCTGGAACCGAACGTTCAAAATCTCATTCATTGCTGTTGTCCTCGTCGTTGATGTTTTTCAGGAAACGGAGCGCCATCGCTGCAGTGTGGACGGCTTCGGTGATGATATGCGCCTTGGAGCCCTTGTGTTCGTTATGGTCGAGGACTGCCTTGGTTACCTCGCCCGATTCTTCCGCCAGAATTGCCGAAGCGTGAATCAGGTTGTTCGGCCATGCGGGGTGAAGTTTCTCGGCCCAGGCGAGCTCGCTCAGGATCAGGGAAAGCGCGGATTCTATTTTCATGGTGATGCCTTTGTGAAGTGTTTATCTGCTTGCGGGATGCGTATAATAAGGGAAAATCGGAGTTTTTTGGGAAAAATGGTCCGGTTTTATCCAAAAATTTTATAAATACTGATAGGTAAAGATAAAAATATGAGGAGGTGATGAAAATGAATGAAGTGATATTATTGATAATAGTATTGGTTGTTGTATGTAAGTTTTAACAACACCCCCAGGGGGAGAGTGAAATCTCCCCCTGGTCATTCCGCCACGCGGCAGTTCAGGACTTCGTGCGTGACGCAGTCTCTGCACACGCTCCGGTTGCCCCGCAGTTTGCAGCGGACGCAGACATGTTCTCGGATGAAATTCTCCAAGCGCGAGATATATTCGCGCTCCGTCAGCGTGTTCCACAACGCCAAAGCGGTGGCCTCGTCGCAGAATCCCGCCTGTCGGCCGCATGCCTCGCACTCATAATAGAAAAGCACACACTGCCCGAAATGATCGGCGGCGAGCCAACCATGGACTTTCCTGCTGCGGCAGACGGGGCAACTTGGATTTGTCTTACTCATGATGTGTGTTTCCTTTGGGTTACTACGTCGATACTCACGTCCCCGAAAGCAGTAGTCGCGTGGATTCGCCACGTGATCTCGCGGCCGTAATTCATGTGACAGCCGGTGAACCGCAGTCCCCACGGCTCGTTGACGGGCTTGGGCGGTTGGATTCGTCTGAGGTTCCACATTCTTTATTTCCTTATACTTGAATTGTACTCTTCGAACGGGGCGGACTTGCGGATTTCCTGCCGGTTGCACCAGCGGGCCAGGCGACGCAGCTCCAGCGGCGGTTCGCTCTTTCCCGAAAAATCCCGGAACGGCTGACAGAAGGGTGTGACGTATTTATCAAGCTTCGCCAAGTGGCAGATCCGCTCGTGCGCGTCCTCGAGCTCTTGCGCCAAGACGTAGACGAAAAACTCGCCGCGGAATCCTGCCGAGCGGAGCAAGCGGACGGCATTCTTCACGTGTGGAAGCATCGCGGCCGTATCGCAGCTGAAGCGGATAAACTTGATCCATCGCGTCTCAGCCAGTTCCCGGGCGTTTTGCTCGTTCACCAGTCGGGCATCCAACGCCTGGTTGAAATCGAGCCGGAGCTTCAGCCGCTTCGCCTTCTCCAGCTGCTCAGTGACGAACGCTGCCGGAGCGGCGAGGAAGTTGTTGTCGAGCAGAACCACATTCTTTCTGCCGGCACAGAGCCGCTCGATGTCGTCGACGACATGGAGTTTCCCTTCTTTCCGGGGAACGATGCACCAAGAGCACTCCCGAACACATCCCCGCGTGAGAAATCCCAAGGCGGAAGTGAACTCCGGGTAAAGGGAATAGTCGGGGAGCGTCCGCTCCACATCGTCCGGGAGCTTCACGCTCGAATCGTATCCGGTCCCGCCGCACACGGGATTCGGTGCGTTCGCGGCAAGGTCTGAATAATCCGGGGTGAACGTGAAGACCTTTGACATGTAGAGCCGCTCGGGGCGGCTGAAAAGCGGCGAGTACCACTCCACATCGTCGCCCCAGAGCTTGTGCCATGCCGAAAGGCGCATGAGCGCCAAGTTGGGAAATCCGCGGCCATCGACGTCAATCAGCGAGACCTTCATCTTCAAGCCGCTTCTCTTCCGCCGTCTTCAGCCACTCCAAATGCTTCTGCGCCTCTTCGCGGATGCCCGCGAGCTTCTCCATGAAGTCATCGCAGTTCGAAATAAAGGTCTCGAAGCACTGAACGTAATTTGTGCCGATCCCATGCGGAGTCAGAAGCAAATCATGATTGGAAAGGAAGAATTGCGACGGAGTCTTGCCTTTTTGCGAGCGGGAGATGTGCCAGCGTTCGTCCGCGCTCACGAGCTCCTGTTTCAAATGCTACTCGGTCACCCGCCATTCGAGAGGGATTTTATTCATCGGACTTGCTCTCCTCATCTTTCAAAACTTCGGCGACCGGCCGCCAGCCCAGCGGCTGATAGGTCGAATCGACGTACCACAACCCCTCGCGAAACAGATACACATACTCAGCCCAATAACTGTCGGAGGCTTTGCTCAACAGGTAGTTCGCATCGTGCCAGAACTTGGGAGGCTGGTAATCCTCACTGCGGTCCCGGTGATAAGCGATGCAGATATCCCGGACCGGGCTGTCGTAGTCGTGTGCTTCGCCGGGCTTGGGAGCAAGACGTTCGCCAAGACAACTCAAGTTTCCGAGAGCAAGCAGGGCTTCGGCCAGCTCAGGGGTATTGTAGTGTTCAATGAGCAACCGGCCGTTGTTGCTCACATATCCGTCGAAATGACAGTAAATTCCCCGACATTGCTTGTCGGGATCTTCAATCGCGATTACCGAGCGGGTGGACATGCGTGTCTCTCCTCGTGCCGGCAGAGTTCGGGATTCTTGTGTGCGTTCCCGACAATGCGGATTTTCTGATAAAGGGTCAAACGGCTGCTGTGCGTGTTCGGCGTGAGGCCGTCCAGCACGTAGCGCCCCTGCAGATTGATGAAACGAACGATGAACAGCCCGACCGATTCCCCGGCATTGTTGAAAATCTCCACGATGTCGTTGGAGAAAATCTTCTTTTCTTCCTGGTCGAGCAAGCCCGTCCACTGGTCGATTTCGCAGTCTTCGCGCCGGGCGGGATTCGTTTCGCTGGTCTCAACGCCGTCGAGCGTGTCCTCGAACACGAACGAAGCATTGAAGCCGTAAACCGGGAACAGCGTCAGCGTCGACCGGTGGAACGCCCGGAACTCAAGGGTGAATTCCGGCTGGTGGATGTGTTTGAATTGCATATTGGAACCTTTCTTTTTTTATTCGCTGCGGAAAATCAGGGCAATCCGGCATTTGTTACAGGCGTGGCTCTTGCAGTTGTTGCAACTCTCCTCGATGATGTTCCGAAGACGCTGATTCTCGTCCATGAGCTTTCGCATCTTCAGGCAGTCTTCGCGGTCATGGCCGGTAACGGCGCCGGGGGACTTGCTGAAGTGTTCAATCGCCTGTTTGAAGGACTTGTGAGTCGCTTCCCGGAAATCCGGAACCAGCTCGCTCGGGTGGTTTCCGCACCGGCCGTCATTGCCGATGTATATGGTTTTCAACTCGCAGGTCGCGGTGCTTTTCCCGCATTTGGTTGAATGATACGGACAGGGGAAATTCGAGCATTGCACCTTGTAGGTGTCTTCAAAGCGGAGGGGAATGGTATTACTCATAGAGATTTTTCCTTAAAAAGTTACTGTTGCAGTAAGGGTTGCGGCAGCTAGCCAATAGATGGTGTGCCGCCAGTCGCCGTTGAATGCGTAAACACCGGCAGCGCCGATGTCCAGAGCAATCAGCAGAATGGGGAAAATTTTAACGGCGGTCACGAATCCACCTCCGGTTCGATGGGCTCAACCGCATCCGGGCGCGAGGGAAAACGTTCCATTTCTTTTGTGATCATTTGCGTTTCATCTCCTTGATTGTTTCATGAATGGTAAGCAGCAGGAACAGCGGAAGACTCAGAATCGAAGCCAGCACCAGCAGGACGATGTAAGCGGCCGCGTTCAGCCGATCAGAAGGGAATTTCGTCGTCATCATACGGCTCCATGGGCAGGCTTGGGTAATTGCCTCCATCATCGTCATTCCAGCCCGGTTCGGGCGGAGGCGTGTACTCCGGGCGGGAATTCAAGCGCCAGCCCGTTATCCGGTCGAACTTCTCGCCCGCGACCGTTTTCACGGTAATGGACGCCGGAGCCGCCAGAAAGCCCTGTGTGGCCAAATCTACGGCTTGGTGCGCGGTCTTCGGAACCGGACAGCCGAGAGCCGCCCGCTCACGCCACCATTTTTCGAATTTGCCGCGGGCATACCCGGTGTGTTCGGGGCAAACCCACTCGCTCTTGAATTCGTTGAATCCGACCTGATAATCGACGCGCATCGTCCGGGGCGTTCCGGGCTCGGCATACCGTTTTTCATGGACGCAGTAAAACACTTCCTGAACGTCATAGTCGGTGTATTCGACCTGACCCGAGATAATGCCGACCGTCGATGCCGTCTGCGAAAGTTTGTCGTTGCCTTCGTTCGGCGGAAACTCATATCCGCATTCGGGACACTTCGCGAACCCGGCGTGAATGAGCGCCAAACACTGAGGACATTTCTTTGCCGGCGCGTCGCCGCCTTTCCCGGCCCCAGGCTCTTTGATTTTTATCATGTCTACCGGACCGTGTCGGAGGATGTTGCCCCCGTAATCAAGCACGAGGCAATTGCTTTTTTGTGTTTCCGGACTGAGCCGGGTTCCGCGGCCGACCATCTGGATCAGTAAGCCCGCCGAATTGGTAGGACGAAGCAGCACCACGCAGTCCACGTTCGGGGCGTCGAACCCGGTAGTAAGCACATTCACGTTCGCGAGAAATTTCAGCGGCGGTTTGGGCGTTCCGAAGAGATCTGCCGGGATGTGTTCTCCCTTGAACCGGGCAAGAATCTCCGCTCGTTCGCCCGGAGAGGTAGTACCAGTTACGATAGCACACTCTTTTCCAGAATAGGCTTCCAGCTTCTCCGCCACATGCTTGCAGTGTTCCACGGACGAAGTGAAAATCAACACGGACTTTCGGTCGCGGGTCAAATCCACAATCTCCCGGCAGGCCGCCGAGACCAGCTCGTCATTGTCCATCGCCGCGGCGATCTCGTCGTTGACGAACTCACCGCCACGGACGTGAAGATCATCGAGCTTCGCTTCCACACGCCCGGCCCTGGAAGTCAATGGAGAGAGGTATCCCTGCTGGATCATCTCTTTCAGCCCGGCTTCGAAACAGATTTCATTCAGGAGATTATCCGGCTGACAGATGAGACCTCCCTTCAACCGGAACGGCGTCGCGGTAAGCCCGATCAGCCGGACACGCGGATTGATGAGCTGCATGTCCTTCAGGAACGTCCGGTACATCCCGTCGCCATCGGGGGCGATCAAATGGCAGTTGTGAACCAAGACTCCGTCAACATAGTAAGAAGGGTGTCCCGCGATTTGCAGATTGTACACAGTTCGAGGGCTTTTGAGTTTGATACGTGTAATACCGACCACCCTAATTCCGCCAGCCATACCCGAATCCGTTTGTCTGTTTTGCGGATTTTCTTCGCAAAGTGACTCCCCCCGTCCAGTTGTATTCCCAGACGGAGAAACGGGATTGCCACATCCAGTTTGTAGCAATGCGACGCTCCCGCATGACGCTGTTGCGCCGTTGTCGTGACCGGATATTCCGTTTCCGCTTCCAAAAGTTGTGCCAGTAGTTCCTGCGGCAAAGGCAACACTCTCCCGTTCCCGCCGTGAACCAGCGGTTTGTGACCTATTGCTTTCAGGGTCGCAGACACTTTCTCCACAACACCCGGCAGAAACATCGGATTCTTGACTTTCTTCGAGCAGGATATTGAGCAAAAATCTTGCAGACCCCACATCTTTTCCGACATCGGCTGCATATGGTAAAAACGCGGGCGAAATTCCTTCCTGCAGCAGAGACAGATCTTTACCGCCATCCTCGCTCGTTGCCTCCAGCTCTCCTGCGGTTTTGCAGCATTTCCCGATGCCGGATGTCTTTTTGCATTCTTCAAACATTGTGGAGAACAATATTTCCGAAGAAGCCATGCCTTTTCCATTTGACATCTGATCGGGTTCCCGTTCGGATCGAACCATACGTGTGGCTGATAGTCCTTCCCGCAAACGGGACACGTCTTCACAGCTGAAAAGACGCGCTCCCACTGCCAAGGAGCTCGCTGCACACCAACCGGATTCAGTGAAGAACGGGTGGTTGGCGGTGCATTCAATAATGTTTCCATTACTCAACTCCAATTTCATGATTTCAAATGTCGGACGCGATGAGATCGCTTCAACATTTCCAACTCCAAGCGCGTGTCTGACCGGTTGTCCCACATACAAATCTTCAATTGGAACCTGTCCGCGCGGCGTGTCAATCAATGTCCCAGCAGGAAAACATTCGTCCACGATGATAAGATCGAAAGCTCCGAGATCACATGCCTTGTCGTACACCGATTGGATTCCTGCGACGATTACCGGTCCGGCGGTGTCTCGGCTATTCAGACCAGCAGAATAAACGCCAATTTTCAGTTCAGGACACAGTTTTCGGACTTTATCCGCATTTTGCTCCAAAAGTTCCTTGACATGTGCGAGGACAAGTACCCGTCCATTCCATTTTTTCACTGCGTCTGTCGCGATTTGAGCCAAAATTATCGATTTCCCGCATCCTGTCGGACACACCACGCAGGGATTATTTTCTTTCGTGCGGAGATGCTGATAGACAGCCTCAACCGCAGCAGTTTGGTACGGTCGAGGGGTTATCATTTCATTCCTCCCCGGTCCGAATACCTGCTTTTTTGAGATCGAACGCCAGTTTCAATTTGATATTTTCGAGGCGAGCCGGGGTCAAGTGCAGCCGTCTGCAAATTTCCCGGTCGGTGTAGTTATTCATATAAAGAAAGCAGACCAGGCGCTCGGTTTCATCCGTGATATCGGTCACGAACTCTTGGACAATTTGGCATCGCCGCCCGTTGTTTTGTCTTCGTTCCATTCGGCTCCTTCCATGTCTTCAAGTTTTACGAAACACAACCCGCCGTCAATCGGCTCGTGCATTTCGAGGAGGATTCGTTTGATTTGGCAGTCATCGCGGTAAAGTCCCGCTGCTTGCAGGGTGTCGAGCAGAACTTTTCCTCCGACATTGTCCAAATCCCGTCGCCGTCTGTCCGGAGGATAGAATTCCGCATGAAGCGAAATTCGTCCTTCGAACGGGCGGATGTTCTTCTGCCTGACCAGCGCGGTTACCAGTTCCCGATACCGCCTCCCGTCCCGGCTGATCAAAACCCGTGGCCCCACGTGCCTGTAGTAATGGTTCACGCTCGGGGGCCAGGGTAATTCGAACTCCTGCGTCATTTGTTCCCGAACTGGAACAGAAACGGGGAATTACTCGGAACGACGCCTCCGGGCGCTTTACCATCCCAACGCCGGGCGGCTTCCAGCTTCGCTTCCGCTTCCATCTGGCGGATCTTCAAGTCGATCATTTTCGTCTGGGCCTCGGCGGCTTTGGCAAATTCCTCGGCCTTGGCGCGTTCATTCTGCGCGATGGAGAGTTCCTTCTCATTGATGACCTTTTGCGCTTCACGCTCCTGCTCGGCTTGTTTTACGCGGGTCTCGTTGACGAAAACGGCGTCGATGGTTTTCTGCACCTCCGCATTGTCATACAGCATGCCGTCCGCGATGCCGACCGAGGAAATCGTGATGCCATACTGTGCGAAGTGTGCGGTCAGCTCCTTGGAGAGTTCAAGAACGATATCTTTCTTTTCCTTCTGACACACGGAGAGATCGCGACTGCCGAACTCGCGGGCAAGGATGTTCTGAATGTACCCTTTGACGTTCTTGCCCATCACCTCGGTGAGACTGTTGCCGGGGTAATAGTAGAGGAATTTGGCCGCATCCTCTTCCTTAATCATACCCGTACAGTTCACACCGGCTGTAAAGCCGACGCTGTCCAGGCTCTCGACCTTGATGCCGTCTTTCTCCAGCCACTGACAGGTAACCGGCGAGCGGTCAACGACAATCACACGGGCCAGCGGAATCCATTCATAATCGAACCAGGCGCGGCCGGTCGAACGTTTGCGGAGCGGAATGATGATCCGCTTGGTGGCGACCTTCGCCTTCTCCAGGTATTCGACGCTCATGAACTGCGCCTGATCCTTTTTCGAGTCGCCCTCCAGCGGCACGACGAACGCGGTTTCGTGGTTCTTGACCTCAACCGCATGTTCGGTCGGATACGGACCGCACCCGGTCAGAGCGAGGCTGGTTGCGATGGCGGTGAAGAGAACGAAAGAGATGAGCTTAATGTTTTTCATTGTATTCCTGAACCTTTGTTTTGATGATGATGTAAATTCGATAACCGAGCCACGCGCCGCACCCAAGGGCGGCGGCATTGAAGGCGATGGAGAGATAATCGGTCAGCATCTTGTAGAGCACCCCGGCCGGCAGCGTTCCGTTCAGCTGTTCGTTCAGGGTTCTGAGACCGATCTCACTTCCGGCAAACTTGCCGATCATGTCGGCAAGCGCCAGAAAGAACACTCCCAAGGCGAAGGGGATGATTAATCTCCGCATCGCTTACTTCCTTGCCCACGGCGGAGCGTCGCTTGCTCCCTGGGGCGCAGGTGTCGTCGGCTTCGCGGCAACCGAGCCGGTGTTCGCTTCACGCGGGCCGTAGCCACGGATTTCGTTGGTCATTTCGTCGTCCTGGTTCTTTTTGCAGCGGACGGTAATGGTCAACGGGAGATTGTGAAGCTCGACCGAATCGCTCGGGGTCATGACATTGACCGCGCGACAGATCGCCGACAGATCGGCCTGCGCCATGCGGACGGCGTCGGCATTGGGATTCTTGATATTCAGACGCGCCCAGAGTTTGCGCCCCTTGTAATCGCCCTCAATGACCTCGAACTCCAGCTGGAGGTATTCGCCGGTTCCCGATTTGGTCGTCTTGGTTTCGGAATCGACGATGACCGCGAGATATTTCCCTGCGGGGATGGGGTCGAAACCGACCGAGGGATCGACATTGTTGGCATCGAAATTGAGTGTAGCCATGATAAATCCTTTGTCTTACGCCATGAGGCGTGTTGTTGAACTGTTTTTCCGTTCTCGACAGACGAAGGCTCCGCCCGGCGCGATGCTCGGAATCGTCGCGTCTGAGTGTGTTTTCGTTTGTCGTAAGAGAGTGTTACGCCGGACAGAGCGCGTTACAGTACGCTTTCGGCTTTATCGGAGTCGGGCATCGCCGGGGCGTAACCACGGCAGCTCCTCCCGGACACCGGATGTGTTCATGATACGGCATCGGGGTATATTCGTCCCGGACAACGCGGTACCGCTCGCCGGGATGAATCCGAAAGCCGCAAAGATCACACACCAGTGGTCTTGTTGCTATTTTTATGTTTTCGTGCATTTCCATTCACCTCTTTTTTGTTCCCATAACCGGAAACATCAAATACCTTCCGATCCTTGAACTCCTCGCGTTTACCCTTATTCCAATTGCTGACGGGGCGAAAGTACCCGCAGCAACGGCTAAAGACTTCGCAGATTACACCACATTTACTCATGTGTTAAGCGTTCCTTCCTGGCTGTTTGGAGATTATAATTCAGTTGACGCGTGCTAAGGCCACAGAATTTAGCCAACTTACCATCCGTCCAATGAGATATTTCTTTCCAGAATAGCAATTCAAAACAACGGATAAGGTAGTTTTTCTTTCTTATCTTCAGCCCATTTTTGTTTAAATAATGGCGGTTGGCATTCCAGCTTTGCTTTCCTAAAACCGCATATGAATGCCGTTCATTTTCTGAAGGGGTGACCCATTCCAGGTTTTCCACACGGTTGTCTTGTTTATTCCCATTTTTATGATTAACATGGGCTCCGTCAAAATAGCTATCGGCCAAGAATGTCTTTGCAATCAGACGATGAAGTAGATAGTTATGGTTGTTGACGGATACGGTTACATAATGCGGTTGGCCATTCAAGGTCGTGAACACTCGACGAAGAAGATGTCCTTTCAATTTCCGTTTGTAACAACGCTTGGGTGTCTCAACAGCGCTGATGCGATCTGTGCTTCTAATTTTCCCAAGGCTGGATACTTCGTGTGTTGGAATTTCTGGAATTACCATCCAAATCACAGATTCAGTCAATTTATCTGCCATCCTCTGCTTTCACCGCCTGGCGAATCGCCTGTATCAGACTCGCATTGCGGCAGTTGTTGATGATCTCGTCCACACCTCCACCCCCCGGAGCAAACGCTCGTGTGAGCGCCGGGCCGCCGATGGCCTGCTTTGCCAATTCCATGTCGGACGGGTCATCAAGTCGGAAGCTGGCAAGCAATCCGGGCGACGGAGGTTCTTCGGGGGGCGGACAGTACAGGCATCCGCGCCCCTGGCAGTATTTACACCGTGGCATGTTCGGCTTGAATCTTCTGGTAAGCGTCCACGAACGCCTGCCAACTGAGCGGCAGTTCAGGCGGCAGGCCGTAGCGATTCTTCGCCACACACGCCGGGGAGCCAACCGTGCGAATGATGCGTTCGCCGCCATTCGCTCCAATCGGCGCCGCAATCGCCCGCTCGCCGGAAAATCCCGCATTCTCCTTGGTGACGCGGAAGCGCTTGTTGGCGAACAGCACCGCGTCGACCCATTCAGAAATGAGGCTGGCCGCATGTTTGTGAAGCCGGGGCGTGTAACGGTCATACGCCGCATTTTCCGGATCTTCAAACCGCTCGATTTTTGCGTGTGCGACCAGAATGACCATCATCCCGCGTTTGTCGCGGAGCTCCTGCAGCAGAGCGATGACCTTGCGCCAATGCGTCAGAGCATGGGTGTAGCCCTTGCCGTAGCCGCCGTCCGCTTTTTCAATGCTGCGGACTCCATATTCGCGACAGACTTCATCGAAAATCAGGCGTTCCAGCCAATCGGCGCTGTCGATCACGACGGTTTGGAAATCGTGCTGTTCGTCCCGGAGCGCGGTCAACGCCGCGGTGACTTCGGCCATGTTGTGCGCCAGCGGAAACTTCTTGCAGTTGATTTCTCCCAGCCCATCCTCGGTTTGCACGAAGATTGCACCGGGCGCTCCCGCGCCGAAGGTGCTGTTGTGCGTTACGATGAAATCATCGGTGACGTAAAGAGAGTCCAGCGAATCAATTACAATACACTGACATTCCTTTTTGCCGACAGATTCCACATTCCGGATTGTATGACGAATCATCCATTCCGGGAATTTCCATTTGCTCATGTGCTTGGCTGATGCCACCGGCACCACACCGTTGGTGAAAGACGCATAAATCCGATGTGACGGTTTCACATCATGTTTTTCACCATTTTTGCGGTAATGCGCCGGGCGGATTTCCATCGTAGCCGAACCGCCAAGAGAACGGACAAGAAACAGAATATCTTCCGCCATCCGAGGACTGGCAGTGGTAATTTCGACCGCGCCCGGACGAACCACATACCCATCGCCATCACAAAGGCCGCGAAGCAGTTCTTCCCGGCTTTCTATAGATTCGGCAATTAACATACGTGCAATATTTGCTTGATGGTGTATATTATCATCATGGAAACTCAAGATGCCCGAAAACTCGATAAGGTCGCTCTTGAAGAGCGGCGCAAGCAGGCCGTGAGATTGTATCAAAGCGGCAAATGTAATAATTGTACAGAAATCGGAAAAATCGTCGGAGCGCACCGCAACACGGTGGGCAAGTGGATAAGCAAGTGGAAAAAAAGCGGCTTGTCTGCTTTGAAAGTAAAGAAATGCGGTCGTCCAGTCGGCTTTGGACGCCGTCTGCTTCCGCATGAAGAGAGTAATACTATTTCGCTTTCAAACATAGACATCGATTAAAAATGATGCTATATTATCGGTAACCGAAACAGGAGGTTACCGATGATTCAACCGCATTTAACCGTAGAAGAAATATCCTTGCGAATGAAGGAAGCTTGTAGTGTTGCTCAATTCCGCCGTTGGCAGGCGATCTTTTTGCGTCTTCAAACTCCTTCCTTGAGCGTTTGTGAGATCGCAAATATCTGTTCTGTATCTCGCAAGACGGTGGTTCAATGGACTTGGCTTTATAACACAAAAGGCCCAGAGAACTATATTCTTGTTGGGCGTGGCGGTCGTCATCGCTTCATTCTTTCTGAAACTGCCGAGCAGGAATTGCTCCAGTCGCTACAGGAGAAAGCTGAACGGGGAGTAATCATCACGGCTCATGCGGTCAAGATTGCCGTCGAAGCAAAAGTGGGACATGAAGTTCCAAAAGACTATGCCTATGATTTGTTGCATCGCAACCGGTGGCGGAGAATCATGCCGCATACTTATCACCCGAACGGAGATGAAAATGCTCGCTCGGCCTTTAAAAAAACTACTCGAATTTGCTGGATTCCGCCAGAAAAGAATTGAATCTCACATCCGACGAATCACTGGAAGTCTATTTCCAGGATGAAGGAATCTTCGGACGCATGTCCAATCCGGTTCCCTGCTGGGCGCCACAAAAAATCCGTCCTCAATTACCTTCACAACGGATTCGTCAATACAGCTATGTTTATGCCGCCCTCTGCCCGGATACAGGAGACCTGTGTTCGCTGATCATGCCATATTCAAATATGGACTGCATGCAGATTTTTTTGGATGAATTTGCCAGGCAACGAGCCGGAAAACCAACCTTGATCATCATGGATCAGGCTGCTTGGCATAAAAGTTCATCTTTGCTGAAATATCCCAATATTCTCATCAAATTTCAGCCCCCGTATAGTCCGGAACTCAATCCTGTTGAACACTTGTGGAAACATATGCGAACTGTTTTAACTCACAACTGGTTCTGGCAGTCGCTCGAACAACTCGAAGACAGATTATGTGAGGTCTTGCTTCAACTTTCCGAAAATCCGAAAACGATACAATCATTTTCTCTTTTTGATTGGATGGTCTGTGTTTGAAAGCGAAATAGTATAAGATACGGAAAGATTTGGTCGATCATTGTCCGGATCAGTTAAAATTGCCATTTGCGCTCTGGACTCGTCAGGCGGTACGGTTGCACATCAAGATTTCGTTTGGAATCGAAATACCAGTCCGAACCATGGGGGAGTACTTGAAACGCTGGGGATTTACGCCGCAAAAACCAGTTAAGAAAGCTTATCAGCGCAATGAGGCGCACGTTCAAAAATGGCTGATTGAGGAGTATCCCCGAATCAAAAAGCTGGCAAAATCAGAAGATGCGGATATCTTTTGGGGGGATGAAACAGGAATTCGCAATGACGAGGCCAAGGGCCGCAGTTATGCGCCGAAAGGCAACCCCCCGGTGCAAGCAGTCAATCCGGTACGCGAAAAAGTTAATATGATCAGCGCGATTACCAACCAGGGGAAAACTCATTTCATGTTTTACAGCGAAACGATGACAGCTCAACTCCTGATCCAATTCATGGAACGTCTGATTCGTCAAAATGAGCGGAAAGTGTATTTGATTCTGGATAACCTGCGGGTTCACCACAGCAAAACGTTGACTGGTTTTCTGCAGGAAAACGCGGCTTTCATCAGGCTATTTTACTTGCCGAGCTACAGTCCCGACCTGAACCCGGATGAATATCTCAACCGCGACTTGAAATCAAATCTGAGCAACAAGCCCTTGGGGCGCGCCAAAGGAAAAATAACCGAACATGCCAAGCTACATATGGAAATGATAGCTGAACAACCGGAACGAATCAAGAAATTATTCCATTCCAAGACTGTTTTATATGCAAGTTAGTTAGTTGCCGGTACAATAGTCGGGAAAAAGCACCGGTATCAGCCATTGCAAAAACCGTATTTTTGAAACGGAGAAAAAGAGATTTTTCAAAGGTTCGGCAAATGGCAATGCCGTATGATAAGTCCGCTTTAACATCTCGTGTCAAAACAGACAAGAGCTTTCTGCAATCAAACCGAGCCTATTTGCACCTTGCGTGTTGATAAATAACATAAGTAAATCTTATTGAATTATTTGTTATATTCATATTTTAGAATGTTAATTACAGTGATGTTTTGCAACGTCAAAAACTTAACATAAGAATGGATTTTTGAGCTTAAAAATCAAATTATCACATAAATTTATTTTGTGATTTTATTCAAAATATGCCTTGTTTTTTATGTCCTCTGATGTAGATTGAATTGGGAAGCAGAAAAACCATATACGCGGGAGCCCAAAATGTTTTCAATCGCAGATATTGTACCGGCAACTAACTAACTTGCATATAAAACAGTCTTGGAATGGAATAATTTCTTGATTCGTTCCGGTTGTTCAGCTATCATTTCCATATGTAGCTTGGCATGTTCGGTTATTTTTCCTTTGGCGCGCCCCAAGGGCTTGTTGCTCAGATTTGATTTCAAGTCGCGGTTGAGATATTCATCCGGGTTCAGGTCGGGACTGTAGCTCGGCAAGTAAAATAGCCTGATGAAAGCCGCGTTTTCCTGCAGAAAACCAGTCAACGTTTTGCTGTGGTGAACCCGCAGGTTATCCAGAATCAAATACACTTTCCGCTCATTTTGACGAATCAGACGTTCCATGAATTGGATCAGGAGTTGAGCTGTCATCGTTTCGCTGTAAAACATGAAATGAGTTTTCCCCTGGTTGGTAATCGCGCTGATCATATTAACTTTTTCGCGTACCGGATTGACTGCTTGCACCGGGGGGTTGCCTTTCGGCGCATAACTGCGGCCCTTGGCCTCGTCATTGCGAATTCCTGTTTCATCCCCCCAAAAGATATCCGCATCTTCTGATTTTGCCAGCTTTTTGATTCGGGGATACTCCTCAATCAGCCATTTTTGAACGTGCGCCTCATTGCGCTGATAAGCTTTCTTAACTGGTTTTTGCGGCGTAAATCCCCAGCGTTTCAAGTACTCCCCCATGGTTCGGACTGGTATTTCGATTCCAAACGAAATCTTGATGTGCAACCGTACCGCCTGACGAGTCCAGAGCGCAAATGGCAATTTTAACTGATCCGGACAATGATCGACCAAATCTTTCCGTATCTTACTCTCTTCATGCGGAAGCAGACGGCGTCCAAAGCCGACTGGACGACCGCATTTCTTTACTTTCAAAGCAGACAAGCCGCTTTTTTTCCACTTGCTTATCCACTTGCCCACCGTGTTGCGGTGCGCTCCGACGATTTTTCCGATTTCTGTACAATTATTACATTTGCCGCTTTGATACAATCTCACGGCCTGCTTGCGCCGCTCTTCAAGAGCGACCTTATCGAGTTTTCGGGCATCTTGAGTTTCCATGATGATAATATACACCATCAAGCAAATATTGCACGTATGTTAATTGCCGAATCTATAATCAGGAAAGACGAGGCATCGCACAATTCGACAGAATCTACAGATTTCGCGGTTTGTTACCGGAAGCGGACGACTGCATGGATGACTTGTTCCTTGAGACGCTCGGAGAGATTTTGAACTATGTCGGCGAAATGGGGTGCGAGGTACCGGAAGCCGCATTCTCGGGAGAATCATTTCATCGAAAGCGAAAGAATGCTGAAGTCACCTGTATTGGAATGCGATATCGCCACCTGTGGGCAGGAAAGATAAATCACTTTCGGGACGAAGAGCCAAACACACGACGGCGCATGATACACGATATCACCTTGACGGAAACTGGCAAGGGACTGGAATTGGGATACCAGGTCGTTGCTGAATACCTTTTAGGCCAGCCCATCGATTTTTCTCCTGATTTCATCTTCAAACTCTCCGACCCAATCGGCCTCTATCAGAATACCGGCCCGCTACTCGACGGAGCACCTCTATTGATTCAGGATGACTCCCAAATCGACGAGCTGTTGGAAATTGTCGCAGACCCCGAACGATATTTCCTCGTGATTGCTATCTCTGAAATCAATTCCTTCTCCTGGCGCAGTTCGCCCAACGCTCCCCGGGTAATCCTGAATCCACATGACCTTGCGAGACACCTGCGCGGATTTGCCTTCGTCGCCCATCTCTCTTATAACGCCAGCAAAGCATGGCAACAGCGCGTAGGCCGGGTGTTTTCAGTCTATGATGGAGCGATTCGAACATTCTATCCCAGCTCGGACTTCATGAACAGCTCCGGCAAAGACCATCCGGGGTTGTTCAAAGATCAAATTCCCTCTTACCAGTTCAAAAATCAAAAAGGCGCAAGAGGATATTTCGCGTTTCTGATCAACCGAATGCGGCATCATTCCGCGACGATCAAAATCCCCTGGAATAAACTTTATTTCCTGTCGGACGCGGCTCAGTTGCAGCATGAAATCAATCTGTATTCCGCGACTCTCCCCAAGCCCACCGTCAAGGGCAGCGCCAAAATAGTCGCGCAGCTTCAAAAAGAACAGACATTGGCCCTGGATGAATTGAAAAAGAAGGACGCCAAAATTGCTAAACTGGAAGAAGGGCTTCTGACAAAAGAAATTGAAGTGTGCGAACTCCAAGCTCAGGTTGAGCACCTGAACTCTCATCTCTCTCCGGCGCTACCCCAGCCGTGCAATGACGCAGCGACAAGCGAAGCCTCAACCCCGGTATCGGCCAATATCACCTATGCGAACATGGCAGAGCATTGCCTCGCGGAATTCGCAGGAAAGCTGATTTTGCTGAAGCGTGCCGAACATACCTTGACGAAAGCGCAATATGAATCGCCGGAGCTCGTGTTTCAGGCATTGGAACTTCTTGCAAACGAATACCGGGATTCCCGAATGGGGAAAGTAACCCATTCCGTGTTTTTGGATAAATGCCGGGAGATCGGAGTTATTTTTTCCGATATCCGCAAAAAAAGCTCCAATCGCTCCGATGACGCTTATACCGTCAACTATCCCCCGGGCTCGCAGAGCGTCGAACAGTTGCGATACGTGTTGAGCAAAGGCAACTCAAAGAAAAGACGGTATCGGATGCGTCTCTACTTCTTTTGGTCGGAGCGTGACCGCGTTGTCGTTGTCGGCGATTTGCCTCAGCAAATAGGTGATCAATAAAATAGGGCAAAGGTACAGAAAATGATGTGTCAGGAAATAAAAGACTTTGTTCGGAAAGAGGTGCGGACTCAGCTTGCGGAAAAACTGAAAAAGAAACCCAGGGAAATCTGTCGCGAATGCCACCAGCGGCTTTCGCAAGTGGAAAAACAAGTGAAAACCATTGCCTCCGAGAAATCTTCGCGGAATGTGGCGGAGGGGACCGCTCCTCAGAAACGCCATTACCGAATCACGGGCGAGCATTTGCACAAGATTCGAGAACAGTTTGATTTGACCCAGGAGGAAATCGCGCTCCTGCTGGAAACCACCCTTACCACCGTGAACCGTTGGGAGCGCGGACGAGTGCTCCCGTGTTCGAGAATGCAACAGAGAATAGCGGAACTGCGGTCCGGGGGTAAGAGAAGTGCGCATAGGCGTCTCAAAGAGCTCAAAAAACCACAACAAGCCGACAACGGAGACAAAGATGAATCTATTTTGCAATAAATCGCTTGATAAGTTTATCTCTGGCGGCAATGTAGCTCTTGCTCGCCAAAACCTTGCGCACCACGAAAGGACGGAGCGCAGCAACACCGTTCGCCGACCGGTGGAGAAATTCGTTTCTCGAATGTCGGCTTTATTTGTGTCTTCGATATTTCGATGGGGACCGAGATTGACAACAGCATAGTAGATGTTACATTATGACTATACTAAACTATTATTTGCACAATTTTTCGTGATGAGGTTAATTTTCAACCCAAGGAGTACATCATGCCCGACATGAAACAGGTCTTCAGCAGCGAGATCCGCCGAATCGCCCACCGGGAAATCAAAGCGGTCTTGAAACCTGTCATCGCCCAAAATGTTGAGCTGAAAAAGAGGCTTAACGCCATGGAGCGGGAAATCAAGGAAATGCAAAAGCAGTTTCCCGCTCCCGAGCTTCCGCCAGTCGACAAGCAGAATAACGATGAAGTTTCCGTACCTGCCAAAATCCCCCGCATTACCAAAGAACGCATCCTTGCCCTTCGCAAAAAATTGAATCTGTCCCAAGGGGAATTTGCAAAACTGCTCGGCGTCGCCTCGGGAACCATTTGCCATTGGGAAATCGGCAAAAATTCTCCTCGCTTGGAACTGAAAATTCGAATTGCAGAAGTGCGCGATATGAAGCCCTCCGCAATTAAGGCGCTGATGCTCGAAAAAGGTATTCTGTGTGCTGATGTTGCCGAGCCGAACGAACCGGAGCCCGTCGCAGAAGAAACCACCGAGGAAGAAACCGTAGAGTCCGAGGGGACCTTTGATAAAACGGCGTTCTTTGAGTTTCGGAAAAAGAACAATCTCTCACAGGGCAAGATCGCCGCGCTCTTGGGCGTTTTCTACTCTTCGATCAGACGTTGGGAAACGGGCGAAGGGCTGCCTAGAGAGCCACAGAAAGCGAAAATTGAGGCATTGCTGGCTCTGACCCCGGAACAACTGGCGGAACGCCTGGATAATTTGCCGCTCCCCAAGCGTCCGCATGCTGAAGTGTCCGGAAAAGCGAGAAAATAAAACCGAGACATCATAACCGGTCAGGCGGCTTTGCGGTATCCGAATAGCAGGTGTATCTGACCCGGAAAATGATGGGAATTGACGCTTGTACCGACAACGGACCGACTGCCGGTGCATATACTATCGCAACAGCAAAATGTTCTCATCGCTTCGGGGCGATGTTCGGCTCCGTGACGTCCTGTCTTTGGGGATTGCAGCTGTCCGTTGTATGTCCGGCGAGGAGTTCCTGATAATAAACCTTTTTGTAGGCCAGAATCTCCATTTGCTTTTTCAGCATCTTCAGTTGTTCACGCAAGACTTTTTCCTGTTTGAAAATAATCTCGGCGCGCTCCGAAATCGTGGCGTCGCCCTCCAGGCACATGCGGATGTAGCGCCGAATTTCGTCAATGGACAGTCCGGTCGCCCGCAGACAGTGGATGAGTTTGAACCAGGTAAGATTTAGATCGGAAAACATGTGGATGTTGCCGCTCGTCCGGCCCACGTCCGGAATCAGACCGGCGTTATCATAGTAACGAACGGTGTAAGTCGTCATGCCGAGTTTGTCGGCAACCTCCTTGACCGTGTATTTCGAGGTGCTGTCAGTCAAGCCTTCAAAGGGTGTCTTTTTCGTCATCGAAAGTGCTCCGTCAAGGTTAAAGTGATTCTTAGTGCAACTTTAATATACGATCCCAATGGAAAAATGCATTTTTTTTGAACTCAAAACAAAAAAATATCCGTTTTTTTGCTGGAAATGGTTTGACTTACAGTAACTATAAGGTTTAGATTGGTTATCAGTCTGGAATGATAAGTTTATTCAAAAAACAACCATCGCAGCAAAAAGGAGCCAAGCCATGAAAACACTCGCTGCAGCAAGCCTTGCAGTGCTTTGCCTGTTGGGGGCAAGCATCTCAAAAGCCGATACCGCTTTACCAAAGGAGCAGAAAATGACACCCATTGCCAATGATACCCGCGTATTCAAGATCAACCCGGAGATCAAAACCAACGATGTCCGTTTCAAGAACCGCTTCGGCATTACGCTTGCCGGACACCTCTATTTGCCGAAGGATTTCAATCCGGCCCGGAAATATCCGGCAATCGCGGTCAGCGGTCCGTTCGGCGCGGTGAAAGAACAGTCCTCCGGCCTCTACGCGCAACAGCTGGCGGAACGAGGCTATGTGACACTTGCCTTCGATCCGTCATTTACCGGTGAAAGCTCCGGGGAACCCCGTTATGTGGCCTCGCCGGATATCAACACGGAAGACTTCTCGGCGGCCGTGGATTACCTGTTGTTGCAGGATTACGTCAACCCGGAACGCATCGGCGTGCTCGGCATCTGCGGTTGGGGCGGTCTGGCTCTGAACGCGGCGGCGAACGACACACGAATCAAGGGAACCGTCGCCATCACCATGTACGACATGAGCCGCGTGACCGCGAACGGCTACTTCGATTCCATGAGCGCCGATGATCGCTATGAGCTCCGCAAAAAACTGAATGCACAGCGGCTGATCGACGCCAAGAACGGCAATTACGAGCTGGCTGGCGGCGTGGTCGATCCGCTTCCGGCCGATGCTCCGCAGTTCGTCAAGGATTATTATGCCTATTACAAGACGTCGCGCGGCTATCACGCCCGTTCGCTCAACTCCAACGGCGGCTGGAACAAAACTTCCACACTGGCCTTTTTGAATGCGCCGTTATTGACCTACAGCGACGAGATCCGCTCTGCCGTGTTGCTCGTTCACGGAGAAAAGGCCCATTCCCGGTATTTCAGCGAGACGGCGTTCAAAAAACTGACGGGCGACAACAAAGAACTGCTCATCGTCCCCGGCGCAAGCCATGTCGATCTCTATGATAATTTCGGTATGATTCCCTTCGACAACATCACCGACTTTTTCAAAAAGGCTTTGAATTGAAATGAACCAAAACGTACTTCTGATTTCGTCCAGCCCCCGTCGCGGGGGCAACTCCGATCTTCTCTGCGATCAGTTCGCCCTGGGCGCGAAAGAAGCTGGCAACAGCGTGGAAAAAGTGTTTCTCAAGGACCTGGAGATCAATTTCTGTACCGGGTGTGGCGTATGCAACACCACACACCAATGCGTACTGAAAGATGACGAGGAAGCGCTTCTCGCCAAGCTCGTCGCCGCCGATGTGATTGTAATTGCAACTCCGGTCTATTTTTACACCGTGAGCGCGCAACTGAAAGTTATGATCGACCGTCTCTGTCCGCGCTATACCGAAATCGCGGACAAGACGTTCTATCTCATTGCGACAGCAGCCGAAGACGGGGAGCATACCTTCGACGGCACCATCGCCGCCTATCGTGGCATGCTGGACTGTCTGCCCGGTTCCAGCGAGGGTGGCCGCATTCTCTGCGGCGGAGCTTGGCAGATTGGGGAAGTCAAAAATCTTTCGGCCATGCATGAAGCTTACGCTGCCGGGAAAAATATATGACGATTGTTCTCAAGGAAAGGTATTGTAAATGAAAACAAAGGCAATGGTGTGCGCTATGGCTGGACTTATTTTTTCAACAATCGGATGTTCGGCGGAAGAACTGAACACTGTGAAAGCAACAGCGGAACCGGGCAAGATTCTGGTTGCGTATTACTCTTACAGCGGCAATACCCGATTCGCCGCTGAACAGATTCAGAAGGCGACCGGGGGCGAGCTTTTCGAGATCAAACCGGTCTCCGCGTATCCCGCGGATTACGATGCTTGCGTCGAACGGGCGAAGAAAGAAATCAACGCCGGAACCAAGCCGGAGCTGGCGGAGAAAGTCAAAGACTTCAGCCAGTACGAAGTGATTTTCGTCGGAACGCCGAACTGGTGGAGCACGATGGCGCCTCCGGTGTTGAGCTTCCTGTCCGGTTACGACTTCAGCGGCAAAGTCATCATTCCGTTTGTAACCCACGGCGGGGGTGGGATGGCACGTTGCAAAAAAGATATGCAAAAGGCATGTCCGAAAGCGTCGTTCGGCAAAGGTGGTGCGTTCTCCGGGCGAAGCATCAAGAGCTCTGAAGCGGCACTGACAAAGTGGGTCGATGAAGTCATAACCATCAGAAAGTGAGGAAAGCCATGAAGAAAATCGCCCTGTTCGGAATTCTTCTCGCGTTTTTCGGCATCGTCAATGATACGGAGGCAAAAGATACCATGAATGCTTTGAACACTAAAGAGCAAAAGATCGCCATCATTGCCAAATATACGGCTCAGGGCGACATGGCGAACCTGAAAAACGCGCTGAACGTCGGACTCGATGCAGGATTGACCGTCAACGAAATCAAAGAAGTATTGACGCAACTCTATGCTTACTGCGGTTTCCCACGCAGCTTGAATGCTCTCGGCAATTTCATGGCGGTGATGGAGGAACGTGAAGCCAAAGGCATCAAGGACAATGCCGGGGAACTCCCCGGGCCGATGCCGGAAGGCAAAAGCATTGATTTCGGTACCGCTAATCAAACCAGGCTCTGCGGCGCTCCGGTCACGGGAAAGCTCTTCGGCTTTGCCCCGGCAATTGACGAGTACCTCAAGGCACATCTTTTCGGGGATATTTTCGGGCGCGACAATCTCGATTGGAAAACGCGCGAAATCGCCACCATCGCCGTGCTTGCCGCGATGCCCGGCACGGAGAGCCAGTTGAATTCCCATATCAGGATCGCCAAACACAACGGCGTCACCGACGCCCAGATCGCCGGGATTCTCGCGCTCGTCAACAACAATGAGTTCGGCGTCCCGCAGATCAGCCCGTTTCTGGTCGGCCCTGAAAACACTGGCTATGCGAAGTATTTCAGTGGAAAATCCTATATTGCCCGTTTGACCAAGGACGAACGTCTGAAGGTTCCGGTTGCCAATGTCACGTTTGAACCGGGTTGCCGCAATAACTGGCATAAACACACTGGCGGGCAAATGCTGATTGTGGTTGGTGGAATCGGCTTCTACCAGGAACGCGGCCAGACCGCCCGGCGTCTGGTTCCCGGCGATGTGGTGGAGATTCCGCCCGATGTTGAGCACTGGCACGGCGCCGCCCCTGACAGCTGGTTCTCGCACCTGGCTATCGAGTGTAATCCTGAAACCAACCGAAACACCTGGCTTGAAGCCGTGAGCGATGCCGATTATCTCGCCGCTGCAAAATAACGGAAAGTGAGGCGAGATTTATGCGGAAAAATATATATATTGCTTTGCTCTTGGCCGGAATCGCTGTGTTGAGCTCATTCGCGGCGGACCTTACACCGGAAACGGTGGAATTTCTGCAAAAACGCGCTCCCGGACAACAGGCAGGAATGACGGCGGCGCTACGGGAAGCCATTGCCGGAAATTCGAAAAACTTGAACGTCATTCGCGACGCAATGGCGAAAGACACACCCGCCCCGGAGAATGTAATAGTGGAGAATCGGACGGTCGATACCTGCCGGATGCGCTTATATCTGCCGGAAAAAGCCGACAGGAAAAGTGTCGTTCTTTACCTTCATGGAGGAGGCTGGGCGGTCGGTGCGCTGGAGGGAAGTTCGCGTTTCTGCGGAGACTTGGCGAAAGCAACCGGCATCGCCGTCGCACCCTTGAGTTATCGATTGGCTCCGGAACATCCTTATCCCGCCGCATTGGATGACGTTCTTGCCGCAATTGTCGCGCTGAAAAAAGACGGATTTCTCCGAATCTATCTTGCGGGCGACAGCGCCGGGGGAAATCTTGCCGCAGCCGCCGCATTAAAACTGCGGAACGCCGTTTCCGGACTGATCCTTTATTATCCGGTGACGCTTGCTCGAAGCGACGATTCACCGTCCTGGAAGGCTTACGGCTCCGGTTACGGATTGGACGCGAAGACAATGGAAGCGTTCAATGACACCTATGCGACCAGAAAAACAGTGGACATTCCACTGGTTTCGCCGCTTCTTGCGACAGAATTCAAAGATTTCCCGCCGACACTGATCGTCGCGGCGGATCATGACATCCTTTTCGATCAGGGGAAAGCGTTCGCCGGAAAACTTCGGACGAATCACATTCCTGTTGATCATCGGGTGATTCCAGGAACAATTCATGCGTTTATGACCTATCCCGGCATGGAACAAGCCTATCAATACGGCTTGAATTTGGCTGTGGCATTTTTAAGAAAATGGGAGAAACATCCTATGAATTCTGTTACGCCGGACGGTATTGTCCGCTTGTCCAGAGTGACCGTCGATCCGGAACAGTTGGAAGAGTACCTCGCGTTCGTCACGGAATGCGGTACACGTTCCATGGCGGAGGAACCGGGCGTCTTGATGATGTATTCGATGGTCGGCAAGGCACAGCCGAATATGGTCACGATTTTGGAAATCTATGCGGATCACGCCGCATACAAAAGCCATATCAAGACCCCGCATTTTCAGAAATACAAGCAGGGTACATTGAAAATGGTGCAAAAACTGGAATTGCTCGACCAGACACCGCTCGTTCCCGAAATGAAAATGAAATAACAGGAGTTGCTATGAATAATTTGAGAAAAATACTTTTCACGATTTTATGACGAACAAGGGGAACTCCGGTTCAAGCTCGACAAACTGACTTGAACATGCTTTCAGGGTGGAAAAATCAACCGCAAACTTTGCGAGATCGAGTCGGTTTTTAGTCAATCGTAATATCCTTTCTGTAAACATATTACAGAACCGTTTCCGTTTTGAAAACTTAACATTGCATTGCCGTTTTTGGCGAAAAACTGTACCGCGAGTTTGCGAATGTCGTCCCGCCGAGCAATTCTGCCTGCTTTTCGCCTTTTGGAGAGCATAAAAAACGTTGCGAAAGGTGATAAAAAATCATAAAGCGAAGCATTCAAACTCAAATTTATGCAATTATGACTTTTCGATCTATGGTTCGTTTTACAGCGACGAGTGGGGAGGCACTCTATGCGAGAGGTGGAAAATATGCCTTTTTGCCGTCATTCGATCCTCCTTGTCCAAGAAATCGGTCAGAAAAACTCAGAATCGAGACTGAAATCAGCCTTCTCGCGCCCCTGTGACAAAGAAATCGTGATTCTGAGAGTGCCCGTAAACACACACTGGAAAGCGCCGTAACCCTTTGAAACTCGCGGAGTTAGATTAATGTAAGAATAGTAACTCTCTTATACCGAGCAGTTTGAAATAGCTAAAAGAATGGCGGAGGGAGAGGGATTCGAACCCTCGGAGAATTGCTCCTCGGCGGTTTTCAAGACCGCTGCCTTAAACCAACTCGACCATCCCTCCAAGGAAAACCGGACTCGCGTCGGTGCCATCCAATATAGTGAAAATGACCCAAAAGTCAAGTGCCAGTCCGGCTCGAATCTCAATTTTTTAAACCGGCCACCATCAAGTCGGCAATCCGTTTGGCGAAAAGGCCCGGATCGGCAATCTGGCTGCCTTCGGTCAGCAGCGCCTGATCGTACAATAGCCCGGCGTATTCCTTCAATTGAGCCGATTGCGGGTCCTGATCGTACAGTTTCTGCATCGCTTCCACCAACGGATGTTTCGGATTCAACTCCAGAATACGTTTGCCGGCCGGAATTTCCTGATTCATCGCTTTGAAGAATCGTTCCATATGGGCGCTCAAACCCTGTTCATCCGCAACCAGACAACAGGCGCTTTCCGTCAGCCGGCCGCTGAAACGCACCTCCTTGACGTTGTTTTCCAACTCTTTCGCCAGGTATTCCACCAAGCTCTTGTGCGTCTCGGCGGCAGCCTCGACCATATTTTCCAATTCTTTTTTGCTGTCGGCGTCCAGCTCCAGTTCACCTTTGGCGACCGATTTGAAGTGCTTTTTGTCGTATTGGAACATCGACTGCATGACCCATTCGTCGATCGGATCGGTCATCAACAGCACATCGTAGCCTTTGCTGCGATAGATTTCCAGCGCCGGCGAGGCGAGGGCGGTCGTCCGGTTTTCAGCCGTGATGTAATAAATATCCTGCTGGCTGCTCGGCATCGCCGCGACGTATTCCCGCAGGGAAATCAGCTTGCCGGCTTCGCTGTTCATCGATTCGTACATCGCCAGTTCTTTGATTTTGTCCTGGTTTTGGAAATCGGTGTGGATGCCTTCTTTCAGGATCTTTCCGCATTCCTGATAGAACAGCAGATATTTTTCCGGCTCCTTTTCCTGCAGTTTTTTCAACTCGCTCAGCACCTTGGCGACGATTGCCTTCTGAATTTTCATGATCTGCGGATTTTCCTGCAGAATTTCGCGGGAAACATTCAGCGGCAGATCGCTGGAATCAACCACGCCCTTGATAAAACGCAAATAATCCGGCACCAGGTCCTTGCATTCATCGGTGATGAAGACGCGCCGAACATACAATTGCAAGCCTTTTTTCTGCAGATCGGGCATGAACAAGTTGAACGGCAGTTTTTCCGGGATATACAGCAGCGCTTTGAATTCACTGGTCCCTTCCGCCGCGATATGGAGCGGCTTCAGCAGTTTGCCGCCATGCGACAGATGGGCATAGAAGCTCTGGTGTTCTTCGTCGGTAATTTCGGAGGCGTTGCGCAGCCAGATTGCTTTCTGCGAATTGAGGATTTTTTCTTCGATCGTTTCGGTGTTGTCGTCATTTTTCTTGACGGTCGGCAAGATGATCGGGTATTCGATAAAATCCGAGTAGCGGTGGACGATTTCCGTCACCTTCCACGGTTCCAGATACAATTCCGCGTCCGTTTTCAAATGCAGGATGATCGTCGTCCCCTGATCATCGCGGGTCGCTTCTTCGAGCGTATAATTTTCCTGCCCCTTGGAGGTCCAGCAGACCGCCGGCTCGTTGCTGCCGGCCCGTTTGGAAATCAATTCGACCTCTTCGGCAACCATGAAAGCCGAATAGAAGCCGACGCCGAATTGACCGATCAATTCCGGCATTTCATTCAGCGGCGTCTGGCTCTCCTCCAGTTGTTTCAGAAAGGCTTTGGTGCCGGATTTGGCGATAGTGCCGATGTTTTCGACGACTTCATCCGCTGTCATGCCGATTCCGTTGTCGCTGATGGTCAGCGTCTTGGCATCTTTGTTCTGTTCGATTTTGATTTGCCATTCGCGGTTCAGAGTGGAATCGGTCAACGCGGCGAAACGCGCCTTGTCGATGGCGTCGGCGGCGTTGGCAACCAGTTCCCGCAAAAAGATGTCTTTGTTGGAATAGAGCGAGTGGATCATCAAATCCAGCAGGTGTTGTACTTCCGTCTTGAATTTTCTGGTTTTTTCCGCCATATCCGTCTCCTTAAAAATATTTTTTTGAAAATAGTGGTGATTAAAATTACAGCCCGCAATTGGAGAACGACCATTCCCCGTTGCGGGATTAAATTCTTAAAGACAGCAGTCGTGCTGTCGATGTTCCAGATTGAACCGGAATAAATATAGTCAGAATTGAGGATTTTTCAAATAATTATTGATTGACTGCTGGAAAAACGATCGTTGTCAATTTATAGTCAAATGGTGCGATCAATTGTGATGGAGGATCATGAATATGTCGGAAAAAAGTTGTGACGGGACGGCCGCTGCGCTTCGTTCCGGTTCGACAGTGCCGTCGTCGACGTTTTTGAGGCCGTCGGAAATTGCTGCTGAGGGGGCGAGCCAGACTGGCGAGCACAACCCGCAGCAGGGCGGCAGTTCGGATGCGACGGGAGAGGCGGCGACGCCGGTTTCCGGGATCGGGGCGGTTTTGAAAGGACATCTTCATGAACGGGAAGAATTGTGCCGTCGTCTGGAGGGCTTGCCGGCGGAAGCGGCGGCTGAATTGCCGGCGTTGCAGCGGGCCTGGGATGAAGCGCCGCCGGTGCCGTCGGAATATCTGGAAATTCTGGAACGCCGTTTTGCTGCCGCTGCAGTGGATTTCAAACGACGGGTGGACGAGCGTGAGGCTGCCGGCAAGCGCCGGGCGGAAGCGTTGACGCTGCTGCAGGGCAATCAGGTCCGGTTGGCCGAATGGGAAACGGCCGCGGAAATTTTGCCGCAGCGGAAAAACATTGAGGAAATATACCAGCAGAGCCGGGCGGTGGCGATCGACGATGGCGCCGTTTTGCTGCAGCCGCTTGAAGAGCTCTATCGGCGTTTACAGCAGCGCTGGGAAGCGGAACAACAGGCGGAAGCGGAGCTGTTTCATAACCTGCGGCAGTGTTGCGAGCGTCTGGAGGAATTGGCCAAAGGTGATCCGGAGAGCGGTAAAGAGGAGAAACAGCAGCTCGAAAAACGTTTTCAGCAGTTATTGCCGGCGGCGGAGCAGTGTGACCGGCCGGCCGCTTCGGCTTTGCAGCATCGCGTTCAGAAAGCGTTGAAGGTATTTTCCGCCAACTTGCATCAGCTTTACCAGGCGCGCGATCTGGAACGCTGGGAGCATTATACGCTGAAGTTGGATATTTGCCGTGAGTTGGAGCAGTTGGTCGATTGTCCCGACAAGGATTTGCCGCTGGCGGCCAAACGGCAGAAGGCGCTGCGGGAGCGCTGGCAGGAATTGGGGGCCGTGCCGCATGAAAAAGCGGATGAGCTGTGGGCCGGTTTCCGTGGTTTGAACTCCCGGCTGCAGGCGCGTCTGAATGAATATTTCGATCGGCTGGAAAAAGAGCGGAATGCTTCGGATGAGTTGAAAAAGAGCCTGGTGGAACAGGCGGAGCAGTTGGCGCATTCGACCAAATGGGAAAAGAGCGCCGAATTGCTGAAAGCATTGCAGCAGCAGTGGCGGATGGCCGGACCGGGGCACCGGGCGCTGGATCAGCAGTTGTATCAGAAATTCCGGACTGCCTGTGATACTTTTTTTACGGCCCGCAACGATTTTTATCAGGAACGCAGAGCGGTTTATACCGCCGCCGCGGAACAGAAAGAGCAGTTCTGCCGCGAAGCGGAACAGTTGAGCCAGTTGCCGCCGCGGGAAGGGCGGCAGCGGGCCGATGAACTGCGTCGCCGCTGGCAGGAGACGCCGTCGGCCGGCCGGACGGATCAGGAGTTGTATTTGCGTTTCAAGGCGGCGCTGGACGCCTTCTTCAACGGGCGCCGCTCGGCGATCCAGGACGGCATTGGCCGCAAGGAGCAGAATTTGAAATCGCTGGAAGAATTGTTGGCGCATCTGGAAAATCCGGCCGTGACCGATGATCTTGCCGCCTTGCGCCGCCGCTGCCGCGAACTGGAACAGGAGTGGGAAACTGGCGGAGAGTTGCCGCATGCCGTTTATATTGAATTCGAGCAGCGCCGCCGCTGGTTGCTCGACAAAATACAGCAGAGTTTGCCGAAGTTTCGATTGCGGCAACTGCTGCAGGAAATGGTTGTCCGGGCGGCGCAGGAAGAGCAGTTGGCGCGTTGGCTGGCGACTGCTGGGCCGAAAGAGTGGCCGGCCGGCCTGGAGGCGCATGCCGATTGGCGGGCGACGCCGACCGGTCGATGGTTGCTGGCGCAGACGGAGGCCGTCGGAAAATATTCCGGCTGGGAAGAGTTTCAAAAACACAATCAGGCTGTCAAGGAATCCTGTTGCGGCAAGCTGGAACGAACAACCGGTCCGGCGGAGAAAACGGCGGTGCGGATTGATCTGGATTTGGCCGCGGAATTGAAACGGGCGATGGAGAGTCACTTCGATGCTCCGCCGTCGGAGGAGATACCGGCGGAAAATCTGGAGGATACCGTCCGGGAGTTTCTGGCCTGCGGACTTGGCGGCGTTGAAAATGATGCGCTCAACCGGCGTTTTCTGACTGCATTGCGAAATGCAATCGATGGAACCGCACGGTGAATCGGCAATTGTTTGGTATAGATAGTAGAGAAAGGAAATGTATGCGGATCAATCCGGATATCGTCATGCGGGAGGAGTTCGATCATTGGGGCGTGGTATTCAACCCGGACAACGGGGAAGTCTTTGCCTTGAATCCGACCAGCGTGCTGATTTGGCAGGGGCTGGCCGAGGGATTGGATAAGACGGCAATTCTGACAAGGATGCGGGAGCGGTGCGAGTCGGTGCCGGATACCGCGGCTGCGGACCTCGATGAATTTATCGCTGCTTTGGTCGACAAAGGATATTGTTCGCTCGATTGAGGTCGCCGGGCTAGAGATATCGCAATGACTGCGGCAGGGACGTCGGCCGGAAGTTGTGTCGTAAACAATACAAGATAATCCTGTCGAAAATCTTGGCAGGCTCCAGCGCTCGAAAGCCGCCAGGCCGGGAATTGGAAAGTGGCCGACAAATCGATTGATCGGCCACTTTTCGCAATTCCGGGGGGCTTTTACCAGTTGTCCGTCCGGAACGGGAAGGCGGGCAGGCCGGCGGAATTGTACAGATTGGCCGCCGCCGGATTCTGGGCCCAGGCGTAACGCACCGCGACCGGCCGGGGGACCTGATCGGAGCGGACGATCAGCTTATTGCCGTCGATCTGGACTTCGGCCGGATGAAACACTCTGTCTTCACCGGCGATCATCATCGTTTTCACCCGGTCGCCTTCGCGCAACCGGAGGCCGTCGGCGATTTCGTCGAAAGTCAGAATTGCTTCGCCGGCGGCAAATTCAACCTTTTCCAACACCGGTCCGAGTGCGGCAATCTCCCGCCGGTAGGCCTGACGCAACGCGCAACCGGCCAGCCGTTCGCCGACTTCCCGCTTGCGGGCCGGATGGATGTTGTCGGCTTCCCCGAGGTCGACGGCGGTGGCGATGAGATTGCCGGTTGCCTGGGCCGCCTGGAATTGTGCTTCCCGAATCCGGGCCCAGGTGGAATTGCCATCATAATCGCCGGCCGCTTCGAAGCCGGCCAGTTCCACCTGCAGGAACGGAATTTCGCCCTGCTGGAACTGGTAACGCCAATCGCGGATCAACAACTCCATCAGCGCGGCGTATTCGCCATACCGCCAGGCGTTGGCTTCGCCCTGGTACCAGATGACGCCGCGCAGCGCATATGGAATCAGCGGTTCGATCTTGTTCTGGAAAAGGATGCCCGGAACGTACATCGAAGCCGGCGCACCCGGCCCCGACAGTTCGGCCCGCCGTCCGACGTTCTGTTCCAGCCGGCAGAACCATCGGCCGGCCAACGGCAGTTGGCGACCGGCGACTTCAACGGACATCTCCTCGGCCGGACCGGTCAGGCCGCCGGCGTAGAGATGTGATGCGTTGCGCACCGCGATGACGTTTTCGCCCGCTTTGACCAAATCGCCGGGCACCTGGTAAACCCGTGGCAGATTCCAGCAGCTTTCATCGAATACTTCTCCGGTAGCACCGACTTTGACGCCGTTGAAATAGGTGATGTCGGTCTTGTCGATGGCGCCGAGCCGGAGCGTCAGCGGCTGGCCGGCTGCTTCCGGCGGCAATTCCAGTTCCCGGCGGAACCAGACGACGCCGTTGGTGTCGTACGAGGCGGCGATGTCGCTCCACAGGCCCGGCAGCATCGCCGTATCCCAACCGGAGGAATCGCGGCGCATTTCCCGGTGCCAATTTTCCCGTTCACCCACATTGTCGGCCAGTTTCCGGCGGGTTTCCTCGATTTCTGCGGCCTTCTGTTCGGCCAGTTTTTTCAGCCGTTCGCCGCCCAGTTGCGGAATGTCCGACGGTTCGCCGTCGATCACCCGCGCGATGGCGCGGTGGTCGAACAACAGCCACTCTTCCGGATAGTTCCGGTCGTAATTGCGCCACCAATCCGGCGCGTTCATCTGGTTCAGCGATTCGGTTTCGAGCAGTTGCCGGTAATGCGGGTCGCTGGCCAGTCCGGCCCGGCTGACCCAGGCCTCGGCGGTGGTGCCGCCCCAACTGGAACTCAGAATTCCGACCGGAACCTGCAGCTCCTGCTGCAATTTCCGGGCGAAGAAGAACGCGACGGCGGAAAAATTACCGATTCGGCCGACGGCGGCCACTTCCCAGACGCCCGGCGCTTCCGACAGTTTGCCCGGCTGGGTGGTCAATTCGGTTTGAAAGAAACGGACCAGCGGAAAATTGGCCAGCGCCGGGTCTTCGAGGTCAATTCCGGGAATGCTGGCCATCGGATAGTAGAGGTTGGACTGGCCGCTGGCCAGCCAGACTTCGCCGAGATAGATATCCTTGCTGGTCAGCCGTTCGCCGGCGGCAGGATTGCTGACGACCAGTTCATAAGGGCCGCCGGCTGGCTGGGGCGGCAGGTAGGCGATGAAGTAGCCGTCCGTGTTGGCGAGCGTTTCGGCCTGTTTGCCGTTGAGTTCGACGGTGATCCGGCTGCCCGGGGCGGAGTGGCCCCAGACCGGGACGACCGCCTCGCGCTGCAATACGGCATGGTCGCCGAAAAGCGGTGGCAGCCGGAGGCTGCCGGTTGGTTCCGCGGCAGCTAGAAAACCGGTGCAAGACAGGATGAAAAGGAAAAGGCTCTGTAGTAATTTTTTCATAACGAATTGATTGTCCAGTGGTTGTATTGTGTGTAGTTCGATGCGTGCGGTTGCGGATTGCCGTCAGATTTTTCTGATGACCCGGCAGGGATTGCCGACGGCGATCGAGTTGGAGGGAATGTCGCGGGTGACCACACTGCCGGACCCGATGATGACGTTGCTGCCGATGGTGACGCCGGGATTGACGATGGCACCGCCGCCGAGCCAGACATCGTCGCCGATGACGATCGGCGACGCATATTCGACCGGAACCGCCCGTTCCACCGGGTCGACCGGGTGATACGCGGTATAGAGCTGGACGCAGGGCGCCAGCAGCACGTTGCTGCCGATCGTGATGGTATTGACATCCAGAAATACGCAGTTGAAATTGGCGAAAAATCCGTCACCGATGAAGATATTGCAGCCGTAGTCACAGCGGAAATCTGACTCGATGCAACAGTCTTTGCCGCAGGCGCCGAGCAATTCCTGCAGGATTTTCTGTCGTTGTTTCGGAGATTCTTCATCGGTCTGGTTGAATAATCTGACCAGTTTGCGGGCGCGTCGGCGCAATGCCGCCAGTTCCGCGTCGGCCGGATCGTAACCCAGTCCGGCCAGTGCTTTTTCGCGTTCCGTCATTGTTTTTTGTCCTTTGCGCTGATGGGACCACCTGATCGGCGGCCGTGGCTTCTGCTTCGATAAAAAAATCAGCTTTAATATAATTCCGCTTGCGAGGGATTCATCCGGGAAAAGAAGATTTCCGGAGAATTTGGCGGCTCATCTCGATTTTAACGGCAGTTGTTCTTGATTTTTAGCTGCGCAGATGATACATTCCACACGCAAAAATTATCACCGGAGTGGACAAGAAAAAGGCATGATAAGATTCTTTCGTTCGATGTTGTTGCCGCTGCTGTTGCTGGCCGCAGTTGTATTGGAGGCGGCGGATGGCAGGGTTACCGCCCAGGCGCTCAATCTGCGGGCCAAGCCGGATACCAAAAGCCCGGTGGTCGGCCGGGCGGTCAAGGGCGAGGTGCTGACGGTCTACCGGGAGGTCAACGGCTGGTACGAGGTTTCCCTGCCGGCGACGGTGGAGGCGTGGATTTCCGCCGGGTTGGTCAAGAACAATAAAGTCGCCAGTAACGCCAATCTGCGTTCCGGCCCCGGTACTTCCCATGCGTCGCTCGGTGTTTTGGCCGCCGGTACGCCGTTGACGATTCTTTCCCGGCAGAACGGCTGGGCGAAAGTGCGGGTGCCCAATCCGGGTTCGCTGCGTGCTTACGCCTCCGCCAGATATATCAATGCTTCCGGGACTGTTCCCGCTTCCGGCGGCGCTGCTGTCAGCCGTTCGGCCGCCGCCGCCAAGCCGCGCATCAACGGTCTGGCCGCCCGGAACGGCATTGTCGTCTATCACGTCGGCAGCGGCCAGGTGCTCTATGAGCAGCATGCCGACCGGCCGGTGGCCATTGCGTCGCTGACCAAGATGATGACCCTGCTGGTGGCGCTGGATGAACTGGAGCGGCGGAGTGACGTGACGCTGGATACCAAAGTGCCGATCAGCAAGAGCGCGGCGGGCGTTGCGCCGACCAAGGCCGGATTGGTGCCGGGCAAATCGATCACCGTCCGGGAGCTGCTCAGTTCGATGATTATCAAGAGCTGCAACGATTCGGCGGCGTTGACCGCTGAATTTTTCGGCGGGGGCAGCGCCGATTATTTTATTTACAAGATGAATCAGAAGGCCAGGGCTTTGGGGATGAAGTCGACCACCTTTTACAATCCGCACGGTTTGCCGGGCGCTTCGGCGGAATTGGACAACCGTTCGACGCCGAACGATCTGGTGAAACTGGCCAGGGCTTTCATGCAGCGCAAGCTGGCGCGGCAGTGGGTGAACACCAAATCGGTCAAGATCACCAACGGCCTGGCGCAGCCGAAAGTGCTGAACGGTCACAACAACCTGCTGGGCAAAAACGGGGTTGACGGCATCAAAACCGGCTATACCAACCGCGCCGGCTTCTGTATCGCCACCCATGCGAACACCGCTTCCGGCGAATATATCATCATTGCGACCGGCTTCCCGAAAGCGGCGACCCGCGATTCGGTGGTGGCGCAACTGCTCAAATGGGCGAGAAACCGCTGAGGATGCGAGCCGGGATGCCTACTGCGGCGGTCCGGCGGCCGGCGTGGCAAGGCGGCGCAAGGTTTTTCGCAGCAGTTCTTTCAGTTGCTGTTCGTCCCGGGCGGCCGGATAGACGGTCCGGAAGCGGTTGAAGAGATATTCCGACAGAACGGGCGTCATCTCCAGATATTGAAGCGCTTCGGCGATGCCGTCGCGGTCGCCCAGCATGCACAGGTCGATCAGGGCGGCCGGATAGAGCTCATACTGCATCGCGGTCGGATTTTGCCGGTTGATCCGGACGAACGTTTTCAAGTCGGCGAGATAACGGCTGTTCCGGGCTTTCAGCAGCTCCTCCAGCAGCAGGCGGCAATCCGGCACCCGGCCCGGCGAGATTTCATTGTTGAGCAACGCTTCGATCCGGGCATTTTTGGTGCCTGTTTTGCTCGGCTGGCAGAGCAGCGGGATGAACCAGCGGAATTCGGCTGCCGAAGCGTCATCGCAGCGGCGCAGCATTCGTTCGACATACATTTCATCGTTTTTCATTTTGTCCGACTGCCGGAGCGCATGGCGCCACAGTTGGTCGTTCTGCGCCCATTGCCGCATCAGGGCGCGGAATGACAACGGGTCGTGGGCGACGAGCGCTTCGCCGGCGGCCGCCGCCAGTTCCGGCTGCTGCAGGGCGGCCGTCCAGAGCGGATCGCCGGGCAGACAGTTCGCGTCGCTCAATTGGGTCAAAATCAAGCGGCGCACCACTGTATCGTCCGCCGCCAGAAAACGTTCATACCAGAATTGCCGGGCTTCCGGCGGCAGGGAATGGCGAAAAACGCCGATCTGTGTCAGCCGCAGCAGATCCTGTTTCCAGCGGAATGACATGTTCTCGTTCAGCAAATCCCGTTTCAGCCAGTCGGCTTCCGCTTCCGGGGGCAAGCGGCGGAAGGCGGCGATCGTTTCCTGCCAGGCCGCCGGCTCGATGGCGCCGGCCGGGCCGGCGTCGCCGCAAGCCGTCCAGCCGTCCACTGTCCGTTTGACCGGCAATTGCCGGTCGCTTCGCTGCGGCAGCAGAACGGCGGTCACCGGCTCCGTCACCGTTTGCCCGTCCGGCATTCGATAACTCACCGTGACGCCGGCCGGCACTTGCAGAATCTCATCCGCCGCCAGGACACCGCTCCAGAAGTCCGGCTGCGGATTGGTCCAGCCCTGCCAGTCCAGCAGTCGGCGGTCGCGGAAACGCGCCTGGTATAATTCGTTGCGCCAGACGTAGGAGCCGTCTGGCCGCCGTAGCGACAGCCGGAGCTCGGCCAGGAGACTGCCGTCCGGCTGCCGGAGGAAGCGTTCAACCCGCCGGGTTTCGCCGGCGGCCGCCGCCGGCAGTTGAGCCGGATCGTAGTCCGACGGTATATTGTCCTGGGCAACGCCTTGTCCTGCCGCCAGCCAGATGCCCGCCGTCAGGCAGAGATATTTCCAGTAATTTCCGATCATCGTTTTTCCTTGTTTTTTCTGTCGATGGCATCGTCATTGGAGCTCGGTTGGGAAGTGGCGGGCGAGGTAATCGCCGATCAATTTGCCCAACGTCGCTCCCGAAGCGTTCAGCGCCTGGTTGCCGAACCGGTTGTTGAATTCGAAAAAGAAGAACGCGCCGTCCACTGCCGCTACGTCGAAACCGGCGAAATCGAGTCCCAGCGTCCGGGCGGTGCGCTCCACCAGCGCCAGCGCCTCGTCCGGCACCGGATCGAATATCACCCGGCCGCCCTGGTAGACATTGTTGTGGAATTCCCCTTCGCGCGCCTGCCGCCAATAGGCGGCGGCAATCCGGTCGCCGACCCAGACGATGCGCATATCCCGGTCGATCGGCAAATGCATCTGAACGTAAAGCACCTCGCGCTCTTCGGCGGCGTAGCGGCGGAACTGTTCGACGTTTTCGATCAGATAAACTCCGCACCCCCGGGCGCTGCGGATATCCTTGGCGACGAACGGGAAGAAAAATTCATCGAGAATCCGTTCCCGGGCGGAGGGCGTGTTCGGCAAAATCAGCGTATCCGGCACCTGGTCCGGGCAGACGGCCTGAAAGGCCCGGGTCATCTCCACTTTGTTGTGGCCCAGCAGGTAATTCGGCAACGACGGAAAAATCGGCTTGTGCAATGCATAGACCAGCGAATTGACCTGCCAGTAACCCGGAAACAACACGAGATCGGCCGCTTTGACTGTTTCCAGTTCCTGAAAATAATTTTCCATTTTCATCGGACGAACCTGCGGCAATTCCAGCGTCAGCAATGGTTCAAAAGAAATCAAGTTCATCTTTATCCTCTCGACTCGATTCCGAAACCGGTTCAAAGCATTTCGCTTCGCCAGCCGGAAATTTCTTCCAGAAAAAACGGCAGCACCGTATGGATTTTGGCCGGTCCGATTCCTTTGAGGCGCGAAGCCTCGCCGACCGTTACCGGCGCCTGCCGGGCCAATTCCCGCAACACGCTGTCCGGGAAGATCATGAACGGTTTCACCTGATATTCGGCGGCCAGTTCCCGGCGCAGCCGGCGCAGCCGTTCGAAAAGGTCCTCCCGAGCGCTGTCCAATTCGCCCGTTTCCGGTTCCGGCGATTTGGCGCCGCGCCGTCGTACCGTCCGGCGCCGGCCTTCTTCCGGTTCGGCCAGCGGGGCGAAATCGACGGTCAATCCGGCGCCGCCGCTGCGGAGCAGTTCAAGTCCGGAACGGGTGATCGCCAGCGTCGAAAAACCGCCGCGTTCCTGGCGGCCGATGAGGTTCTGCTGCTCCAGACACTTGAGGAACAGCAGCAATTTGTTCTGGCGCAACTCCTGCAGCGCGCCGAACAGCGGGTGGCGGTCGTGGTGATACTGCATGATTTCCGCTGATTTGATGCCGGAGAGGATCAGGCTGATCTTGCCGCTGCCGAACCGTCCGTTGTCTTCGCGGACGAAGCGCAGAATCGTCAACGCCACCTCGATTTCATAGCAATTGGCTTCCCGCATCACGCCGGCGAGTCCGCCCCGGCAGCGGTCGCAGCTTTCACAATGCCAATCGCCGGCCTCTTCGCCGAAATAACCGATCAGGTAACGCTGCCGGCATTCCCGGGCCCGCGTATAGCCGATTACTTCGTCGAGGCGGGCGATTTCAAACGACCGTTTGTCTTCCAGCGCCTTGAAGTCGATGGCCAGTTCCGTCTCCTCCGGTTTCAGCAGCGTGGTGCTCCGGCCGGCGAACGGCGGCGTCCAGTCGATGCAGTCGCCCTGCAGGGCCCGCAACACCCGGCGGATTTGTTCCAGCTGTAAGCCGGCTACTGCCGCCAACTGTTCCAGACCGGCTTCCACGCCGCTGATCAATTGCAACTGATAGGCTTCCAGGCAGCGGTAGATGAACCGCGACCGCTGCGTCGTCTGGCTGCTGTGCTGACGGCGCAGCTCTTCCAGATCGCCGAGAAAACGAAGCAGCCCGCGGTTCTGCATCCGGTATCCGCGTTCGAGGTAACCGTGTTTTTCCAGGATGGCCATCGCGCTGCCCAACTGGTTTTCCGATTTGGCGTCCGGCACCAGCGGCAACAGTTGGCCGAGGGTGATTTCCAGTTCGGCACTCTGCCGTTCCCGGCCGAGCTGCAGCAATACCCGGTAGAGCTGCCGCACCACCGTTTCGGATGGGTTGGTCATCTCGATGAAGAACTCCTGGACATAGCGGTCGCTGAACGAGAACAACAGCACGCATTCGGCCGGTTCGCCGTCGCGCCCGGCGCGGCCGGCCTCCTGATAATAGGCTTCCAGCGAACCGGGGATGTTGTAATGGATGACCCGCCGGACGTCCGGGCGGTCGATGCCCATGCCGAACGCATTGGTTGCCGCCAGCACCGGGGCCGGTTCGCTCATGAAGCGCTCCTGCGCGGCGTTGCGCTCTTCGTCGCTCATGCCGGCATGGTAACCGATGCAGCCGAAATCGGCGGTCAACTGCTCGACCAGTTTGCGGGTGGAGGCGTAGATGATCGTCGGCACCGGTTCGGCCAGCAGTTGGCGGATCACCTGGTTTTTCTGTTCGGCGCCGGCGCAGTCCCGCACCGAAAACGCCAGGTTCGGCCGCTTGAAGCCGGCGACCAGCACTTTCATCTCCAGCCGGCGCAGTTGCCGGCAGATGTCTTCCCGCACCCGCGGCGTCGCCGTCGCCGTAAAGGCGCAGACCTGCCGGATGCCGAACCGTTCCACCACGTCGCCGAGCCGCATGTAGGCCGGCCGGAAGTCATGCCCCCACTGGCTGATGCAGTGGGCCTCGTCAACCACCAGCAGGTGCGGCGGACTGACGGTCAGCAGGTTTTGCAGCGAATTGGTTTGGAACCGTTCCGGCGCCACGTACAGCAATTTGATCCGGCCGGCGGCGGTGTCGCGCAGAATTTCATGTTGTTCGTTCAGCGGTACCATGCTGTTGACGCAGGCGGCCGGAATGTCGCGGTTGCGCAAGGAATCGACCTGGTCTTTCATCAGCGAAATCAACGGGGAGACGATGATGGCGTAGCCGTCCATCATCAGCGCCGGCAATTGATAGCACAACGATTTGCCGGCGCCGGTCGGCATGATCACGCAGAGGTCTTCGCCGGACAGCACATTTTCGACGATTCCCTGCTGGTTGTCCAGAAATTCGTCGTAATGAAAAAAGTGCTGCAGCGCACCGCCAACGTCGTATTCGGCCAAATCCGGCATAATCGAAGCTCTTTTCTGTTAGAGTAATTGATCTGTCCGATAATTTAGCACCGCAACGGGACCGGCTCAAATGGTCATGCTCAAAATATCCGCCGAGATTTCCCGGCTGTACCGGCAAAAAAAGCGAGCGCCGGCTGGTTCCGGCGCTCGAATCGGTCATCGGGAACGGTCCGACATTTCTTTCATCGGCTTTCAGTTCCACAAATTTTTCCAGCCGCCGTTGCTGGTGTCGACGAAGGCGTAACGCACCAGCGTGTCGTAACGGTCCAGGCCGGTGAAGTTCGAGAATTCGACATGGCCGTCGACGTACAGATGGTTGCTGCGGTTCCGGTCGTGCCGGATGGTGAAATACTTGTCGTGATTGTTGGGATTGTCGCCATAGACGTCCCAGATTTCAAAGTTGCCGTTGGCCGTGCCGGACGTGCATTTGCCGTCGACCAGTACCGCCATCGTCGAAGGCATCGGGCAAGTGGAGGTTTTTTTCACCTGATAACCCTGCATCAGGTTGCCGATTACTTTGTTGTAGCTGTAATTGCTGATGATCTCGCCGCCGGCGTTTTTGAAGGTTTCGTCGCTGCCTCCGGTGGGGCAGAGGAAAACCTTGCCGTAATCGCTGCCGGCCGAACCATCGGTCGTATTGCCGATGTAACCGGTCAGCAGCCAATGCCAGTAGAAGAAATTCGCGTAATCGGCCGGATTGCCGTTGCCGGCCAGCGGCAGGTCGTCGTCGAAGTCGGTGCTGTACAGGATCGTCGCCGTGCCGATTTGTTTCTGGTTGCTCGTGCATTTGATCTGCTGGGCTTTGGCCTTGGCTCTGCCGAGGGCCGGCAGTAGCATCGAGGCGAGAATGGCGATGATCGCGATGACAACCAGCAATTCGATCAGTGTGAATCTTTGTTTCATGATGCGTCTCCCATGATAAATTTCCACTTCGATGTCGAGAAAAACTCAATTTTTTACGAGCTTGAATTGAGTAAAATTCTCAAACATCCAATTGTTTTTTAATGTTCTATACACGATATCGAGGAATTTGCGAGCCAAGGCGATATTGGCTTTCGCACCTCCCCGCCGACTTTTTACCGATTCATGAAAGGCATTGAGATACGGGCTGTAGCGTTTGGCGATCAAAGCGCATTGCACCAAAGCGGTTCTGGCGATCTTGCTGCCGCTCTTCGTGATTCTTCCGTGGCAAACCGTGTCATTTGAATTGCTCACTCTGGGGACGATTCCGATATAAGCGGCCAACTGCTTTGCCGATCGGAAATCAGCGATATTGCCGATGGTTGCCAACAGGATCGCCGCACCTTTCGAGCCGATTCCCTTGATGGATTTCAGGTTGTCGAAGCCGTCCATCTTGCTGCCGTGATCCTCAATCGCCTTATCCAGTTTTTCAATGCTTTTGTTCAGACTGCGAATCTGTTCGACAACCACCAGCATTTCCGTGTCGGTGATCGGGTCGAAGTGATAACTCAATGCTTTCAAAAGCCCTTTCTCCGTGGACAGTTCTTCCCGTTTCAGCACGATGAAGTTAGCTGCTAACAGATTGTTGACTTTGTTTTTCAATACGGTACGCAACTGAACCAGTTTTTCCCTGGTCTGCGTCAGACTTGAAATTTTCGCCTGCAAATCGTCTTTCACTCTTACCTCCGGAAGCATATCCTTTTCCAGGAACTCCGCCAACACTTTTGCGTCATGTTTGTCCGTCTTTTTGGTGGACATGCTGATGACTTTGAACTGTGATGGATTCACCACCACCAGTCGCCCGACATGAGCTTTCAGCGAGCTGCAAAACATGAACGTATTTCCGGTCGCCTCCACCGCCATCGCCGTGTTCGGACCGAGCATTGCGGCAAAGCCCTTCAGTTCGGTAATCTCACACTTGCCGATTTTCCGTTCTTCCCCATTTACCCGGATGCAATAAGTAAAATTGTTCCGGTGCAAATCCACTCCAACAAAACTTGTCATCATTCTCTGCCTCCATTCGTTTTTCACGAATCGAAGCGGAACTGCTGTCACGGCCTCACCATCCTCCCATACAGAGTAGTCGATTAATCAGTCGCTCTCTACGGTGGCGCTCTGGTTTACAGATCTGACTAATCTCCTTTCCGGGGTCGTCATCGTTTCTGATGCGCCTCATTGAAACATTCAGTCTGCAACCTGTCCGCTTCCAAACGTGTAAGTTAATCGCCATAAATTACACGCAGAAAGCTGATTCCGCGAACGTCAGTTATTTATCATACCATCTCCTTTGTTTGAGTTGGCCGGTACGGCCGTGGTCGAGGGTTCCGCCGCGGCGTACCGGCATTGGGGAATTAATGGTTTTCAGGGAAATTCATTTTGCTTAATTTTTCGATTGCCCGCGCCAGTTTGAGCCGGTGTGCTTGCAGCGCCGCCGGATTCCGGCTGAAGGCGAAGAGGTCGTAACTGACCGCTTCCGGGACGGTCAGCAGCTCTTCGCAATCGCGACGTTCTGCCGGCGGCAGCATTGAGCCCCGGTCGGCCAGCAATTCCTGCAGCCGGACGAAATATTCGTAGTCCTCCAGGCCGTCGCGCCACATCGCCAACCGCTGCGACGGCACCGGGCCGTCCGGCAGCGGCACCCGGACCGACGGATCGTAAGCGGCCCGCGGCGGATAGAGCAGCGAACCGTCGCCGTTGCCGAATTCGCCGCCGGATTCGTTGATCACCAGCGGCTGCCTGTAGATGTCGCGGGCCGGATAACCGGGCGCGTTGGCGTCGCACCAGAAGGTCGAAGACCAGATCAGCACGCCGTCGATCCGGTTGGCCCAGGTCTGCCACAGCCAGGTGCGCAACTCCAGCGCCGGATGGTCGATGAACAAGCCGGCATACGGTTCTCGCGGACCGGTGCAGACGTACCACCACAATTCCTCGCCGTTGTCGCGGCAGCGCTGCGCCGCCCATTCGACGTAGTGATGGGAGAGAAAGCACCAGATGTCGAGGTTGGGCTCCCAGCGCCGCTGGATCCAGAACGGCGTCACCAGCAATTTCAGGTCCGGCGCATAACGCCGCAGCCGCTGCAGGCAAGCGTCGACCTCGGGGAAGGCCGACGGATGCGGCTCGTCCCAGACATAGACGAAGGCGATCTCCTGCCAGTTTTTTTCAACGATATGACGGTTGATTTTTCCGTAGACGTCGGCGATCATCCGTTCCTGAAACGGCGTCAACGGCTCGTTCAAGCGGTCGATCCCGGGCGGTGTCGGCAGTTCCAGCACGAAACGGTTGAAGCGGTATTGACGCAGCACCCGTTCCACTTCCGCATCGAAGCGGCTGAAATCGACCGGCACGTCCACTGCCGCCGCCGGCCCGCCGGTTGTTTCCGGTTGCCAGTCCACTTCAATCGGCGCATACGGCGTGATCTCATAGGGTGAAAGATGGTATTCCTTCATCAACTGCATATATTGATCGTAAGCCGCCTGTTTGTCCGCCGGGGTTTCCGCTTTTTGGCACTCTTCGATGTAGCGCTTCTGCAGCGACGTCATCGCCGGGCAGTGCAGCGTGTCCGGCAGCGCGAAATCGAATACCTCGACTTCCAGCGGCACCGTCCGGTCCGTTCCAGCGCCGCGAATTGTCACCGTGCCGCGATAAAGGCCGGCCGCCGTTTCGGCCGGAATGCGGACCGTCAGCCATACCGGCTGATTCTCCCCGCCGCGCAGCGTAATTCCGCCGGACAATGGCGCCAGCACATCCGGCCAGAAATCGATCGCTCCTTGCCGGTCGGTCGCCACCGGCAGAAAGAGGTAATCGACCATCCTGATTTCCACCGTGTCCGCCGGCAGTTGTCCGCCGGCATCATTATCCAGCGCGCTGAGGCCGATCTGCAAGTCGGATTGGTCATGTTCGGAGGCCAGCACCAGCTGGACCGATTCCGCTTCATTCTTTGCCAACGCCACCTTCACGGCCGGCGCTTCCGCCGCCGGCAGCGAACGGTGCCGGCCGACCCGCCAGCCGGCGTCCGCCGTCCACAGCGTCAAATTGTCGTCATTGCCCGGCAGCAGGGCTCCGTAAGAGGCGTCGTACAGGGAGGGAATGAAAACATAAGCCCGCTGGGCGACGGCACCGTCCGCCTGCAGATTCAGGGTCAGGTCGCCCGACTCCGGCAACGCGAAATCGAGCGGGAAGAAACGCTGCTCCTGCGGGCCGACGGTCAGCGTTTCGCCACGGAACACCGCCCGGTCGTTGATCACCAGTTCCGGTTTCACCGTGCTGGCAGCGGCGGTCGGATTATACACTCGGCCGATCAATCGATAATGGTCGGTCGAAGTGCCGCCGGACAGTTGTTGAAAGGAGAGGGTGACCCGATCGGTTTCCGGCGTTTCCGCCGCATAAAAACTGCGACCGCGCGCTTCCAGCGGAGGACCGTCGAATGTCGCACTGAGACGGCTGAATTGAAAACTGCCCGGTCCTTCCTGGCCGGCCCTCAGCCGGAGAAAAAGCGTCGAACCGCCCAGCGAACCTTCCGGCAGCCGATAGCTTTTGCCGTCAGCGGCGTGCTCGGCCACCGGCAGGAAGGTTTCGCCGTCGGCAGAGGCTTCCAGCCGCAGGTTCCGGCCGTTGATCCGCCATTCGGCGGCGACGAACTTCCGGCCGGGAAGGCGATACTCCCAGGTGACCGACGCGTCCGGTCCGGCCAGCTCCTGCCGGCGGTTCAAACCGGCCGTTCTGCCGTCGAGCAACTCGGAATTGGCATACAGGGTGTTGCCGAACACCGCTTCCCGGTCGCCCAATTGCAGATCGTCGCCGCACGTCAGTTTGATCGGATGAAGTTTTTCGACCGTCACTTGCCGGAACGCCGCCGAGCCGGTATGGTTTTCCTGGCCGATTTCCAGATAGCCGTCGCCGGTCCAGTCCAGCGGGGAACGGCACAGCTTGACGAAACAGCGCCAGCGGGTCGGGTATTCCCAGAGTTCCAGCCGCTGGAAGGGCAGCTCGACATACGGCGTGCCGATCGGCCATTCACGGTGTTCCATCGTGCCGAGCAGATCGAACCCGACCCGGTACAGCGAATCCGGTTCCAGCACACAGTGCCGGCGCATCGCGCTTTTGCCGTTGCCGTCGCCGGTAAAATGCATTTCCTCGACGCCATCGCCGCCGGCGACGTATTCCGCCTGATTCCACTCGCCGGAATCGGTCACCTCCCAACTGCCGGCCAGCAGCGTTCCAGCCATCAACAAAGCCTGCAACATCGTCATTGGACTCCTTTTTGTGTCACTGTCAATTCGTGCCGATGCACCGCGCGCAGCCGCCATTGCACATGCCGCGCCTTCCGGCAGCAGATCCGCAGTTTGCCCGGGCGTTTCACCCAATGCTTCAAACCGATTTCCCAGGTCAGGAAACGGCCGAAATAATGATCGCCGATCAATTCATCGTCCAGATAAGCCTGTCCGCCGGCCCCGTCGTAATCACAGCAGACCGTCAATTCCGTCAGATGATTCAGATCCTCCGGCGCGACTTCGCCTTCGATGATCCAGTCGTCGCCGGCGCGGTACTCCCTGGCGGCTCTCAACTGCACCGGCGGCGGAGTGAAGTAGCCCGACAGATGCCAAACCCCGTTGCCGCGGTCGACGACCGCCAGGCGGTCTGCCTCCGGACAGCTCAATTCCAGCGGCGACGGACTCAAGACTTCCAGCTCGAAAAATGCGGCATCATGCAGAACCGTGGCGTGAATAATACCGTTCTTGGCCCGGCTTTCCAGCACAGTCATCGCGGAGAACGCCACCAGTTCGCCGAGCTCCCAGGCTTCTCCGGCCCGCACACTGTCGATCAACACATAACGCAACCGGCCGGACAGTTCCGCCACGGCGATTTTGGACGAGGGCTTGCCGATGATGGTCACCTGGTTGGGACTGTCCTGGAGAGACAGCAGGGCTTCGTCGGTCCGGCAGTCCGCCGCATCCGGCACGGCGAAGGTGCTTTCCACCAGTTCCTCTTCGGTGGCGTGGGCGATCACCTGCATCCGGTCGGCGAACGGCCGCCGGTCCAGCAGGGTCGCGGTCGAATGATCGAGAAAACAGTGCGGAGCCAGCTTGACGAAGAATGGCAGGATTTTGACCGTTTGCGGCGGCAGTTCGAGCTGTACTCTGGCCGGATATTCCTTATTGACCTCACAGGCCAGCTTGTTCGGCGTCACCCGGATACGGATATCCCGCCGCCATGGCGCCCGGTCGCTGCCGACATTCCGCAGGAAGAGGAAATTGCTGTCGCTGAGATTCAGGCCGGGCGTCACCCTGGCCAGCGACTCCACCGGCCTGCCGCCGCCTGTTTCGGCCGAAGCATCGCATTCCCGCCCATAGCCGGCGAAAAGATCGTTCGGCTGCGATTGTGCTCCCGGATACGGTTCGCCATAACTGCGCACACAACTCCAGGCGGCGTCCGGCACGGTTTTCAGCAATTCCGGCTCGAACGCCCGGACGAACCAGCCGAGGCGTTTCAGCGCCCGGTAAGAATCCCGCAGCGTGCCGACATTGCTCACCGGCGCCTGGAAATTCATATCGCGGAACGGAATCATCGATTCGTTGTCGCTGCCGAAGTGCTGCCCGTCACAGAAGACAAAGAAACCGATGCCACTGGCTCCTTCGGCGATCGTCTGGGCAGCCAATGCCTCCACCGCGGCGGCCCGGATGATTGGCCCCTGGTAGCTGTTGGTGTTGCGGTAAGGCGGATAATCGAAAAAGCGCGGAAACATGCCGCAGCCGGTTTCGATGGTAATCCACGGTGTTCCATTGGACGGGTGAATCTGAAACGGCGACAATTCCCCGTCGGCGCAGAAACAACTGGCCGGATAGTGGCCGCCGGTATCGATATGGTTTCCCAGCAGGGTTTCACGTCCCGGCACCTTGTTGATGTCGAGCAGCGGCAGTTCGATGCCGGCGGAACGCACCAGCGTGCAGTAAAAATCCAGATGGCGGCGGTTGGCTTCGTCGTCGTCGCTGCCGCGCGGGATGTCATCGCCTTTGCAGCCGGCGGAGCCCAGTTCATTTTCCAATTGAATGAGAATGATCGGGCCGCCGGCGCCGATCAGCCGGGGCTTGGCGATCTGCAGCAGCTTTTCATACCACCGGCAACTGTAGTGCAGATATTCGTCGTCATTGCTCCGCACCCGGGGACCGAGCGCCTCGACCAGATAATCCGGATAACCGCCGTTGCGGTATTCGCTGTGGACGAACGGCCCCATCCGGAAGATTGCGTACAATCCGAGTTCATGGATCAGGTCCAGAAAGGCCGCAATATCGTGATTGCCGTTGAAATCCCAGACATTGTCCGCCGTCTCATGGAAGCGCCAGACACAATAGAAACTGATTGTATTGATGCCGGCCGCCTTCATCGTCAGCAGCCGGTCCCGCCAGAACTCCCGGGCGGTTCGCCCGTAAGCGCAATCGCCGGCATAGAGGAAACGGCGTTTGCCGTCGATGACCAAGTAATTTTCTGCAACATTTATCGACATATTCACAATCCCGAAGTTATTACCAGTAAGTTTAGGATAAAAAAAGGAAAAAAGCAACCCCTCTGTCAATAAATTTCAATAAAATAAATAAAAAAGTCATTGAAATTTATCGACGCGCAATTATATTCATTGACGACAATAATCAATCAGGGAGGCACGGAGAAGAGCATGGAACAGAATTTGAAGGAGGCTGTTTTTAACTATATCCTCAGCCTGAATTTACCGCCGGGCGGCCAGATCCCGACCGAGACCAAGATCAGCCACAAGTTCCAGTTGACCCGTTACCGGGTCCGCAAAATTATCGATGAATTGTCGGCGGAGCACGATTGGACCAAAATCCAGGGCTCCGGAACCTATCTGCCGGGCGGCAACAAGAAAAATCGGCCGATTGAACGGGTAATTGCCGTCATTGTGCCATTTTCCCGCAATCTGCCCGTCCAGATGCTCGAAGCACATAAGATCGCGATGGCCCGGGATTACCGGTTGTTGATTTTCAGCATTTCCCACGACAAGCCGGAATACGAGATGGAGTGCCTGCATCATTTGCTCAGTCGGCGGGTTTTCGCGCTGATCATCGATCCGCATCCCGGCAATCCGGACAACTTCACCCTGATCGACCAATTGATCGCCGACGGCTGCCGGGTGATCCTGCTGAATGCGCCGCCGGACAAGAAAAGCTCCTACCGGGTCTTCGACTTCAATTACCGCAAGGCCGGCTATATGGCGGTCGCCCATCTGCTTCGGCAGGGAATCGATTCGCTGGTGCACATCGGCAAATGGAACAGCGTCGCCTGGCAGCATCAGGGCTTTCGCGACGGGGTGCGGGAGGCCGCCGATGATTTCAACATTCCGCTGGAGTATCACAAAGCGATCCTGAATCTGAATATCCATCATTTCGGCTGGCACTGGCTGCCGGATGATTTTCAACTGCCGCTGCATGAAAACTGCGGTTATATCTGTGACAGCAACGTGCTCGACGCCTCCTATTGCTATTCGCAATTGAAAAATAGCAGCTTGACCAATACGCCGTTGATCACCGTTTTCACCTATCAATACGCTTTGCCGTTTCCGATGCTGTTCTTCAATTTTCAGGAACGGCTGACCCGCATTGTCGACGCCCTGATCAACCAGCCGCTTTCCCAGTTGCCGGGCCGTCTGGTTTTTGACCCGCGGCTGCATCTGGAAACTTCGGAGAGTGCGGAGGATTACGATCTCGATTCCTTGTACTGAATCGACTTCTTATTCGCTTTCAAACCTGGACTCAACGCAATTCGATGCGGCCGGGCGTCCGGCCCGCGAATGGCATTGTCGCCGGCCGGCCGGCGGAAACCGGTTCATTGGCTTGCGGATTCCTGGCGCAATTCCTTATGGCGGCTTCCAGAATCCGGTTGGATTCCAGATACAACCGGAGCGCGCTTTTCTGCCGGGCCAGTTCGATGACGGCGTCCGCCAGTTTTCCGCCGATGCCGAGACCGCGATAGAGGCCGGATCGACGGACAATTTCGCCAGTTCCCAGCGGTCCTGCTCCGCCTGATGCAGCAATGCGCAAACGCCGGCGCTTTTTCCGGTCGTGTTATCCACCGCGATGAAAATTTCGCCGCCTTCCGCCAAATATGATTTGCGAGGGTCGGCCAATTTGTTTTTCATCGGCCGGTTCAAGCGTGAAATACTGCTTGATCCACAGGGGGGAGAGCCGGATGAAATCCGCTTGGTAACACTCCCGGTAAGGCACGATCCGAATCGCCGCCGCAATCCGGGCGTTGCGGATTTCTCTGGTTCGCTCCAGAAGGGACTAGTGCCAGGGACGGCATTTGGGGCACTGCTTCCGGTTGGCATTTGCCGCCGCCGGGAGGAAAGGAAAATATTCAATGAATTTTTATGTAATATATTATTGTCGATTATTAGTAACTTTTATCAATTTTTTTGTGACGAAAAAAATTATCGCTGCTCCGATGCAGTTGGTATTTACGCTGGTTTTTCGCTCCGAAAATTATTTAAGTTATTTTGGGAGATGGAATTCAGCGGTTTTAACGATGTGGTTGGCGGAATTATTTCTCGATTTGCCGAAGGAGGAGATAATAAATTAATATTGAAATACTTCCGGATTGTTTAGCTGAAAATTAATTGATTTTTTCTTGAATTGACTGGTATTTTTTCAGAGTATCAGTTATGGTACTATGCATATTAGTTTCTTTATGTCCAATAAAAAGGCTAACAAAGGGTAAAAGAAGATGGGAATTAAGTCTTTTCTGTTCTCGACGGTTCTGGTCGGCGGAGTCGGGGTTTCGATTGCAGCGGCGGTGGAACCGCCCCGGAACTTGCAGGGTTTGCAGGCGACCTATCGCAAAATAACGTTGGCCTGGCAGCCGGAAGATGCCCAGGTGCAGATTGCCGGCTACAAGGTTTTCCGGAATCAGGAGGAGATCGCCACGGTCAACGTGCCTTATTTCACCGATGAGGCGTTGCAGCCGGGGACGGAATACTCCTATACGGTGGTGGCGGTGACCAGTGGCGGCGCCAGGTCGGAGGCGTCCGTTCCTTTGACGGCAGCGACCTTGAAGGAGGGGAATTTCGACAACCATGCCGTGGTGGAAACGGTGGTCGACGAGCTGCACGGCGCCGACGACAATTGGAGCGGCGTGGCAATGCTGGCGGCAGTCAAGGGGGGCTTGGAAGCGCTGCTGGGCGGCAATCTCACCGGCGCCGTGATCGACGACCAGTTGGTTGCCGATTTGATTACCGCCGACCTGGGGTTGCTGCGGCAGCCGGCCGGAGCGTTGTCCGAGGCGGAAAAGACCGCTGTCGAGGCGGAAGTCAAAGCGATTGCCGCCAGCTACGGCGATTCGATCGATGCGGTTTATTTCAATGACCGGCTGCAGCAGTTGGCCCAGGCGCATTTGACTGCCGGCCGGCCGGAAGCGGCGGCGGCGTTGTTTGAAGCGGCGTTGTTTTATCTGAACGAGCATCCGGCCACGGTTCGTTATGTGCTGGATCGTCTGGCGCAGATCAAACTGGCGGCGATCGGCGAACAGAGTTCCGCCGCCGAAATCCTGACCGCTCTGAATGCGGCCCGGGATTGCTATTTGCGCTTTTTTGACTTTTTTCCGGAAGCGGCGCCGGAGGAGGCGGAATTTATTTACCGGCTGGCGGCCCGCAACTATTTCCGGCAGTTCCCGAAACTGCTGGATTACGATACCTATCAGCAGAGCGCCTTCGAGAACGCATTGGCCCTGGTTGACCAGTTGCTGGCGCTGACGCCGGAGGAGGCGGCCAATTACGATCGGCTGGTCCAGTTCCGGGAGCGGATTGCCGCTTGGCGGTTGGTTTTGGTCAAATTGAAATTTGCCGACGGAGCGGCCGGTTTGCGGAGCGGCATGGTCCGGATCGTCAATGTGACGGAGAACACCGAGCGCCGTTTCGTGCTGCTCGACGGTCATTTGGTCGATGAACGGCAGTTGCCGTTTTCGAATGGCGCGCTGGAAGTGCCGCTTTATGCCGGCCATGTCTATGAAATGACGGTGAATGTCGAATTGGAAAATGGTCAGACGCTCCAGTTCACGTTGCCGGAGCAGGGCTGGCAGGACGGCCAGAAAATCGTTTACAATGCCGCCGGGGAAGTGGTGTCGTCCGGACCGTCCGCTTCCGGTGCGACCGAGGTGGAGTTGACGCCCGACGGCGTGGACCGTCCGTTCAATCTGCGCTACGAGCGGCAGATCGATGTTTTCCGTTTGAGCTGGGATTGGCTGGCTCAAGCCGGCTTTGATTGTCAATATTTCAAGGTTTTCCGCGGTGACAAGGCGATTGCGACAGTGACCGGCAATTTCGCGGAGCGTTTGCCGCTGGCGAATGCCGACGGCATTTACAGTTATCATGTCGTGGCCTATGACGCCAACGATGTGCCGTCCGCTGCCAGCCGGAGCATCACGGTGGTGCCGGGCGACCAGACTGGATACACCGCGTTCCTGGAATGGATGCGTTCGTATTTCGGCGATGAGGAAGTCTACTCCTGTGACGATCCGGATGGCGATGGCGTGGACAATTACCATGAATTTCTGAATCAGACTGATCCGACCAGCGCGCCGGCGCCGACGCCGCAGGTGTTGCAGAGCACGCATGACAAAATCACGCTGGAATGGCTGGCGCCGGAGGGCAGTTCGGCCGGGATCTGGGAAATTGCCCGCAACAATACGGTGATCGGAACGAGCCAGGAGGGGCATTTTGTCGACGATGCGCTGATGCAGGGGACCGTCTACGCTTACAAAGTCCGCTACCTGCAGCCGAACGGCAAGAAAAGTGACTGGAGCCGAACCGTTTCGGTGATGACGATGCGGCCGGCCGAGGTCAGTTACGCGACCCAGTTGCAGCAGGTGATCGATACGGTCAATCCGCTGTTGATCCGGGATTATTCCGGTCCGGCGCTGGTGGCGGCGGTGAAGGGGACCTGTGAAGCGGTGCTGGGCAGCGGCATCACTTTCACGGTGGTCAACCAGGCGTTGCTGGAGGAGCTGGCCGAGCAGGAACTGGCGGTAATTCGCGAAATCATGCCGCTGGAATCGGAGGAAGAGCAGCAACTGCTGCGGCAGCAGCTGGATGCGGTGCTGCGGGAGGATTTCAGCGGCAATTCGTTTGAAAACGTCTACATCAGTTCCCGGCTTTCCCAGTTGGCCGCTGCTCATTTCCTGGAGTATTACAACAAACGGGACCAGCGGGATTGGGACGCGGCCAAGGCGCTTTACGAAGCGGCCATCGAATTCATGAAAAATGATTCGACGATGGTTCTGAACAACCTGGCCTCTCTGGCGCAAACTTACATCAGTGCGTTGAATCCGGATTCCGGCGCGGCGGAGCGCAAAGAATCGGTGCTCGCAGTACAGGCATATCTGACGCGTTATTACGATTATTTTCCGGATGGCGGTACGCCGGAGCAGGCTACCCGGCCTTACCGGGTGGCGCTCGGCCATGCCATCCACCAGTTCCCCTGGCTGTTGACTTATGCGGATTATGATTCGGAAGTGTTCGAACTGTCCAGGCAACTGGCGGATTTGCTGATCGAGCGGGACGGCGATGTGCTTTCGACCCGGATGCGGGATTGGGTGACGGCATGGCGGTTGATTCCGGCGGATGTCACCATGCAGACGACGGTCGACGGCCTGCATCCCCGGCTGCAGGTGGACAACGGTTCCGACCGGCTGGCGGAGTTGCCGCATTACCGGACGTACGCGGACGATGTCCGGAATTTCGATCTGAGCTCCGGAAGCGTCATTCCGTTCTACCAGGGCCATGTCTATGATTTGACCCTGCGGACGACGGTGCCGGGCGGTCCGGACTGGGTGCAGACGATCAAGGATTTTTATGTCAAGCCGGGCATGAAAGGGGTGTTCCATCCGTTGCAGGGGCTGGAATATCAGTTGCTGGAGGGAAACGGCGACTGGAGCGCGCTGGTGTTCCAGTTGATGGTGCCGGAATTTCCGTACAATCTGTCGGCGGACATCTTGCCGGATGTTTTCACGTTGAATTGGGAATTTGCCGCGCCGGCGGGCTTTTCGGTCGATCATTACAACGTTTACCGGCACGGTTCGCTGATCGGTGCGACGGCGATGAAGTCGTTGCCGAACATTCCGCGCGAAGTGGCGGAAGATGCCGTATATGATTTCACGGTGACGGCGGTCGATGTCAACGGCGTGGAAACCCTTCACAGCCCGGCGTTTGTCGTGCTGCCGGAATTCACCGAACAGGAGTTGGCTTATTTCGAATGGAAGAGGAAATATTTCGGCGACACGCCGTCGCTGGCTACCGACGATCCGGACGGCGACGGGTTGACCAATTATCAGGAATTCCTGCTCGGCTCCAATCCGTTGCAGGCGCCGGTGACCGATGCCGGCGATCTGGTGTTGGACAAATTGCCGGGCGCCAGGGTGAAGTGGTTCGACTATCAGGGCGAACAACTGGCCGACCTGGCCAAGAAAATACCGTTCAAGGAGGAAATCCTGTCGCGTTTCACTTTCATCTCGACCTGGGGCGAAGTGCTGTCCAGTTCCCGCAGCGATAATGTGGCGATGACGGCGGAAGGATTCTTTGAAGTTCCGGAATCCGGTTCGTATGAATTCTATCTGTCCAACGACGACAACGCCCGGATTCTGATCGACGACGTGGTGATTTTCGATATGCCGATCATGGATGCCGGCCAGGAATATATGAAGCGACTGGTGCTGCAGCGCGGCATCCACTCGTTCCGGGTGGAATACGGCGAATACAATGGTTCCGCCTGGCTGGAGCTGTATTGGTCCGGGCGCGGCTTCAACCGGATGCGTTTCGATGCGGCCGACCTCTGGCATCTGGACGGTGACGACGGCGCCTTGCAGGAATATCTGGCCTGGCAGCGTGACAGCGACAGCGACGGGCTGACCGATGCGCGCGAATTGCAGTTGGGGACGGACCGTTTCAATGCCGACAGCGACGGCGACGGCATCAACGACGGCGACGAAGTCGACGTTTATCACACCGATCCGTTGAATCAGGATACCAACGGCAACGGCATTTCCGACGGTGAAGAGCTGGAAATGAACGGCGGGGCGCTGCCGGACGACGATACGGCGCTGAATTTTGCTTTGCAGCAGACGATTCCGGGCGCCGGCTTTGTCGATAAACTGGGCGGCTGGCAGGTCGAGGGCGGCGCGGTTTGTGCGAACGACCGGCGCGGCTGGGTGGAATACGATGTGACGTTGGCCGACGCGAACGTCTACAAATTGGAAATGCAGTTGCGCGAGGGATCGTTCGGCAACGATTTCAGCTGCGACCTGGATATCTATGTCGACGGTGCTCTGGTCGCCAGCCCGGTGGTGCGGCTGGCGAAGGAAGGGACGGTGACCAATGTGTTCCTGCCGTATCTGGCTTCCGGCACTCACCGGGTGCGGATCGTCTGGGATAACTATCGCAGCTCCACCGCCCTGCAGATCGACGAGTTGCGTTGGCTGGGCTTGACCGCGTCGGCCGAAACGCCGATGGCGGAAGGTGAAACGGCGGCCGACGCGCTGCTGGCGCGCCGCAATGCGGTGCCGTTGACGGTGATCAGCCGGACGTCGCCGGCCTGCCTGGAAGGCGAAGCGCGCTTCCCGGAACTGGTCCGATTGAATGGTGAAACGGCGGCGCAGCCGTTGTCGAAGCGCGGCTGGTATGCCGATGTGCCGTTGACGGCCGGCGCGGATACGGTGGCGACGGTGTCGTATGAAAACGGCGGCCGGAGCGAAGCGGTATCGCTGCAGTGGCAGTTGACCAACCTGATTGCCGAAAACGGCCGGACGCTGCGGATTCGCAAGGGTGATTCGCTGCTGGTGACGGCACAGAACAACAGCCCCGGCAACAGCGGCAGCTATGAGATTGACTTCAACGGAGAAACCTATCAGAACAAGGTGAAGAATCCGCGGGTGATGACCTTCAACGAAGCGGGTACTTATACGTTGACCGGCCGTTATCTGTCGCCCGGCAGCAGCGGCGGCAAGGGCAGGCACCAGGACGCCGAAGGCACGGTGACGGTCGAAGTGGTGGATTATCAGTTCAACCGGGACAATGTGGCCTGCTGGGTCGGCTGGGGGCGGGAATGGGCGCTGCCGGCGGTGCCGGCCGGCGTGAAATTCCAGTTCGATGACCGTTTAAGCTCCGGTACGCTGAGTGAGGAAAACGGCACGCAGTACGCCCGGATCTATGTGGACGACAACCAGGAACGTTATCTGGCGGCGCGTCTGGAAGAAAATGGTCCGGTGCTCGATGTGCAGCCGATCGACGGTTTCGGCCTGTATTCCTCGACGAAAACCCAGGTGAGCCTGATACGGGAATATGAAGACGGTACGCGTTTGTACGATCTGCTGGTGGTGACGACGCCGGTGCGCAGCGACGTGGAATTGCGGGCGAACATCTTTGTCGCCGGCGTGTTGTTCGAGGACGGCACGGTGACGAAGACGATCACCGCGGCGGACTACGACGAACTGGGGCAGGTCCACGTGCGTTTCCTGAAAGCGCCGGAAGTGCAGACGTCGATCTGCCACAACCTGTCGGCATATCAGAACAACGAATTCATCGGGATCCGGGCGCGATGAAGCCGGGGAAACGTTTCTACTGGTTGTGCGGAGCATTGGCGCTGGTGTCGTTGCTGGGCTGGTGGGTGCATTTCGGTGATCCGGTCGATTACAGCGGCTCCGAGTTTCAGTCGAAGCCGTCCGACCCCTACTATCGCCGGGCGGTGAAGCTGCCCGGCGTGGCGGCGGAGACGGCGATCACGCCGGCGCTGCTGGCCGGCCGGGCCGGTAGCGCCGAGGTGCGGCAGGTGCTGACGCCGGAAGGTGAATGGCAGCCGTATGAACGGTTGAACACGCTGCATGATTTGCCGGACGATCTGTCGGCGGACGACTGCCGTTTGTTGATGGCTTATCTGTCGGCCGGCCCGAATGACAATTTCGAATACGCGTTGAAAAACGACATCATGAATGTGCTGCGCAACCAGGCGCATCTGCCGCCGGAGCTGACCGGTACGCTGTTGGCGTTGTACCGTGACAAGGCGGAAAATATCGTGGTGCGGGTCTATGCGCTGCAGCATCTGCGTCCGCAATATGAAAAGACGAAGGATCCGGCGATCCGGGAAGCGTTCTACGAAGCGCTGGACGAGTCGGACACCGAAATTGCCGGCGGCGCACTGCTGGCGCTGCGTTATCTGGCGACGGAATATCCGACCGAATTCGACCGTGAACGGGTGACGTCGAAGGCGTTGGAACTGGCGGAACAGCCGGAAACGTTCCTGTTGACGCGAATCTCGGCGGTGCAGGTGGCGTCGTCGCTGGAAGCGCCGGGTCTGGGGGTGCGCTTGCAGGAGTTGGTGAAGAATGAAACGACGCCGTTGATGTTGCGGATTGCGTCGATAGCCGGGTTGGGGGAACTCGGTGAAACCGCCGCCCTGCCGGACCTGGAGGAATTGAGCCGGAAAGATTCTCCGGCCGCCCAAGCGGCATTGGCAGCGGTAAGGAAACTGAAAGGCAAGAGTTTGCAATAGGGACGAGAGAAAGGAAGAAAAATGTTGAAAAGGTTAAGTTTGTTGTTGTGCCTTGCCTTGGTTTTGCTGGCGTTGCCCGGCAATGGGGCGAATGAGAACAATCCTGAATTGCCGAAAGAAGAAGAGTGTGAGACTTGTGGAGGGCCGTGTAAGGGAATTTGTGGAGTTTGCCGGGCGCACCCTACGGATGGTTGTGAATGCGAGATTTGCGGAGGGCCTTGCGAAGGAACTTGTAGTAAATGCGGAGCCCACCCGAAATCCACATGTAAGGGTACTTGTAAGATATGCGGCAAACATCCTTGTGAAGGACCTTGTGACAAATGTGGCAAACATCCTTGTGAAGGCCCTTGCAAAACTTGTGGTAAGCATCCCTGTGAAGGTGTTTGTGGAATCTGTGGCAAACATCCCTGTGAATGCCCTGATCCGACCGATCCCGATCCGACCGATCCCGATCCAACCGATCCCGATCCAACCGATCCCGATCCAACCGATCCCGATCCAACTGATCCCGATCCAACCGATCCTGATCCGACCGATCCTGATCCGACCGATCCCGGTGGCGGCGGCGGTGGTGGCGGCGGTGGTGGCGGTCATGAGTGCGATTGGGAAACTCAAAAGACATATTCTTGTCAGGTGGGGCTTACTAATCCGGAGAAGGAGTTTATTGTTACTTGTCCCAGCGAAGATTTGAAAAATGAGATTATTAGCCGTTTTAAAGGAAACTTAAAGGATACTTCATCTTCTTTTTATCGTTGCAAAACGCTCAAGTGTACAAAAAAACATGACATTCAACCCCGTACACACAATAAAGCTGGAATCATCATTTGTGGAACAGGGATGCATAACAGTAATCATCCTACGAATGTGACTTTTACTCCGCAACAACTGGGAGTTTCCGGAACATACTGCATGGGAATTCCTTGTATCGATAATGGTTGTTCTTCGCCGGACGGAGAGACTGGTGCCAACCGGTATCATTACCGGCCGATCAAAATTCGCCAGGTAGCTGTCGATATAGATGTGGACAGTAATAATGATGGTGTAATTTCCGTCGAATCGGAAGATGAAGACCGGATTGAAGAGAATTCTCCCGGCAAGATAATCTCCGAAGGTTCGACGGCGCAAGTGAAATGGCGGAATATCTATACTTCTTCCACCGCATCAATTACGGTCGATTATCCGTTGATGAACGCATCCGGTTCCGGCGCGGGCTTCAAACTTTGGAAGGGGACGGGACGTGTTCCTCGTCCGTTGAATCAGGGAGGAAATTATGTTCCTCCCGGGAATTATTCTCTGGCGCAACTCAGCAGTGGGGATTATTACCTGGAGGGATTTGGTTCTGGCAGCGGTCTTCTGACCATGACTTTGAATGACAGTGTGAAGGGAATCACGGCGACGGATAAAGTTCTGGTCACCGTGCTGAGCATAGATGGGACGAGGATCTATGATCCCAAATTGGAGGGAGCCGGCAATGCAAGTTTTTCGGTGACTCCTGCGTTGCCGTCCGGTTATTCTGTGATTGTCCGTGATTCGACCGGGAATACTGTTGCGGATTTGGGTAGTGGAAGCAGCTTTACTTGGGATGGCTGTTGGGATCGCGAGCCGGCTGGCGCGGCAAGTATTCATACAGGTAGATTTGTTGACCCTGGAACGTATCAGGTCAGTGTCCAGAAAGATGGTACTCTGTCTGCTGGAAGCAGTGTCGTGGTTGATATGGATATTTATATTGTGCGACTGGGAGTTACTGCTATCACTTTTGAAGGACGAGTGAATGATGAATGTTTGCCATTACAGTTTCATGTTAGCAAAATGTCTGATTTAAGTGATGGAATTTCTCAAGCTTCAGAACGTTTTCCCATCACAACATCATGGCAGATTGGCGATGAAGCTACAAATGTTCAAAATGCAGATATTACTTCAGGGGCAAATGCGGGGCAACGGCGAGAGACCATTGATCCTTATTCGGGACTTTATTATCCACCTCCTGATACACCAACTTCTACTGTGGTGGAAAATGATACTTGGAATTATCCCGTATGTTATAAACAGGGAAGTCGTATTCAAATTAGTGTAATTCCAAGTGAAGGTGCCTTTTCTCAAATAGAAAATCGTATCTTGGCTGCGGATGAGTTAGGATTTGTTAGCGGTTGTCCGAATATCAAGATGAAAGTGGAATATGTTGGTAAGAGTGATATGGAGCCTGATAGTGGCTGGGATGATATCGAACCTGGTACAGCAGTTTGTTTTACTGCCCAAGCATCAGACACATTATCAGATGATATTGGCAGTGAGGTGATTGAATTGAAATTTACATGGGTATATCAGGATGGTGTTAATGAAGTATCCGTACCTGGAAAATTTGTTTCAAAGCATAAAGTGTATCGCATATTGGAGGCACCTCAAAAGAAACCTTGGATAGGTAATGCGCTTTGGATTGCAGTTTTGGATCGTGCCGTACAATGGTGTAATGGAAAGAAAACTATCGATGATATCAATAGTATGATTACGACTAAAGTAAACAGTACATTGGGACTGCAATATGAAACTACTCGTGGTTCTTCTCATTATGCTTCTCAAACGTTGTTTCGTTGTGCGAATTTTCTAGAGGCATTGGAGGGGAGAGCTAAAACTAGTGCATTCCTGACTACATATAGTTCTGATCCGAATAAGGTGAATTGTTCAGATTGTGCCGCCATAACTGTAACATTTGCAAACATTTTAGGGGGTAATTTGAGCGTTACTCATATAGATAGCGGATACGCTTTGAACAAAATCAAATCTATAGGGCATTTGGCCGGCGTTCCTGCGTGGTCTAGTTTTGCTTATCATGCGTTTGCGACAAATACTGCTAATGAGGTTTATGATGCCTGTCTAGAAGTCAACGATGGAGTTGATGCCGCTGCTGGAACAGAAAATAAATGGCTTTTGCCTGCTGGAATGGTTCATCAGTCTGGATTACAAGTGTCTAGTAAAAATATTAGATTGATACCAATTACAGGATCTACTGCTAATAGTGTTCTACAAATTACCCGGCTGTATCAAGAAACTGATCATGATGGTATTGTAACAGATGAATGTACTTTAGAATGCACAAATATTACTGGAAACAATGTTGTTTTTAGTGGCACCTATCGCGGACGCAGTATTTCTCCAGTGTCCTTTAATTTTAATATGATGAGTGCAAACAATGTTACTCTCACAATAGGAGGAATCAAAATTTTAGATTGTCATTTGGTTGTTGGTCCGGATCCTTTTTTGGTGGGAGATAAGTTTAAATTTGATCTAGTTCATGAATATAAAGACTATCAGAGTAAATTAGCTGCTCCGGATTGGAAATTGAATGGATTAAAAGGAAGAACTCCAGCCGGTACTTTTAATAATTATGACCTGAATATATTGGAGTGATTGCAATGAATGCTAAATTGTTGAAATGTTTGGTAGTCGTTTGGACTACAGGATTTCTGAGTATCTTCAGTTTGGGAGAAGAGACGACAACACAAGAATTCTCATTGGGGGAACGTCCTGCTGATATTACACAAGCTATGTGGAAAACAATTGTTACAAAATATGATGAATACCCTATGCTGGTTAAAATGCCGGATGATAGAATTGTTATTGCACAATTATCTAGCCAACCTCAAGATTTATTTGTGAAAAATAGGAATTGGCGCTTTGCTCCTGAGCTTGTCGAAAAAGATATCGATCTTTTAAAGATGTATTATGTAAAAACAAAAAATAAATTTTATCTTTCGTATCAAGAAAGAGAATATGCAATCGCTATTGCTGTTGCGCTTAGACTCGCCACCAATGAAAGAGAAGCAACGATACAAAGCATTATTGAATCCGCCGTGAATTTTAGTTATTGTGCAAGACCGAATAGTTGGAGTGGACAAGATGTGCTTCCTTCTCGGTGTTCTTTCCTGGCACATTTTAATGATCAATCTGATCAATCCATACAAGGGTGTGTTCATAACGTTATATTAAATGCGGAATTTCTGATAGAGATAACGGAAAATAAAACATGGAAGATATCGAATGAATTCGTTGAAGGATTTCTAGAATGTTTTGATCAAGTATTTTTTAAAACAACAGCAGAGATAAAAAAAGTATTGAATTGTATGGCGACTCAAACAACTCAAGGTCTCCAAATTCACTGGGACCTTATACCGTCGGCTTTATCTGCGCCGGTAGACAGTTATTGGGTGCGATTTGAAATTGATTCTGGTTATATCAAAAAGAATGATGCACAACAAATTGAGTTATATGAAATTCCTACTGATTATGCGGTGTTGACGGTGTATGTAATTAGTGCTGATGGTAATGAATGTTATAAACAAGAGATTACTCTGGATCGCCAAGGGAGAATTATTCCATAATTTATTTAGAGGTAGTGTCAAAAGTTTTTATGAAAAAACATCGGATAAAACAATAAAATTTTTGCTTTCGGTCAGGCTATCCCCGAGGCAGAGCATCGGGGTATTATGCCCGACCTTACACGGCTCGCAAGCGAGCCGGACGCAAAAATTGAAAATACAAAGGACTCAATGAACCCAATGGAATAAAAAAGCAGGAGCGGGAACGATGCATATAAGCGAGATGTCCTGCAATCGTCGTCCGTGGTTATTCACCGAGTTGCCAACAGTTCTAGCTTCGACTCCGACGAGCTTGGGCGGGCACATTCTCGTCGAAGCGCACCCTATTGATAACTCTGGTTTTAGGTCAAAACGGAATTATGGCAGTAATGGGTTAATTATAAGCATATTAACTATAGTTTTTTTTCAGAAAACTTTTGATACTACTTATTTAGACCAAAAGAAATGGATAATAAAAAACCATCCGTTTCTTTTGGTAAGAAGAAATATAGCCGATGATAATCAAACTTTATATATCTTATCAAAAAGCTGGCAAAAATCAGAAGACGCGGATATCTTTTGGGGGATGAAACAGGAATTCGCAATGACGAGGCCAAGGGCCGCAGTTATGCGCCGAAAGGCAACACCCCGGTGCAAGCAGTCAATCCGGTACGCGAAAAAGTTAATATGATCAGCGCGATTACCAACCAGGGGAAAACTCATTTCATGTTTTACAGCGAAACGATGACGGCTCAACTCCTGATCCAATTCATGGAACGTCTGATTCGTCAAAATGAGCGGAAAGTGTATTTGATTCTGGATAACCTGCGGGTTCAGCACAGCAAAACGTTGACTGGTTTTCTGCAGGAAAACGCGGCTTTCATCAGGCTTTTTTACTTGCCAAGTTACAGTCCCGACCTGAACCCGGATGAATATCTCAACCGCGACTTGAAATCAAATCTGAGCAACAAGCCCTTGGGGCGCGCCAAAGGAAAAATAACCGAACATGCCAAGCAACATATGGAAATGATAGCTGAACAGCCGGAACGAATCAAGAAATTATTCCATTCCAAGACTGTTTTGTATGCAAGTTAGTTAGTTGCCGGCACAATAATTTACATCAAGGGGAGTTAGAAAATCCATGAAAAATTATAAATTAGCAATTGTATTTGTAATAATTTTTATGTGTACTATTAGTAATAGTTTTTGGTCTTTAGAGTTAAATGAGCATTTTTTAATGCCCAATTTGATTGTTTCTAATGGGAAAGTTGCAATTGTAATTCTTAATAGATATAATCTAACCGAAGCAGAGGTGAATGAAATTAGAGATGAAGTACAGAAAACATACTCTGATAATATTGCTATAAGGAATGAGATTAAAAGTAAATATACTTCATTTGATAAAAAAATAAGAAAACTAATAGATGATTCTACTATAACTTTTTTTGAAGCATCTTCATTTTGGGATAAGATACTACCCGCATGGGTCTTGGAGAATCCAGATTTTTCTTACATGGAAATAATGGAAGATGTCAATGATAATTTAAAAAATACAAAGCATCTATTTGGTTTAGCATCAACAATAGAATATGCAACTCGCTATATTTCACGGGAAGCATCAGAAGATGAAATTAATAAATTGGCCGCTTTTGAAGTAATTCCAGAACAAATTTTTTGCTATCATGATTTACAGAATGAAAGTGATATTTGGGCAATGGTTTTAGGTGATACAGTTGTAAATTATTATCGAGAAATCCCTAATGGATATAAAGTCCCTTTCCGAGGAGATGGAAATCCTTTCTGGTTAAATTATTTAAAATCAGAACCTCAAAAATTTTCATGTGGTTTGGATAGTAATGGGATTATTTATATTGTAGACAATAAGGGAAGATTGGGTTTTTTTGATATTCCTAACAAAAATTATCTTCCTGATTTTTACACATTCCAATATCCAATATTAGTACCACAAAATAATCAAAGTCATAGTGTTTTCATTAAGAAAGAAGGGCAATTGGTTGAATATATTGTACAAATAGGAAGAACTACGGAAGAATGGAATCAAAAGCGAATCTTTGTTGAAAGTTTTGATCGTATTTTATACGCTGATGAAAAATCATTGTTAGCTTTCTCTGATGATAAAGGAGAATTGATCTATTATGATCAACAAGAAGTCTATAAAAAAACTGTAAATATTCCGGATTATTTAACATTGCGTCAGGCAGCTTATTCTCCTATTGATCAAAAAGTGTATTTTTTATTTGTAAATAAAAAAACTTTAAAAGATATTTATTATACTATGGGAGCTTTTTCCTGTTGTCAGGTCGATGTTTATCAGTTAACTTTAGATGTGAAATTGGAGAAAAAATTTATAAAATTTGATAAAACAATTATAATTAGTGACGATAAAAATGATATTTATCATGAACAGTAAATATTAGATTCTTTGTGAAGTTAGGTAGGGAGTGGAGGTATGAACAGCTGGAGAATTCTGGTAATGGTTTTCATTGTGGGATATTGTGGCGGATATGCCTCCGCTTCTGACTGGGTGACCTATGGTTATTTGATAGACCGTGCGGGACAAATCAAAACAGAAACAATCAGTGCGGCTAGGGAAGATATTCCAGAAAGTGTCTGGGAATCACTGCCTCAAACACCAGAACAAAGAGAATCGCCCTTTTCCGTAAAAAATATTATAAGAATGGGTCCAATAAATAATAGAAGAATTTTTTCTAATATTGTGTACAATCAACTTGGCGGCTGGGATTTTGCGATGGACTTATTGCCCTTGCTGGATGAAGGGGAAGATATTCAGTCAAAAATTTTCGTACCTGATCTTTACAAAGTCAATGGAAGACTAGTTTCTACCATGTGGGGGTACAAGCCTGGATATTTTGAATGGTCATCTGATAGTCCATGGCGAAGAAGTTATTTTACTTGTTGGCGGGATACTTTCTGGCTGGTTGATGAGAAATGCAATCTTTATGAGTTGCGACAACTGCCGGAAACGGAATATTTCGGTGATCGGCAGGTCTATTTCCCGTATGCCATTCCGGAGGACCCGCTATTCTGGTTGCCTGGCGCAAAATTGGATGATGTCCAGACGTTTGGAGAAATCCTGGAAAATAGAGGTCATGCGGGGACCCCGGAATTTATTTGTGGAGATGCCGGTCTGTTTGGCGATCAGATGTTCATAGTGACAGAACATGGTTATTGTGTCCGCCGTAATCTGGAAGACGAGAGTTGGTCAGAGCCAGTTCGGTGGTTTGAGGGAGAAAATCACTGTGCGCGAAAACCGGTCTTCCTGTTTGAGGTTGGCGGCGGGTTGTATTGTTATAAAGATGAAGACGGCAAACGATTTGTTCCATATGAGGTTTCCGGGGATTGGACGAAGCTGACCCCGTGCAGTGATTTGCCGGAGTTGCCGGACTTGGCGCTGCTAACCCAAAAGAATGAGAAAGTGATTTACTATCTGGAAAACCGGCAAAGTACGCAGGTCAAGCGTCTGACGTTCGGCAGTCATGAGATCGCCGATTTCGCTGATTTGGATGGCGAAGAGGTGATTGCGCTCCAGCAGATTCAGCGAGATGAGCATCCGGAAGTTCATTTTCTGGTACAAACCGCCAGCAAATTGGATAATCATAATAATCCGGTTATGAAATTCCATCCGGTAGTAGTGAGGGATGATTTGAAGAAGTCCGAGTAAAAAAAGTAAGCCGATGCTTCTGGATAAGTTGGGGATAATTTTTTTTCGGCAATTCCAGAAGTGTCTTTCAATTAGGCTATAGAACAAAGATTGCAGATGAAAAAGCGACAGTTCAAGCATAAAATCTTCATGACAGCCTTTGGGTTGTTGTGTATCGTGACCATGCGTTGTCTTGCCGTTGAAGCAGAGGGGGAGTTGTCACAGGAGGAGATGATGGCCCTCTTACAGAAGTTACATGACAGATTGAGTCCCGAGCAGAAGAAGTTGCGGGAATACCGTAAGCATAAAGCATGGGTCATAAATGCCGATCCGTCTGAAGAAATTTCAGGGCAATAGTGGTTTCAGCGAAAATATTTTGATTTGAAATATGAAATTGACAAGCTGAATGTTGTATCGGCGCAGGTGGAGCATTTATCCGATTTACAACGGCAAGCCTCGATTTTATTTACGGAAGACGCGGCGTTGCGGGCGTTTTCTGCAAAATTTGGTGTTGGAGAGGAATGTAATTTATCGTTTTTGCCTGCAGGTATATCGGTTGAATACATTGGGGAGAAAATGACGGGGACAGTCTATACGGCACCTGCTGGTAATGGTACGTCTAGTATATTGGCCAACGCAACCTATAGAGGTAAGACATATAATTTGGGTGTGGTAAAAGAATTTTCATATGTATCTCCTATATTATTTTTGCATCGTAGTGACTTGCATAAAATACATAGTCAAAATAATGCTTCTTGTGGATTTTTGGCAGATGTTTATTTGCAGCCGACTGATGTGTATTTTTATAAGGTGTGGATGAAAGAAGGAATTGTTGCTCCTGTGGTAACAGGATATTTCAACCAATCTCCATATGATACTTATAATCATGCTGATGGACTATGGATTAAAGCTAAAGACCATAGTCTGCAACTGGGGACCAGGATTGGCGTCGATAAAATTTAAGGAGGAAATTTCTTTTCTCCGTGGAGTAATGGAACATTTATTTGGAATATTCCCTTATGGTATAAAATTGGTGATAGTGCTTCGGCTACAGTTTATTCGATGGGAACTATTGAGCATGAAGTAACGATAAATGATATTGGTACTGTTACTATTGAAAAAGGAGGGATTCAAGAATCTGCTGGAATCTTTGATGAGACGGATTATCCATTTCCTTATAACAACAACAACAATCACTAGGAAAATTATGAAGGTAATTAAAATTTTTACTCTCTTAAGTTGTGCTTTAATATTAACTATCACTTGGAGTGTAGAGTCTGAGTATAAAATTACTGATTTTCAATTGCAGTACTGGAAGATCGGAAATGAGGTTAAATTATTAGATAATAGTTTGTTTGAATCTCTTACTGAATTATCCTCATTGACAATAGAATGGGATGATTTTCTTGAAAGATATAATAATATTTTGTTTCATTCTTATGCTGGTGATGAGGAAAAAACAAAAATATATCTTTTGGGTATGCCATTATTGTTTTTAAAAGCGGTTTGTGATATTAAGAAAAATACAGAATATGTAATTGACTTTGTTGAATATATAAATGGACCACCTTTATCAAAAGAACAAAAAGAAAAATTGAAATGGAATTATCAAACCTTACCAGTTGAAGTTAATAAAATAAAAATCAAATTTTATGAAGCATGTACCGTATTACAGAGATCTAATGAACAATGTGACACTTGGCTGATTCCATTGGTTTATTTGATTATGGGTAATGAAGATCAATTAGAGTTTGTCTTAAATGAAGTTTGTATTTGGAAGATGAGAGATAATTTACCAAAAGGGGAAAGAACAGAAGTTGGTAACGAATTTCAGCATAAATACTTTAATTTAAAAAATCGTTTGAATGCATTAGATCCTTCAGATTTTGGTGTTGCCGCAAGCCTGAATAGCTTGAACCAAGAGTGGGAAGAATTATTTTCCCAATATCAGGCTTCCCTGGAAACTCCGGAAAATAATAAGAGGAGTCGGATTTATCAACTGGGTATGCGCTTGTTGTTTCTGAAACGGACATTGGTGCTTGCCGGAGATCCTGCCGAGGAAATAGCTCGGTTGCGTATGATATTGGATATACTGGAACCGACTAATGAGGCTTGTGAAGAATGGGCAATTCCATTGATTTGTCTTTTAATGGACAATGAGGTACAAATCAATGCTGCAATGCAAGCAGTAAGAGGTTGGAAGGCGGATCATGGTTTACAGAAAGAGGAATCGAGTACAAAATTGGCTGTTTCTGCAGGGAAAGAGCAGAAAACAGAGTAGTAATTTATTTTTTCAGTTGTCCAAGAATGATTCGATTTACTCAAAAATTGAAAGAATATATGGTTTGCTATAAATTTTTTTTCATTTTGCTGTTGTATGTTGTTATTCCATGTTACATTACTGTTGGAGCAGAAAGTGAGTTATCACAAGAAGATATGGAAGTTCTTCTGCGGAAAGCTTATGATAAATTGAGCCCTGAACAAAAGAAGTTGCGGGAATACCGTAGACATAGAGCGCGGGCAATAGGTGGTGACCCGTCTGAAGAAGTTTCAGGTCAATATTGGTTTCAGCGAAAATATTTTGATTTGAAATATGAAATTGACAAGCTGAATGTTCTATCGGCGCAAGTGGAGCATTTATTCGATTTACAACGGCAAGCCTCGGTTTTATTTACGGAAGACGCGTCGATGCAGGCGTTTGCTGCAAAATTTGGTGCTGAGAAAGCGACCCCTTACCGGATCAGTATCTGGTTGTTTCTTTTGAAGAAAAATGATGAATTGGTGCGGAATTTGGAAATGCGACTGCTTGCCAGGCAGGAAGATTTACCGGAATTCACTTCTCTGCAGCACGAAATTACCGAAGCATTGGAGCAACGCAAAGAGTTGGCGAAAGCTTTGCGGGAAGCGGTTGGAACGCAGGAAAATGCTGATAATTATTTGTTGCCGCTATGCAGTCTGATTATGTCGACTCCCGAGCAGCAGACGATGGTATTTGAGGCCTTGCTAGATCGCTGGTCTGATCGTCCGGTTTCCTTTTCAGAGTTGGAAGCAGCGCAGCTTGCCGATTACCGGCAAGCGTTATTGAAATTGAAAGCTGCCTTAGCCGGCTTGGAACCTTCCCCGGAAGCGATTGCGGATTTACTGGTTTTACAGGAGCGTTGGGATGAACTTTTGAAACAGTATGATTCCGTATTGAGCAAACCGGAACTGAAGAATTTTACTCGCACTCATAAAATTTGGATGCTGTTGGCCTTTCAGGAAGTGAATAATGATATCTTTCGGACCACCAAAGAAGGTAAGCGGCCCAGTGTGTTAATTGGTGAACCAATTGATAAATTGCCTCCAGCCAGAAAAAATAGTGTATTATTATTCAGAAAGTTGGAGACGGAAACCCGTAATTTATTTTACGATTTGAATGATGCGGAAGATTATTTAGCGCCGATATTCTGGATTGCAGAAAATGAAACCGAACAAGTGGTTACAGATTATGTTTTTATTGATCGGGCCTTTGAAGAAGAATTGCTTAAAAGCCTTGAATAAGCATTGTTCAACTCCTATGAGTTCTACAGGCGGTCCTCTGGCTGTTGGGAGCCAGCCGCCTGTTTGCCGATGCTGGGCTGCCCCTCAGCCTAACTGAAATTCGCTTGGTGGCGAGTGGCGGCGGCAGTAGTTCTGGTCCGCCTCAGCAGTAGTGTACTTTTAAAAAGAAATCGGAATATTTCTATTGTGATTTTGACCGCCATAAGGAGCGCTGGAATCCCAATTATGCCGACGGAGATGGTGGAGATAGTGTAAATGAACATTATTTTACCGGTACGGCCAATCAATTGCTTGATTTTATGAAACAACGTGCTAAAGAAGATTTGGTGGATTGTTCCGAGGTAAAAAAGCCTTGCGACAACCCGAATTGTCCGAAAACCAGAGTGAAACGGTCTTATGATCATAAAAATATGGGGGAAGGATTTATCGTTTGTGGAAAACATGAGTCAGGGACTCCGCATTTGCATTCGGATACGGAATACCCCCAGATCGCACCAGGTTCTTCAACATCTTTGGAATACGCCGCATTCCGAGGCGGCCATGCCGATATCGGAGGAGGTTATCATGATCGGGGATTGGCGAATATTACTTTCGAATACATGCATGATAGGGGAAAAGCGGCAGGGGCGCCATTTCGAAATATCCCATCAAAACAATTAAAGGAATTGTCACGTAGATTTACCAGTAAATTAAGTTGGCATCAGGAGGATCCTTTGTACAATCTTAAGCGGCATAAGCGACGTAGTGATATCGCTTCAAAGATCCCGAAACATGCCAGTGTTGGACATCTGAATGGGCCGAGCAGTCCGAACACGGGACCCTTTTATTATATTAGTCCAGGATATACCCATTATGGCTGGTATTAACAGGTTGTAGAAAATTGTTATAGATCCGAACCTAAGCCCATTGTACATTGACATTTGTTTAAAACAGTTCCAGGAAATAAGCCGGTGCAAGTTCGGATCAATCAATAATTAAGGCTGATTATGAAAAAAAATAAGTTACTGTTTGTATGGTTGTTATTGAGTTGCTGCTGCGGGATCTTTATCGGATATTCCTATGCGGTCGGTTGGAAAATAGCTGAAGAAGAAACGGACAATAAGCTACCTGGCAATGTTTCTGTTCTAAACTTCACGAATAAAAAGATAGAAAGTATAATGATCTCGCGAGAAGGGCAAGATTTTAGCTACTATGGAAGGCTTAGTCCATGGATAAGTAGTGCGATGTATGGTTTTTTTTCGGAAATGCCATCCGTTATTACCCTTAAATGGTGTTATGAAGATGAAGAAATATATCTCCAGAGAAGATTTAATATTACACATCCGGAGTTGCTGAAAAAATACCATGATGATTTCATGAGACTCAGCTTTTATATTGTAGGGAAGGAGTGCATGTTGCTCTATTTATTTGTCACTTATTTCCCTGATGGTGAATTTGCTAATTGTGTTCTTTTTTTTCCAGAGGAAAATCGCTGGGTTGAGCTGACAGATTTTGAAAATAAATATCGTGCCATTGGCAGAAAATGAATTATCATTATGGGAAATAATAAAATGAACCGGTGGTGGAAAATTGCTGCGATATTGCTCGCTTGTGAATTCGGTATTATTATCGGTTATTGGTTACCGGAACGGGTACAGCCGCAGGAAAAAGTTTCTCCGTTGGTACCGAAGATCAATCCGGAGAAGAGAAGAATTGCAAGTGTGGAATCCGAAAAGAAGAATCATTATGAAATAAGAGTTGAGGATTTTTCCGATGTTGGGGTTGAATATGCTAAGATTGAAATAGGGAATCGATCTATCTCGCTTGGTGCGATTCTGCCATGGCAATCCGCTAGTGATAAGTTTGCTGTCATTGAAATTCCTGATACCGTATTGATTGAATGGCGTTATGAGAATGATGAAATTCTTTATAAGAAAAAAATTCACCTTGTTTATAAAGATATTATACTGACAGATTATTCTGATTCATTTCACGGTTTTGTTTTCTGTATTGCGGAAAAAGATTGTTTTATGTTTTATCAATTTGACACTTATTTCAGCAATGGAGAATTTGGCAATAGTTATGGGTATTTTTCAGTCGATGGAAACCGCATATATTACCCTGGTGTTTTGAAGCGGAAACTATGGGACAATCCTAAATGGAGATTTGAGCAATAGTTATGGGTATTTTCAGTTGATGGAAACCGTATATATTACCCTGGTGCTTTGAAGCGGAAGCTATGGGGCAATCCTGGTTCCAACTCGGGAAAATGAGTGACATCTTTGAGCAGAATGTTGACGGTGAGTTGTCATAATCTTTTCGCTTTCGATGGTACTGGTAATGGAAAAAGCAGCTATACGAATGTTTACCTTTTGTATGAAAGTCATGGCGGAAGCGCATTAGGTGAGTATTATTCAGGCGTTGGGACTGATGATTACACAGACTCGGAGGGGGTGTTTTCGCAGATTAGGCAGGCCTTTTCTCGTCCTGATATTACACTAAAAATTAATGAAGCAATGAGTGATTACAACACTTTAAAGTGGTCTAGTACAGAGGATGTATGTATTGATGTGGTCGGTTTCAGCCGAGGTGCTGTAACCGCGGTGGAGTTTGTACAAAAACTCGGAGATCAGGAACAAGATATGGCTGCGAGAGTTCGTTTTCTGGGGTTGTTTGATCCGGTCACAGGACCTGATACATCGACATCTCCTACCTTGCCGATTAATATTGATCATGTTGCTATTGCTTATTCATTGGATGAAACGCGTAACACATTTACTCCCGTTATTTATGAAGCGCCTAAAGGGTCTACAATGGAGCTCTTAAGACGTGCATTTCGTGGTGGACATGCTGATGTCGGAGGTGGTTATGCAAAACGAGGCTTGGCAAATATTACCTTTGATTTTATGTTTGAGGCTGGGAGGAATGTGGGAGTTCCATTTATGCCTCTTAGTAGAACATTTATGAATAAAATGAAACATTCCAAGATAGATGGTGAATTTATTACTCATGAAATGATGTGGCATCAAGAATATCCTGCATATAATATAAAATATGAAGCCCGACATCTGCCTGCTGCAATAGAACGGCATTGGATAGTTAATGAATTGGAAGCACCCAGTGGACCGGGAAATGCGTTTAAATATAAAAAGACAAAAATATTTATGCCATATCATAATTAAGAAGTTTTTATTATGTAGTGTTTTTAATATTTTTAGTGATATTTGTGTTTTTCATTGCTTTGTAATGTTATACGGGAAGCCGAAGTATTGTATTTCAAATTATTAATAGAGTTGGTTTTATGAAGAAGAAAATTTTATTTGTTTTATTGTTATTGTTCTCTTATATAGGGGGACTTATTACTAGTTACTATTTCTCACTTTACCGGTATAAAGAAATCTATAAATCAGAAATTGCCCGATTAAGTGTTGGTTATGATCTTGAAGTTAAAAATGCAGCAGAGAAAGAAGTAACCGATATAGAAATTTTGGGAGAAAAAGAAATAAAAGTGGAACGTCTTGAGCCATTGATTTTTCATGGATATTCCCAATTTTTTCCGAAAATACCGTCAACTGTAACTTGTAAATGGCGTTATGGAGATGTGTTCTATCAAAAAGAATTTAATATTACGCATATGGATTTGCTGAAAAAATATCCTAAAAATTCTGGATTCAGCTTTTATATTACAGGAGACGAGTGTGTGTTGTTCTATTACTTCTGGGCTTATTATCCAGATGGTGAAATTGCTGCTCGTCCTGCTTTTTGTCCAGAAAAAAATCTCTGGATTGATCCAATGGAATTTTCTCGCTATTTGCGGAAAACTAGATAGCGGATAATGATATATAAAATAGGAATATAATAAGATGAATAAGTGGTGGAAGTTCAGCGTACTGTTGTTCGCTTGTGGGTTCGGTATTGGCTATTGGTTGTTTATGCGGTTGCCGCCGCAACTGGATGATGCCTTTCTGTTTGGTCCGAAGCCAGTCAATCCGTGGAAAAAAGAATTGCAAGTGTAGAATTAGAGAAAAAAAATCATTATGAGATGAGAGTTGAGAATTTTTCCAATATTGGAATTGAATATTCAAAGGTTCGAATAGGAAATCTATCTGTCGTGCCAGGAGCGGTTCAGCCTGAACAATCCAGCAGTGGGAAACTTGTCTTCAATGAAATTCCAGATACTATATTTTTTGAATGGCGTTATGAGAATGAGGAAACTCTTTATACGAGAGAAATTCATCTTGTTAATCAAGAGATACTGACTGACTACTTTGATGCGCTTCATGGTTTTGTTTTTTGTGTTGCAGGAAAAGATTGTTTTTTATTTTATCAGTTTGATGCTTATTTTGAAGATGGAGAATTCAGTAATAGTTATGGATATTTTTCTATGGATAGAAACCGTTTCTATCATCCATTAGCTCTTAAACTAAAATTATTTTGATGAATGGAACTAGAGCATAATAATGATTCCAATCAGTAGTCTCAGTTTGTCGAGAAGATTGGTATGACGACGGTCAATACGACGTCATTTACTTATACCGCCAATGGGCAGGTGCAGAGCCAGGTTGAGAATGGCCGGACGACGAGCTTTGTCAGATGATATCTTGACTTCTACAACTGCCAGGTGAGCTAACCTGAATGTTGCATGAAACTTTCGAATCGTCGAGAAATGTTCAGAAGATTCGGAAGTTTTTATTTTCAGAGTCGGATATTGTCGTTTTTTTGCAAATTGAGCATATTCCCCCTTTCCCCCGTTGTTGTTCGGCGAGCCGGGGACAGCTCTCCAAGGTTTTATTCCCAAGCGATGATTTTCGCAGCGATCAAGCGGAGGAGTTCCTGATTTGGACAAGCACTTGAAAGAGCAACATAAATTTTTCTGGTATTCCGCCGAATAATGGCACCGATTTTCACCAGGTATAAGCGAATGCTGCCGCAGGTAGCCTCGGCAAATTGAGTTCCTGTCAACAACAATGCCCGAAACCGTTCCATGAGAATATAAGCCAAACTTGAAAGCAGAAGCCGGAATTGATTTGCCGCAAAGTCATGGCAGCTCGTCCGATCAGCGAAAAGATCCAGCTGCTGTTCCTTGATCCTGTTTTCCATCTCACCTCGGGCGCAATAGACTTTTTCATAAAGATATTGTCCATCATCATCAAGATTGGTGACGATAAAACGATTATTCGGTCCGGGGGAGTTGAATTCCGCTTTGGCAATCACCCGGCGCGGGTATTTCCAAGTTCCTGCCGCATATTCGAACTGAGTAAACAGTTTTGCTTTTTCATGTGTTTCGTTGTAAAGTGCTTCCGCTTTCACTTGAAGATCTTTTGATAATTCCAGCAAACGTGGATTTTTCGCCAATCCGACAATATATTTGACCTCATTTTTATCACACCAGTTCAGCATTTTCTGCCGACAAAAGCCACTGTCTCCCCGGAAAATAATCTTAACCTTCGGCCATTTCTGCCGAAAGCGCTTTACCAGTAGCGAGAGAATCGCCCAAGCATGCTTGGCCGCATCAATTTTTGATGGACGCAAATAAGCCACAAGCAATTGATCCCCGCAGAAAACATACAACGGCAAAAAGCAATAGTGGTCATAATAGCCATGAAAAAAGCGATTTTCCTGCATCCCGTAAGTGAGGTCATCGGTAGCATCGAAATCAAGAATCAATTCTCGAGGCGGCGTGGAAAAACTTTCGATAAAGAATTCGACAAACAATCGGCTCAAATCTACGCAAGCACGACGATCGATTCCATTTTCGAATCGACATAAAGTGCTTGGAGTGGCGAGTTGACGATCACGACCGACAACAGTTTGAATCAGCGGATCAGTTCGCAATTCATGATGGTCATTGAGATCTTCATGGCCGGCAACCAAACCAAAAACTCGTTGACGAAGCATGCTCAGATAGGAATGCTCAACTTTTCCGGGCTGTCGAATATCAAAAGAATCCAGCAGGTTACCGGCGCGCCGGGTCAAACCGAGTTTGCGGTCGAATTCTTTCACAAAAAGCAACCCGCCGTCACTGCTGATATCTCCACCGGCGAAATTGAATTCAATTTTTCTGCTTTTCGGACCTTGAAAGACCGGAATCGAAACATTACATTTTGTCATTGGCAGACCTCGGCGTTATATTGTGATGTAAGATATTACAATATAATACGTTAGTCGAGAATCTGCCTCTTTGTTTTTGAAAATTTACGCAATATTCAGGCTAATCCTTGCTCTGCAGGAATTGAAAACACCGCTGGTACGATTCGGGGACGCGCCGCCGGTTGTGCAACAGTTTCGGCAGCGTGAAAACCGGAGTGGAACGGTTGCCGAACCGTTCCGATAGCTGCGGCCCGTAATGGTCGTTGAGCCAGGCGGATTCCGCCCGGGCGGAGTTTGTCGCTCTACAGCCAGGCCGGCTCGACCGGCATCTCTTCGCGGTCGAGCCGCCAGCTGTCCAGCGCGATCATCGCGCCGTCGGCGGTAAACACTGCGCTTTTGATTCGGCTGGTGCCGATGTCGATCGCGACAATTTTCATCGTTTACGGCAGCATGAATTTCTCGCGCATGCCGGGCAAATTGAGCAGCGCCTCGTTGTGTTCGCGGCCGCCGGGCGCGTTGGAACTGAGGAAAACCGGCGGCATGATTCCCCGGCCGGCCAATTGCTCGACGGCCAGTGCCGAGAGGGAATGCACCAGAAAGCTGCCGGCCAGCGTGGACAACGGTCCCATCGGACAGTTGCCGGCTTCGATGGCGGCGTCGCCGCAGGGGACGTGGTTGTCGATCATGATCACCCGGTCGACCAGTTGCCACAGCGAACCGATGGTCGAATGGTTGCCGCGGGCCTCCCGGTAGGCGGACGAGGAGATGACGATGACGCTGGCCTGGCGCTGCAGGGCGGTCGCGGCGACGGCGACCGGGGCGGCGTTTTTGCCGGAAGTGGAGATGACCAGCAGTACGTCGCCGGCCTGCAGTTGGGAATTTTCGACAATAGCCCGGCCGGCCTCTTCACAGCGTTCCATGGCGCTGGTCAGGAAGCCGGGCGTGGTGGCGATGTTCATGCCCGGCCCCCACAACGGCTGCCAGAAGGCCGGCGCGCCGGCCCGGTAAAAGACATCTTCGGCCAGGATTGCCGAATGGGTGCAGCCGAAGATGTAAATGCGATGCCCGGCCTGGTAGGCGTCGGCCACCGCTGCCGCCGCCGTTTCGAGGTTGGCGGCTTCCCGGCTGGCGATTGACTCCAGGACGTTCTTGGCCGCGGTCAGGTAATGATCCAGAATCGTGGTAGCCATGACAAAAGCACTCCTTTTCGCTGATAACGTTTTGATCGAATCGACTGCGGAACGCAGGGATTCGGGTTGGTCTAAAATAATCCGCCGGCAAGCGGAAAGCAAGCCGGAAAAAACGGATATTTGAGCGGTCGAAACGAATGACGCGGTCCGGCGGAAAGGTTTCCGGGATCGGAGCCGTCCCGGAAACACGGAATTTCTTTGATTTACAGGAGCTCTCCGTAACGCCTGATGTAATTTTTCTTCACCGCCTGGGCGGCGAACATGTATAGAACGATCGTCAGCAGCAGCCAGAAGAAGTAGATGCCCGGCAGCGGCGTCAAGCCGAGTACACCGCCCAGCGGGGTGAAGGGAATCACCGTCAGGAAGGCGATGCCGGCGAAAGTGAGGAGAAAGACCGGCAGGGAGGCCCGGCTCTGCATAAACGGAATTTTGGGCGTTCGGATCAGGTGGATCACCAGCGTCTGCGACCACATCGATTCAACGAACCAGCCGGTTTGGAAGAGCGCGACATACCAGTCCCGAAGCACCGGGTCGGTCAGCTGGGTGAACAGTTGGCCGCCGCAGAGGGAAGGGCAGATGACAAAATACATCAACAGATAGGTGGTGATGTCGAAAACCGAACTGACCGGACCGATGCGCAGCATGAAGCCGGCCACCGACGACGCGTCCCAGGGGCGCGGCCGGCGCAGGTATTCGATATCGACATTATCCCAGGGAATGGCTGTGCAGGAGATGTCGTAGATCAGATTCAACAGCAGCAGATGAATGCTCAGCATCGGCAGAAACGGCAGGAAGGCGCTGGCGATGAGCACCGAAAACATATTGCCGAAGTTGGAACTGGCGGTCATCTTGATGTATTTGATCATATTCGCATACGTCCTGCGTCCCTCGAGGATGCCGTTCTCCAACACCATCAGGTCTTTTTCCAGCAACACGACGTCGGCCGATTCCTTGGCGATATCGACAGCGGTATCGACCGAAATTCCGACATCGGCCGCTTTCAATGCTGCCGCGTCGTTGATGCCGTCGCCGAGAAATCCGACGGTATGGCCGTTGGAACGGAGCACTTGCACCAGCCGGGCTTTTTGCTGCGGAGACAGCTTGGCGAAGACGTTGGTGCGTTCCACGGCGCGGGCCAGTTCCGCTTTGCTCATTTTTTCCAGCTCCGCCCCGAGCAGCAGATTGTCGACCCGCAGGCCGACCTGGCGGCAGACGCAGCGGGTGACTTTTTCATTGTCGCCGGTCAGGACTTTGGTGGCGACGCCGTATTCCCGAAGCGCGCGGACTGCCGCCGCCGCCGTCGATTTCGGCGGATCGAGGAAGGCGAGATAGCCGATCAGCACCATCCCGGTTTCGTCGGCGACGGAAAATGCGTCGACCGGCGGCGGATTGGTTTTCTGGGCGACGGCGATGACCCGCAGGCCGTCGCGATTGAACGTGTCCACCGTGGCCAGAAGATCGCGGCGCAGGGCGGCGGTCAGCGGTTCCACGCTGCCGCGGTATTCAACGTGCGAACAAATGCCGAGCATCTCTTCGACGGCGCCTTTGGTGATCATCTGCGTCTTGCCGTGCCGGTCGGCGACAACGACGCTCATCCGGCGTCGTTCGAAATCGAACGGAATTTCGTCGACTTTCTCATAGCTGCCGGTGAGCCGCCGCAGCGTCGCCTCGTCGCCGCACTCCCGGCCGGTCCGGTCGATGATGGCGATGTCCATCAGATTTTTCAAGCCCGTCTGATAGAAACTGTTCAGAAAGGCGTGGCGCAGTACCCGCGAATCGGTTTCACCGTGGACATTCATGTGATATTCCAACACCACTTTATCCATGGTCAGCGTACCGGTCTTATCGGTACAGAGCACATCCATGGCACCGAGGTTCTGGATCGCATTGAGATTTTTGATGATGGTTTTGCGGCGCGACATCAGCACGGCGCCTTTGGCCAGGCAGGTGGTGACGATCATCGGCAGCATTTCCGGTGTCAGGCCGACCGCTACCGAAATGGCGAACAGAATGGCGGCTTCCCAGTTGCCTTTGGTGATGCCGTTGACGACGAGGACGACCGGCACCATGATCAGCATGAAACGGATCAGCACCCAGGAGACGGCATTGACGCCTTTTTCGAACCCGGTCACGGTCGGCGGAGCGGCGAGCGAACGGGCCGCGTCGCCGAAAAGCGTGTCGCTGCCGACGGCGATGACCAGAGCGGTTGCCGAACCGCTGACGACATTGCTGCCGGCGAAAGCCAGATTGGGGGAGTCGGTCACGGCGTCACAGTCGTGCCGGACGACGGCGGCGTTTTTCTCCACCGGTTCGCTTTCTCCGGTCAGGGAGGCCTGGCTGACGAAAAAATCCTTGGCGCGGAGAATTCGCACGTCGGCCGGCAGCATATCGCCGGCGGCGAGGTGAACGATATCTCCGACGACGAGTTCTTCCAGCGGAACTTCGATTTTGCCAACCATGCGGCGTTCGACCGTCGCGGTCGTCTTGACCATTTCGCTGAGGCGCGCCGCAGCATTGCCGGAACGCGTCTCCTGGATGAAGCGCAGCAGTCCGCTGATCAGTACCATGGTCAGGATGATGATAACCGTGGTCGGGTCTTTGTCCTCCGGCGCCGCCAGGCGGACGTCCATGAGGAACGACACTGCGGCCAGCAGCAGCAGAATACCGGTGAACGGATTGACGAAAGCGCCGATCAGCCGTTTGAGGATCGAATCCCGGTTGGCGCCGACAATCCGGTTGGCGCCGAAACGGTTGCGCATATGTTTGACCATCGGCTCGGACAGTCCGTTGGCCAGGCCGAATTTGCGAACAAAATTGCCGGTTTCCGATTTGGCGGCGGAAAGCCGCCGGGCGGCAACCATCGCCTGCCGGCGCAGTTCACGATTGTGCTTGCCGGCCTGGAACGTGAAAAAAAGTTTCATTTTTCCGTACCTTTCTCTTGGTGATCGATTGAGATTGCAGAGGATGGTACAGAGCTGGCTGGGAGGACCTGCCGTCAGAGGCGGACGAAACGTCGATTGGCAAAGTAAATCAGAACTTCATCCGGCCGGAAAATCGCTTGGAAGGAATCCGGCCGGCGCCGCAATCGGCCGCCCGGTGACGGTTGATACGTCCGCCAGGCTCTATACCGCTGTTACTTCCTTCGTCCATTTTCAGACCTTTCGATGAATTGAATGCCCGGGATGCGGTATTCCGGACGGCAAGCGGCAAAAAAAGCCCGCCGGCTGCGGACAGCGGCGGGCAGAAAAAACAAAACAATTCTGCGTTGGCCTTTCGGCCGATTGCCTTACCGTCCAAGCTTCGGCATCACGGGGCGATGAAATTACATTAGATCACACCTTGTTTTTCGATGTGGCCTGCTGACCTGCTTGTAGTGTCTCCACCACTTTGCGGCAGTAATCCGTATCCCTGCGATAGCTTCACCTACCGGAAACAACGCTGCAATATAACGGTGGCGGCAGGAAGAGTCAAATCGCCATTTGAAAAAAAGTGAAATTAAAAAATCGGCTTCACACCGACAATCGTTCCGGGCAAAAGTCGTCGCCCGGGCCGGCGCCGAGTATTGTTGGCAAAAGAAAGCGGTCTTCTTCCGGCAACCCGGCCAAAGACGGCGAACGCCCGGCCAAAGGGGTATGAATTACTTTCGGCCGACGGCTTTCAGTTTGGCGATCATCTCTTCGACCTCCCTGGCGCCGGAGGCGTACAGTTCCTTTTCATTCGGCGCCAATTCGTGCAGCAGTCGGAAGAATTCGCCGGCATGGACCAGCTCCTCCTCCGAAATATCGAGCAGAACCGCCTTGGCCAGCGGGTGATCGATCGATTCGGCCATCTGGGTATAGAGCTGTGACGCTTCGTACTCGGCGGCGATCATGAAACGGATGGCGCGCAGCAATTCGTCGCCGGTAAGTTTGCGGTCCGCGTGCATGACGGAAAACGGTGTGCAGAATTCAGGCATGATTTTTTCTCCTTCATTGGATGATTATTTCAATTCGATTCTTTTTCGAACTGTTTCCGATAAAACTTCCTCTGTTACTATTATAATGCTATCGGTAAATAAATCAACTTTCCTTTGAAGAAGTCGTTTGATTTTTTCAGAGAAATAAATTTGATTTAATATTTGACATATCAAATATTAATTGATAAAGTATATTCCTGACAGGAGGAATATCATTGTTGCAGCATAAGATTTTAAAATTTGAAATGGCGGAACACGAAGCGGTGATGAACGTCTGGTGGACCGGGGTGTTGCTGAAGAAGATGTCCGGCTGGTTTTTTCGCGACCGTCCGGTGTCTCCGGCGCAGTTCAACATTCTGATGCTGTTGACCTATGCGGAAAAACCGCTGACCCAGCGGGAAGTCAGTGACCGGCTGCTGGTCGATCAGTCCAATGTCACCGGCCTGGTGGAACGCATGGCCAAGGCCGGGCTGATCCGGCGCGGCGACGTGCCGGGCGACCGGCGCTGTGTACTGCTGGAGACGACGGAGCTGGGGCGGCGGCTGGTTACGGAAATCGAGCCGGAATATTTAGATCTGATCCGCTCCCTGGTTCGAAAATTTTCGCCGGGGGAACTGCGGCTTTTGAATGATTTCATGGTCCGGCTCCAGGCGGAAGCCGTTCAGGTGGAGCCGGCGCTCGAGGACGGCCGAAAGTGACCGGAACCGGGGAAATGATCTCACGATGGTATTGGCGACGGCGTCTGCTCGGCTGGGCGGCGCTCTTCTGGCTGCGCCGCGTCATCCTGCGGCAGCCGTTGCCGCTGATCGGCGGTCTGGTGCTCAATGAAAGTTGCAATTTGAATTGCCGCCACTGCCGGGTGAACCGCTGTACCTCCGCCGACCTGAGTTTCGCCGAGGCGCTGACCGGTCTGCGGGTCTTATTTCGCCGGGGGGCGCGGGCCTTGGCGATTACCGGCGGCGAACCGCTGATCTGGGGGACGGCAGGCGCGGGAGTCGCTGAATTGATCCGGGAAGCCAGGGCGATGGGGTTTCTGGCGGTTTCCGTGTATACCAACGGCACTTTGCCGTTCGACCATTTGGATGCCGATGCGATTTTCATCAGTCTGGATGGCCGCGAGCCGTGTCATGATGCGTTGCGCGGACCCGGCGTTTTCCGGAAGGTGGCGGCGCGGATCGCCGAGGCGGTTCATCCGAATTTGTTCATCAACCAGGCGATCAATGCCGGCAATGTCGCGGAAGTGGAGCCGATGTGCCGCTGGGTGGCGGCTCAACCGAACTTGCGGGGAATTTTCTTTTACTTCCATACGCCGTATTACGGCATCGATGAATTGTTCCTGCCGTTGTCGCGCCGGCGTGAATTGATTGGCGAACTGCTGCGGTTGAAGCGGCAGAATCTACCGGTCGTCAATTCCGCCAGTTGCCTGAAACTGGTTGCCGCCGATCGCTGGAAACGTCCGGCCGATCTCTGTTTGGTCTATGCCGACCGGAAACTGTTCCGCTGCTGCCGGGCGGTCGGCAACGCACTCGCCTGCGACAACTGTGGTTATCTCGGCTATCCGGAGTTGCAGTGTATCCTGCAGTTGCGTCCGGACGCGGTGGCGGCGGCGTTCGGTTACCTGGCCGGAGGAGGAAAAAGATGATCGCACCGGTTTTGCGATTGCTGCGCCGCCGGCTGACCGGCGGTGCGGATGATTTTACTTTCCGGCCGGCGTCTGTCCCGGAGTTGCCGGAGCTGGAGGCGTGCGATCTGTACATCCATATTCCGTTCTGCCGGAACCGTTGCCGTTACTGCCCGTACAACACTGTTCCTTACCGGCCGGAACAGACCGCTGCATTTTTTCAGGCATTGCGCCGCGAGCTGCGGCTCTATCTGCCGTGGCTGCAACGGCGGCGGATCGGTTCGATTTATATCGGCGGCGGCACGCCGACGGTGGTCTGGCCGGAATTGGAGGCTTTCCTGGCCGGGCTGTTCAAACGGCTGCCCCGGCACGGTCCGGTGGCGCTCGAAACCAACCCCGATGAAATCGATGACGCCTTGGTCTCGCGCCTGCGGAGTAGCGGCGTGTCGCTGGTCAGCCTGGGCGTCCAGAGCTTCGACGACGGACAATTGCGTTTTCTGGGACGCAGTTATCCGGCCGAAATATTGCCGGATAAAATCGCCCGGTTGCAGGCCGGCGGTTTTGCCGGCGTGAATTTGGATTTGATGTTTGCCTTCGGGGCGGCGCCGGAACGGATATTTGCCGAAGATCTGGCCAAAGCGATGGCGAGTGGCGTTGCTCAGATCACCGCCTATCCATTGTTTGAGTTTCCTTACAGCCAGGTTGGCGAAATCCGGCGTCAGCGGCATTTGAAGATGCCGAAATTGCGTTTGCGGCGGCGATTGTATGAACTGCTGTTCAATACCATGACCGGAGCGGGATGGCAGCCGCGGTCGGTCTGGGGATTCAGCCGGACGGCAGCGCCGGCATATTCGTCGGTGACCCGCGATTTTTTTCTCGGTCTCGGACCGGGAGCGGCCAGCCGGTTGCCGAATCGTTTTTATTTCAATACCTTTGATAACCGGGCTTATCAGCAGCGCCTGGCGGAACGGCGGTTTCCGACCGCGTTGGGCATGACGCTTTCCGAGCGGCTCAGCAACTGGTACTGGCTTTACTGGCGTTTTTATGAGACCAGGCTGCCGGTGGCGGAGATCGAACGGCGTTTCGCGGCCGAATGGGCCTGGCCGCCGCTTCGGAAAAGCCTGGATGTTCTGCATTGGTGGGAACCGGATGGCGAGATGCGCCGGTTGACGCTGGAAGGCGCGTTCTGGATTCATCTGCTGCAGAATGGGTATATCCTGAACGACATCGATCAAGTGTGGTCGAGTTGTCGCCGGGAAGCGTTTCCGGCGGCAATCCGGCTGTAAAGGATTAATTTACGCCGTGTGCAAGGCGGGATGAAGGGGGTGAACGATTATGGCGGCGGCATGCCGCCGGAGGGTTGTCTGTTTCCGGAAGCGCCTGTAACGGCAAAGCGTTTACCGGGCCGGGAGAGGGAGAGTCGTCGGCGATAGCGGGGCTGCCGCGCATAGCCGGTGACGATTGAATACGGCCGGATGACGAAATTCTCCGATCACCACAGTTATCGGCTTGCCGGTTTTCCGGCTTTCGCTCTGGCCGATACTGCCTGATATCGGAACCGGAACTATCATCCATTGACCGATACGCCGGAATTCCTGCAAAGCAGCCGGGGAAGAATGTTTTGATTATTTTGTGGATTTCGAAACTGTTTTGGTTTGTGTTTTGCGCATAACGGTGCTATTTTGAAAAAGGACGGAACGATTGGAATCGTTCGGAAAAATGAAATCGCCGGCTGAAATGCGCATCCCGGTGTAAATGTTTTACCCTGAAGGAGGAGAAAAATGAAAGAAACCATTGTTGCCATCGTTTACTGCAGCCGCTATGGCCATACGAAATTGATGGCGGAACGCGTCCAGCGCGGCGCCGCCGCCGTGCCCGGCACGAAAGTGCTTTTAATGACTGCCCAGGAGGCGACCAACCGGCTGGAAGAGCTGGATAAGGCGGATGCGATCGTTTACGGCACGCCGACTTACATGGGGAATATCGCTTCGGAGATGAAGGCTTTCATGGAAGCCGGGGTCGGCCGCTGGGTTTCCAGGGCGTGGCACGACAAGATTGCCGGCGGATTTACCAATTCCAGCAACTTTTCCGGAGATAAGCTCAATACGCTGAATGGATTGATGGTCAATGCGATGCAGCAGGGAATGATCTGGGTCGGGCTGGAGCAATTGCCCGGAGCCAATGAGCCGGATTCCGCCAAGAGTGTCGATGGGCCGGGGCCGAATGCGCTGAACCGCAATTGCGGCAGCCTGGGACCGATGGCCTCTTCTTTCAACGTCAAGGCTCCGGATGCGCCGCCGGCCGGCGATTTGCAGACCGCCGAGGATTACGGGAAACGGATCGCCGTGATTGCGGCTCAATTCAAGCGGGGGAAAGAAGGGGATTGATCCGGTTGGACCGCATCGTTGAAAATGTAGAAAATTCCGTCTGGGTCAGGCGGAATTTTTTTTTGTGTACGCCCGGCATGGGTGATAACTTGACGGTGAAAGTCCGTTACAGACTTGGCAGTAGGAACTGTTAGCTTAAGGCAAGGGTGTCCACCGCGAGGTGGAATCTGAAGGAAGTCGGCGGCAAATTCCCGGCCTGACGAACAGAAAGTACATATAAGGCATTTGCAAGGCGGACGAGCTTGCACAACAAAGCGAAGTCCAATACTGCCCGAACCTTGTGGTGTAGATGTACCAGGCGCCTGGGATGAAAGTTATCGCTCTTATCCGGGGAGATCTCAACGGTATGAATGAAGCCGTGAATGCATGGTAATTTCAACCCGTACAGTGATGTGCGGCTGAACGTTGAGAAGTCAGCAGAGGCCATAGTACCGTGTTTTTTTTTTACGGGAAGGGCCGAACAGTAGTCGATCTTTCGCAAGTGAAAGGTGCAGCATGTGTAGAGAGCAGAAAATCCGGAAACGGAACTGCCCGGGGATGGATAGGCTGGAAGCCGAAGAGAATCCGGGAGTGCGGAGCATGCTTACGCGGGAAACTGAAGCGAAAGACGGTGCTGATTTGTTTGAACGCATCCTTGAGCGTAACAACCTCAACCGTGCGTACAAGCAAGTCAAGAGAAACGGCGGAGCGCCGGGCGTGGACGGAATGACCGTTGACGACCTGTTGGCGTATCTGTGCGAACACAAGGAAAGTTTCCTTGAAAATCTCCGAACCGAAACGTATCGCCCGCAACCGGTGCGCCGGGTTGAAATCCCGAAACCGGACGGGGGGATACGGATGCTTGGTGTTCCAACGGGCATGGATCGGATGATTCAACAGGCAATATCGCAGGTCCTCTGCCCGATATTCGAGGAGGAATTTTCAGAAAACAGCTACGGTTTCCGACCGGGGCGTAGCGCTCATCAGGCCATCCGGCAAGCACGGAAATACTACAATCAAGGCTATCGGCGGGTTGTCGATCTTGACTTGAGCAAGTATTTCGACACCATGAACCATGAGCTGTTGATGGAAATGTTGCGGGCCAAAATCTCTGATCAACGAGTTTTGTGCCTGATTAAACGCTACTTGAAGAGCGGAGTCATGATCAATGGCGTGGTGACGCGAACGGAAGAAGGCAGTCCACAGGGCGGCAATCTTTCGCCATTGCTGAGCAACATCTACCTGACCGCTTTCGACCGGGAATTGGAACGCCGTGGACACAAGTTCGTACGATATGCGGACGATGTCAACATCTACGTCAGAAGTCAACGCGCCGCCGAACGCGTACTTGCGAGCAGCAGACGGTTTCTTGAAGCGAAATTGAAACTCAAAGTAAACGAATCCAAAAGTAAAGCGGGAAGTCCGCTGAAGCTGAAGTTTCTCGGCTTCGCACTGCGAAGTACGACGAAAGGACAGGCCGGAATTCGAATACACGAGAAGTCTATAGACCGCTTCAAAGCCAAGGTTCGCGAGCTGACCCGAAGGAATCAGGGAAATTCGGTGGAATATATGCTGTACAAACTTCGGCAATATACCGTCGGATGGCTCGGATACTATGCGATTGCGGACATGAAGATGTTTATGCAAAACATGAATGAATGGATTCAACGGAAAATTCGGACGTATGTTTGGAAACAGTGGAAACGAGTACGGACACGATTTACGCGACTGCAATCGTTGGGTATTTCCGAGGGAAAAGCGTGGGAATGGGCGAATACGAGGAAAGGCTACTGGCATATTGCCCGTAGTTGGATTTTACATCGTGTATTGCCGTCTCAACGCATTGCCGAAATAGGGTATGACGATATCCTACTTCGGTACAAAGCGTTGCACTCAAGCTGCTGAACCGCCGTATGCCGAACGGCACGTACGGTGGTGTGAGAGGACGCCCGGCCAACTAATGACCGGGCTCCTACTCGATTTTGAGCGATTACAGCGCTCGATAGGGATCGGATGCTCCGCTGCCGAGATGTCCGATATGGTAGGCCAGCGAAATGCGGTCATGATTCGGCATCGTCAGCGGTTCGGAGGTGGCGTGGCCGTCGCTCCAGGCGATATTGGCTTGTTCGCGATGGCGCGCCTGGATGGTGCCAGACAGATAACTGCCGCCGAGCGCCGCCGGGCGTTCCCGGCAGTACATGAAAGGCGACAGTTGCGGCGGATCGAATTCAAATGGTCCCATCGTGGCGCGCGCGTTATCGCCGAACATGATTACGCCGGCCGGATTGACCATCTGACTGCTCCGCAGGCTGAAAGCCTGATTGTTGACGACATAACGTCCCAGCCAGACGGCGTTGTAGCCGTAGCCGCCGCCGTAAGGAATCTGAGTAAAATCACCGGTGGCGGCGGTGACGCTCGGACAAATCAGCACCGCGGCGCTGTGGCTGAGATAAGGGCCGAGCAGCGGGTTGCAGGTCAAATCGGTGGTTGCGGTGCTGGGCCCGGTCTGGCCGTATCCTTCCCGGCTGCCGGTTTTTTGGTAACCCAGCCAAAGCTGGCCGTCGGCGTCCATCACATCGCCGGTGGAATAGGGGACGAAGAAATCGTCATTGCCGACCGCATATAAGATATTGGCGGTCGCCAACTGCCGCAAATTGTTCCGGCAATGGATGGAACGGGCCTGGACGCGCGCCCCGGACAATCCGGGGAGCAGCAGACTGCCGAGCAGTGTGATCAGGGCGATGCAGACCAGCAGTTCCACCAGCGTGAACGCCGGCGGCTGCTGCCGGCAGCCGCGCAACAGCAGCAGGTGGAGGCTGACGCCGATGCCGACGGCCAGCAATAATAAGTAATAACAAATATTGTGCCAGAACAGCGCTGAAAGACCGAGCATCAGCCACAGACAGGCCAGACTCTGCACTTTGACCGCCAGCGGCACACCGCTGCCTTCCCGGTAATGATCCAGGTAATAGCGCAGATACCGGTTGGCATACAACCATTGCCGCAGACGCGGCGAACTGCGTTCATAGCAGACCGCCGCCAGCAACAGAAACGGTGTCGTCGGCAGCAGCGGCAGAAAAATGCCGATGGTTCCGGCCAGCACGCTGACGTGACCGGCCAGCAGCCAGAGTTTTCGTCGTGTTGCCGCAAACATTTCAACGCTCCAGCGGTGTGGCCTTGACTCGTTCCGCTTGCGGCATTGCCGCCAGCGCTTTGACTTTTTCAAGGTCCAGCTTCAGGCCGTTTGCCACCCGGGAGCCGTATTCGGGATCGGCTTTGTAGAACAGCGCACTCTGCCGGTATTGCAGCGCCGGTTGGGCGTTGCGCAAATGGCCGACGATATTGGAAATCAGGTGGCTCTTCTGCTCGTCATTCAACACCCGCCGGTACAGTTCGCCCGGTTGAACGAAATCAAGGTCCTCGGCCGGCTGTTCATGGCGGGCAATGACCGCTTCGACTTCAAAGGCCGGCGGGGTGAAGGCCGGGCAGGGGGCGGCACCGCCGGCGCTGTTCGGCCAGTAATTCGGGCCGCTGCCGCCGTTGCCGTTGACGGCCATCTGCCCGTCGCGCTGGTAAGTGTGCATCGGGCAGCGCGGCGCGTTGACCGGAATCTGCTGGTGATTGACTCCGAGCCGCCAGCGATGGGCGTCGCCGTAGGCGAACAGGCGGCCCTGCAGCAGTCTGTCCGGCGAAGGTCCGATGCCGGGGACGAAATTGGCCGGCGAGAAGGCCGCCTGTTCGACATCGGCAAAGTAATTTTCCGGATTGCGGTTCAACACCATTTTGCCCACTTCGATCAGCGGAAAATCACTGTGATACCACACCTGGGTGACGTCGAACGGATCGAAACGGTATTCCCGGGCTTGTTCCGGCGTCATGATCTGGACGAAAAGTTTCCATTCCGGGAAATTGCCTTCGGCGATCGCCTGAAACAGATCCTGAGTCGCGTGGTCCGGATTGGAACCGGAAAGTGCTTCGGCCTCCGCCGCGGTCAACGTGGCGTTGCCGAGCGTAGTCTTGAAGTGATATTTCACCCAGACATATTCGTTGCGTTCATTGTACCATAAATAGGTGTGGCTGGAATGGCCGTCCATCCGCCGGAAATTCAGCGGCGTGCCGCGGTCGGAAAACAGGATGGTTACCTGGTGCGTCGATTCCGGTGTCAGCGACAGGAAGTCCCAGAAGGCGTCGGCGTCTTTCAGGTTGTTCTGCGGATTGCGTTTCTGGGTATGGATGAAGTCCGGAAATTTGATCGCATCGCGGATGAAGAAAACCGGCGTATTGTTGCCGACCATGTCGTAATTGCCTTCTTCGGTATAGAATTTTACGGCAAAGCCGCGCGGATCACGCGCCGCATCGGCGGAGCCCCGTTCGCCGCCGACCGTGGAAAAACGGGCGAACAGTTCCGTTTTTTTGCCGACTTTGGCGAACAATTTCGCTTTGGTATAGCGGCTGACATCCCGGGTCACTTCGAAATAACCGAAAGCGCCGGCGCCTTTGGCATGGACGATGCGTTCGGGAATCCGTTCCCGGTTGAAATGCGCCAATTTTTCGACCAGATGCGCATCCTGCAGCAAAGTATAGGCGGGCTTGCCGGTGGTGATGGAGGCCTGATCGCTGTCGACCGGGCAACCGGAGGCGGTGGTCAAAACGGTAGTCTGTTTCATCATATATCTCCTCTTGTTGTTGGATTGAAATTTCACTTTTACCGGCGGGAAAATTTCCTGTTGAACCGGCCGGAGCAATTATTTCCGAATCAGCCATTCCCTCGTTTCTCCTCAAAAACGTCGATGCAAAAAAAACATCGCCGGGAATCGAATTCTTCACCAGTTTCCACATTGAAACTATAAATGACCCGGCTGGCAATTACAACTATATTTAAAAATAAAAAGAGTGATTTTTTTTAATTTTAGTTGAAAGATGAATAAGCAATTCCATTTTCTTGGTGATTTTGATTTGTTTATCAACAAAGAAATGCTATCTTTAGCTCTGCAGGGAGGAGAAATAGCGGTGCGGTTGACAAACCGTATTTTTTTTAAACTTAACCGAGGAGTGAAAATGAAGAGTAATCTGCCATCGTCGCAATCACCGTGGCTGACCGTCGAAACGCAACAGTTCATCGATGCTTTGAATGCCAATCCAGGACCGCCGTTGTATACGCTGACGCCGGAGGGCGCCCGTCAGGTATTGAGCGAGGCGCAGGCAATTCCGGTGGCGTCTCCGGCGGCGGAAGTCGCGGATTTGGTCTTGCCGGTCGGTCCGACCGGCAAAGTGGAGGTCCGGCTGGTACGGCCGGAAGGGGCGGCGGCGAATTTGCCGGCGCTGTTTTACTTTCATGGCGGCGGCTGGGTGATGGGGAACAAGGACACCCATGACCGTCTGGTGCGGGAGCTGGCGGTCGGTGCCGGGGTGGCGGTGATTTTCGTCAATTACACCCCGTCGCCGGAGGCGCAATATCCGGTGCCGGTGGAGCAGGCCTATGCCGCGGTCGAATACGTCTGCGCCCACCCGGAAAAGTTCCATATCGACCCGAAGCGGTTGGCGGTGGCCGGAGACAGTGTCGGTGGCAATATGACGGCGGTGATGACATTGCTGGCCAAACAACACGGCCGGCCGGAATTCGCCGCGCAATTGCTGTTCTATCCGGTGACCGATGCCGCGTTTGATACAGCGTCCTACCGGGAATTTGCCGATGGACCGTGGCTGACGCTGAAGGCGATGGAATGGTTCTGGGATGCCTATCTGCCGGACAAAACGCGCCGCTGCGAAGTCACGGTTTCGCCGTTGCAGGCGACGGTGGAACAGTTGGAAGGCCTGCCGGAAGCGCTGGTCATCACCGACCAGAACGACGTGCTGCGCGACGAAGGCGAAGCGTATGCCCGGAAGCTGCAGCAGGCCGGCGTGAAAGTGACGGCGGTGCGTTACAACGGCACTATTCACGATTTCATGATGCTGAATGCGTTGGCCGGTTCGACGCCGACCCGTGCGGCGGTCCGGCAGGCGGTCGATTTCTTGAAAAATATCTTTTCCTGAAAAGCTGTTCGACACCATCGAGCAGTCGGCTCAGGTGTCGAAAAAGGAGCAGTGCCCGGAATTGGCCGGGGAACTTGCCCATTCCGGGACGGTTCCGTGGCACTCAAATTATAATTTATTTGATTCTAAAACCTTGCGGTGATTTTCGTCACTGGCTTTCTGCAACTCCTCCTGTCGTCGACTGCTCTCTTCCTCGTAGCGTCGCCATTTTTCATTTTCCTTTTTCAAATTTTCCTGAAGGATTCGCTCCCTTTCTTCTTTGTATGCCTTGGCCTGTTCTTCATTCTGCTTTCTTAGTTCTTCCTGCCTTGCTTCATATTCTGCCCGCAAGACGGCGATCTGGGTACTGAACGGCGATGAAAACGGTGGCGTAATCCGTTCCGCTTCCGGCTGACTGAAGAACGCTTCCAGTTTGGCGGTCTCCGCATCAATATAGGCGACGTCTTCCGGATCATCCCAGGACAGGCGGGGGGCACGCAGTTTCAATACGCAAAGCCGGAGCGGAGAATATTCATAGCTGTCACAGGTGGATACATTGAATTTGTCATATAATACAAATATTTTCTTGGTAAGAGTTGCGCCAAAACCAACTCTGACATTCCAAATGCATATGTTTCTATATGTCTCATAAGTGTCGGAAGACGAGTTTTGCAAGTAGCGAGTAAAGCTTTCCTGTGCTTGGGTCAGAAGTTCAATATCCTTTTGTTCGTGCTTTTCGATAAAATTTTTCAGCCAGGACAATTTGTCTTCCTGAATGCGGGTCAATTCTTCATCCGTCAACCTCAACGCATTGTAGCCGTCATTTTCCTTGAGGTAAACAAGGTCATCAAGAATGGAAAGCTGCAAATCCCGTTCCGAGAGAAACAGTTGATTGTTCAACTCTCTGGCCGCGTCATCTGCGAATTTTTGATTTTGCCGGACAAGCTCTTTCAGGAAGCCGTCAAGCCGATAGCCGACAAGCCGGAGGTAACTGCGCATCGCTTTCTGCCAGCGCGGATCGTTTTCTCGAGAGATGATTTCACGCAGCGCCTGTTTGACATTTTCGTCGTTCGGAAATTCTCCCAGAAAGAGACAGGTATGAGGGCTGGAATAGTATTCGACCGGTAATGTGTCGCCCTCCTCAACACTGAATCCATCGAGCTCGTCGTCAAGTTGCTGCAGCAAAGCGTTTTTCAGAGCGGTATCATCAATATTGTAATGGGTTCGAAACTGTTCAAATGCGAACCGCCACTCAGGATCTCTCACCGGCAATTTTTCGCTGCTTATCCGTTTTAACTGTTGTAACTCCTCGGACGTTAATTTGGCGTCTTGAGCAAAAGCGATGGTCGACATTAACAGGCATAACAACGTTGGCAGTAGTGTTTTCATGATTCATTTACTCCTTTTTTCGCCCCGGCGGTAAACCGGAAGAAAAAGTGTTTTGTTTCCCATTTTATCCCTTTGCCTGAGTCATCAATGGTGAATAATGAAAAGCGTTCTTCTGCTAGTATAATAAAAAATATACCCGAAGTCAAGTTCATGAGTTTGTAAAAAACAGGTAAAGTTTTCAGTAAACTTTTACCCGACGACGGGAGAGTCTGGCCGATCTGGCGGTGGAGCACCTCCTCAAAAAGTTGGCCCGTATTTTTGCTCCATTGAGACATCTGCTTTTTTAAACCCCGATTCCGTTTGGGAGTTTGTTGAGGCTTGTGTTATCCAGGTATACCGCTTCCATTTTTATGCGAATAATGTTTACTGCCAAGAATATGAGTAGCTGACGGAGCAGTCGACGATGTCGCGTTGGCGTAAAAAGCTGTTGAAAAGCGGCGCGGAAAAGATACTCGAAGCGAGCTTTAAGACCGGTTTGCGCGAAAGTTTCCTCAAGAAAAGCGACCCAAAGAAACTTTATTCAATTCATGAGCCGCAATACGACGGGCATACGCTGAAATCTGCGCTGGATAAATGACGGAACTAATTGGTCATGAAGTGAAAGTGGCGATATTCGACTCGGCTTTCGGGGGCACGGTTATAAAGGCAAATGTAATATCCAGATAATGAAGCGATTTCGTAAACGGGTTTCGAGGTCGTTGTGCCGGCGGTGGAATCGGCGGTCGGCCGTTGAGCCGGTGATCGGGCCTTGTAAAAGCGGACAAAGAATGAATCGGAATTAACTTCGCGGTAAATTCGGTGACGAATTGAATGTGATTTTTGCTGCGGCAGGATTCAATTTTCACAAATTATGACGGGCTCTCGCCCTATTTTTGTAAGGTTTTTCCTTCTCGCATCAGGCTTTGCATAGCCGATTAATATAGCATGAAATCAATAATCTTTAAACAGTGTTAACAGGATCTGGGGAAATTACTTCAACGCGAGTTTGTAACTGTCATTGATCCGGTTGAAAATTTCATCGTCCGGCACGGAACCGTCCAGCCGGATCGTGAACCAGTGCCGTTTGTTCATATGGTAGCCGGGAAAATAAGTTTTTCCGTCAATCAGCGCGGTGATTTCCGCCGGCTTGCCCCGCAAATCGATAATGTCAATCACTGCATCATCGTCCAGTCCAAGTTTTTTCCCGGAGAGCGCGAGCAACGCGGCATACCATTTGGCATTGTCCTGCCGGCGGTAAACGGCATTCTCCGGGAAACGTTTCCAGAGAAATTGCAATTCGTCGTGATAAGTCTCGCGCACATGTTGAATCACCCGCCTGGCGCATTCGCTTTTGAAGACATCCGGTTCGAAACAATGCTCCGGAATTTCAGACAACTCTTTGTCAACGGCCTCCCGCACTTTGCCGACAAACGCGCCCTGAGCGTTGGCGAGCCGATACAAGATATATTCGTCGCCGGAAACCCGATCTGTCACCTGTGTTTTTGCGCCGCCGGCGGAAATGGCGATCGTCAGGTGGAACAAGCCGTCCAGGAGCTCCGAGGTCCGGCGGTAAATGCCGTTTTCTTCCCGGAAGCCGTAGTTGGAGAGGGCGGCCGGATTCAGGCGCCGATTGTGAAACAGTTCTTCTGGCGTCATAGTTTCAGCTTCCTGTCGTCAAAAAACTTTTTGTTTTGCCGAAATCGGTCACTTCGCCGTTTTTCCATCGTCCGGAAGAACGGTTCATCGTTGTCACTCGCCGTGCCGATATAGGCGATGCGCAGCGGCGTTTCGCACTCCGTCAACGCGAGACGGAAAAATTTCGCCAGTTTCGCATACGTCGAACCTTTTCCTGCCAGAAGATACATGTCTTTTTCCTTGCCCATGCGAAAAAATCCAATTCTGCGTCACCGTTTGGCTGCCGGCTCAGCGTCGCAACAGTGACTGCAGGAGCGGCATTATGATTTTATCAATTAATGAGCTATTAGTCTGTTATTGTTCTCTTGGAATAAATTTAGCATTTTAATTCTTGAAATCCATATTTTTATCGAAAAAAATGCGATAAAGCTCATGGAATATGGGAAAAAAATAGGAAAAAAAGTTTTGATTGAAGGAAAATTTAAAATTTCATGTTATTATAGTAATGCATTGACAGGGCAACTCAAGGCGTAAGGAAAAGGGAATGGGAATGAGATTGGGAAAGAAGCTGCTGCCATTGTTGGTGGTGCTGGCAAGCTGCAGTGGCGTGTATGGAGCTAATGACAACAATCCGCCGACTTGTGATCATCCGCTTTCCAAGCGAGTTACGAAGTATGAGAATTTTCGGGTAACTTTCGCGAGCGATCCGCAAAATACTTGTAACGGCTCAAAAACTCTGGCTCAAATTAAAAATGAACTATTGGCGGGGACCCATGGTCAATGCACCAAATATACGGAGTGTGATAATCGTATTGATGGCCAAAGATGTGGAGTAAGAAATCCCGGGAATGACACAACTGTGACGATATCTCACTCGCCGACGATTGCCTCTGAAGTCCAGACCAAACCGGGAGTATATTCGATAGTGGTATCCGTCACTTGTTCTCACCTTGCAGATGCCAAAAACAAAACTTATACGATCAACTTGAATCATGATTTTCAGCTTCAGGCTTCCGATAAATGCAGTTTCAATTTGCAATGCAAGCCGGTGGCAACCAATGCGCAATACGTTCAATTGTCGAGTTTTTCCATCCCGGTCAATGAAACGCATCTTTACGGAGTTGAAGACAAAGGAAGCACCGGGGCGTCGGCAGTGACCTTGAAATGCGCGAGGTGTCCAGCGACGCATCAGGAGACGGTATCCCATGCCAAAAGTCTTTCAGCCCCGGAAACCAACGGAGTTGTTGCCCATAATCCTAGCGGCCCGGAATATAATATCACCTTTCCTTCCGCCGGTTCTTTTACCGTCAAATTTCATGCATCCTGCACAGTTACGCCGAGTAGTTTTATCTTTGATAATAAGACTTATACCATCTCTTCTTGCGGCAGCAGGGATTTCACCTTTAACGTGACCAGTGCAGAAGTTGCGTCATTGACCGGCACTGCCTCCCAGATGTTCTCCGGAACGGCGACGATCAATGGCGCCACCAGACCGGTGTTGTATATCAAACCGTTCAGCCGGGAAGGCTCTTCTCAGCAGAATCCGCTCAATTTGACCGCGGTCGCCAACCCCGGCGGCCAATGGCCGACTAAAAATCCGGTAACGAAGGCTGACTTTACCGGCGAAGCTTGTTATCCGAAATGGTCAATTGCCAATTGGAATGGCGGAGCGATTGCCAATGCCGACAGCATTTTTTTCCCGTCCGCTTCCAATCCGCGTCCGACGGCGACCTTGAAGGCGACGAGCGGAGAATTCAAGATCACCGCGTCCTGCGGCAATTCGAAGGAAGTTTACGTGAAGGTGGTCAATCCGACGACATCGGTAGATTTCCAGCCGTTGCCGCCGGGTAGCTGGCCGGCTTCCTGGCGTGCGAAGGGCGACGAGCCGCCGCAGAAAAGCCTCATGGCTTCCGGGACCAACGGTTGGCATCCGATCCGTTTGATATTGGGAGCCGATGCGGGAGGACTGCCGAACAAATCGGTGACCCTGACGATTAGGGGGAAGGAAGAAAAATCGTTTGCGGTGTTTTCCGATGCGGCCTGCACGCAGGTGTTCATGGCGCCGGGTCAGACGACGAAGACGTTCACATTTCCGGCCAATCAGACCTCGCAGACTTACTATTTTGTCGGCTTGAAGGGCGATGAGGAAGTAGATGCCAAACTGGATTTCAGCAGCGGTTCGCTGTCGGTGGACGATCCCGGGGAGGACAAGGTGGAGATTCTGCCGCTTTGCCAGGCCTGCCAGAACGGCCTGTGCCTGCCGGGCGAGGGAAATTATGCGATGAACGAGAACGGTATCGATGCCGATTTTCCGTTGGGCAGCGAGGATTATGGATCCGGCCGGGCGTCGGTGCGGCTGCGGGCGCCGGAGATTTCCTGGGATATGCTGGACAAGGATCACTTCCGGGTTCAGAGTTCCCCAGGCGTCAACGTCACTTATGATCCGGAGGGTTATCCGACCCAGGTGACCAGCGGCGGAGAAAAGACGACGTTCGCCTATACGCGTGGTGCGGTCGAAGATTCGGCGTCGATTACCAGAATCGTAATGAAGCACTATGTCGGCGGCGCCGCGACGCCGCACGCCGAAACCGAATTGAAACTGGATTTGAGTTCGACGGTGCCGCAGCTGATCAATGGTTTCAAAGTGACCAGCACGGTTGGTTCGATCGTCCGCAACTACTACTGGCGACAGTTGACGATCGCCTATCCTGAATTTTCCAGTTCCGCCCTTCCGACCTTTCAGTTGTTCACTTGGAGCGGCACCGGCGCGCAGCCGACCGGGCTGGCGCCGGAGTGGATGTCGTGGAGTGAGTCCGGGGATACCCGGATCGAACATCATTTAAAAGGGATCGGGGCCCAGACCGGCATTTATACCAAAATTACCCGCAAGAAAATCGCCGGCATTTACCGGGTGACGGAGATCAACGAGGTCGGATTGCGCAAAACCACTTTCGCGTATGATTTGCAGGGTCGTTTGACTCAGAAAATCGCCCCGGATGGCACCAGGTACAGCTACAGTTATCCAGGGACGGCGCGCGACAGCTATACCGAAACAGAAACGCGCGGAACCTTGACGACCAGGCGGACTTACAGCACCACGGTCAGCGGCAGTAAGATCATTCAGGATATAACGACCACGGTGAACAATACGCTGACCGCTCATGACCGTTATGAGAGCTATTATATCAGCAGTTCCAGCCCTGACCTGCAGATCCGTTACGACGGCAGTACGGAGTTGAAAACGGAGATTTACCGGATTACCGACACAGCCAGCCCATTCCTTGGCCGGACCCGGTTGATCAAACATCCGGATGGCCGGGTGACGATCTATGAATACAGCCGGGCGGCCAACGGCAACGATACGGTGACGGTGTCCAGCGGAGCGCCGAACAACCCGAACACTCCGACGGCAGTGTCCAGCGGCGAACGGACGGTGACAGTGACCAATCCGCAGGGTAAAGTGATCAGCCGCACCCAATACATCTCCGATCCGTTCATTTCTCCGACGCTGTACCGCAAGGTGGGGGAGGAGACCAATACGCTTGATTCGTTCGGCCGGATAACCGCGACGACTTATCTGGACGGCACCAGCAGCAGCCGGACCTACGGCTGCTGCGGCGTCACCGAGGAGACCGACCGGACCGGGGTGACGACGACTTATGGTTATGACGAGCTAACCAAACAAATGACTTTCACGGAGCGGAACGGTATCACGACGCTTTACAGCTATGACAACTGCGGTCGGCAGACGGCGGTGACGGTCAAAGGGCGCAGCGGCGGCGAGTTGACGACGACGGTCGGCTATCTGTACAACGCGGTCAGCACGGTGACCGATCCGAAGCGTTTCACGACCCGGTATTCGCACAACTATGCCCAGACCAATTCCTCGACGTTGACGTTGACGGAGACGGTGACGCTGCCGAACAATGCCACCCAGATTTCGACCTATGTCAACGGGCTGCAGACTTCGACGGGAGGAACCGGGCAGCATGCGCAGACCTTCAGTTACGGTCCGAACTGGCAATCTTCGACGCCGTCGAATGTGAAAATCTACACCGACATGCTGGGCCGGCAGTACAAGACCGAATACCCGGACGGCACCAGCGCGGTGAATTACTACAATATGAAGGGGCAGTTGGTCAAGTCGGTGACGCCGGGCGGGGTAACGGCGCTGTATACTTATAACGTTCGCGGCCAGCTGGTTTCCGAAATAGTGGATATGGATCGCAACGGGACGCAGTCGACCGGCGATATTGTAACGACTTATACGCATAGCTTCGGAACTAAAACGCTGGATGGCCAGTCTGTTACTGTACAGGTTATGACCGTGGCAGCGTCAAGCGGAACGAATTCGGTTGAGGTCCGGAAAACCGAGCAAACCCTGGATGGGCTGTGCAGCTGGGTGACGGAGTTCGGCAAAACCGCTTTTTCGAGAACCGAATATCCGGGAGACGGGGTGGTACGAGTAACCGAAATCGATGCGGTTGGAGTAAAGAAAGTGACGACGCAGGAGAACGGGTTGGTTACGAAGGAAGAATTGTTCAACAGTGACGGCACCGCCGGCAACGTGACGACTTACACTTACGATCAGTTCGACCGGTTGAGCACAATGACCGAGAAGCGCGGCGCGACGGTGGTGAATACGCTGGCCAACAACAGCTATGACGCGAACGGCAACGTGCTGATGCGGACGGTGAACGGGCAGTCGGTCAGCATGGCTTACGACAACCTGAACCGGCTGTATAATTATCTGCTGCCCGGGAACCGGATCGTCAACTATGAGTTCCATCCGACCGGCGAGTTGAAGAAGGTGTCGGGAGCGGAGACTTACACGCAGGAGTTCAGCTACAACAACTTCGGTGGCATGTTGACGTTGAAGACCTGGCGTACCAACACGACGCCGCAGGTGACGAGCTGGAATTACGACAGCCGGCAGCGGGTGAAGGAGAAAATCTACGCGGACGGCCGTAAGGTCTCCTATACCTATACGGCGGACAATCAGCCGTTGAAACGGACCTGGGCGCGTGGGGTGACGACGACTTATTCGTATGACAACGGCGGGCGGCAGACCGGCATTGACTACAGCGATGCGACGCCGGACGTGTCGATCACCTACGATTTCCTGAGCCGTCCGGTGACGGTGACCGATGGAGCCGGAACCCGGACTTATACTTATGACAATGCGAAAAACGTGCTGACCGCCGAGACGCTTCCGTATCTGGCTGATACGACGCTGAATTATACTTACGATGTCTACGGCCGCCGCACCGGCCAAGCGTTGAAGACCGGCAGTACGACGCACCAGCAGGCGAACTATACCTATGGTACGGACGGTCGTTATGCGACGATTTCGGACGGCGGTTATACGGCGCATTATACCCACAATGCGGCTGGGCAGCTGTCGACGCTGCGGCTGGCGACGGCGACGGCCAACCAGACGGTATCGACGGCAACCCGGAGTTTTGACAGCGCTCACCGGCTGACCGGCGTCAGCACGACGGCGGGATCATTGACGAAGAACTACGGTTATACATTGAACATCAAGGACCAGCGGATCAAGACGACGCTGGCGGACGGCAGTTACTGGGATTACGCGTATGACAACTATGGACAGGTGATCAACGCGGTGCGCAAGAATGCTTCCGGAGGGATCGCCGGGCAGTCGTTTAATTACAGCTTCGACCAGGTCGGCAACCGTCAGTCCGCCTTCCAGGGAACGACCGGCAGTGATTCCCAGTGGAGCTATACGGTGAATGCGGTGAATCAGTATTCGCTGATCACCGAGCCGAATGGCACCACTTACGCACAGGTGCATGATGCGGACGGCAACCTGACCGGCAGTTATACGACGCAATATACATACGATGCCGAGAACCGTCTGAAAACGGCGGATGTCGGGACTTATCGTTATGAATATACTTACGACTATTTAAGCCGGCGGATCAGGCAGAAGGTGATTCTGAAATCGGGCGCGACCGGCCAGACGCAGTCAGAGGTCGCTTACGTCTACGACGGCTGGAATGTAGTAGGCGTCTACGACACCACGACGGCGACGCCGACTTTCCAGAAGGGGTATTTGTGGGGCGAAGACCTCTCCGGCAGTCTGCAAGGCGCCGGCGGGGTCGGCGGGCTGCTGGCGGAAAAGCGCGGCGGACAGACCTATCTGCCGGTCTATGACGGCAACGGCAATATCATGAGCTACCTGAATGCGTCGACCAAGGCCTCGGTGGCGGAGTACGTCTACGATGCCTTCGGCCGCACGATATCTTCGAGCGGCGCGGAGGCTGACAACTTCACTTACCGGTTCAGCACGAAGCCGATGGACGGTAACGGCCTATACTACTACGGTTACCGTTACTACGATCCGCAGCATGGCCGGTGGATCAGTCGCGATCCGATTGAAGAAAACGGCGGGGTTAATTTGTATGGCTTTGTCGGAAATAATCCTGTAAAGAAGAAAGAATATTTAGGTTTAGATGTTTGGGTTGAAAGTACAACTGCAGTTGATGGATGGCATAAACGAATTTGTGTAACAGTATGGAAAGAAGGAACTAGTGAGCTTTATGGCCCAGAATTAACCTGTTGTGGGAATGATGGGAAAAAATACATTCCTGTCGATGCATATTGTATAAGCTTTGGCATAATAGAGGGGGAAACAATGGGATCTTCGGGAGGTTCTTTTGTTGATGGAGGGATTTTTGATTTTGATTCAGGGAGAGAAAATGGTAGTATTAGTGTGGCTGAGCCACACTTAAAAGTGTCGATTCCTTTGCCGCCGGGTTTTGAGGGGCCCACTGATGAGGGGAATGGTAGGATTTATGAAGATATTGAGGCGCGTGGAAAAAAACGGTACCAATTTACTTACACAGATTGTAATGAAGATTTTGCGATATTAGAATATATGAAATTATTAGTTGGTTTGAGAGCTGAATACTCAATATTTGGACAAAATTGTCGAGATTTTTCGGATATACTATTTGATTATTTAATTTCAGAAAAAAGGAAATAAATAATGCAGAAAAGATGGAAATTTATTTTTAAAATGACGAAAATGATATATGCATTTCTCTTTATATGCATATCTTGCATTGCTTGTTCTATCTTTATTGATAAAATAGGTAATGTTGAAGTAGGTAATATTAGGGTTAGATTTAATCCAGAATTTACTGATATTCAAAAGTTTGATGTTCCGTATCCAAGTAATCATGAAGATATAGAGCTTATGGAAAAATGGCTGGATAGCATTAGAGATAACCGAGGAAGTTTTACTTATGTTACATTTGCTCCAACAGAAATAGAATTAATTTTTGATAATATAAGAGTTTATTTCGGAAAAAAAAACTTGATTATATTTACTAAAAATAGTAATTATAAATATACACAATCATTAAAAAAAATGGATGAACTTGATTTTAAAATGAAAGAATATTTACGAAAAATAATAGAAAAGGAGATGGAGGTAAGAGGATATTCTTATTCAATTGATATTTAAAGTGAACAATTTCAAAAATAAATAGTTTTCTAGTTTAGCCAACTTTAATTGCATAAGAGTAAAATTTATACTTATGACAATACGACGGCGACGCCGACTTTCCAGACCGGTTATCTGTGGGGCGAGGACCTCTCCGGCAGTCTGCAACGGGCCGGCGGCGTCGGCGGACTGCTGGCGGAGAAGCGCGGTGGCCAGACCTATCTGCCGGTGTATGACGGCAACGGCAACATCATGAGTTACCTGAACGCCTCGACCAAGGCCTCGGTGGCGGAGTACGTCTACGACGCCTTCGGCCGCACGGTATCGTCAAGCGGAACGGAAGCCGACAACTTCACCTACCGGTTCAGCACGAAGCCGATGGACGGTAACGGCCTCTACTACTACGGTTACCGTTACTACGATCCGCAGCACGGCCGCTGGATCAGTCGCGACCCGCTGGAAGAAGAGGGAGGCGTGAATCTATATGGGTTCGTCCAGAATAACATAATAAATCGATTTGATATCCTTGGACTTGCTGGCAATAGCGATGTGAAATGGGTGGAGAATTTACAAAAATATGAGGGAGCACGACGATTAAATCTAACTTATGAATTATCTCCGGAAGGAGAAGAGGCTACTCCAGGAAATTTACCAAGAGGGACTGTTTTTGCAAAAGGAGATTTAAATATTATTATAAATGATATTGAAAATATTCTAAAGGATTCTTATGATCCATATTGTCATTGTATAGAAAGTATTACAATAACGGCTCATAGTGGTTTAGAAGGGTCCTTGAATTTTGGAAATGCAGGAACTTTTTCTGTTCAAGATGCAAGGGATTATCTCGATGGTAAAAATATGAAATTAAGAGTTAATTCGAATGCAAAAATTTATAAATTTTTATTTCTAATAAAGAAATACTTATGTGAAGATAATTCATGGATTTATTTTTCGCAGTGTAATACAGGTGGGGGCGAAGATGGTGCAGTTTTACTTGAGTTTTTAACTGAATTTTTTAGTGGAACTAATACTGTTATTTACCTAGATACCAGATCAGTATTTTGGTTTATTGGAAGACCTTATCCAAGAATTGGATTTTGACTTTCAAGGTTTTTTATTTTAGGAGAAATAATTGTAATGAATAAAGTAAATAGGATTATTTGCATTATATTGGGATTGGGAATTGTTTATTTTATAGGAACTTTTTTTCTAACATGTCATCGTGCTCAAGAAAAAGAAATTCGACCGCATCGTTTTGTTCGTGCTGCTGTTATTTTGAAAAATATATTAGTTCGTATTAAGATAGATAAAATCAATAATGAATATGAATTTGCTTTACTGTTCTTTAAAGAATGTAATTACTATCAATTTGATAATTATTTTGTTAATCAAAATTTTTATTTATGGTGTAATGCGGATAAGAGTAAAAATAAATTAGCTATTATTTATCCAGATCCTATTGATGAAAATTCACTTTGTGGGATCACATTTGGAGGAGAGTTTGTGACAAAAGTATCTCAAGATATGTTTGAAGATTTTTTTGCAATTATAAAAGATGATTAAAAAGTGATTTAGATAATAATACCAAAATGACGATGATGCGGAGCTTCAACAGCGCTCACCGGCTGACCGGCGTCAGCACAACGGCGGGATCATTGACGAAGAACTATGGTTATACATTGAACATCAAGGACCAGCGGATCAAGACGACGCTGGCGGACGGCAGTTACTGGGATTACGCGTATGACAACTATGGACAGGTGATCAACGCGGTGCGCAAGAATGCTTCCGGAGGGATCGCCGGGCAGTCGTTCAATTACAGTTTCGACCAGGTCGGCAACCGTCAGTCCGCCTTCCAGGGAACGACCGGCAGTGATTCCCAATGGAGCTATACGGCGAACGCGGTGAATCAGTATTCGCTGATCACCGAGCCGAATGGCACCACTTACGCGCAGGTGCACGATGCGGACGGCAACCTGACCGGCAGCTATACGACGCAGTACACCTACGATGCCGAGAACCGTCTGAAAACGGCGGATGTCGGGACTTATCGTCATGAATATACTTACGACTATCAGGGGCGTCGGATCAGGCAGAAGGTGATCCTGAAATCGGGAGCGACCGGCCAGACGCAGTCGGAGGTTGCTTACGTCTACGACGGCTGGAATGTGGTGGGCGTCTACGACACTATGACGGCGGCGCCGACTTTCCAGAAGGGGTATCTATGGGGCGAAGACCTCTCCGGCAGTTTACAGGGCGCCGGCGGGGTCGGCGGACTGCTGGCGGAAAAGCGCGGTGGGCAGACTTATCTGCCGGTCTATGATGGCAACGGCAACATCATGAGCTACCTGAACGCGTCGACCAAGGCTTCGGTGGCGGAGTACGTCTACGACGCTTTCGGCCGCACGATATCTTCGAGTGGCACGGAGGCCGATAACTTCACCTACCGGTTCAGTACGAAGCCGATGGACGGTAACGGCCTCTACTACTACGGTTACCGTTACTACGATCCGCAGCACGGCCGCTGGATCAGTCGCGACCCGCTGGAAGAAGAGGGAGGCGTGAATCTATATGGATTTATCCAGAATAATGGCGTAAAGTTTATTGATGTAAATGGCTTATGGGGATGGGATGGCGATTACATTGAAACCATTTGGATAATGATGTCAGATGATTCTGCGGATGGAGATGCCGTTCGAGAAGCTTTCTTTATGGAAGCATGGGATAGGGGCAATGCCACCGCTGATGCGCTTACTTTCGATGCGACAAAAGCGTTGCGGCAAAAATTGAATTGTGATATTGTCTTTGATGAGGAATCCTATGAAAAGCAAAGATGTTTCGCGAGTTGCTGGGAACGAATTACAGCCAGTGCTTTAACTGCCGGGATATTGGATAAACGGACGAATTGGCCAGCAGTTTCTGACTCCTTAGGAATACGTGATATTGTAAATTACTGGCAAGACGATAATATGTTGGGCGTTAGCGGCTCTGCAACTCTGATGGGATTGGGACATTACGCAAGAATATATGAACGTCGTTCTCGTGAGCAACAAGAGATATTTGAAAGATTGAGGGTATCTGCCAGAAGAAACCAGCATAAGAAGAAGCAACCCAATGAGTTCTGCGAAATAGAGGAAAAGTGAACAGGAAGCAGTTTGAGCCACCGGCAAAAGCTTTGAAAACAAGCAAACAGTACGAGTTGGTGCAGAATTGGGTAAAAAATCGCTGAAAAAAGGCGTGAAGAATTAAGGCGGATGTGAATTCGCCGGGGTTGATTGAAAAATTTGAGATTATCGCGAAGCTATGCGGCGTCAGCAAACGATTTGTAACAGCGGATTTTGTCCGGCTGTTCGAGAATGAATGCGGCGGCGACGGCGGTGAGCGCGAGCGTCAGATGTGCAATGCTCATCTGGTTGCGGATGGCTCGGTAATTGAAATGCGTGGTCTGTTCGACCTCGCGCGAGCCGAGGCGCGAGAAATAGCGTTCGACGCCGGTACGTTTGGTATAAGTCTCTTTGTACCATGCGCTTTGGCGCGGGACCTGGGCGCGTGCATCATCGGTAACGTCGATGTAAGCGGTACAGCCATAGCGGCTGCCGGTACAGAATCGTTGATGATTGCAAGGGCATTGGCCAGGTAATTCGGCTTTTTCCGGGCGCGTTCCGGCGATGATCGGACAGCGGAATTTCTTGCGGGTGCGGCCTTCGCTCTTGGTGATGCATGAATATTTCATTTCGAGTCCGCCGGGACAGATGGGACAGCCTTTTTCGCCGAGAAGTTTGGCCGCTTGCTGGTTGCGCGGATTGATTGGGATGCATGCTTGGCCTTTGATTTCGTCCTTGATAAAGTCGTAGAATTGGCGGTGGTCATAGGCGGAATCGGCGATAAAAACTCGGCCTTTCTTCTGTCCGTAGACCCGTTTGAGTTTGCGTAAGAGCGAGTGCGCAATCTGTTCGTCGGAGATGTTGTTCGGCTTGGTGATTTCGACCAGCGGAACGCCTTCTTCGGAGACCAATACGTGCGTCCGGAAGCCCCAGAAAAAGCTGAATTGCTTGCCCGTGCCGAATGGCTGTTTCAAGTAAGAATAATAGCCGAGAGTCGCTTTGGGATTGCGGGGGATTTTATCCTCTTTATCCAATGAGCGACTCGGATTTTTGGGATTGTTGTGCTTGGTATTGGCCATGACCGGTTTGGAATCGACGATCAGGACGTCAAGCGAAACCACGCCGCCGCCGATCAGCGACTGAACCGCCGCATGATGAATCGCCTGGATTTCGGAATTTTTTGTCTTGCTCAGGAATGTATAAAAACGGGACGAGTCCGGCAGCGAATCATACTGGAAACCGATCATTTCGCAGATCACCGGATTCCGTTGCAGATTGCGCAAGAGCTCCGGAATGCTTTTGATTTCCTCCGCGTGCTTGTAAACGTATGCTTTGAGGTAAGCCAAATCTCCATAGCCGATACGACCAGGACCTTTCTTCTTAGCGACACTAGCATGAGATTCTTCCAGCGCAAGAAACAGGCTCTCGTATTTGGAGTTGGCGTACCCGCGATAATCGCAGAATAAAGATAGTTGCATTGGTTTTTATTCCTCCTTCTGGAGTTATGATTTTGATTGCTAGAAGATTACAATATAATTTCAGTTGGAGGATTTTTCAAATTTCAATGCATTGTAAATAGTTAAAAATAAATAATTTAATGTATTTCGCAGAATGCACAGAAGCAACCCAATAAGAGGAGAAATCGCGCCCGTAATACAAGCAAAAAATATGCAAGACAAGCCAATGCAGCCCGATTGGCGGGCAATGCAATTGCCGCGGGATTGTTTATTTCCGATTTGTTCGATTGCTACAATAAATGCGAGGAATGCTCGGATGCTTACCAGAATTTCCGTTGGTTTGGAGCAGAAGATGAGTGAAATATCTAAAGTATGTCAAAAAAATAAACAAAAAATATTTTAGTAAAATCTGATGATATAAAATTGAAATGGAATTTTTTTGGGTTTATTGTTAGATATTAACTGTATAACTATCGAATAAAATATATATGATATTATTGAAAGAGAATAATAATGAAAAATCTAAAATACCTTAAAGACTATAGTCCTAAATGGCATGGTTTTTTGTCTAGTATTTTGCCTTTTATAATTACTCCACTGATGACTCATATTTTATCTTTAAAAACATGGAATATTGATAAGAGTATTTTAGAAATATTTATTTTCTCTACTTATATCATTGGATTCTTTTCATTCTTTTTTACTATCTATGTAATTGGATGGATACGACAGGAAAAAGTAAGTAAATTGAAAGAATTTATATTGGTGTTTTTTTATATTATATTTTGGATAATATTTGTTTTTTATTATCCAATAGCAGGGATTATGGCTGTTTACTATGAAACTCTTACTCCATTCATTTTTCTTATTATTAGTCCGATATTTTTTACTGGTGTATATCGGTATTTTAAGCGAAAACGTCAGATCAATGAAGTTATTGTTCCTAAAATGAAAAAACTGCGATTTCACCGTAAATAGTGACAAGTTTACTATTGGTCAGAAAACAAAATACTTGCATCTTTGTTTAAACTCAAGTTATATTATTGGCGTTATACGAGCGCCGGAAGCAGGTGGTATTGCTTCGAGAAAAGGGAATTGGTGCGTAGTAAAATCGTTCAGATAGTCGGAGTAAGCGCCTATACGGTCGGACAAAAGTTAGGAAAGAAGGAGGTCATGCCGTGCAAAAGTCTGCCGGCAAGAACTCTATCGAAAGTTGTTGTTGCATAAGGAGGAGGTGTTCTGTGAATTTGACTTTGCAAGCAGTCCGAAAACTATTTAATGGAAGAGTACCCAGCCATTGCGGCCCAGGTGAAGAAAGAGAAGGCGGAAACTCATTGGACCGATGAAACCGGTTTGCGTAGAGACGACGTGAATGGCCGTTGTGACGCCCCAAAGGGCAAATTCCTGTTTAACGTGTAAAAGAGACACCGAAAAAACAGAATATGATCAGTACAGAGACCAATCGCGGGCAAGTGCGTTTCATGTTCTACCATGAAACCATGACGACACCACCACTGAAATAGTGAGAGACGATCCAGCGACCCGGGATGAGGTTATAAAGGCCTTCCGTGCTTATGAAGAAGGAGGTTTTGGGGTCACTGTAAGATTAGGAGCATGTCTTCATGCTTATGCGGATAGTTGGGGACATGAAGGATTTACAGCTTGGTGGAATAGCAGTATCAATCGGCGGACAGGTAGTATGCGTCCTAATATTGGACATGCAGATGCAGCAGATGGAGGTAGTGCTCCAGATTATCCTTATAATGACGTAGATAAAGCTTTGGAAGCAGCAAAGGCAATCTTTGATAAAATTCCTGATAAATGTGGCTGTCCAGCAAACTGGGAAGATTATGAAAATCATTTACGTTCATTGTTTTCATATAAGAATAATGATGATAATATAAGATCTGAGAAATGGCGTTCTGAAATAGAAAAGAAATTTGGAGAAAAACCATTTTTTGATGTAGAATATTTTAAACATCGTAATGATTATTTTGAACGATCTTTGGGACTTTAGCAAAAGATAGAATTTTAAGAGGAGACAATATATGATGAAAATAAAAACTAGCTTATATTGCGCAATTACCACTTACTTCCTATGGTTGGGAATATTATTATGGATATATAAAATAGTTCTAGTAGAAAAACCGGAGGGTGGCATTTTGATGTTAAGTTTTCCGAATGTTCCACTATCTTATTTTTCTCTTTCCATGGTTTGGATATTTTTTGCAATTGTTATCAATGGCGGATTATATTCTTTTTTTATTTATATTTTATGTAGAGACAAATTATTTTGGAAATTAATTTCTATTGCCATAATATCATTGATTCTTATAGTTTGTATTTTTTTAGAATTGTTTGAGGCGAAGGAAATAGCTCAAGCAGAAATAAGTCAAATTATAGAGATATTTTCATGGCCATTTTTTATACGTAATGATTTCTATCCTTTTTTCATGGGGTTTAATCTGTTTTTGATTTACTGTTATTTTACTATTTTAAGAGGTTTGTTTTTAAGATGTAAAGAAGTAGTAAAAAAACATAGAACTTGAGATATATTTGTCAGTAATTACAATTCAATTGCAACATATTGTTTCGGATGGTAAACGAATAATCAGTCAGTATGATTTATAATAGTCTGAACCGGACGTATAATTATCTGCTGCGGACGAACGCGGTGAATCAGTATTCGCTGATCACCGAGCCGAATGGCACCACTTACGCGCAGGTGCATGATGCTGACGGCAACCTGACTGGCAGCTATACGACGCAATATACCTACGATGCCGAGAACCGTCTGAAAACGGCGGATGTCGGGACTTATCGTTATGAGTATACTTACGACTATTTAAGTCGTCGGATCAGGCAGAAGGTGATCCTGAAATCGGGCGCGACTGGCCAGACGCAGTCGGAGGTCGCTTACGTCTACGACGGCTGGAATGTGGTGGGCGTCTACGACATCACGACGGCGACGACGACTTTCCAAAAGGGGTATCTGTGGGGCGAAGACCTCTCCGGCAGCCTGCAAGGCGCCGGCGGGGTCGGCGGGCTGCTGGCGGAAAAGCGCGGTGGGCAGACTTATCTGCCGGTCTATGACGGCAACGGCAACATCATGAGCTACCTGAATGCGTCGACCAAGGCCTCGGTGGCGGAGTACGTCTACGACGCCTTCGGCCGCACAATATCTTCGAGTGGCGCGGAGGCCGACAACTTCACCTACCGGTTCAGCACGAAGCCGGTGGACGGCAATGGGCTTTACTACTACGGTTACCGTTACTACGATCCGCAGCACGGCCGCTGGATCAGCCGCGACCCGATTGAGGAAGAAGGAGGGATAAATCTGTATGGGTTCGTTCAGAATAACGGCGTAATGAAATATGATTTGCTGGGAACATTCGTATTAAGTCCTGGATATGAGTATCGCGTATATGCTGGCGGATATCCATTATGGGGAAGTTATAATATTAGATTTTTTGAAGAAACATTACAAGAAACTTCTTCTTTTATTTCTAAAAAGATAATTGTGAGAAGTAATATGTATAGTGCATTTCGTACATCACGAGAAAGATATGATTATGGATGGGGGGCCTATCCAGGACGGAATCCAGTAATACCTACAGAAACTCCTCATGAGATGTTTTGGGCTTATGCGATGATTTTTACATGTAAATGCCAATCCAAAGATAATGGAGAGGTCTATGGTGCTGTAGAACTTTTTGAAAAATCTTCAAGCTGGCAAGTTGAAAGAGATTGGTTTGAGGGATATTCTGTGGATGGAGGAGTCTCTTTAATGAAATTAGGCATGGGCCTTTCATTTAATGGTTCAAATGTGCTTAATTTTGAAAGAGCAGGAGGCTCTGCCTATATAGCAACTGGTACAGTTTATCGTGTAGCTTATGAAGTTGGTTGGATGCTTAATAAAACCACTTCTGCAAGTATTAGTGCAATGGGGCTAGGGATGGGGTTTCCTATATTATCCCAAAATACTGTCATCGCAAAATTACGGTTTATGGTTCAAGGAACATGTTCATTTGAAAATGGTCGATTGAATCTAGATTTGGTTTATCTTGATTATTAAGAAAGTATAATATATAAGTGGAGATGATGTAATTAGTGTTTTTTCTAGATGAGTTACTATAAATTGGGGTAATTAATAATAATGTAATAAAAGAAGTGATTAGCCTGAATGTTGCATGAAACTTTCGAATCGTCGAGAAATGTTCAGAAGATTCGGAAGTTTTTATTTTCAGAGTCGGATATTGTCGTTTTTTTGCAAATTGAGCATATTCCCCCTTTCCCCCGTTGTTGTTCGGCGAGCCGGGGACAGCTCTCCAAGGTTTTATTCCCAAGCGATGATTTTCGCAGCGATCAAGCGGAGGAGTTCCTGATTTGGACAAGCACTTGAAAGAGCAACATAAATTTTTCTGGTATTCCGTCGAATAATGGCACCGATTTTCACCAGGTATAAGCGAATGCTGCCGCAGGTAGCCTCGGCAAATTGAGTTCCTGTCAACAACAATGCCCGAAACCGTTCCATGAGAATATAAGCCAAACTTGAAAGCAGAAGTCGGAATTGATTTGCCGCAAAGTCATGGCAGCTCGTCCGATCAGCGAAAAGATCCAGCTGCTGTTCCTTGATCCTGTTTTCCATCTCTCCTCGGGCGCAATAAACTTTTTCATAAAGATATTGTCCATCATCATCAAGATTGGTGACGATAAAACGATTATTCGGTCCGGGGGAGTTGAATTCCGCTTTGGCAATCACCCGGCGCGGATATTTCCAAGTTCCTGCCGCATATTCGAACTGAGTAAACAGTTTTGCTTTTTCATGTGTTTCGTTGTAAAGTGCTTCCGCTTTCACTTGAAGATCTTTTGATAATTCCAGCAAACGTGGATTTTTCGCCAATCCGACAATATATTTGACCTCATTTTTATCACACCAGTTCAGCATTTTCTGCCGACAAAAGCCACTGTCTCCCCGGAAAATAATCTTAACCTTCGGCCATTTCTGCCGAAAGCGCTTTACCAGTAGCGAGAGAATCGCCCAAGCATGCTTGGCCGCATCAATTTTTGATGGACGCAAATAAGCCACAAGCAATTGATCCCCGCAGAAAACATACAACGGCAAAAAGCAATAGTGGTCATAATAGCCATGAAAAAAGCGATTTTCCTGCATCCCGTAAGTAAGGTCATCGGTGGCATCGAAATCAAGAATCAATTCTCGAGGCGGCGTGGAGAAACTTTCGATAAAGAATTCGACAAACAATCGGCTCAAATCTACGCAAGCACGACGATCGATTCCATTTTCGAATCGACATAAAGTGCTTGGAGTGGCGAGTTGACGATCACGACCGACAACAGTTTGAATCAGCGGATCAGTTCGCAATTCATGATGGTCATTGAGATCTTCATGGCCGGCAACCAAACCAAAAACTCGTTGACGAAGCATGCTCAGATAGGAATGCTCAACTTTTCCGGGCTGTCGAATATCAAAAGAATCCAGCAGGTTACCGGCGCGCCGGGTCAAACCGAGTTTGCGGTCGAATTCTTTCACAAAAAGCAACCCGCCGTCACTGCTGATATCTCCACCGGCGAAATTGAATTCAATTTTTCTGCTTTTCGGACCTTGAAAGACCGGAATCGAAACATTACATTTTGTCATTGGCAGACCTCGGCGTTATATTGTGATGTAAGATATTACAATATAATACGTTAGTCGAGAATCTGCCTCTTTGTTTTTGAAAATTTACGCAATATTCAGGCTAGCACATCTGCGTTGGATTGGAAATAGTTGGTTTGGAGAAGGAGCCGAGCCTGGACCGTTTGGCCAAGCGTACCGAGCGATTGGTACTCCTGCATTTCTTATCTTTGCCGGAATATCTGCTATGTTTGGAGATTGATTTATATCACACCTGTCCTAACAATTTTCAAAATGGCGTAATTTTCTGATTACGCCCCCTCATTTTCATCTATTTCACACCAATTCTCAAAAGTAGCCCCCCTTTGTTGTAAATCTGCTGTCCTAAAAAGCGAACTCTGGTTGAAATGATTCCGGCTCCGGTGGTTTGGTAAATGGTTGATCCAGCCATTGGCGCAAGTCGCGGTAAACAAATAGATTCCATTTCAGGAAAGTGACCAGGGTTGAAAAATGCCATTGCGCTTTCGACAAAAACTTCAGGTACTTGGTCAGCAAAATAGCGATAAGCGCTGTCCAAACTTGAATCCGAACCGCATTTTCGCTGGTGCCGATAAACGTTTTGATCTTGAAGTTCTGCTTGAGCATCTTGAAAAAGCTTTCGATTTGCCAGCGAGCCTTATAGATGTCGCCGATCGTTTGTGCGTCCAGCTCAAAATTGTTGGTTAGCAAGGTCAATGTCCGATGGTTTTCCACATCGCAGACGACCACTTTGCGGAGACGTTCCGGATATTTGTCTTGCGAACCACGCAGAAAAATGACTTCATCGCTCAAAACGGTTCCGGGATATTGCTTGACATCGTATTCCGGGATGTCGTAGGTCGTATTGGTCTTGAGGCGCGTGACAAAATCCACACCGGAGAGATTCCATTTATACAGCATGGAAAAATCAACGTATCCGCGATCACAAACCACCATGCTGTCACGCGGGAGTTCCATTCGTCTGGCGCTGTTTACCTCATGAACATCTCCATTGGTGAAATCAACGAACACGGGAAGATGACCATCGTGATCCAACAGCATATTGAGCTTGATTGCCCCTTTGGTTTGCCGATAGGTTGCCCATGGAAAAACTTTAACGCAAAGCTCAATCAGCGTTGCGTCGAGACTGTAAAGTTTCTTGGGAAACGAAAACTCATGCCGTGGCGCAATTGCATGGCAGTGTCCCAGAAGCATATGGAAAATATCGCCGAACATTTTCGGAGAGCGATGGGCATTGGCGTACGACAAGTTGGATTTGGTTGGAGCGGATTCCACTCCAAGGTGATTCTATTTGCCTCCACAGGTTTTCAAACCTCCGCAAATCTCTCGCAGACTATTGGCCTGCGCCAACTGGCAGAAGATCATCGACACAAAATGTGCCCAACTGTCAAAGGACTGTTTTCGCTTGTCTCCATTGTGTTTCATGACTATTTCTTCAAATTCTCGCTTCGGTATCAAATCCAACACTTGACGAAAAAGACTGACTGATGTATTCTTCATTACGGAGCCTCCTTGTGGTTTAGGCAACCGTAATATACTATTACGGACAAGTTGGCTCCACTTTTTTCACCCTTTCAAAAGTTTGTTAGGACAGGCGTGTTTACATATAATGATCTCGGATATCTGATCGGCATGGGAGGGATGTCCTATACATATGATGCCTATGGGCGACGCATTACCGCAGCTGATGTCTGGCATGCGATGAATTATTCCTATGATGCGCGAAATCGATTCGCTACGGTTTCCGGTGATGTCAATACGCCGTTCAAAGCCGCCTATCAGCACCATAACGTAACTGGTCAGATCACTCAAATGACCATAGATCCATTGCCCGGAACCGGCGGCATGAGGCCGATAACGCAGACCAGGAGCTACGATTCGCAACATCGCCTGACCGGTATAGCGCAGAACACGCCCGCAGTATCGATGCAGCCTAACGGCTATACGGCGAATTACACCTACGATATTCAAGGTCAGCGCGAAACTCAAAGCAGCAACTTGTTCGGTTCCCGGAGTTACGAATACGACGTTCTTGGCCAGTTAACCAGGGAAGCAAACGATAGCGGCAATACGCTTATGAGCTATGCGTATGACCTGATCGGCAACCGAGTCAATATATCAAAATCCGGTGATTTCAGCCGGATATATGCGACCGATGAAGTCAACCGCTATGAGACGATCACAACCGGCGGAACGGCGGAAGTTCCGGAGTATGACGCCGATGGCAATTTGAAGGCCGTGAACGGCTGCACTCTCACCTGGGATGGCGAAAACCGGTTGATATCCGCAACCAAAGGGCCGGTGCAGTATGTTTACAGCTATGATGCTTTCGGGCGTCGTACTTCGGAGGCCTATTCCGGTCCGGACACGGCGACTTATCCGTCCCGGAGTTTCATCTGGGACGGCTGGAACATCCATACGGAAACAATCGGCATGGACATTGATATTCCATCCACCCGCATCTGCTATGTGTGGGGTGAAGATCTGAGCGGCACGTTGCAGGGAGCCGGCGGCGTCGGCGGGCTGCTGTTCCAGACCGTCATGATAGGATCGCAAGGCGGCGGCGAAACGTCTTTCCCGCTGTATGACGGTAACGGCAATGCGACGGTGTACGTTGCTCCGGACGGTGTTTACAGGCAGATGTACAGCTATGACGGGTTCCTGAATGCCGAGCCGCAAATCGTCAACGGCGAAGCATTCCGTTTCCGTGGCAGCACCAAAAGCTGGAACGAATTTACCGGCCTGCTCGACTATCAGCTCCGCAGCTACAATCCTCAAACCGGCCGCTGGATACAGGAAGACCCGATCCAGGAACAGGGCGGAGTGAATTTATATGGGTTCGTCAATAATAATCCAAATAAAAATATTGATGTTCGGGGAACAATTTTAATTCAGCGAAATAATCAAGAATTTTCTAAAATATGCCTAACGTCAAAAGCAGAGACTATTGATGACATAGTAAATGCTATCAGACTAGATAAAAATGAATGGAAAAAATGGCTTTTAACTGAAGAACATGCCAGTGTTGATAGGATAGAGTCATTTACATGGTATTTGGCTCCAAATACATTTGTCATTGCAACAGGCAATAATACCGGGGTGTCAACAGCAATACTCGCAAGATGGTCTATGAAACTCTATGATGCCGCATATGAAATGGGTTTTAATGTTATTAATTTTCGTGCTGATGTCGGAACTTCAGTATCCAGGGTAATTTCGAAAACAAAAGAGAAATCAGTTTGGGGTTATGCTTTCTTTGGGCACGGTTATGCTCAGACCATTATTCCTTATATGCCGGCGTGGTTCCTTTTTGCTGATGAACAAATAAATGGTAGCTTTGTTTGGGATGAATCGAGCGATAATATGGATATTATTCTTGAATATAATTTAAGAACTTCATTTAAATACGCATTGGGAATTAATTATCACTGTCATGCAGAGAAGCAAGATTGGAAGCTACATTCAATAAATTATTATGGTTCTAATGGTGTTTTGAGTTCTCTTTCTGGACCGCGCGGAATTGGTTATTGGGGAAGTTGGGAAGGATTGCTGTATTCAGTTTTTAGATAAGAAATAAAAATTATAATTGTGTAATTGTGCTAGGGGGCTGATTGTGAATAAACAAATTAATAATAAAAAAGTAATTATTGGTATTATTTTATGCGTAATAGGGATTGGGTTGTATTGTAGTTATCCGTGGCGAAGTAAAGGTAAAATAACCAAGACAATAGCGTATTTTTATTTGGATATAACTAAAACTATTATTGATAATTATGCAATGGAAAAAAATAAATTCCCCGATCGTGAATTTGTCATTAATTCACTTGAAAATTATAAGGTTTCACATACCAAGCATGGTATTTCTTTATTCTATTGGCCTGATGGTTATAGAAATAGTTCTATAGTTGATAAAAATATTTATATAATGGTTAAAGATCCATGCAACCAACAAATAAGTTACTTTGTGTCAGAAAATGGGAAAAATCTTTTTCCAGTAAAATATTTAATATATTATAATGATGAACTTGACAAAATACTTAATAACGAGAACCCGCTTATAATGGTTATAAAAGAAGAAGAATAAAAGAAAATGATGCTTTCGCACGTCGTGTAAGGATAAATTATGAATTTCATCATATATATAATATTTTCTTTATATACAATTCCACCTCATCTATTAATTAACCTGAATATTGCATGAAACTTTCGAATCGTCGAGAAATGTTCAGAAGATTCGGAAGTTTTTATTTTCAGAGTCGGATATTGTCGTTTTTTTGCAAATTGAGCATATTCCCCCTTTCCCCCGTTGTTGATCTGCAAGCCGGGGACAGCTCACCAGACGATTATTCTATGGCAATGATTTTTGCGGCGATCAGGCGCAACAGTTCCTGATTCGGACAAGCACTTGAAAGAGCAACATAAATTTTTCTGGTATTCCGCCGAATAATGGCACCGATTTTCACCAGGTATAAGCGAATGCTGCCGCAGGTAGCCTCGGCAAATTGAGTTCCTGTCAACAACAATGCCCGAAACCGTTCCATGAGAATATAAGCCAAACTTGAAAGCAGAAGTCGGAATTGATTTGCCGCAAAGTCATGGCAGCTCGTCCGATCAGCGAAAAGATCCAGCTGCTGTTCCTTGATCCTGTTTTCCATCTCTCCTCGGGCGCAATAGACTTTTTCATAAAGATATTGTCCATCATCATCATCAAGATTGGTGACGATAAAACGATTATTCGGTCCGGGGGAGTTGAATTCCGCTTTGGCAATCACCCGACGCGGGTATTTCCAAGTTCCTGCCGCATATTCGAACTGAGTAAACAGTTTTGCTTTTTCATGTGTTTCGTTGTAAAGTGCTTCCGCTTTGATTTGAAGATCTTTTGATAATTCCAGCAAACGTGGATTTTTCGCCAATCCGACAATATATTTGACCTCATTTTTATCACACCAATTCAGCATTTTCTGCCGACAAAAGCCACTGTCTCCCCGGAAAATAATCTTAACCTTCGGCCATTTCTGCCGAAAGCGCTTTACCAGTAGCGAGAGAATCGCCCAGGCATGCTTGGCCGCATCAATTTTTGATGGACGCAAATAAGCCACAAGCAATTGATCCCCGCAGAAAACATACAACGGCAAAAAGCAATAGTGGTCATAATAGCCATGAAAAAAGCGATTTTCCTGCATCCCGTAAGTGAGGTCATCGGTGGCATCGAAATCAAGAATCAATTCTCGAGGCGGCGTGGAGAAACTTTCGATAAAGAATTCGACAAACAATCGGCTCAAATCTACGCAAGCACGACGATCGATTCCATTTTCGAATCGACATAAAGTGCTTGGAGTGGCGAGTTGACGATCACGACCGACAACAGTTTGAATCAGCGGATCAGTTCGCAATTCATGATGGTCATTGAGATCTTCATGGCCGGCAACCAACCCGAAAACTCGTTGACGAAGCATGCTCAGATAGGAATGCTCAACTTTTCCGGGCTGTCGAATATCAAAAGAATCCAGCAGTTTACCGGCGCGCCGGGTCAAACCGAGTTTGCGGTCGAATTCTTTCACGAAAAGCAACCCGCCGTCACTGCTGATATCTCCACCGGCGAAATTGAATTCGATCTTTCTGCTTTTCGGACCTTGAAAGAACGGAATCGAAACATTACATTTTGTCATTGGCAGACCTCGGCGTTATATTGTGATGCAAGATATTACAATATAATATATTAGTCGAGAATCTGCCTCTTTGTTTTTGAAAATTTACGCAATATTCAGGTTAGCTGGATATTTCGGCGATGGGTTGAGCTTTCCAGTTTTGAGGGAGCAAAGAGTCGATCTGCGATGCGGGCGTGGTATTGATGCGGATCAGAACATCTTCCAGCCATTGACGGTAGTTGACGGCGTTGGCCTTGCAGGCCGCCGCGAAGGAAAACAGGATCGCCAAATTCTGTCCACCTGTCTCGCTTCCGGTGAAAAGCCAGTTACGTCTTCCGATTGAAATTCGTCTCATTTGAGACTCGGCGACGTTATTGTCAAGATTTAATTGGGGATCATAAAGGAACTTTTTGAGCTCTTTTTCAATATTCAAAGCATAGGTTGCGGCTTTTGCCAATGGAGAGAACGGCAACTCATTCTGCTGCCACTCACGGCAAAGCGCAAAGATATCGTCAACAATTTTACGTGAATCCCGGCGGGCGATTTTTCGAGCTTGAAATAATGCAGTCTCGGTGCCTTTGGCTTCGGCTTTATCCTTGGCGATTCGCTCAATCCGGTAGAGATCGCGGATCATGTCAAGCATCCGCGCACTTTTAACAAAACCGGCTTTATGGGCATCGAAAATACGCCTTCTGTAGTGAGCCCAGCAGCAAGCAGCCTCGCAGGAAAGCTTTTCATAACCGACATAGGAATCGCGAATAATCGTGCCGACATAATCGCCCAGCAACAGTTGAGCAACATCCTGTGAGCGCGATGGCGAAAAATGAAAGGCCACCATCGGCGGACCGATCCCGGTCATTCGACACCAGAAATAAGCGGTTTTGCACTTGCCGTGTCCGGGAACGGCCAGCTTCAGGAAGGTTTCATCGACATGGAGCACATCACACTCCATAATCAGTTCCACCATCCGGTCATAAAGAACCTTGAGGCTCTGGGCCCGTTTTTGAAAAGATGCGCCAGCGTGGACGGGGCGATCTGGACTCCCTCACTTGCAAACATTTTCACTTGGCGTTCCAGCGGAATCGAGTGTTCCGTTTTATCGGCGATGACTTTCGCCGGAATGGAGACATCATATTTGGTTTTGCCGCTCGGACTGTTGAAATAATCACCAGGCGCGGAAGCCGTCCGAACGCCTTGGAGCGGATCTCCCGAAGCCGCATATTTAGCCCGGCGGTAGCGGATCACATACAAGCCGCTGCGGATCGCCAAACGTTCGGAATCCTCATAGCCGATCAACTCCATCCCCAGTCGTTTTTCCTCCGGGATATCGATGATCCGATCCTCGCGGGGAAGATCAGACGGAATCTCCTCCCAACCATTTTTTTTCACGGATTTTCCGGGTGTGCTCGGCGATGGTTTGCGATTCAGCAGGAACCTCCGATTCACTTGTTTCCTCAAATCCAGGCAACAACCCCGATTGGTCGGCCGTCGGCAAAAAACGCTCTGATTTGGAACCGAAAATCTGACGCTTCAGCCAGGCGTTTTCATATTCGAGTTTGGCGTTCTGTTTTTTCAACGCGGCATTTTCGGATTTCAGAACTGCGTTTTCAGCTTTCAGCGCGGCATTTTCGGATTTCAGGGTGATGATTTCAGCTCTGGCCGCCGCCAGTTCTTTTTTGAGATTCAATATCTCTTCTGCCTGCTTGTGAATGAGAGCACTCAATTCCCGGATGGCCGCAAGCGCGTCTTCCAAGGTGGATATTTCCCCTTCCATGTCAATAGCATAGACTGTTCAATCGGATTTTTCAAATCCATATCCAGCTTATTTTCAAAAAATTATCAATATTATTACGACGGTGTCTCCTTCGAATACCGTTTGTAATACCGCTGCGGCTTGATCCCCGACAAGATCGCATAAAGTTCCCGCGACTCCAACTCAATTTTTCCCTCCGCCGATACCGGTAGATTGAACTGACCACGCTCAAGCCGCTTCGCAAAAATACACATGCCGCCATCCTGGTAAAAAATCATTTTCACCAACTTCTTGTTCCGGCTGAAAAACACGAACAAATGTCCCGACGCCGGATCGCGACCGATATATTCCTCCACCGCTCCCGCCAAACCATCGAACGACTTCCGAAGATTCACCGGGTGCGGACAATAATAGATGCGCTGATTGCCTCCAAGAGAAAACATCAACGATCCTCAAATACGTCCAAAACTTCCGATAACGTTTCCGGAACAAAAGCCGGAGCCAACTCAATTTCCCACTCGCCAAACTTCAGACGAATACCAGAAGAACGCGTTGAGATTGGGACGGACGATGGTTTTACTTCCACAAATTCAACTTTGGCGTCTCCTGCCCGTTCCTTTTTTAGCCGGCTAACCTGAATGTTGCATGAAACTTTCGAATCGTCGAGAAATGTTCAGAAGATTCGGAAGTTTTTATTTTCAGAGTCGGATATTGTCGTTTTTTTGCAAATTGAGCATATTCCCCCTTTCCCCCGTTGTTGTTCGGCGAGCCGGGGACAGCTCTCCAAGGTTTTATTCCCAAGCGATGATTTTCGCAGCGATCAAGCGGAGGAGTTCCTGATTTGGACAAGCACTTGAAAGAGCAACATAAATTTTTCTGGTATTCCGCCGAATAATGGCACCGATTTTCACCAGGTATAAGCGAATGCTGCCGCAGGTAGCCTCGGCAAATTGAGTTCCTGTCAACAACAATGCCCGAAACCGTTCCATGAGAATATAAGCCAAACTTGAAAGCAGAAGCCGGAATTGATTTGCCGCAAAGTCATGGCAGCTCGTCCGATCAGCGAAAAGATCCAGCTGCTGTTCCTTGATCCTGTTTTCCATCTCACCTCGGGCGCAATAGACTTTTTCATAAAGATATTGTCCATCATCATCAAGATTGGTGACGATAAAACGATTATTCGGTCCGGGGGAGTTGAATTCCGCTTTGGCAATCACCCGGCGCGGGTATTTCCAAGTTCCTGCCGCATATTCGAACTGAGTAAACAGTTTTGCTTTTTCATGTGTTTCGTTGTAAAGTGCTTCCGCTTTCACTTGAAGATCTTTTGATAATTCCAGCAAACGTGGATTTTTCGCCAATCCGACAATATATTTGACCTCATTTTTATCACACCAGTTCAGCATTTTCTGCCGACAAAAGCCACTGTCTCCCCGGAAAATAATCTTAACCTTCGGCCATTTCTGCCGAAAGCGCTTTACCAGTAGCGAGAGAATCGCCCAAGCATGCTTGGCCGCATCAATTTTTGATGGACGCAAATAAGCCACAAGCAATTGATCCCCGCAGAAAACATACAACGGCAAAAAGCAATAGTGGTCATAATAGCCATGAAAAAAGCGATTTTCCTGCATCCCGTAAGTGAGGTCATCGGTAGCATCGAAATCAAGAATCAATTCTCGAGGCGGCGTGGAAAAACTTTCGATAAAGAATTCGACAAACAATCGGCTCAAATCTACGCAAGCACGACGATCGATTCCATTTTCGAATCGACATAAAGTGCTTGGAGTGGCGAGTTGACGATCACGACCGACAACAGTTTGAATCAGCGGATCAGTTCGCAATTCATGATGGTCATTGAGATCTTCATGGCCGGCAACCAAACCAAAAACTCGTTGACGAAGCATGCTCAGATAGGAATGCTCAACTTTTCCGGGCTGTCGAAGATCAAAAGAATCCAGCAGGTTACCGGCGCGCCGGGTCAAACCGAGTTTGCGGTCGAATTCTTTCACAAAAAGCAACCCGCCGTCACTGCTGATATCTCCACCGGCGAAATTGAATTCAATTTTTCTGCTTTTCGGACCTTGAAAGACCGGAATCGAAACATTACATTTTGTCATTGGCAGACCTCGGCGTTATATTGTCACGTAAAATATTACAATATAATATATTAGTCGAGAATCTGCCTCTTTGTTTTTGAAAATTTACGCAATATTCAGGCTAGATAATTAACTATGATTAAAAAATTTACTTTTTTTATTGTTACTGTTATTGAAATGAGTTTAATTGTCTGATATACTAGTATGTAGAGTGTTTTTATAAGAAAATAAATTTGAGGTGGTGTATGTAATATTAAGGTTCCTATATTCTAGTGCTCTTAGTGATGTTTTCGTTATGGAAATGTGTTCAAATTAGAAATCTTTAGAGGACGAAGTGTATTTGAAATGTCTTCAGGTATTCAAGAAGAATGTATAATTCATTATCATGGTTAGCATAGATGTTTTCCACGAACTTAAGAGATTATAGTAAATTAGAGAAATTATTAACCATCAATTGTGCTTTATAGTATTTTCAGCATTTTGGTGGTGAGTCAAAGGAATAGTTATGAGAAAAAAATTACTCTTATTATTGCAATGTGTTTAGTGATGGTAATAAATATTTTTGCTGAGCAAGTAACTTTCCGAGACGAAGGCTCAGCTAAATGTGGGGGAACTGCCATTGCCAACATTAATGTTAAATGTACTTTTTCGGATGATTTCGAAGTGAATTTAGGGGCAATGACAGCAGAAAATGGTTCCCTGAGTGAAAACCCGCCTCATGATGGTTCTGGTGATGGATCGGTAACTGTAGTATTCGTATATGTCGTTACCAGAGATACTTCTGATCCATATGGTTATACCACTCAAACGTATATTGGAAGTAAGAATAAAAAGGATTGTTCTGCGGCTTCCCATAATCAAGAATAGCCATGATGACGTTTGTTGATTAATACAAAGAATTGTCCATTGCCTTGAGTTATTGAAGACATTTATTAAAATATTATCAATGCTACCCCCTCTCCATTCAGGTGTTTTCTATGTTTATTTATGTATAATATGAAGGAACAAAAATGATACAAAGGTTTAAATGGATGTGGTTGTTTGTATCTATTATGGTATTGTTCTGTGTTTTTTTTCTTGGTTGTCAGAAACAAACTCCATATGGTGGGAGCGCAAAGCTGATTATCGGGAATGACGGGCTTTATTCAGAAAGCAGGTTGCGTTCCATTTCATCTTTAGGATCCAATACATATTATAATTTAGAAGAGGGAATTCGTATCAAAGTTACGTTTAAAGAAATTGATAAAACCACTGACGTTCTTCCAATAGCTGGTCCGGTTGTCAATGGAGAACAAATCATGATCCAGCAATGTGGCAAATATCGATTTGAATTTACCATCAATGGTGAAACATTGGTGGTTGATGATTTCCATTATGCCGGGGAATCGATGGTCAACGTAGCTCGTGGAATTGGCTGGTATGCGGTTATACTCCGCGATGAAATAGAGGAGTAAATATGATGAAATTCCTTTGCAAAGTCTGGTTGTCTAGTGTTTTGGTGATATCATCTGGGATTGCCTTGTTTGCAGCCGGGGAGGAACTTGAAGCGTCGGCGTTGCTACGCGAGGCGCTAGAGGCCAGTTCGAAAGCGAGCTTTACTGCGGAAACAATGGTTCGATACTATTCTGCGACAACCAGAAAATGTACTTTTTATCGTAACTATACCAATGATGGAATTCTATTGCGACTTGATATTGAAAAGGGATTGTTTAGGGACGAATATTATTTGAATAAACCATCTGGTCAATTCGGAGTTGCGAAAGGCTATGTCGGGCGCATGGCGGAAATTCCACTGTTATGGACTTTGGAACTGACACATTACGCAATTTCACCAGAAGAATTTGAGACCGCTACTTATATATTGGAAACAGACCATTATTACAATGGACGCAATTGTTACAAATTAACTATGCAATTTTCTAAACAGAGAAGTTTAATATCTCCGGAGGAGTTTCCAGCTCCGGAGCTTTATACACAATTTAGAAAAGCGATGAGGGATAAGGCGGTTAGTCGTCGGATTTTTATCATTGATCGGGACAAGTTGGTGATCTATTCACGAAAACACTACAATTCTGCCGGCAAGGAAATATTTGCGGTCGAATTAGGGAATGTGAAGTTTTCTCTCCCGAACTCAGAGTTTTTCGAATTACCGGCCTCGGAATCGTTCTTTGTTCCTTGGCCAGAAAATTTCTATAATAAATTGAACGAATTGCAAGAAAAGCAAGCGGGACACTGGTGGGAGAGCATCAAGCAGTTTTTAAGACGATTAAGTGTCGCTGATATTTTATTTCATTCAGTTTTCAGTTATATTTTAGCTATTCTCGGTATCGCATTGCTGATTGGTATTTTTATTTTTAAATTCTTTCGGAAACGCTGTCAGGGGAAAGAATAAAATAGTAAAAACGAAGCCATATCCACCGATCATCCGAGATGACCTACTGGGGGCTAGCCTCAATACTGCTTACTTAGTTAGAAGCATGCATTGTTGACACATTTGAATCGACAAAAAACACTTTTTTATATTCCATCCTTTGACTTTTCGCTTCACCGCTCGTTCGCGAGTAACACCGCGTGAGGATACGCATCGCGTAGCGGCGATTTCTTCAATAATTTCGCGTCGGATATTTTTAATCAGATTCCTACTGAGGGGGAAAACGCGCGGAGGTGATCTTTCTCCGCAAAATCCTGACAGTTCCGATAAACGATAACGAATCCGGATCAATGTGTTTTTTCAGTACCGCCTTGTACATCAATGTCCGTACTGTATAGTGTGCAAGGAAAAATCCATAAAGTTCCTGAATAACCAATTCCGGGGTTTTGCTTCGTAGATTTGTCCCCGGCAATTTCAAGTGATTTTTTAACTCGTCATACCCAATTTCAATTTCCCATCGTTCATGGTACAATTGTGCGAGTTCAATTGCCGGAGCTTCTTCCGGCACAAGTATATTTGTGATCAGGCGGTATTTCTCTTTCGCACCTTTGAGTGTATATTCAATAACCCGCACCTGACTTCCATTGATCTTTTTCCGATGCTCTAAACCGCTGTAAAATGTACTCAAAAATGAGCCGTCAGACAACATCTTTTCACATTCAAATTTCATATTATTTCGGATCCGAAACAGCAAAGCAGCTTCGGATGTCATAGCTTCCGCAAAAAATGGATAACAGCCGAAGCCACGGTCGGCAATCAACAGCATGCTTGAGTCCAAGTGAGGAATCAAACGCTTTGCTTGAGTATTCTCGCCTTCCCGGAAAGGTCCATGTGTTGCAGCTGTGATGGCGTATGTGCCGACTTCAATCATTACCGTCAAACGTAATTGAGGAAACGCCGTGGTTCCGCGCGAACAAGGCGGGAGACCAAAATAATCACTGTTCGCTTTTTCATCCGGGAGAGCGAAAGTTGTTCCGTCTATCGCCATCAAGCGCCATTTTTTGTAAAAAGCAAATCTTGACTCCGGCGAGGCCAGAGGGCGACAAACATCTTGAAATAAGACTTCCATTAACTTACTGCCCAAGCGTTTTCTTGCGCGTGAAATTCCTCCGCGGCCTTCAATGGCTCCGCAGGGAAGTTTTAACTTCAGCCACTGCATACCTTCCAGGAGGCATCGAAGAACTTCCTGCAAAGACACGCTCGAGTAGAGCGAAAGACAAATAACGTAATATGCCATCAATTCCAATGGCAATTTGCGATAGCGTTTTGTTGCAAGACCGCATTTTTGCAGCGCATTGGTGAGCGCATCGAAAGAAACAACTCCAAGCAGAGAGGCTAAGGTCAAAAAATCACTTTCACGAAAATTAGCCGACAAACAAGATTTTGTACGCGCCATACAGTCCTCCGGGGGATTTGATGGATAATATAACATTGTTCTTGCAAATGTCAAGTTTTAAGTAAGCAGTATTGAACCTAGGAGGAAAACTACAGCAACGCCGAAAGCGTCAACCAGAATACGAAATCGCGGCTTGGGAAACGGCAACAGAGATTTTGGCCGCAGTTACAGAATGCTTGTTCATTGTATGGAACCGTTCATTACATTTTCTATATGGCCGCCAACCTTGCGCCAGTAATCGCCAAGTCGCTCCGGAACAGCCGAATCAATCGGTTTGACTGCATATTCAATGAGTTCACGACGTCTCTGGGCGGAAGCATGAAGCTGTTCTGTTCCGGCCGCCACTCCAAAATATCCGAACGGGTCGAATGTCATCTTTATGCCGCGAATGAAAACTTCAAGTTTTTTCCCATTTTCATGTCGATCCTCATTGGTTATATACAGGACGATCCGAAATTTATCAACCGGTCAGCAATTCAGCCGAACAGCTTGGGAGTGGCGGGATCGAGCGGTTTAGATTTCTTGATTGGCGGAAAATCCTCGTAGCGGAAACGTCCATCAGGATCACAATGCGCAAGGTATTCGGCTTTCCCTTCCTCTGTGATTCTTTCATCTTCGGGCGGAATTTCTTCACCCGGCAGCAAACAATCATATCCGAAAACTACTCCCTGGTAACTCAGGACTGTCTGAATCATATCTTCTTCCGGAAATCCGCCCGTCATGAAACGCGCAACGACATCTTTTCCATGCCCATCCAGAAAAATTGCATCGCAAAACTGCTGGAATTCCTTGCTGTAACCAGATTTATTAGCCAAATTAGACAATTTCATTTTGTTTTCTCCAACTTTTGTACAATGACATAGATATTCGGAAAAGCAAGTTTCAATTTTTCATTATCAACAAACGCCCGTGCGCTTGAGATGTTTACGATCGCTTCCCCGTAGGCCAGCCCGGCCATATTCTGGATCCTATAGTAATTCTTCGTGCCGTATCTTGTTTTTAAGAACTTATCCCTAAATAACAGTAAGTTTTCTATAAATAATCACGCATGCCGCCAGTTGAAGCAATGCTTCATATGCGGCATATGTTTTTTCAAAACGCACCAGAAGTTTTCTGAAGCGGTTGAACCATGAATGGGCCACTTCCACAATCCAACGTCGAGCTTTATAACCTTCCCTGACTGCAATTTTCTCCTCTCCTCGCGGTCTGATGTGCGGAATATATCGGTACGCCTTCATAACTTCTCCAGAGCCGGTATAACCGGCATTCGCACAAAGATTCTGCTTTGTTCTTCCTCGCGGCTTTCTCATTTTTGCGCTCAATACGGCATTCACTTGCGTAACATCATTCCGATTTGCTCCGGTTACGACTATTGGCAACGGGATTCCACGCTCGTCTACGAGAACGTGACGTTTGGTCCCATTTTTTTCCCTTGTCTGTGGGATTGGGACCTACTGCTTCCCGGGCCAATGGGGCTTTGTTCATTGCTCCATCGATACTTTGCCAACGCCAGGAAATCCCTTCCAACTCATCGTATTCCGCCAAACCTTTCTTCCACAATTTTTGAAACAATCCGGCTTTCAACCAGCGCTGAAAATAACGATGTATGCTGCTTGAACTCCCGTATTCTCGGGGAAGCGCCTTCCATTGTATTCCCGTTCGCAAAACATACACGATACCCTCAAACACTCGACGCGTTTCCAACGGTTTTCGTCCAGCTCCGCGACGACGCTGATACTCTCGATTGCTATCACGCCTTGCACGAGGAATCAAAGGTTCGACCTTCGACCAAAAAGCATCAGAGACTTCCCACGAATTCATTGCCATATTCTCCTTCTAGTGGTTGATGATAATATAGCAATATTTTTCATGTTTTCAACTGTTATTTAGGGATATATTATAAGGCATCAGATGATTTTTTGTCAATTCAGTTTTTATGCGAAATTGGATTGGTGGACCTGTCGTCCTCGAAGTCCATGCGGGAGTTGTTTCTGTATTTACTGGAAGAAAAGGTGTGGAAAATTGAAGGTAACTTGCTTGCCTGCAAGATTACTCCTCTGGAGTAGATTGCAGTGATTCAAGATAGGCTTTGTGATAATACCGGAGTGATGCGGCGGATAAGCCGGGAAAATCATCAGTACGGATCAGTTCATCGGCGTTTTTCGGACGTGGATGGGCGGCGGCAAACTCATTACGGGCGGCGGTCTTGGTTGTTTTCAGACGAAGTCCGGCGGCAAGGTGTTTTGCAGATAGATATGATATTCCTGTCCCCAGCGGATTGCCCGTTCATAAGCTTTTTCGTGTCGGCGTTGATGAAATTTCCGGTATTTTTCTGATTCCTAAAAAATTTTTGACAAACGGACGTAAAACTCCTCTTTCGAAAGATTTTGCAATTCAAGAATTTGCCGGAGCAATTCAGAAGATAATTTCAATTTTTCTACATCAATTTGCATAAGAGTTTGGGAACGGGTTCACCCCGTTCTCGGAATATGAATGTTGTTACTTCTTAGGTGAAGTACGTTCGAAAATCTGCAATAACCCATGGCCGTCCAGGGAGTCATGAGGTTTGACGAGCCCGAGTTTTACCAGTTCCGGCAGAGCTTTTCCCGCCTGTCGCCTGGTGATACCGCATTACATGGCAATCTCATCGGTGGTCATATTGTACCGGCAACTAACTAACTTGCATATAAAACAGTCTTGGAATGGAATAATTTCTTGATTCGTTCCGGCTGTTCAGCTATCATTTCCATATGTTGCTTGGCATGTTCGGTTATTTTTCCTTTGGCGCGCCCCAAGGGCTTGTTGCTCAGATTTGATTTCAACTCGCGGTTGGGATATTCATCCGGGTTCAGGTCGGGACTGTAGCTCGGCAAGAAAAATAACTTGATGAAAGCCGCGTTTTCCTGCAGAAAGCCAGTCAACGTTTTGCTGTGGTGAACCCGCAGGTTATCCAGAATCAAATACACTTTCCGCTCATTTTGACGAATCAGACGTTCCATGAATTGGATCAGGAGTTGAGCCGTCATCGTTTCGCTGTAAAACATGAAATGAGTTTTCCCCTGGTTGGTAATCGCGCTGATCATATTAACTTTTTCGCGTACCGGATTGACTGCTTGCACCGGAGTGTTGCCTTTCGGCGCATAACTGCGGCCCTTGGCCTCGTCATTGCGAATTCCTGTTTCATCCCCCCAAAAGATATCCGCGTCTTCTGATTTTGCCAGCTTTTTGATTCGGGGATACTCCTCAATCAGCCATTTTTGAACGTGCGCCTCATTGCGCTGATAAGCTTTCTTAACTGGTTTTTGCGGCGTAAATCCCCAGCGTTTCAAGTACTCCCCCATGGTTCGGACTGGTATTTCGATTCCAAACGAAATCTTGATGTGCAACCGTACCGCCTGACGAGTCCAGAGCGCAAATGGCAATTTTAACTGATCCGGACAATGGTCGACCAAATCTTTCCGTATCTTACTCTCTTCATGCGGAAGCAGACGGCGTCCAAAGCCGACTGGACGACCGCATTTCTTTACTTTCAAAGCAGACAAGCCGCTTTTTTTCCACCTGCTTATCCACTTGCCCACCGTGTTGCGGTGCGCTCCGACGATTTTTCCGATTTCTGTACAATTATTACATTTGCCGCTTTGATACAATCTCACGGCCTGCTTGCGCCGCTCTTCAAGAGCGACCTTATCGAGTTTTCGGGCATCTTGAGTTTCCATGATGATAATATACACCATCAAGCAAATATTGCACGTATGTTAATTGCCGAATCTATAGATGTCGCCGATCGTTTGTGCGTCCAGCTCAAAATTGTTGGTTAGCAAGGTCAATGTCCGATGGTTTTCCACATCGCAGACGACCACTTTGCGGAGACGTTCCGGATATTTGTCTTGCGAACCACGCAGAAAAATGACTTCATCGCTCAAAACGGTTCCGGGATATTGCTTGACATCGTATTCCGGGATGTCGTAGGTCGTATTGGTCTTGAGGCGCGTGACAAAATCCACACCGGAGAGATTCCATTTATACAGCATGGAAAAATCAACGTATCCGCGATCACAAACCACCATGCTGTCACGCGGGAGTTCCATTCGTCTGGCGCTGTTTACCTCATGAACATCTCCATTGGTGAAATCAACGAACACGGGAAGATGACCATCGTGATCCAACAGCATATTGAGCTTGATTGCCCCTTTGGTTTGCCGATAGGTTGCCCATGGAAAAACTTTAACGCAAAGCTCAATCAGCGTTGCGTCGAGACTGTAAAGTTTCTTGGGAAACGAAAACTCATGCCGTGGCGCAATTGCATGGCAGTGTCCCAGAAGCATATGGAAAATATCGCCGAACATTTTCGGAGAGCGATGGGCATTGGCGTACGACAAGTTGGATTTGGTTGGAGCGGATTCCACTCCAAGATGATTCAATTTGCCTCCACAGGTTTTCAAACCTCCGCAAATCTCTCGCAGACTATTGGCCTGCGCCAACTGGCAGAAGATCATCGACACAAAATGTGCCCAACTGTCAAAGGACTGTTTTCGCTTGTCTCCATTGTGTTTCATGACTATTTCTTCAAATTCTCGCTTCGGTATCAAATCCAACACTTGACGAAAAAGACTGACTGATGTATTCTTCATTACGGAGCCTCCTTGTGGTTTAGGCAACCGTAATATACTATTACGGACAAGTTGGCTCCACTTTTTTCACCCTTTCAAAAGTTTGTTAGGACAGGCGTGATTTTAGGGTTAAAAAATTGTTATCGTTGGATGTTAATTACATTTTATTCTGGTCAAAAACCTAAAGAAGGAAGGAATTCTTGGAACAAAAACGATTTGACTGAAATGGATGCAGCAGTCGGCCTTACCAATTATGAACATGATCCTAAAACAGGAAAATCTACGAGAAAAAATCCTAGTAAGGGACGAGATTCATATGCATATCCGCCATTAACAAAATTCACAATATATAGAGGAAAAAAAGGTAAAGATTCCCGAACAGTACGCGATGGGGGATCTGGTTGGGCTTATTCTCGTAAAGGTGCGCCTAATGGTGTTGCCGTTGATGAATGGCTTGACTTATGGACTCCAAACAATGCAGAAGCTCTTAAAAAAGGAACTGAAGTTGATCTTGTATCGACTGAAGTCCAAGATGACTGTCCTTGTCCCGATGGCTGGTTTGACAACAAAAATATAACTATTCCTGAACATTTACAAAAAATCAAGGATGCTATTTGAATATGAAAATGCAATTATTTCAATTAGTAAAATTATCTTTTGCTTTATATACACTAATCATCATTTGTTTTATAATGGGATGTAAGTGCCAGAATAATGATGATAATGAAAATTTACTATTTAATGCATGGTATGAAGAAAAATTTTCACCTGATGACTCAATAACAATAACGTCTCCCAATGGACTTTTTATTGCAGAATACGTTTGGGAGAACCCAGATTTTTCTGATAAGCAAATGTTGTTACTTGCTAGCGCAAGCAATAAACAAAAAATTATTATTGGCCGTAGTACACGCGGCGTGAAATTTCATTGGGTCACGTCTCAAATTGGTGATATTTTACTTATTGAACACCTTGTCGATACGCATTTTACAGAGTCATTTGTCATATATCCACAAATATCTCAAAAAGATAAACTTTCTATACTCATACTCTATGCGACTCCCAAATTAAACTTATATTTTGGGAAAATCCCTCCAGAATATATATATTCGTCAATAGAACAAGTTAGCTTTGACGGCATTATGACAATCTCGCTAAGTTGGGCGTTTGCAAACAAAAATAATGAAAATGAGAATGTAACCTATAAAATTCCACTGTTTTATGGAATGTAACGCGAGTTGAAATTTGAGAAAACCGGAAGCGCTTGGTATTCGGTCATCATCGGCAGCATTTACGGAACCGCCGGCAAACATACCTTTACCTAGTAATTCGACATTCGACGTCCAGAAAGAAGCGCTTACCGGCTTATTCTACACGCCGACCTTGAGTTACACTTATATGGCTTCCAATTGTGTAGAAGTCAAGATATCATCTGAGAAATCTCAAAACAGATGCTATATTGAACTGCATCCGAAACAAGAAAGGTTAATCTAGTGTCCAGTCAAATTTGAAAAGATGGATATAGTCGATGCAACTTTACTCGTGCATCCGTTGTTGAAAACTGCCAATTGATGGTTTTTGTTTTCTGGTTTCGCTCTTTCTCCCATGTATTCACCATGCTTCTCATTTCTTCTATGGAGGCGATTCTCTTTTTCAGACATTGTGCCGATACTACATTGAGTTCAATTTCCGCCATATTGAGCCACGAACCATGTTTTGGCGTGTAAACAAGCTCGAATTTATCCATTAAAGCCTTGGCTTTTTCTGGTGGAAACGTTTCGTACCATGATGCCGGTTTATGTGTGTTGAGGTTATCTTCAATTAAAATAATCTTCTCTGCATTCGGATAGGCCAAAGCTATTTTCTCAGTAAATATCGCCCAATCCTTTGCTGTTTTTGTCTGTGTCACATCTGCCATTCTCCACCCGCGCAACGGTTCGCTTGCCAACAAGACATTACATGTTCCCATGCGGCGATACTCATAGTCCACTCGTTTAGACTGCCCTGGACGCATAGGCTGTATTTCTCGCACTTCCTCAAGCAACTGGCGAGGCATCTCATCATAACAAACGACTGGGAATTTTTCGTCATAAGGCCGCTTGTAAATATCAAGCACTCGTTCCATATCTGCAACAAATGCCGCATTTTTCTGCGGCGGAATTACCCATTGCTCTTTTTGCCAAGGCTTGAGTTCGTTTTTTTAAGAACCTGCCGCACTGTTTCATGCGATACAGATTCAACATATTCCAGCTCCACCATTTTATCAGCAAGCAAGCGCAAGCTCCACTGCGAGTGTCCCGCTGGCGGTTCTCCGCAACTCAAGGCTATCAAATGTGCTTCAAAATCACCGTCTGTATGCTTGGTACGTCCTCCGCCATGCGGCAGATTGAACACTCCTCCCATTCCGTTTTCAAAGAAACGCTTACGAACTCGATGAACACGCAATTTACCGACCTTCAAGAAACCTCCGACAATTTCATCGGATTGTTTCTTGCCCTCGGATTCATCACAATTCAGCAGTATCAAGGCATCCAATACCTGCCGGGCATTGCGCTTTCCGCTCGACACCATCTGATTCAGTTCCTGCTTTTCATCGTTCGTTAAACAAAACCGATATTTTGCATCTGCCATATCCAACCTCCATTGTTAAATCCATTGGAGATTAAGATAACACATAATTTTATCTTTTCAAATTTGACTGGACACTAGTCGATTATGCAAAACCATTCAAAAGCTTGAATATCAATAGAAAATCTTGTTTTTTATGGTATATTATTGCTAGAAACTCGTATAAAGGCGAAAGAAAATTTGCAAAATGGTGACAAAGAGTCTCCCCATGGGAAGCAACAGGGAGATTTGTTCAAGCCATTGTTGCGAGATATCGTTTCCCTGCGTCATGCGATGGTAAAACTTGCCAATGCAATTGATTTGCAAAGTTTTAAAGACGGGTTGGCGGCAAGCTTTTGTGTTAAAAACGGTCGTCCCTCCTGTCCGGTTCGCCTGATGGTCGCGTTACATTATCTCAAATACGCCAGCGGCATGAGCGACGAAGCGGTTCTTGATGAATGGCTTGAAAATCTTTACTGGCAGTATTTTACCAGAGGAATTTATTTCGAATATGAAGATCCGAAACTGCTTGAACTTGGCGAACGCCTTTTCAATCAGAAGAAAAGCGACAAAAGGAAGCTTTATTCCATTCATGAACCGCAAGTTGAATGTATCGGAAAAGGCAAAGCGCATAAGAAAATTGAATTCGGAACAAAAGTGGGTTTGGTAACTTCGGCAAAAACAAATTGGATCGTGGGAGCGAAAGCATATCCGGGAAATCCCTACGATGGACATACGCTGAAATCCGTATTGCAACAAGCGACAAAAATCCTTGGATTTGAACCTGTAATGGCAATATGTGATCTTGGCTGTCGCGGCCACAATTATGTTGGAGACTGTGATATTCAAGTTGTGAATCGATTTCGGAAACGAGTATCACGTACTCTCTGTCGCTGGTGGAATCGGTGGTCTGCCATTGAACCGGTAATCAGGCACTGTAAAAGTGAACACCGAATGGATCGCAATCAACTTCGAGGACGCATTGGAGACGAATTGAATGTAATTTTTGCGGCAGCTGAATTCAATCTTCGCAAGTTGCTCCGGGCGTACGCCCTGTTTTGGCATCCATTTTTTCTGTTTACATTTTTGCAATTGGTTCTCCAATTGCAAAAACGTTACTCAAATAGGTTTGGAAAAGAAAGAGCGCGAGAAGGAAAGAACCTTTCCTTAAAAGGTTTTTCCTTCTCGCATCTGGCTTTTGCATAATCGACTAAATTAAGGCATTATCAGCAATGGTAGTGGCCCCGTTAAGGAGAATATCATGAATAGACGACATTTATTAATTGTTACTGTTATAATAACATTTAAATTATTAACTATGCTATTGCCATTTGTAAATGGATCTTATTGGTTCGATGATGAATATTTATCGGGAATCGATTTAATATCAACAGCATTTGGTTTTTTAATAAGAGGTTTTATCGCTTGGAACATGCTTTTCTTTACGTTATTAATGATATTTTCTGTTTTGCTATCATTTTACAATTATTGCTATACAAAGAGGAGTGTCATAAAATTGATCTCTATTTTTGTTATTACAATTGTGAATCTTTGTCTTCTTATCTTTATAGGTAACGATGGTAGAATTGGTTTATATATTTGGAATGTTATTTTAGTCATCGAACTTGTAGAGAATGTTATTTTTATTGTTTTCAATAAAAAATGTCAACAAAAACCTGATATAATTTCATAGAAATTGCGTAAATTTTAAACGTAGTTGCTTGAAAAAATGGCGGAAATCTGATTGATTATTTGATCACAGAAAAACAATCAAAGAAAGGAAATCTGCCGTGGAAAAAAATAATACCAATTAATGAAAAAGTCTTGTCGAATGCCTTTAAGATCAATGAAAAAGAGATAAGAACTCATCTGGCAAATATGGTGAAAGAGTCGGAAGAAACGTTGAACGAGCTCTTGAATGCTGAAACTGACGCGATTTGCGGAGCCGGATGCTATCAACATAGCCCCAGGCAGCAGGACACCCGCGCCGGCAGCTATCCGCATAAGTTGACGACTGGCATCGGCCAGGTATAAAAGAATATTGAGGATTTTATGTTTAAATATGTTGTACATTTTTTCAAACATTACTTTGATTTTTCTGGTCGAGCGAGTAAAAAAGAAATGATTATTGGGGTTTCGATAGTTATTTTTATTCTTTTAATATCTCGTGAATTACTTATTAATGCATTAATTAGAAATTCTTCTGAAGTTAAATGGTATATTCTTCTAGTTTTCTTCATAATGTTAATCTTGTTTCCAGCTCATTTTGCTATTATGATACGGAGAATGCATGATATAGGAAGACCAGGAAGTGAAGCCTTTATCCCTTTTGTTGGATGTTTTAGAATTTTTGAACCATCTCAAAAAGGACCTAATCAATATGGTGACGAACCAATTTTATGGGATATGAAAAGGAACATGTCATTCAATTTGTCAGGAAATAAATTCATTTTAAAAAGCAAAAAAAATAACAACCACATTGTCTTAAATGGTTCTTTTTTTGTTTTAATTTTTTTGTCGTTACTTTTTGTTTTATCATTACTTTTATTGTTGTCAATATTTTGGTTTGATTTACCTCAAACATTTATAATGTTGGTATTAGAAATAATAACACTAGGGTTTGTTTTACATAACATAATTAAATGTTTTATCAAAAAGAAATCGTTATATCAACATCCAATTATATATTATGAAAGCAAATACAAGTATATTAAACTTTTAAAAAATAAATATTTTAAATTATATTGCTTTCAAGGAAATTGCATTGAAATTGCAGTAAGCTCAAAAAAAATATTTCATATTGCTCACAATAATTTTGATGACGTAAAAGGAGAATTTTTTACATTATCAACTATAATAAATAATAATAATGTCATTATTGCGACAGGAAATTATTGGGATATCATTAAATTAGCATCTATTATAAACTATATATGCACCTTATCGAGTAATGATGCCAGTATTAAATTGTTATATAATGATGATTTTTATCCCCCAAAGGACTTACGCTCTATGAAAGACTTGCCAAATGATACAAAATGTAATAGTTCCAGCGAAGTGCAGGGCCCATCTGTTCAAGCCGATGACGTGAATTATTTCCAATGCAATATGCGATGCTAAAGCAGGCTAATCGGGCGATTGGCGATGTTTCAACTGACAAAGTGGTGTTGCAGGGGTATGACTTATGAGTTTTCCGGTATATATGAAGTTATCATTATAGGCTATTGCGTAGAAGGAAAATGGTTTTATTTTAATTATAAAAAACGGTGAATAAAATGTCATTTATTTCTTTTTTTAAATTAACTTATTTTGATATGATCCAATTTTTAATAAGCATACTTATGTGGATATTTTTAATTATGTTATCCTTTATAAATAAATCAGTTTTGGGTTTACCATGCATGATATATGCAGTCGCTATTACTCTTACTGGTAATGTTAATATTTTAGATCGCTGCCAATTATATAGAAATAGGAAATTGAAAAAAATAGAATTTAAATACCCAATAAATATGAAGGAAGTGATATCGGTCTATAATCTTTTTATGATATGTAATGTTTTCGAAATAGGTTCTTGGACTATTATATATATTTTCCTGGTTATATTTAACGACAAAAATCCCAGCAATATCTTTGATAATATACATATAGTAAGTATTCCTGCGTTAGATTATACTAATGCATTTTTTTATCTTGCTCTGTTTGTATTAAATATCATTTCGTTATTTATATATAGAAAATGTTTATTCAAAAGGTAGTGTCCGGAATTTTATGCACATCGATTGATTATACGGAAGTTAGATTATATTCGCACTATTAAATCAATAGCCGCGTTTGTAGATAATTTTATCATATACCCAAGGCTTTTCGCTGTTTTATTTTGGCGGAACGATCGGAATATATCCAATCTCCATTACCAATGCACGTGTTTTATCACCTTCATAGGCGCGATCCGTAATCAGATAGAGGATAACGTCCTGAAAATTGCGTACATTTGCAAAGAGCTGACTTGAAAAAGTGGCGGAAATCCGATTGATTATTGGGTCACAGAAAAACAATCAAAGAAAGGAAATCCGCCATGAAAAATGTAGTATCAATTGATGAAAAAATCTTGACAAATACCTTTAAGATTGATGAAAAAAGATAAGAACTCATCTGGTAAGGTTCATACTGTTACGGATATTTACTTGCATATCTGATGTTTTGGTTTACCTTTTCTCTCATCCTAATCTTAACGCTAGAAGTGGTTTGGTTGCTTTCATTCTAGCTTTTTAGAGCCTATCCCTAAATAGAACCTAGTTTTCGAAATATTATAATGCTTGCTGCCAATTGAAGTAATGCCTCATAGGATGCATTCGTCTTTTCATATCGAACCAATAATTTACGAAATCGATTGAGCCAGGAGTGAGCGACTTCAACAATCCATCGTCTGGCTTTATAGCCTTTTTGAATTGCAACTTTCTCTTCCCCGCGAGGTCTGATGTGAGGCGTGTAGCGATATTTTTTCATGACTTCCTCTGATTTTACGCCGGAATAACCGGCGTCAGCGCAAAGGTTCTGCTTGGTACGCCCACGAGGTTTTCGGACTCGATTCTTCAAGACTTCCTCAACTTGCGTGACATCATGTCGATTCGCTCCGGTTACGACGATTGACAACAGGACTCCACGCTCGTCGACCAGAATGTGACGTTTGGTTCCATTTTTTTCCCCGATCAGTAGGATTCGGTCCTACTGTTTCTTGGGCTGTCGGAGCTTTTGTCATGGCTCCGTCGATACTTTGCCATTTCCATGCAATACCTTCCATATCATCATATTCGGCAAGACCTTTCTTCCAAAGTTTGCGAAAGAATCCTGCTTCTTCCCATTTGCGAAAATGGCGATGAACACTACTGGAGCTACCGTACTCCTTGGGCAATGCCTTCCATTGGATGCCGGTGCGGAGGACATACACAATAGCTTCAAAAATCTTGCGAGATTCCATCGGTTTGCGTCCGGCTCCACGTCGACGCTGATACTCTTTTTCCGGATCACGCCTGGATTTGGGAATCAGGGGGGCTACTTTGCTCCAAAACGCATCGGATACTTCCCAAGCTTTTAATGCCATATCCACCTCTCTGTTGCGGTTGAGTAAATATAGCATATTTTTATTGAATTTCAACTGCTATTTAGGGATAAGATCTTAGTATATTGTCCGATTTTCCAAATCAGCTTGGAACGGGAAGTATGGAACTTGCTTAATCCGATCACGGCAATTTTGTTCATTGTCTTCTGGTGGCTGACCTTGCTGGCAAGAAAAAATGATAAAAATACAGTGTAGTGAAAATTGTAGCATTGTAATATTGGAAATCGGTGGTAGTTTTTAGTTGTTCGCAGTGTGATTAAGCTCAAAAGTAAGATGTGGTGTGTGGTGCGGTGCTGACTCTTAATCAGGTGGTCGTGGGTTCGAGTCCCCGTGGGCGCACCATTTCGATCATTCAGTCGAACTCCACAGCGGAGGAGCGATTTCATAGGATTGCCCGGCGGAAAAGGCCGGGTTTTTTGTTTTTGCGGCATTGCCGCGGAGTTTTTTGCTTTCCACAGATTATGTCGCAGTATCGGGCGCCGGGCTGTAAGAAACTCTGATTGAGTGCCGGAATCAGTCGTCGGTTGATGTTGGCCGCAGCGCAGTTGAGTTATCCACTGACCGTAAAATGAGGTTTTTCAGATGAACATTCGAGAGTTTGCCAAATTATGCGGGGTCGCTCCGACGACGGTTTCGCGCGCCCTCAACCGTCCTTTGGAAAAAGCGGAAGTCAGCCGGCAGGTTTATGAACGGATTCATGCGAAAGCGCAGGAGATCGGATTTCATGTGAATTATCACGCGAAAGCGTTGTTCTCGGCAAAATCCAATACCATCGGCTGTATCGCCGGCGGACCGATGAATGTACTTTGCGGATTTTTTGTCGAAAGCATCATGCCGACGTTGACCTCGCATGGCAAATCGTTTTTCATGTACCCTTGCAGCGGCGACCTGAAGCTCGAAGCGAAGGCTTTCGAGCTGATGCTGTACAACAAGGTCGAAGCGATCATCCACATTCCGGCTTTGCAGGAAGATCCGTCCCGCGGTTCGGGGCACATTGACGCGGTATTGAAAAAGTACCCGCATCGTCCGCCGATCGTTTCGGTTTACGGAGGCGCTTTATTCGACAACTGCTATCAGATTCGCGTTCCCGAATACCAGACCGGCCGGCAGGCCGCTCTGCGGCAACTGGCGTGCGGCTGCCGGAAGTTCGGAATCGTCAAGGCGCAGTTGACCAATCTTTACAGCCAGGAGCTGATCCGGGGCTATCGGGAAACTTTGCTGGAATGCGGCGTTCCGCCGGAGGAAATCCGCGAGGTCATCCTGCAGAACCCGATCCAGCCGGGGGCGTATGAGCCGTTTCGCGGCGTGGATGGCATCTGGTGCTGTTACCACATCATGCTGGTGCTGACCTGCAGGCATCTGCAGGAGGTGTGTGATCTGAGCAAGCTCCAGGTCGATACCATTTTCGCCTATGAGCTGGAATGGTTCTACAAAGATTTGCTGCCCTGTACGGCGACGACCGAATCGCCCCGCAATTTCCTTTGCTGGTTCGGCGGCCTGGTCATTCACAAATTCCATCTTCACGATTTGGGACGCCGGGCGGCGGAAATAGCGTTGAAACTTTGCGACGCCCCCGATATGTCGCCGCAAACGGAATATATCGACTTGATTCCCGAAACGTTCGAATACGGCAATAAGCCGAAAAAAGAATAGGCCGGCCGTTCCTTTCCAGCACCGTTCTGTTTTCAAAATTCGGATTCCTCCGAACCGCTTGATGGCACCGGACTTGAAGAGCGGCGTCGAAGCCGCCCGAAAAGTTGTGTCTTGCTTTTTCGTGGAAAGAGATTATATTGAATGACAGAAGCTGCTGTATATCGCAGATGGCGATATTTTTTCAAATTGCAGGATGTGTTTATGGAGAATCGTTGCGTAAGCAACAGGATCGGAAAAAACAAAGATTTCTCCATAAAGAGCGGCCGACGGTACATGTACCGTAAATATTTTCAATTCACTTTCCGAAGCGGGTTTTGTTCCGCAATCATTCATTCTGGACCGCGGAACGTTGCTCTTTTCATTCGGTGCCGGCGGGCGGCGTTCATTTTTTTGATTGGCGTATGCGGCATCGCCGTGATGCCGTCGTTCGGGGCCGACGAGGCGAAGCATATTCTGGTCATCAACTCCTATTCCGCCGCCGACCTGTGGACCCGGGATTTGATGAGCGGGCTGGAGGAAGCCGTCGGCTCCGGTCCCCTGCCGGTGAATTTCGACATTTTCGAGCTTGGTTTGCTTGCCCGCCCGGACAATGTTCCGGAGCCGGAGGATATCGCGGCACTGGCGAAGCGGCTGGAAGAGCGGAAGTTCGATCTGGTGATCGCCGAAAATAACGGCGCGGCCGATCTTTTCTTGGCCGGCCGATTGAAACTGCCGTCCGGAATGCCGCTTCTGCTGGCGAATTACCACGGCAAACTCGGGACTGCACGTCAAAAAGCGTTGAACGCAACCGGGATTCTGGCGCCGTTTCTGCCTTATGAAAACATCCGTTTCGGCCTGACTCTGCGTCCCGATACCGCCAGCATTATTCTGGTGGCCGGGACCGCATTTGACAACCCCGGCTGGAAGCCGTTTTATGAATTGATTCCGCCGGAGCTGCACGACAGAATAACGGTTGTCAGCGGCGGGACGCACACGACGGCCGAATTGCTGCACATCTTGGCGCAGCAGCCGCCGGAGAGCCTGCTGTTGTTTCATTCCTGGAGCGTACCTCGCGGGCAGGGGGCGGTTGACGGCAGTAAGATTCTGCCGGAAATTCGCCAGGTGTTTCCCGGCCTGATCTTTGGACGTTTCAAGTCTTATATCGACCTCGGCAGCAGCGGCGGCTGCGTGGCCTCCGGTATTGATCACGGCCGGCAGACGGGGGCGCTGGCGCTTCGGATTCTGCTGGGCGAAAAGGCTTGCGAAATTCCCTTTGAAAAAAGCGGCGCCACGCTGATATTCAATGCGCCGGACCTGGAGAGGTTCCGGATTCCGCCCGCCCGCCTTCCGGCGGGAACGGAACTGGTCAATGTGCTGCCGAGTTTCTTCGAGCGGCATTATGCGGAACTGATCCTGGCGGCGGCGGTTCTGCTGGCGGTTCTGCTGCTTTTTATCGCCGGTTTGCTCTTCCGGCGGCTGGCGCAGAAAAAAGTGAGAATGATCATTGAACATTTGCCGTTCCGGATCGGCATCGTCGACCGTGCCGGTCATATTCTTTACGCCCATCTGCCCGGTGTTCCGCAGGAAATGGCCGGGGAGTCCAATGGACTGGCCGACCGGTTTCCGGAGCCGGCGGCGACGCTGTTTTCAGAAGCGATCCGGGAGGCCTTCGGCAGCGGCAGAAAGGTGGAGCGCGACTATGAGGTTCTCGGGGCTTGCCGCCATGCGGAGTTTATCCGCCTGCCGCACAACAATCCGTTCCATACCGGCGTGGTGATGTGGATTTCCTGTGACCAAACGGCAATCCGGGCGATGCACCAGAAAGCGGCGCAGATTGCCGAACGTTTCCGGCTGACCCTGGAAGCCATCGGCGACGGCGTAATTGTCACCGACCGGGAAGAATATGTAACTTTATGGAATCCGGTGGCGGCGGATTTGACCGGAATTGCCCGGGAAGAAGCTGTCGGTCGAAAACTCGGCGACGTGTTCCACCTTGTGAGCTATCTCGACGGAGGAAAAGTGGAATCCCCGCTGACGAAGGCGCTGCAGTGCAACACGATCGTGGAGATGGCCAATCATACCGATCTGATCGACAAGAACGGCAACCGTCGTCATATTGCGGACAGCGCCTCTCCGATTCACGACGAGCAGGGAAAGGTCGCCGGCGCGGTTCTTGTCTTTCGCGACGTGACCGACGAATATCGGAAACGCGACCGGATGCGCTTGCACAGCATCATCCTGAAAACGATCGGCGAAGCGGCCCGATTCGATTATTTCCATTGCGATGCCGCCGGGCAGGTGCTGGATAATTTCGTCGGAGAGGCTTATTGGCCGAGGTCCGGCGGACAGCCGTTGCTGCCGGCGGATTGGCTGCTGCCGGCCTTCTGCCAGGCTTTTGTCGACAAGTGGCGCCGGCTGCTTTCCGAAGACGCTTCGGAGATGGTCGTCCATTATGCGGCGGGCGACCCGAAACAGCCCCGCTATTTTGAGCTCCGGGCCGTAAAATCTTACAATCCGGACAGCCGCACCTGGGAGATTTTCGGTCTGATTCAGGATGTAACCGCGGCCCGGGAAGCGGAGTTCCGTTACCGCGACAATTTGAATCTGCTGCAGGGGATCATGGAAAATCTGCCGGGTTATATTTTTGTGAAAAATGCCGATGACGATTTCCGTTATCTGCTGGCGAACCGGAAGTTCGGTGAAATCGTCGGGTTGGACAGCAAGCTGCTGCCGGGCCGCACCGACCGGGAAATCTTTACCCGGGATCAAGCGGCGGTCCGGAAATTCCACGACGACGATACCGCACTGGCCGCTTCGGGGCAGCCGTTGAATATCCGGGAAATTTTTACGAACCGTTCCGGTGAACGTTCGGTGGTCCAGACCATCAAAAATGTGATTACCAGGTCGGACGGCAAAAAGCTGCTGATCGGCATGGGCATGGACATCTCGAAACAGTATGAGCTGGAACTCGCGCAGAAACGCACCATTGAAGAATTGAATAACTTCAGCAGCACGGAACGCATCATCAACCAGACGCTGACCCGGATTACGCTGGAGCCGAGCATGGAGCAGGCGATCAACGCCATGCTCCGCATTATGGGCGAAAACGCCGGAGCCGACCGGTGTTATATTTTCCGCTATCTGGACAGGGAGTGTACAAGATCCAGCAACGATTACGAATGGGTGCGCGACGGCATCGAGCCGCAGATCGACTGCTTGAAAGAGCAGGATATGACCTCTTATCAGGCCTGGACGACCGTACTGCAGCGGCGGCAGGAAATCATCATCGAAGACATGGACCGGCCGCCGATCAGCCTGGAGAATACCGCCCGCGATATTCTGAAGCCGCAGGGTATCCAGTCGCTGCTGGCCAGCGGCATCTGGATCGACAATCGGCTTTACGGCTTTGTCGGCCTCGATTTTGTGGCGAGGAAGCAGAAGTTTTCGGAGAACAACGTTCATATGGTCCGCAGCATCGCCAATCTGTTTCTGCTGGCGCGGGAGCGGTTCCAGCAGCTTGAACAGCTTGCCGACAGCGTATCGCTGCAGCGGCAGATCGTCGATAACATCACCATTCCGATCGTTATCATGGATCTCGATTACAATGTGGTGACCGCTAATCCGCGCGTCGCCGCCGATTGCGGCATTCCGGTGGGCCAACTGTCCGGTTTGAAGTGTTACAATGTGATGTGTCGCCGTTCGTCGCCGCCGCCGTGGTGTCCGGTCAGGCGGACTTTGGAGGACGGCTGCATGCACGTTCACGAAGCGGAGGTGAAAGACCGCCGGAAAATCATTACCGCGCAGCCGCTTTTTGACCGGCGGAATCAATTGATGTACGTCTTGAAGGTCGATATCGACGTTACCGAGCTCCAGCAGCAGAAACAGGAATTGCAGAAGGCCGTGGAGCAGGCGCGGGCGGCGGATCGCGCCAAAAGCTACTTCCTGGCGACGATGAGCCATGAGCTGCGGACGCCTCTGAATGCCGTCATCGGTTTTTCCGAGCTTCTGCGGCAGGGCGGCGTTCAGCCGCAGGAGCACGACGCCTATCTCGAATCCATCCATTTTGCCGGAACTGCGCTGTTGCACCTGATCAACGATGTGCTCGACCTCTCCAAACTCGAAGCCGAGCAGATGGAAATTCATGTGTCGAAGGTGAACGTGGCGGCGCTGATCGATGAGATCGCTTCGATCTTCCGCCTGAAAGCGAAGGAAAAGAACCTTCTCTTCTCGGTGGACCATGCCGGCCTGCGGTCACTGTATCATGTCGACAATCAGCGGCTGCGGCAGGTGCTGCTGAATCTGATCGGCAACGCATTCAAGTTCACTCATGCAGGCGGCATATCGATCGAAGCGGCCTTTACCGCGCAGACGGAGGAGGCCGGCACCCTGCGCATCGCCGTGACTGATACCGGCATCGGCATCGCGCCGGAAAACCTCCGGCGGATTTTCGATCCTTTCGTCCAGGGGGATTCGATGCGCGGCGGGCGCGCCTACGAAGGTTCCGGCCTCGGTCTCGCGATCTCGCGGTGGCTGGTCGAGAAGATGGGGGGCCGGCTTTCCGTCACCAGCCGGCCGGAATGCGGCAGCACGTTTGTCGTTCAATTGGCCGACGTCCGT